>JAKLKB010000047.1 GCA_023150835.1 Myxococcota bacterium | reverse complement strand
TGCTGAGGATACGATGCCTGCTGAGGATACGATGCCTGCTGAGGATACGATGCCTGCTGAGGATACGATGCCTGCTGAGGATACGATGCCTGCTGAGGATACGATGCCTGCTGAGGATACGATGCCTGCTGATTTTGAGGGTATCCGAGGGTAGCCGTTGGTCGTTGCGGCACTTGCGATAGGTCGCCCCGCGAGCCTGACGATATGGGCAGTCGTTGCGGCACTTGCGATAGGTCACCCCGCGAGCCTGACGATATGGGCGGTCGTTGCGACACCTGCGAGAGGTCGCCCCGCGAGCCTGACGATATGTGCGGTCGTTGCGGCACTTGCCGCCGAGGATCTTGCGCATGGGGAGATGCGGGAGATGCGTGCGTTGAAAAATTGGGAAGGTCGCCCCGTGAGCCTGACGAGATGGACGGTCGTTGCGGCACTTGCGAGAGGTCGCCCCGCGAGCCTGACGAGATGGACGGTCGTTGCGGCACTTGCGAGAGGTCACCCCGCGAGCCTGACGATATGGGCGGTCGTTGCGACACTTGCGAAAGATCACCCCGCGAACCAGAGAGAGAGGCGTCACGAAAGACCATTGGAGCGCGGTTTTCATTCACGCGTTCTTCTTGAACAGGAGCGGGCGCGATAGGTTGTGGGGGATGATGGGGAGGGAAGATATCATCAAAAAGGCCCGACTTATCGAGAAGTGCGGCCAGTTCAGGATCGTCTGAAGGATTTCCTTTGAGAGGTGTCGGGGGGGCCGTATTTGCGCGCCGAAGTCCGACAGGCAAGCGAAAGACCCAAAAAAGGCTGTCGGTTCGAGCGACTTGTCGGAGGTAATCGTCGACGTCTTCGGGGAGCGCCTTGGGGGTTTTCAAGAGGGTTTCGCGGATGGGTTCGAGATCGACCTGCGTATTTTGAATGTACTTTTTGATCCGCTTTCGCAAAAAGATCTCGAATTTGTGCGGATCGACAAAGCGAGAAAGCCTTGTCAAAGAGAGTTCGTTGATCAGAAGTTGAAGCAATTGCTCGATCTGATCGGGGACAGGAGATGCGTCGTGCTGATCCCAACTTCCGCTTGGGAAATAGCCCGCTGCTGCGGACGGTTGTTCGACAGAGAGAGGCTTGTTGGGTCCCGAAGCCGGGACGATATCTGAAAAAGAAGCATAACGCGAAGATTGGAGAGAGGATTCTTGGGGAGGCGGCTTATTCGCCTCACGAGGCGCAGGACGAGAAGAGTCTGCGGAGAGATTCGTACGAGAAGGACTGGGCGCAGCGGCGGAGAGGTTCGTGCGAGAAGGACTGGGCGCAGCGGCGGAGAGATTCGTACGAGAAGGACTGGGCGCAGCGGCGGAGAGATTCGTGCGAGAAGGACTGGGCGCAGCGGCGGAGTGGGCAGCCACAGATCGAGGTTCCTTTTTGGGAGGTGTCCCGATGTCGGCACGAGCAGGGGTGGTGGATGGTTTGGGTGTGACACGCAAAGTCGCGCTGGAAGGAGAAGCCGAGACGGGTTGTTTGGGTGTGACGCGCAAAGCCGCGCTGGAAGGAGAAGCAGGCTGTTTTGGAGTCACTTGAAGAGAAGCATCCGAGACGGGGTGACGAGGCCCTTGGGAGACAGCACTTGCGCTGCCTTGCGAAAGGCTGCGCGCAAGCGGTCGAACTGTCACGCCTTGCGGTGGAGAGGGCGGCTGTGTGGTCTGTGCCGCAGCAGCGGACGAAGGCGAAGGTGAGGATAAGTCGAGGATCTTGAGCGGGATAGGCCAAGACTGTGCGGCGAGCTGTGCGATAAAACGTTCGATCTGTGCGGGGTCATGGTTGTTGGTTTTATAGAGTGTTTTTCGGATCGGGTTGAGATCCAATTCACCGTCCGCGATGTATTGAGGCATCCGTTTTTGCAGGTATTTTTCAAACTTGCCGGGGTCCACCCATTTTGCGATGGGAGAAGCGTACAAAAAGGTGGACATTTTGGAGGCGATCGCGTCCGCAAGTTCGGTCGTTGCGGAGTCTGTCGCAGACCACTGATCCCAACTTCCGCTTGGAAAACTTTGGGAAGGCATCGAGCCTTGGGAGGAATGGATCGAGACTTTGTTTGAGTCTCTTGTGGGGGGTTGCGCAGGGCGAGACGCGGATGGAGGAGAGGCGCTTTTGGGACGACGCTGATCACCTCCGTCGCTCGGGAGAGAAGCAACGACTTGGTTCGGTGCGATCCCTTGAAAAGAACGTGGGGACCCCTCGACTTCCCCATCTATCCGAGACGTTCGGTGGGGACTCGCAAAAGAGGGGGCTTCTGCTCGCGGCAAAGAACCTTGGGAGATCGCCCCCGAAGAGATCGCCCCCGAAGAGATCGCCCCCGAAGAGATCGCCCCCGAAGAGATCGCCCCCGAAGAGATCGCCCCCTTGTGTTTGGGCGAAAGAGGATGAGGGAGAGCCGAGATTTGTCCAGAAGAATCCCCTCGACGGCTTTGAGGGTGCAACGGAAGATCGGGATTCAAGGAAAGGATCGCAGGATTGGGGGGTGTGTATTCTTGGGATGCTGAAGCAAAATGTTGTTGAGCAGGAGAAGCTGGTCTTTGTTGCGAAGATTGCGGATGTTCGGGATGTATAGACGTGGAGGAGCGAAGGGGGGCGGGTTGAAGCAAGGGGAAGAGTTCGCGCCACAAAAGAAACCAAGGCCCGTGGAGTTGGAGGTGGCGGCTTTCTTGGGTGAGCCACTCGCGGATTTGGGATTGGGCATTTGCGCGAGAGAGGGCTTGGTTGGCGCGCTGCAAGACCGAAAGGAGGCGGTGGGAAAGATCAGAGTCTCGCCAGAGACGAAGCAACGAAGATTCGTTGTTGGGTTGACGGATCTGCGCATCAAGACGCTGAAGGATTTCTTTAGGCTTCCAGAAAGACATGTGCGTCTCTCTGCCTCCGTAGTGTAAGGAAAGCGCACGCAACAAACCACCGCACGGTGCAGTGTGCGGGACATCATAACGCACCCGATCGCCTCAAGCAATAAGTTCTCTTGTTTCCTAGACCTTTGCGCATCGAGCATGACGTTGACAGTAGCGGGGATGGCGCTTGACAGGTGGGGCCAATTCTTCTAGCGTCGCCTGTGTTTGTCGGTGGCCTGTTTTATCGAATGCCCCAACGCAAGGGCCTTTGCAACAGCCGCAAACAAACACTTTGTGCAAAGCAAGCAACATCGGGAAAAAGATCGAGGAAAGTATGTTGAAGGCAAGAAAAAGACGGATGATGGGCGTTTGTGGGTGGTTGTTGTGTTTCGGGTGGTGGGTGGGTTGTGTGGATCCGATCAAGCCCCAGCCCACACCCACAGGGGAATGCAAGACCGAGATGGATTGCGTCAAGAAAAGTTGCCCACAAACCGACGCCAACGAATACAAGCGTTGTGTCGATGCGCTCCATACGTTCGACAATAGCGGCCCCAACTATGTGATGTGTTCGATCCAAGCCGAAGAAAAAAACAACAAGTGCGGAAAGTCTAGCGCAGCCCTTTCGGAAGGGCAATTTGTGGTGAAGTTTCCCGACAACCTAAGCAAACAGATGGAAGAAGCGATCACCACGTCACTACGGTTGTTTGTGTTCCCCAAGACCGATCTCAACGGGAAAGCCATTGATTGTGCGCGACTCAAAACACTCAATGACACCAAGCCCCAAGATCTGCTTGCGTTGGAGTTGGGGCGCTACTATCCCAACCGGGTGAGCGCGACCCCTTTTGATACTCCGATCAAACCACCGTTTGCGAGTTCTCTTCCGCTGCTCTATGATCACATCCCTGTCGGCAAGCATCTTGTGGTCGTTGCGGGCTTTTGCCGCAAAGACAAGCCGATCGATGCGACCACTCCGGGCGATTACTTTGCTTGCAAAGAGATCGACTTTGTGGCAGCCCCAACCAAACCCGCATTCACCATCGAAGCCAACGTTGAAGACAATCTCTGTTTTAAGTGATTGGAGGAGTCGGTGATCTGTGCGGATGCTTCAGGCGATCTGTGCGGGTGCTTCAAGCAACACGAGGAATGCTTGTCGTTGGCGTTCGGCTTCTTGTTCGCGTGTGATGGAAGATTGTTCGGGGGGAACGAGAGCAGCAGCCGCCGCTTGCGCCCACGCCAGCGCACGCAAAGCATATTCTTCTTGATCGGCAGCATCTGCTGCAGCATTGGTCGATTCGGTGCCTGTTTGAAGGACGGCGTGTTCGTGTGCGGTTCGGCGGGCAGCGTCGACGACTCGCTGGAGGGCTTGTTCGAGGGGCATCCCCACCTCCACGCCAAAGGGCGAAAAGGTATCGTCTCCAACAAGAACAGGCGTAGTGGGTTGTGAAGGCAGGCGTTGAGCCGCCAACCATCGGCGGCGGAGTTCAATGGCCGCAAAACAAGCGGGGGCTGTTTGCGCGAGGGGATGAGGAGATTGATGGAGCGCATAAAGGGCCGTGTCACAGGCCAACTGCGCCAAGATCCCTGTTGGGATCTGCCCTGCGTCACGCAAACGCTTTAGCTGCAAAAGAAAATTGCCTTGTTCTTGAAGGGATTGGCGCAACATCTGGTGATCCATGATCTCGCATCACTCCTTTGCAATGAGAACAGTTAAGCCCAACCACGCAACACGATATCCCAGTGATGCACACACAAAGGAGAGTACGTAGACGCTCGATTATCGGGCAGATGCCCCTACGTTTTGCGACAACGCAACGGGCGGATTTCGTAGAAGTCCTATCAAGAGTTGGGGATTCTGGACTTTCGTAGGTTGGTGACCAACACTTCTGCGACACCTTCGCGAAGGTTGGCGCGACGCCCAAAAGAAAACAATAGATCGCTCAGGCGATTGAGGTACTGGATCAAGACCTCACGAAGCGGCTCTATTTCTGCAAGGCGAACCACCGCACGTTCGGCACGACGACAGACGGTTCTTGCGACGTGCAATCGAGCCGAAGTCTTCGATCCGCCCGGCAAAATGAAAGATTTGAGTGTGGGCAGAGCTTCGTCACAAGTATCGATCCAATCTTCCAAGCGCTTGACGGCATCTTCTTCGATCACTTCGCCAATAGGCTGTCGATCAGCAGGTGTTGCCAATTCGCTATTGACAAAAAAAAGCTCCGATTGTATCTGTGCGATCTGTGCGATCAGTTCGGAATCTTCCGCCTCCGCACGCAAAAGCCCCAACCAGCTCACCAATTCATCCACGCATCCGTAGGCTTCGACACGTTCGCTTGCTTTGCTCACGCGAACGTTGCCAAGCAACCCTGTTTCTCCACGATCTCCTGCTCGGGTGTAAATTTTCATCGCCAAACCTTTCCGATATGCCCTTCTCAAAACTAGAGAAGGAATCTCTTTCTTGTTCAAGAGATATTCTTATTGTTATCCACAATGGGACACTGGAATTGTGGATAACTTTTTTGGAGGAAACCTTTTGCGCAAGTGAATTACGCGCTAAAGGTTGATTTTCATAGATTTTTCTCAGGGTCGAAAATTTCTTTAACGGAGAATGGGGAGTGTGGATTTCTCGGCGCAAAAAGAGCGGGAGCGAGCAAAGCAGGGAGAGACAAAGAGGTCAAAAAGAGCCAAGAGTTGGGAGGGAGAGGCAAGGCGCAGAGAAAACCGATGCAAAGGGGTGAGTTTAGCTTGCAGAAGCGCTCAAGTTGTCGCTCTCGTCGTCTTGTGGGAGAGCGCCGGGATCGAATTCGGGGGCGTCTTCGTCGCGGGTGGGTTGGATCTCAGCCGCAGCTTTTTCGGCCTCGGCTTTGGCTTTGGCGAGAACTTCGTCGATGATGGCGCGCATGGGTTCGGTGCCGAAGCGTTCTTCGGCGCGTTGTGTGATGGCAAGGATCTGCTCGCGTTCTTGTTGAAGCAGCTTTTGAAGCTCGCGGTTGTCGCGGAAAGCGCGGTCGAGCTGGTTTTGTGTGACGCGGTAGGCGTAATCATTGTTGTCTGCGCGGACACGAAGGCGGCGAAGATCGGACTTTTCAGAACCGATGCGCTTTTTCTCTTTTTCGAGTTGTTGTTCAACCTTGCGTTGGATGCGCTCAAGGGATTGTTTTTCTTCGGTGATTTTTTTGATTTCGTCTTGGAGAGACTTCTTTTCAGCGTTGGTTTTGTTGCGGATCTCGTCGATCTTCTTTTGGGTTTCGGCGTCGAGTTGCTCGCGTTCTTTTTGGAGGTTGGCGAGATCGATCTGAAGGGATTGGAAGCGCTCACGGAGAGCAACCAGTTCGGTTTCAGCTTCGGGAGATTCGGCGTGAAGTTGTTTGAGGCGTGCTTTGAGTTCGTCGTTTTCAACGCGCACGTCGCGGAGTTTGTTACGCAAGTCCTTTTGTTGGCCTTTGCCTTCGGACTGATTTTTTTGAACGTCTTTGAGTTGGTTGTTTTTTTGCTCCATCTCGCGTTCAACAGATTCGGTTCTTTCGCGGCTACGAGCAAGAAGTTCTTTGGTTTGTTCGAGTTGTTTTCCAAGGACGCCGAGTTGGTAGAAGAGGCCGACGGCGAGCAATCCAAGGGTGCCAACAAATACCCAGGCCATGGTCATGAAAATAAGTCTCCGAGTTAGCGGCTGCGGGCTTTAGCGTAGGACAAGAGAGCCAAGCCATGCCAGAACGTTGAAGAGAGAGCGGAGGGCGATTGGCCTACGGTGATCCTGCGATCTTTCGTTTGACCGCCCCATCGCATCGTGGTTTTTGAACGCAGAGAAAAAGTCGACCCCTGCGCCCCAAAACGCAGGGGGGTAATAATAGCCTGACAAAGCCGCTTGTCAACCACAGATGTGCGAGATCACGATCCGTCAGAGGGTTCTTTGGGGGAAGTTGTTTTTTGGCGCTCGTGCTGCGTAGATGTCGCCATCCAAGCACGACTCAAATCAACTCCCGCACGCAACATCGAAGCCCCCGCGATCAGGGCGAAAGCAGCGGCAACATAATCAACTCGGCGCAAAAAAGTGATGCAGCAGTACAAGAAATAAGGCCCCGAGAAGACCAACAACAAACCAACCACAGGGTAGGTATCACGAAGCCGTTCGAGCCAAGAGCGCATGATCACGATCCCTCCAAAAAGACCCCAAGAAGCCGAGGATACCAAGCGGATGGAAGGGCATTAAAGCCAACCAGCCCGAAACATCCAAACAAAGCCAAGTCCCAGACAGCCAAATACCGCTCCGATCCACAAAAAAGCCAGCCACCAAGGGCGCAACGTCACGTGTTGTAGTTCGCGCAAGTGAACCTGTTGCAGAGGTCGAACAAAGCTGGCCATTTGGTAAAAGAAAAAGAAAAAAACGATCAAGAACTGCATAAAAGCAAGGCTGAGGTAGCTCATCTTGTGGAAGGTTTTTTCTCCATGCGCAGCCCAAAGGGCGGAAGCAAGGCAGCCCACAGCGTACATCGCACAAGCAAAGGTCCAACCAAATCGCCGGACGATCTGCTGCGGGGTGGAAGAAGAAGACAAAGGAGCGAGGGGGATTGGTCGGGGAGCACGTGCAGAAAGGGCGGGTGGACGGGAAGGTGGAGGGGATTGGTTTGGCATATCGTGTCCGTTTCGAGTCGAGGGGCCGTCATACGAGAGCCGCCCGTTGTGTGATCGTCAAGACGTAGGGGCAGACAGGAGTGGCTGCCCAAGAATCGGGCATCTACGCACTATCCTTTGTGTGCATCACTCGGATGTTGTATTAGATCCGCCCGCTTTGTCGGAGGCGTTGCAAGCGTTCGCCCAACAAGAGCGGGGCTTCTTTGGGATCAACCGAGAGGACAGGGAAGCCAAGACGCCCGATCATCCGCTGAAGTCGCCTCCGCCATGTCCATTGTTCGAGCGTCAAGAGTTCTTGAAGGATCGCGATCGTCGGGTCGCGTTCGGGTTGGGGGATCGCAAACCATGGGGAAAACGGGCTTAAAAAGATGACGTGGTGGCGATGTTGTCGGGCCAAACGAAGGGATTGCATCACGCGATCCCAATGAAGGACATCGCCTAGATCGCTCAACACAACGATCATCTGGCCGCCGTGCATCGAACGCACAGCCTCTTCAAGCGCAGTCGCAAGCCCTGCGGCTTTTTGTGTGGCCCACTGATGATACCGATAAGGGAGTTCAAGGCCGATATATCCGGACACGGAGCGCAAGACCTTCATCACAAGCTCTTCGTCCGTCTTCCATGACTCGGGGAATTCGAGATCGGGATGATTGCGGATGATCTCCCACAGGTAATGCAGCATCGGACGCGCTGCACAAGGAGCCCGCCCCGAAGGAGACGCAAGAAAGCCTTCGCGGTAGAGAAACCCCGCCGTCAACGAAAACATCTCCGGCAGCGTCAGATCGGAAAAACGCGGATCGGTCAAGCTGTGCAAAGATTGAAGATGCTTGAGCGCCCGATGCAACTGCTTTTTACCACGCTCAGGACGGAGATGATCGAGGATTTCACCATCGAACGTGATCAAGCCGATGCGATCTTGTTGGGCGAGGGCTGTTTTGGAAAAGGCGATGGCTACGCTTGTTGCGTGATCGATCTTGCGCTGTCCGAGTGTACCTTCGCGCATCGATTGGCCGATATCCAACAGGAGATGCACTGTCATCGGGGTTTCGCTTTCAAAGTCCCGACAAAGCATCTTGCGCAAACGGAGCGAATGTTTCCACACAATCGAGCGGCGCGAATCTCCCGGTCGATACTCGCGGATATCGTGAAGTTCTGCCCCCGAACCCGGCCTGCGTTGGGGGATTCCGTTGGCCACAGCACGCAAAGGACGGGTTTGGTTGCCTTTTCTTTGGAGATTTGCCATCGGTAGCTGCGGCATCACACGCAAGGTTGCAGGAAGCCGCAGATAGCGTTGGTGTTCAAACAAACGAAAGCGATCGGTCAACAGGATCTCCACTCCATAGAGAGGAAAGTCCCCAAGGATCGGGCTACGCAGTTGGATTGCGATCCGATGTGTTTTCTGCGCTGCAAGCGCCCACCGTTTCGGGGTTTGGGGCGGAAAAAAGCTCTGTAGGTACACCGAATGACGAAAGGTCACACGGCGCAAAAACAGCGGTGCCATCGATGGCGTCAGATCGATCGAAAGAGTCGCCTCGTGGCCCGCCCGATAGGGCTGATCCGCAAAACGCCACCGCAGTTGGAGGTGGCGAGGATGCAAGTTGTTTTCCAGATCGATGCGGAACTGTAGCCACACAAGGAAAAGCCCTGTCCATCCGAACAATCCCGCCCCCATCCACCACCAAGACTGCTGTAAGCTCCCCAGAAAAGCCAACACCGCAAAAAGTACCAGCCCCCCCAAACCACGAGCTGTAAAGCGAAGATCTGATGTCAGCGGAACGCCCGCACCTTCGGGGATCCTGAGAGAGAGCTGGTCGAGGTAAGGTGGTTGGTGGCTCATGGGTTCGCTTTCGTTGATTGGGAGGCAAGGGGTCTTTTATGCGGGATTTTCGCGGCGCAAGACAACGATCCGTTGGAGAGCTTCTTGGATGATCTGTTCGCCGCGCAAGCCTTCCATCTCGGCTTCGGGCTGGATAATCAAACGGTGCGCCATCACAGGCACCGCCATCGCTCGGATATCGTCGGGGACGACGTAGTCGCGGCCACGCACAAAAGCAAGCGCCCGCGCTGCGCGCAATAACCCCAACGTACCGCGTGGCGACACACCCAACAAGATCGAGCGGTGGTTGCGCGTGTAAGCCACCAGATCCAATAGATACTCTTCCAACTCTTCGGAGACATGGACACTTTCGACATCGTGCTGCCAACGCAAGATCGTTTGTATATCGACCACAGGGGCGGGAGATTCGGGAGTTTTGCGATACGTTCGCAGCATCGCCCGTTCGATATCACGCGGCGGAAAGCCAAGCTGAAACTTCATCAAAAAGCGGTCCAACTGGGCTTCAGGAAGGGGATAAACGCCCTCCTGCTCGATCGGGTTTTGCGTCGCAAGAACCATAAACGGCGGAGGTAGCGGGTGGCGT
Source organism: Myxococcota bacterium (assembly GCA_023150835.1). Lineage (GTDB taxonomy): Bacteria > Myxococcota_C > UBA6777 > UBA6777 > UBA6777 > JAKLKB01. Next base: position 33,526 of record JAKLKB010000047.1, on the reverse strand, counting down.
TCTCCCTCGATCGTCACTTGCTGTTCGGCCATCGCTTCGAGCATCGCACTTTGCGTTTTGGCGGGGGCGCGGTTGATCTCGTCTGCAAGAACAATGTTCGCAAACAACGGTCCCTTGCGAAGATCAAACGCTTGATCGCGCATATTAAACAGATACGATCCCGTGATATCCGCAGGTAGCAGATCGGGTGTGAATTGAATCCGCTGGAAGTGGATGTTCAAACTCGCCGCAAAGGCCTTGACCAAGGTGGTCTTTGCAACCCCCGGAACCCCTTCGAGCAAGAGATGCCCCTGCGCAATCAAGGACGCAAGCATGTACTCCACGAGCGTGGTGCGCCCGAGATAGGCTTTGCTGATCTCGGTGTTGATCTCTTTGAATTGCCGCATACGTTCTGGTGTACTCAATCGCTATCGTCCTTTCCAAATATCCTGAGAGATGGCCCAATACCTACCCGGCACACGCACAAACGGCCTATTTTGCGCGTCCAAAGGGCAGCCAACCAAACAGCCACACAAACCACCGAATCAACAGCGATCGAGAGGGAGGCACGTCGTGGATCTTTTCGGATGCAAAGTTCGGTGACGTGGGGCGTTTGAGATAAGGTTGGCGGAATTTTTGATCCAAGCCGACCTGCTGCAAACACAGCAGCACATCCCGATAAGCAAGGCGAAGCTCATGCGCGTTGACGCTGCGATGGAGCCACTCGTTCCACTGGTGCCTGCTCGGCAAACGCACCAGCAGCATCCGCAAACGCGGTAGCACAGCGCCAAGCGGAGGGTCAAGCCTCCCCGTCCGCTCGTCTTCCTCCAACAAGTCCAACACCAGCCCGACCGCTTCGCGGGCTTCACGCTGTCCGAGCCTTTCGTTGAGATGGTATTGCTCCACAAGAAACAAGATCACTTCTTCGCGCAGGATGATCATCGGCCACAAATAACTCAAAGCCCCTTCTCGATAACTCCCCAACTGCTCCGAAAAACGCTCGGGGATCAAGCGAAGGACTTCTTCTCTCTGACGATCATACGCTTGATTCGGCAAGCTTCCCGCTGCAAAACGCGACCACCCCCACCCCATCACCCCGCACACCAAAGCAAGCAAGAGAAACCACCCCCCTTGCTGCGGTGAAGATGACCATGCTTGCAGCCTTGGGCGATCCCGAACGGTCATCCGAAGCGACGCAGGCGAAAGTGACGGATACGCCGCATGAAGCGAGGCTTCCGAAGCAAAGACCTTGTTGGCTTCTGCGCAGGCATCCCAAAACATCTGCAAAAATCCCCAGACCTGCTGTGCTGACGACAACGGCGGTTCACCCGACCACGAAAAGTCTCCCGCCAACAACACCAGTTTCCCGCTGCGCGCTGGGGCTTTGAGGTAGTGCGCGACATTTCGCGCAAAACGCAAGTTGTCGCCATAGCCGATCATCTCGTTGATCAGGGCGCTTGGGTCGCTAAACACCACCAACTGCCCGTAGCCAAACGGTATGCGAAACAATACAAGGCCGGGGCGAAAACCATCTGGGACATTCGTATAATGCGGATGAGAAGACAACAAAGCCTCGTGAGGACGCCGAAACGTTGGGTGCATCCATTGGGGGTGGTTGAGAAAAAGCACAGACGATTGGCGCAACAACAGATCCGCTTGTTGCGTCTGCAAGGGCTGCGTGACGTGGATATCGATGTATCTCTTTTGTTGCCATACCCACGCATTGTACGCACCGCGCCGTTGCTCCAGACCAAAAAAGGACATCCAAGGGCGGCTGGTTCCAAAATCATCCGCAAGGAATACCCTCCCCCCCGCAGCAAGAAAGATCAATAAAGGCCGTAGCTCTAAGCCTTCCCGTTGTGGAGCCAGAATCAAGATCGGATCTTGAAGCCGCGCCTTACTCCAATCCCACTTGCGCGGTTGCTCCACCACCGTCCCTTGCTCTCGCAATACCCGCGCAAAACGTGCGATGCCATTCCACTCCCAAGACTTCGGTGAAAAATCCTCCGCTGCGCTTTCTTTCGCCAACACACAAAGCGCCCAAACCACCCCTCCCAAAGCCCAACCCAACCCAACCCAACGCCCCCTCATTTCCCTTCCCCCTCGTGATGCGATCCTTGAGATGGATCGGTGGTGTTTGTTTCGCTCAAAAGCCCGTGTTGTTCGGATGGATCTACGCTTTCCTGTTCAACCGAGCGCACGCTTTGCTGTTCAAACGGACGCACACTTTCCTCTCCGAGCGAAAGCGCACTCTCTGGAGATGTCGCAAGCAAGGCCGCAAAAAAAGCGTCGCGTTCTGCGGGCGACAATTGAAGCGTGTGATGCGCACGATCCCGCCGTTGAAGCTCTTCAAATGCCGCAGCAGCCGCACGCACTGACGCCACCTCTTCTTCTAAGAGATCCATCGTATGCGAGGATGCCAGCTTTTCTCTTGGGGCAGAAGCTGTTGTCTCGATCTTGTCGGATAATGGGGCAGAAGCTGTCGTCTCGATCTTGTCGGATAATGGGGCAGAAGCTGTTGTCTCGATCTTGTCGGATAATGGGGCAGAAGCTGTTGTCTCGATCGCTTCGGATAATGGGGCGGAAGCTGTTGTCTCGATCGCTTCGGAGAATGGGGCAGAAACTTGATCTGGTTTTTTCGGATCTTCCGAAGAGATCGCATACAACGATGGCTGCGGTGTTTCGAGGACTTGTGCCGTAGAAAAGAACGAGATGGATGGAGCGGTAGGATGGGGGCTTTGCCCCCAAGCCCCCACAAGGGAGAGCGGCTCCCTTGACCCCGTGACGGGTGGATTTTCCACGAGGGAGACAGGCGGAGGGAGAGTCGGGCGCGGGGAGGAAGAAAGCGTATGCGCTTGCAAGGATGGAGGTGAGGCCGGCGGTGGAGACGAGGTCGGCGGTGAAAGAGGCTTGAGCGGGATGACATCGATTTGGGCAGCAAGCCGTTCGTGTTCTGCGTGATTGGGAAAGAGCGAAATTGCGGGAAGAAGAGAAGAATCCTGTTGAAGCAATCCCTTAAGTGCCGTCGCAACGTGTTGATAGAGTTCTTTGGAGGGATGAGCGGGAGCGTAGTAAGCGTGCTCAAAGCCGATGGCAAGGGGCCGTAAAAGATGAGCCGTATGTTGCGGAAGTAGCGCGATGATCTCTCTTGCAGTCTGTTTTCGCGGATTGAAGGGTCGTTTCAACGACTCGACACCTTGGCGAAAGGCTTCGAGGCAGAGGTATCGGTAAGAATACAGGCCGATCTGGAGGCTGCGCGCTTCGCCATAGTGTGGACAAGACGCATGGATCGACTTTTCACGAAAAGCCGAGTGGCGTATCCACAAGACAACGGGGCCCACAAGATCGTCGGGGGCTTGCCAATGAAAAGAGCCGTCAGGCCGAGAGTGCGCGACTTCGGTTTCGTGGTCATCTTGTTGCAAAAAGAGTCTGGCGTTGGGGACAGGCTTTTGCTCGTAAAGGTCGATCAGGCGGCCTGCAAAGACGCGATCTTGGGGAGGGCGGATGCCGCGTTGAGCGATGATCTGTTCGTTGTCATGAGAGCGCAAGAGTTCTTCTGCTGCCAAGGGTTGGGCTTGGGGTGGGGCGGAGTTTTTGAACTTGCGCCGCAACAACACAACGGCTCCAAAGGCCAATGCAAGGGCAGAGAACGCACTCACCCACAGCCACGGTGTTTGGGGAGGCTTGGGTGGTGGGGCGACGATCTGCAAAGCATGACGGCGATCTTGCGGAAGAAAATAGCGATCTCCTTGGAACATCAGGCAAAGCGGGATCTTTGCGGGGCCTTCCAAGGGGGAGCCTTGCCAGACAAAGCGTAGGCGGCCTTTGGCGTCGGTTTTCAGCGTCATAACCGCAACACCAAGGTCTTTGCACGTTCGCGGCGGAGTCTCTTTGGGCAGAAGCAGCGGGATCTCGGAGGTATGTGGCTTTTCTTTTTCAAGACGCCCGAGAAAAAGCTGCAAAGGGTAATCAGGCAAAGGAGTGTCTTGGTATCGCAGCGTTGCGAGGATCACAAAGCGCTTTGTTCCTGAGGGGAGTTCGGGAGGAAACACCGCCGAAAAGGTGGCATCGACACGGCCAAGATCCAGATCGCGGCGGATCTGGCTTTTCCGAAAGCCCGATCGTCCGGGAAAGCGCAACGCAAAGACACCTTTGGGCGGAAAGTCCTTGACTTCTTTGCGAAACCGCCCTTGTTCGTTGGTTTGCAGAGGGATCTCGCGTTTGTCGGGGAGTTGAAGAACAAGGGGAGCGCGGGGAATGCCTTTGCCTTGGTCATCGAGCAATTGCCCTGTGATCTCGGGGCGGCCCGCAGGGTTGCGCTGAACCTGCATCTCGACACGTGTGGCGGCTTGGATCTGGATGGCGATGGATTGTTTAGAAAGCTCGATCCATCCGCGATCGCGGTTCGATTTGGAGGGTTGCGCTTGGCCCTCTTGGGCTCCAACGCACAGCAAAAACAAAAGCAGGTAGAGAGGTGACAGGATCGCCCGATCTATCGCACACAAAAACATTCGCATCCTTGGCATGATGGCTCGCAACAAACGGTGGTTTAGCGTTGAAGAAGTTGTTGAAGCCTTCGCTGCAATGGGCTATGGGAGTTGGTTCGATTGGACAGCGGTGAATGATGGATGATCTTGCGTCTCAGGGGTGTGACGGGCGGCTTTGGTGAAGCCGAAAGGCGCCGTCGCAAGGCATCTTTGGGATCTCGCAAGATATGTTTTCCACCGATCCCAAGATGGCGAGGATCGGGTTGTTGGGGGCGTGTATCGATCGGTGGCGTCGCGGCTTGCTGCCGCTGCTCTTCGCGAGTTTCATTTTCGGGGACTTGGGGCGTTGGGAACGGATCTTCGGGATGCTGAAAGGGTTGCCCGTCCCATTTGCCGAGCCAGTTGGGGATATCTCCCCCACCGAGATCGATCAAACGCCAGCGCCCATCGGGATAACCGACTTCTGCAAAAGCATGCGCTCCGTTGGCCACAAAACGCGCAGGATAGCCGATCGAAAGCATCGTGGTCACAAACAACATCGCACGATGACGGCACACCCCGACACGCCGACGCATCAACGTCAGATAAGAATCTTCGAGATGTTCTTCTGGGCGCAGCGCCCGGGCCGAAAAGCTCCGTAGATACGGCACAAACACCATCAAGATCTGATCGAGCGTCATCTCGGGTGAAAGCCCCCATTCGTGAAGATGCGCAAGGATATGCTCGCGTTTTTGTGATCGCGCAGAAGGCCGCAAAGACATCGGATATTGCGACGGTTTGATCCCCTTGGGGATCGGGCCACCAAAGTACAACGGATCGGCCTCCAGAGCAAAGTGCAGTTCGACGACTTGTGGTTTTCTTGTGTAAGCGCGGAGATGAAGCACTTCGGCGCTGTCTTTCGCAAAACGCAAACCTCGGATGTGCGGGACTGTTCTCGCCCAGAGAACTGTTGCTTGGGGCGAAACACTCGGGATCGGTGTCCACTTTCCCGGCCACAACAACACGCGCAGATGTCCCACAAATGTTTTGTAGCCAAAGCGGCTCGAACTCTGCGCAGGAACGATGCGTTTTCGTTCGGAGCGCAAGGTCAAATGGTAGCCTTCATCCCACTGATCCAACGCAGTAATCCGCTGGTGGTGAGGCAGGTAAGGCTTGAACACTTGACGCAAAAACACCCGTCCTCCCGTTGTTTGCGTGTCCATCTTGTTTTGGTTGCTGCGGCTCAACAACTGCCCGCGCTGTGCGGATTGATGCCCCTCATTTTGTGGTGCGCCGCGCTTGGGACGGGCGCGCATCGGCCCGCGAGACTCGGATGGCGATGAAAACTTTGATTGAAGGCGAGGCAACATCAACGGAGGCAAGAGATCGTCCGAAGGAGCCGACGGACGAGGATTTTGAGGCGCGTCATCAAGAAATCCACGACTTCCTTCGCGTGGGCTTCCACCGTCCATCCGAGGCTTGCTTCCGCCACTTCCGCCACTTCCGCCGCCCGAGTCGTCGGATGGGTTTCCTTGTGGCCCAAATCCTCTGAATCGACCGGGATCTTGGGGTTCTCCATAAGGCGATTGTTCACGGCGCGCTTGCTCTCGCAAGCGTTCGCGAAGTTGTTCGAGGCGACGGCGCATCTGCTCCACTTGCATCGCACGTTCTTGTTGTTCTTTTCGCCAGTCGTAGGGCTGCCCCTGCTTTTTTCGTTCTTCTTGTTGTTTCAACCACTTGGCGGCTCGGGATCTCCAGTCGTCTTTGGTTTGAGGAGAGGCGTTTTGTGGAGGAACGGTTTCTTTTGGGACGGAAGGTGTCGGCGAGGTCTCTTGTGGAGAAGACGGAAGCGGAGAAGTTTCTTGCGACGGCGGGGTCGGTTGTTCCTGCGGGTGGTGTTCTTGTGATGGCGAGCGGTGTTCTTGTGATGGCGAGCGGTGTTCTTGTGATGGCGAAGGAAAGGGCGCGGAGGGTGGGTTGGAAGGGGAGGAAGGTTCTACAGGCGGCGATGGCATCGAGCCTTTCGGATATGGCGAGGACATTGGCCTTTTCGGAGATGACGGAGGGACTCGTTTCGAGGCGTCAGGGTTTGAAGATATCTCAGGAAGACGAAAAACTTGGGGAGAACGAGAGCGTTCTTGTGACGGTTCATCGGCCCCTTCCATCTCAGGCCGCCAACCTTTCTTTAGGCGCTCCCAAACAGCCTGTTTTCGGACTTGTTCGCGTTGAGCTTGTTCTCGTTGAGCTTGTTCTCGTTGAGCTTGTTCTCGTTGAGCTTGTTCTCGTTGAGCTTGTTCTCGTTGAGCGGCGTGATCTTGGTCAGCATTTGGCGTGCTTTTTCGCAAAGAGGAAGGAGCGTTTTGATTCGGTGTTCCCGATGACGGTGCGCTTGATTTGTCTGACGGTGCGCTTGGTTTGCCCGACGAACCATCCGATGGACGGGGGTTTTCATCGTTGTTGTTTTGTTCTCGGTTTGATGGAGTGCCCTCTCGGTTTGGTAGAGCAGGGTCTTTGTTTGGTGCGTTGTTGGTGTTTTTCGGTTCTGTGCTATCGGGCCGCTGCTTCGGCTCTGTGCTATCGGTCCGCCGCTTCGGCTCTGTGCTATCGGGTCGGCTATTCTGAGATTTCAGCGTTTTTTTTGTATGTGGGGGCATATTGCGGGGAGTTTGTTTGCGTTGTGGGAGTGGAGAGGGAGGCGGGTTTTGTTTGCGGCGTTGTGGGGGGCTAGAGCGAGGGGGGGATTGAGAAGGTGAGGGCGGAGGGACTTGTAGGCTAACGAGCATCTGAAGGGTTTGTGTGGGGAGATCTTTGGGGATCTCGATCCAGAGGGAGAAGTCCCCTTGGGGGTTGGTGTGTGCTTCGCCGAGATCACGGATGCCTGTGTTGTGTTGGAGTCGAAAGACGACGGAGGCGTTGGGTCGTGCGAGGCGCGCAAGGTCGACGCGTCCAGCGATACGAACGCGCTCTCCGCGTGTGAGCTGGTTGGGGAGTTGTGTCCATTGGATCTGGGCGCTTGCGCGATCTTCAAGAAAAAAGCAAAGGCTCAGTCCAACAAGAAAAGCGAACGGAAAAGAAGTCAAAAGACAACGCGCCAAAGCAGTACCTTGAGAAAGGGCGAGCGAAAAAACAGAGGGCAGTTCTTGATCCTGTGTCTGGCGAGGCACACAATGGGGGGCGCGAAGGCGGGTAGGATGATTGGGCATGCGATGTTCTCCCGTTGTCCGAAACATCCCATAGTTAAGAAGGCTGCCATCTCCCTGTCAAGGCCAATTCGTCGTTTTCAACGGATTTGTGCGGCGTTGTTTCGTGTCTTCTCAACAGGCCTCCAGCGCAACGACCGGCTGCTCAAGACAAGCCTCTCAACGTACCCAGAAAGCACAGGAACACAAACCAAGATGTCGAGATACCTCAGGATCGTATGTGTTGGATTGTTTTTTTCGATGGGATGGGCTTCTATGGCGCAAAGCCCTACGCCTTACCACCGATACATCGAACAGATCGAAAAGAAGCTGAAAACATCTCCGAACGATCCGCGTTTGTTGACGATCTTGGGTCGGCTTTACGAAAAAGCGGGAGAGGCCAAACAAGCCAAGCAGCTTTTTCAACGGGCTTTGCGTGCAAACAGACGATACAGTCATGCGAAGTTGGGCCTAGCGCGGCTTGCGCTCAGCCAACAACGGCTCTTGGAAGCGGATCGTTTGTTGCGAGCGGTGTTGCGGCGCGATCCGCGCCATGCGCCTGCTTGGTCGCTGTATGCGGAGTCGCTGCGTTTGCAAGCCCGCGTGGTTCCACCCTCACAGCAAAAGCGCCTACTCGAACGAAGTCTTCAAGCGCATCAAAAAGCGATACGCCTTGCGCCTCAAAAAGCGCCGATGGCGTACCGTTATGCGGTGTTGCTGCTTGGCATGAACAAGATCCCCGATGCTCATGTTGCGTTCTTGCGGACGGTAGCGCTCGATCCACAGCACCCTTGTTACCAGCTCGGGCTTGCGACGGTCGAGCGCATGATGACACCCCACACAAAACAGCTTTACCAGCGCCTGTCGCGGTGGTATCCTCTCTGCCCGCATCCCTTGTTGCGCCAAGCAGCCCAACCTGTCCTTGAAACGAGCGTCTTTGAACAAGCGCAGATCTTGCGAAAGAAAAAGCGTAACAAACAGGGGGAGCAAATTCTCCGAGAACTGATCCGTCTTGAACCCAAAACCCTACGTGGCTATATGTTCCTCGCCATGACGCTGCTTCAAGATCAGCAGTGTACACAAGCGCAGGCCGTACTTCGGGCGCTTCTTCAACACCACCCAAACCATGCCCCTGCGCAAAAGCTGCTAAAACGTCCAAAGACACACCCTTGCCTCTAGATATCAAGAAACGGTACACAAGAGATCGAGAGACGACGCCGACGCGACGTCACGAAAGAGACAACCCCACAAAAAGACACCGCTTCACCCCACGGAAACGACGGATTGTGGGCAGAGGATAACGCGATGAACCACAGATTTCCTTTTCAGTTCGGCCCCTACTCGTTGCTTGAGAAGATCGGGCAAGGCGGCATGGCCGAGATCTTTCGTGCGCAGACTTCGGGTCCGAACAACTTTACAAAAGAAGTCGCGATCAAACGCATCCTCTCGCATTTGTCGTCGAACGAAGATTTTGTGACGCAGTTTCTCGACGAAGCGCGCATCGCGGGATCGCTCAACCATCCAAATATCGTGCAGATCTACGATGTGGCGCAGGTGGGCAACGACTACTACATCGCGATGGAGTTTGTGGACGGAAAACACCTCGGCCAAGTGATCCGCCGCGTGGCAGAAAAAAACTCTTTTTTTCCGATCCCTGCGGCGGTTTGCATCATCAACGACGTTGCAAAAGCCCTTGCCTTCGCACATTCGGCACGCGACTCGATGGGGCAACCTCTTCAGATCATCCACCGCGATGTTTCGCCACAAAATATCCTGATCTCTTATCACGGTGCTGTAAAGCTTACAGACTTCGGCATCGCCAAAGCTGCCAACAAGCTCTATCAAACGACCGCAGGTGTGATCAAAGGAAAGTTTTCGTACCTTGCCCCCGAACAATTAACGGGTGCGCCGGCCTCTCCTTCAAGCGATATCTTTGCGTTGGGGATCACGTTGTGGGAGATGTTATGCAATCGGCGGCTGTTTCAAGGCAAAACGGATATCGAAACGATCCAGTTGGTGCAAGGCTGCGTGGTTCCGCCTTTGAGCCAATATCGGACAGATGCCGACCCCGCCATCGAAGAGATCTTGCAGCGCATGGTGCATCGGGATCCAAACGTGCGTTACAACCACACCCACCACGTCGTACACGACCTTTCGCATTACCTCGCAAACCGCAGCGTTTCCGAAGACATGACGGTGGTCGGGAATTTTATGGGCGTCTTGTACCAAGAATCCGTACAGGTGGGCGGCCAACCTGCGACAGAGATCGCCTTGACGGCCATGTCCGAAGAACAACTCAAAGCTTTCGCTCCCAAAACAGCCCAAAGCACCGCAACTGGGGAAGAAAGCACACGCATGATCCAGTCTCCGCAGCTTACAGACTTTGAAACGACGGACCTCCAAGAGTCGGAAATCTCCGAAGAATCCGCTGCGTTGCTTTCCCCTTATGCCCCGCCCAACGCACCCGAAACGGTCGATGATTCGATCTTGCGCCCATCCGCCCCCTCTTCACTCAACAGCGCAGCCACGCAGTTTGGCGTACCTTCGGCAGAGCTTACTCGCCAAAAACAACAGCCCAAAACAGGGGCAGCCAAGCGACCGTCGAACGGGGGTTCGCTCAAGCAACCGTCCAAAGGAGGAGCGATTTGGATCGTGCTGTTGTTGGTGTTGGTGTTGGGTGGGGGCGGGGCCGCTTTTTACTTCTTGGATGGAATTCAACTATTTTCCCAGAGCGATGCCTCTTCTGCGATCGTGGAAGCCCCTGTCGAACCCGCCAGTTTGCGCTTGCGCGTCACGCCCCCCCAAGCCCGCATCACACTCAACGGAAGCCCCGTCCAAGACAGCGGAGATGTGCGCGTGATCAAGCTGGTAAGCGGTCTACAATATCGCTTGATCGTCAGTTTGGACGGCTACCAAAGCGAGCAACGCGATCTCAAAGCCAAAGAAGGCGAAACAGAGATGATGATCCGCTTGCGAAAACGCTGAGCCGATCGTGTGAGAGGGTATCTAAAAATAGGTTTGTTTGGGGGGGAAGGTGGTTCTATTCGCGTGACCTCACCCCCCTCTCCACGCGGTCGCTCTAGGAATCGCTGCGTAGAGAGGGGGACGGAATGACACGATTTACGCGGAAAATACGTATCTTCATGTGTGAAAAGACTTTCTTCCTCTACGATTCTTTCGTTCCATCCGTCTTTGATGCAATACAACGCTCACAACTCTTCGCCATCCTTTCGGAAAATCTGCTTTCTTCACCCCCCCCTCGCCTCCGTGACAACGGGGAGAGGGCGGGGCCGGGGGGGTGAGGGGCAACCACAAGACGTCCATTCCTTCGATGTTTCTGTGTACCAGTCCAACAGATATCGCTGCTTTAGACACCCTCTGAGGCGTTGTATTTATTGGGGAGGGAACCAAGGGGTTTCACCGACGGCGGTCCAATGGGAGCGTTGATCGGCGCGGTGATTTTCTTCGAGGCGCATCTGTGCGATCTGATGGAGCAAGCGCAAGACTTTGGGATAGGCTTTGAGTTCTTGAAGGAGTTCTTCGCGTTGGATGCGTAGCAGGACGGTGTTGCTTGCGGCGCGAGCGGAGGCGGAGGCAGGCTCTCGATAGAGCAAGGCCATCTCACCCAAAAACTGTCCAGCGCGCAGATAGCGGATGATCTCGGGGGAACCAGCACCAGAAGGTCGGCGATAGACTTCGACGCGGCCCGAAGCGACGAGGCAAAAGTGATCGAGCGTCTCGCCTTGGGCGATTACCTCTTGACCTTTTGCGAGCGGATAAAACGAGAACTTTTGAACAAAGGCGATGCGTTCTTCGAGGGGGATGGTGGAAAAGAAGGGGGCGTAGCGGATGGTTTCTTGGAGGATGTATTCGCGGTGAAAGATGCGAAAGAGTTCATAAGCGCGGGGATCTTCTTTGATCCACTTGGCGAGGATGGGCTGATCGACGCGGTAGACTTGGGAGTGGCGGGAGGCTTCAGCGGTGAGAGAAGAGAGGGCGTTGGAGAAAAAGCTGGTGACACCGATCATCCCGTCAGGACCGATGCGGTCGACTTCGACGAGGCGATCTTCTTCGTGGTAGACGAGGCGGATCTCGCCGGATTTGACCATAAAAAAAGATTGGTGGTGGTCTTGGGCGGAGAGCAGGGGTTGGGCGGTTTGAAAGGTTTGGAGAGGGGCTTGTTGAACGAGATTACGGATGATTTGGAGATCTTCGACGCCAAACAGGATCGGATGCCAAGGATAAGCAGAGGGCGGGTTGGGGATCTCGGGTTCTTCGGCAGAAAAAGGATGCAAGAGGTTGGAGATGGCACGCGAATCATCGAGGGTGTCCATGGATTCGAGGGCGTTGAGGCTGAGTTCAAGAGAAGGCGTTGGCAAGGAAGAGAGCAGTCCAACACGCAAGAAGCTGATGGATTGGGGTCTTTGGTTGACTTCGCGAGAAAGGCACCTAGAGATCAGTTGTTCGAGGCGTTGGTGGTGAGGGAAGTTGGCGAGTGAGGGTTCGGTTGCGACGAGGGGGCGGGGAGAATGAAACAGCGGATTCATCAAGAGTTCTTGGGGAGAATCGCCAAGAAAAGGCAGAGAGCCTGTCAGCATCTCAAAGAGAAGGACGCCAAGCGCGTAGATATCCGTTTGGGGTCCGATGGGCTGGTTTTGGGATATCTGTTCGGGGGCCATATATCCGGGGGTTCCGCAGATCATCCCGGGGATGGTCAAGTGTGTGTCAAACTCGTTGTGTTGCATCTCAAGGCGAGCGGTGCCGAAGTCGCAGATCTTGACCATGATCTTTTGGGAGGGATGGCGTTGGAGCATGACGTTGGCGGGTTTGAGATCGCGGTGGATGATGCCGAAGTCATGGGCTTTTTCAAGGGCATCGCAGATCTGCAAGGCGATCTGCAAGGCGATCTTTGGCGTGAGGGGGCCTTGGGTGGAAAGCAGTTGACGAAGCGTCTGCCCTTCGATCAGTTCCATGACAAGGAAGATACCGTATCCGGGGGCGATACCAAACTCGTAAAGTTTGACAGCGCGGGGATGTTGGAGCCGCAGACCGGCCTCAGCTTCTCGACGAAAACGGCGGATGGCTTGGGGTTGTGTGGCGAGTTCGGGTTGGAGCAGCTTGAGGGCGACTTGTTGGCCGGTGGCAAGATGACGCGCCCGAAATATTCGCCCTGTCGCGCCTTCGGCGAGGTATTCTTCGAGGTAGTAGGAGTGGATGATCTCACCAAGGAGAGCGCGTTGGCTTTGCGCCAGCGGTGCGCCACAATGACTGCAAACCGTCGCACGCAGAACCTCGTGTTTGCAATAAGCACAAACGACACTCTCCATCGATGCTCTCCCTCAGATGATCGGCGGAAGTCCTCAGCAAAATCCGTTTTGTTATAGCGGAAGAACAGAGGCGCTGGCTAGGGGCGTGGCGCGGAGGTGATGTGTTGGAGAATACGTTGCGCTTGTTCGAAGTGACGGGGATGACAGTAGATACGGCGCAAGGACTGGGCTTGAGCGTAGCGCCGATAAAGGTGGCTGTATTGTTGGATGGGTTGAGCGGCTTGAAGCGAGTCATCAAGGACGTAGATCGGGGGTTCGGAGTTGTGAGGTTGGCGGAAATAGCGAGAAAGTACCCAACGCGAAGTGGCTTGCATGATGGGGATCTGCGCTTCTTGGAGAGCGAGAGCAACGGTTTGGAGAAGCGTGTGCGGATCGGCTTTTGGAAAGGTGGAATAAAGCTGGATCGAGGGGATGTGACTGGGAGGGCGTTCGGGAGAAGCGGAAAAAGCCGAATGATGGGCGTCTGAGTGTGGGACATCGGAGGGAGCAGCAGGCGTCGTGCGCGGGACATCGGAGGGAGCAGCAGGCGTCGTGCGCGGGACATCGGAGGGAGCAGCAGGCGTTGTGTGCGGTGGTGAGTTGGAAAGGGCAAGAGCAGCGGTGTAAGGAGCATCGGGGAGGGAGAGAGAGGAAAGGGAACGATTCGGATCGGTCGGGCCATCGGGATCGTTTGGATCGAGGGATGGGTTTTCTGAGGGCAAAAGGATCTCAAACAAGCGGATATACGGGCGATGTTGTGTAATGCGCTGCGCCCAAGGGTTGTGCGAACGCCGGAGGGCGGTGATCAGTTCGGCATCATCGGTGCGTAGGTAGGCGTCGAGATCTGCGGGGAGCGGGAAGGCGTCGGGTTCTTCTTGAAAGAAGCGTTGGAGCATCTCTTGGTAGCAGATCGAGGCGTGGTGGTAATACACCGAAAAGAACATGTGGTAGCGAGAAAGCAGAAAGTCTTCAAAAGTGAAGAGCGCCCGCGAACGCAGCCCAAGATAGGCTGTTTGGTTGTGAAGGATGGGCGTAAGGTGTTGTAGCAGCCAATCGAGATCAAATTGTCCGTAGGCTACGCCACAATAGAAGGCATCCCGCAAAAGGTAATCCATGCGATCGGCATCGATCTCGGAGCTAATGATCTGGCGCATCATCGGGAAAAAATCGATACCTTGGCGATGAAAGGTGGTGTCCTCTTTGAGGCGGATGCCGCTAATCAATTGGGAGACGGACAGCGGGGAAACATCCATGGCTTCGAGGTGGCGGGAGATCGGGGAATCGAGGATGATCTTGAGTGAATAGTCTTCGTGATGGGCCTGTCGTTCGGGGCTTTGGTCGGAAAGCCACGAAGGAAGGGCGAGATCTTTTTGGGGGGGCATCAAGGACTCGGTGGTGTGGCTGAGAGGAGCGTGGCCGACGTCATGGAGCATCGCTGCCGCTCGGACGATCCGCAAAAACTGCGCAGCGTCTTGTGGATCGAGAGGGAGATAGCGTTGCAAAGAGCGCCACATCCGCGTTGCGACTGCGCCCACGCCGATGCTGTGGAGGTAGCGCGTGTGGGTCGCGCCCGGGTATGGGATCTCCGCGAAGCCGATCTGTTTGATACCGCGAAGGCGTTGGTATGCAGGATCGCGCAGCATCGCCATCTCGGACTCGGACAGCTCGATGCTTTTGTGGAGAGGGTCACGGATGGAAAGCGGGATGCTCGAAGAAAAGGCCGGTGTATCGGTATGTTGGGTCATCCAAGAAACTTTCTTAGCGGCGCATCAACGTAAGCATCAACGCTTTTTGTGCATGCAGCCGATTTTCGGCCTGATCGAAGACGATCGAGGAAGGGGCATCGACCACTTGATCGGTGACTTCTTCGCCGCGATGTGCAGGAAGGCAGTGCATAAAAAAGGCGTCAGGACGGGCTTTTTGCATGAGTTCGGTGTTGACTTGGTAATGAGCGAAAGTAATCTTGCGCTGTGCGGCTTCGGCTTCTTGTCCCATACTGGCCCAGACATCGGTGTATACAGCATCTGCGCCTTGGACAGCTTCGGCGGGATCAAAGCAGGCATGGATCGAAGCGCCCGTCTGTTGGGCGATTTGGCGTGCTTCGTCGATCACCTCCGCCTCGGGTGTGTGGGCAGGAGGTGTGGCATAACGCAGATGAACCCCAAGCATCGCGGCGCATAACGCAAGCGAGTGAAGAACATTGTTGCCATCTCCGACCCACGCAAGCGTCTTGCCTTGGAGCGGGCCGAGTCGCTCTTGGAGGGTGAAGAAGTCTGCGATAGCTTGGCAAGGATGAAAGCGATCACTCAGTCCGTTGATCACGGGGACGCTGCTGGCTTCGGCCATCCCGTCGATCAGATGGTGGCCGAAGGTGCGGATCATCACAGCATCCACCCATCGCGACAAGTTGGAGGCGATATCATAGAGGCTTTCGCGTTTTCCGAGTTGGATATCTGTTGGGCCGAGGTAGATCGCTTGTCCGCCCATTTGAAAGATGCCTGTTTGAAAAGTTACGCGAGTACGCAACGATGGCTTTTCAAAGATCATCGCCAGCGTGCGCCCTTCAAGAGCGCGCACAAAGCGCTCGGGATGGCGCTTGACTTCGCGGGTGAGGTCAAAGAGTTCATGGAGGGCGGGGATCGTCAGGTCCGTAACTTTGCGAAAGTGCTTGGGCATATCAACCTCGTCGCGGCAGGAGATCGAGAGAAACGAGCGATTTGTGCGGTCTGATATATCTGGAAGGCGGGTTTAGGGCAAGGGGGCGCAGGGCGTAAAAAAGGAGGCTTCAAGGGATGGATGTTCGGGGTGGAGAGGAAGAACAGAAGACAGGGATATCTGGGCAAGGGTGGGATCGAAGGACCATTGGAGGTTTTGCGTAAGAAGAGCCTCGGCGTATTTGAGAGAGAGCGTGCTGAGGTCGGGTGTTTGGTGGAGATGAAAGCGAGTGCGCTGGCCAAGAAAAGCCGCTTTGATCTCTGCGATCCAAGAATTGAGGATGAGCAAGCCACGCGGTTGAAGCATCGCACAAAGGTCGAAGGCAAGGCCGCTTCCTGCGTATGTACTTTCGAGATAGCGCGTTGAAGCGGAAAGTTGAGAGGAACAGGTTTGGGAGGGGATCGCCGAAAACAGCAGCCACGAGGGATCCTCTTGAGCGGGGGGGAGATAGCGTTGAATGGAGAAAGCAGAGGCATCGTCTCGGGCCGATACAACGAGTGCGAGGGCTGGTCTCGCGGCACCATAGGTTTGGATATCGGCATCGCGCAAAGAGGACAGGGTTTTGGAAAGGGCGGCCAGTCCTTGGGAACGGATATCGCGATCGATGAGCCAAAGCTGTTCATAACTGGCGAGTGCTTGGGGCGCTTGGAGCGAAGCGCGATAAAAGCGCAAGGTGACGCCTTCTTGTTTGAGTTGAGAAAAGAGTTCAAGCAGGCGTTGTTTGAGATCGAAAGAGGCTGTGAGCGTCTCGATCGAGGGGTCGATATAGACCACCACATGGGCATCTTGGAGCTTTCGCATCGGGTAGGTGCGCAGCGCGGGGAACCCTGAAGAGGCTTGGAGGGTAGAGCGCAAAGAAAACGGCGATCGTTGTGCATCGAAGCCATCAAGTTGAAGGGTGGCGAAACTGCGGAAGGCTTGAAGATTGCCGAGGGAAGGGGGAGTAAAGCGCACCCACGCCACGGTGCGCGACTCTTTGGGTGGAAGAGTCAGGGGAAGTGTGGGCAAGCGCAAAACGAAGTCATTGGTGGGTGCGTTCGGCAAGGAGATCTGGCGAAGGGTGAGCGGTGTATCGGAGGGATTGGAAAGCAAGAGGGGCGTTTCAGGAGAAGCACAAGCATACGTCGCGGCGATGTGTTGGCGGGGGGCGATCTGTGGGAGAGGTTGTTGGGTGATCTGGGCCTGTATTTGGACGGCGTAAGGATATCCGCCGAGGTCGGAGAGACCACGCAAAAGCAGCCACGCTTCATCGCGCCCTTGGAGTGAAGGGGCAGTATAGACGAAGGTCAGGATATGTTGGTGGCTTTGTTGCTCAAGCCGAGGGACAAAAGGCTCAGTGCGAAACTGGGTTGCGCGGCCTCCAAAAGCCGTGAGGATATCGACTTGTGCGTAGGTGAGGGAGCGTTTGGCTTCGGAGAGAGTGATCGGCAAAAAAGCGTAACGGGTATCACCCGGCCCAAGATGTCCGAGCGAGATGATATCGTGGGGGAGGATAACGCTGGGGGGCCGCAGTTCGGCTTGAAGAGCAAACTTGGCCACAAAAGTATCGGATTGATCGGATTTTTGAAAGCGAAGCAAGGCTTCGCCTTGGAAGGTTCCGTAATGGCCGGGCATCCATTGAAATTGAACGCGAGCGGTCGCGCCCGATGCAAGGCGCAAAGGGAGATGTTGAAGAGAAGTCAACCAGCGTTGGGGTTGATCGGCGGCGAGCAAGGCTTGGACAGGCGAAGTTCCCGTGATATCAGAGAGGATCACTTCTTGGTCGCATGTGTTGGTGAGATCGACGTCGTACAGCCCCGAAGGCGTGCCGGGTTGGGGTGGTGGGGTAGTGGGTTCGGTGATCTTGGTTTGGATGCACTGCGAAAGCGGCGCATTTTGGCCGATCACCATGCCCGAGAGCGGGATCGAAAACAGCTTGCCTTGGCCTTCATGACGGGCAGAGATGCTGATCTTTGCTTGATAAAGCCCAAACATCGGGATCTTTGAGTCCACAGAGAAGCGCACGGTGGCTCGCAGACTTTCTTGTGGAGCAAGGCGAAAAGGCAACGAGGGAAGTCCTTCCAAAGAGAAGGTGTGTTCGGGATCGTGGAGGGAGATCGATTCGATCAACAAGGGGCCGAGGCCGGTATTTTGAAGGAGTTCGCGTTCTTGGCGTTGTTCGCCAGCGTAGGCGAGGGTGGGAAATTGGAGGGAAGGCGTGAGGATCTTGAGAGAGCCGCCGTTGTCAGGGACACAGAATCCAGCTTCGCAGATCTCGTCTTGGGCGCAAGATTGGGCCAAACAAGCGCGTTGGGGTTGGAGTCGGACGGGTTGCTCAAGGCGGATGATCTGTCCGGGCTGTGGGCAGATATCATCGAGACGAGAGGGATGAAAGGCGGCGGTTTGGATAGAGAAAGAGTGGCAAGCCGTTGTATTGTTCGGAAGCAAGGGAGGGATGCCACGCATCCGAAAGGTTCCTTGTGGATCGAGGGTGAGGGTGGAGAGAGAAGTACCTTTGAGGGCGATCTGGATGTTTTTTGCGCCGAAGCGAGGGGCCGCTTGGACGGAGCCTTCGAGGATCGCAGAAGGCAGCAACGTGCGCTGCGGAGTTTCAAGCGAAAGGGTGTGATCGCGAACGATCCAGAGTTGAAGGCGAAGGCCGAATTCTTCGCCTAGGCGAAACAGGATATCGCGTTTTCCCGCAGGGACGGAGGACAACAGAAAGTCGCCTTGGGCATCGGTTTGGGCGGTAAGTTGAGGGAGATTGACGACTTCGATGTGAGCGAATCGGGCGGGCTCACCGCTTGGCAAGAGCAACGTCCCACGCAAGTGACCAAGGCCCGCAAAAAAGCGATCGTTGGAGATCGTACCGCAAGCACCCAGAAAAGACAGGACAAGCGCAAAAAAGATCAGTGTTCCAGTGCGGAACGAAGGGCGTCTGTGTCGGCGAAGATGACGGTGCATACTTCTTCCTTCGTTGGCTTCGGTCAATGGGGCTTTTCGCTCACGCGACACGGGCAGCGCAGCAGCCAAACAGCAACAGAACAGCCGAGTGCAAAGGGATCAGAAATGCACAAAAACGCCGCCCAAGAACTCATAAGAGCCTTGGTGTCGTGCGGGGCCGGACTCTGTCGCCACGTACGTGTAGTTGACCCGCCCCTCGGCGAAAAGACTCCATCTTTCTAAAAGCAGCGCTTCTGCCCCAAGCACCAAGCCGGGCTGAAAAGAGAAAAAGAAGTCATTGATCTGTTTGTGGATATCGGATTGGCGTTCAAGGTAGATCGCACTCAAACGCGGCCCCACAAACAGCGAAAACCATTGGATCTTCCACACATAGGTCGCAGCGATGGCCACGTTGAATTCGGTGACGGTTTGCGGTCGGTTGTCCTGTTCGAGAAGTTTGTGACTGTTGCGGGAGAAGGCGAATTCAAAGCGGAAATCGATGGGGAGATCAGACCAAGGGCGTTGTAGTTTGAGTTCAACGCCAAACAGCGGAAGTTCACGCGAGAGGATATCGGCGGAGGAGCCTTGGAGAAAGAACTGATAACCCGCCTTGAGTGCGATGGCAAAGCGATAATCACGGCGCTCAAAAAGCTCTTTGGCGTCCATGCGTTCGCCGTCTTGGAACACGACCATCCCTTCGAACAGTTTGTGTTCGCCTGTTTTGAGGGTGATCTGTTGTCGGCCCATTTGAACAGGGATGCCTTTTGGGAAGGAGCCGCGTGGGATGCCGTTAATCTGGACTTCGACGCCTTGGAAGTGGTTGTCATAAGCGTATAGAACGGGCTTTCCGTTGCGTTTTTTTTGACCGGACAAGACGATCGGATCGGTGCCAAGGATATCGGACTCTGCGTAGGCGCGTTGTGCGCCTTTGGTGTGAAAGTAGGTCATCTCACGGGCATAATCGTGGGCTTCGGAGACGGTGACGGCTCCGTCCCCGTTGGCATCATAGCGGTGTTTGAGGGCTTTGATGAAGTAGTGAGTATAGATATCGTTTTGAAGTTCAGCGGATTCACGGGCTGTTTCACCAAAAGCGCAGACGGCGAGGAAGATGGTTGCGCGTGAGGAATCCTCGATCGGTTGGGTAAAAAAAGCGCCTTTGATGGTTTTGAGTTCTGCAAGCATGGTTTGATTGAGGCGGCTTTTTCCTGTTCCAGAGTGGCAGGTGGCGAGCAACATCACTTTTCGCTCGCTTTTGAGTTGGGCAAAGTGATGGCGGAGGCGTGCGATGGAGAGGGCGCTTTTGTGGATATCGCGCTGTTGGGTGTCATACGTGACGAGGTAGCGGCGCAAGGAGTGTTGGGGATCGCGTGCAAGCGTGCCATGCCCCGAGATGTACACAAAGAGCGTATCGTGCGGATGGGTGTTCAGTTGGCGCAGACGTTCAAAGGCGCGCAAGATGCCTTTTCTTGTGGTGGCGGTGGGATCAGCGAGTAGCAGGACTTGATCAAAGCCCCCTGTTTTGGGGTTGCGGAGCACTTCGGCGAGATCCGCAGCATCTTTGGCGGCAAAACGCAACGGATGCCATGCGCGATCTTGATAGCGATTCACGCCGATCAAGAGGGCGATCTTTTTTCCTTTTTTGGGCAAAACAGCGGCAGTTTGGAGAGAGGCGAGTGGGCGAAAGCCCTTTTCCGTCGAGACAGCGCGTGAAGATGCACAACCAGCCAACAACAGCGCTGACAACAGCGCCATCGGCTTCCCCCAGAAGGCCAAAAAGGTCATCTGTGGCGGATACACGGCAAACTCCACAACGTATCAAAAAACAAACACACAACAAATCTTTGCGCAACACATTACAGCACACAGCCTTGGATAGTACACACACGAAGGATGATCTTCAAGATCTATAAAACGTTGCGCAATTCGTTTTGTTTGGAGAGGGAGGGGGAGACAAGGGGAAGTGGAGCGCAAAAGGCAGCGAACTATTCGCGTTGGCGCACAAACAACGTGATGTGATCGGCATATAGGAAAAGCTTACGCAAGGCGGGAGAGAGGGCATTGCGTTCTTGGGGGAAGGTTTGGGGGGTGGGCGAATGAAGCAGCCAAAAGCGTTGGCGTCCGATCATCTTGGGTTCAAGGACGTAGACCATGGGTTGTTCGGCTTGTTTAAGGGTGATCTTGCCGGGAGATTGGGGGATTGCGTGTTTTGGATCGAAGGGATAGAGCGTTTCAAAACGACCCAGCGCGTCTTCGCGCAAAAGGTACAGATACCCGCGCCGAAGGTTGACGAAGTGAAAGAGCAGAGCATCTTCGGGATGAAGGGTTGCGTTGTTGCGGAAGGGATGGGCTTTTTTGGGATCTTGGGCGCGCACAGCAGCAGGGTAAAGATCGACGGCAAAAAAAGCGAGGCGATCGCGATCTCCCTTGTGCAGGATATCGGGAACAGCCAAGCGCGGTGTTGTCGGCGAGATCACACGCGGCAAGGGCTGGTTGGGAACAGCGATCGGGGTCTTTGAAGATGGCGAAGATGGCGAAGATGGCGAAGATGGCGAAGATGGCGAAGATGGCGAAGATGGCGAAGATGGCGAAATGGTCGAGATAACGGGGAAGATCAGCACGGCAGCCATGCCCACAGCAAGGGGAGCCAACCAAGCGCGACGAAAATTTTGCCAAAGATCGCGCAGCAGCGATGGTTTCGAGGGATCAGACGTTCGCGTATGTTGATTTCGGCGCGTTTCGGCCAAAGGTGCGGCAGAGCGAAGTGCGTCTGTGGCAGAAAAAGGCGCATCTGCGGCGGAAGTGGAGTGCGAAGAAACAAGCGAAGTCTGTTGCAAGATCGAGCGAAGGATCGCTTCGCTTTCTTGAGCGTCGAGTTCGAGAGGTTCGTTGGGGGCGTGAAAGGCTTGGAAAGGATCGAAAGCGTCATCTTCTGTGTGCAAGGCCGCATACAGATCAGGCGCGTGTTGGTGGGATATCTCGCCGCGATAGATCTGCGCGATCATCTCGGCATCGAGGGTATGGGTCGCGAAGGGTGTGGTCTTCATGTTTTTTCGCTCAAGTCGAGTGTTTTGTGTTCTCTCGATGTGTTGTCTGCTTGCGCAGGATTTCTTTCAAAAACATACCAAAACAGCAGAAGGCACAACGCTTTTTGAGAGAGGAGTGGCGCAGTTGATTCGGAAGTGAGGAGATCTTAAAGCTCCATCAGACGGGCCAATAGGCGCTTGCGTATGCGGTTGCGAAAGCGATCAAGGCGCGTGGTCACGGTGCTTTTGGGGATATCGAGGCGTTGCGCGATATCTGAGGTGCTCAATCCTTCTATATAAAAGGCTCGTACACAGTCTTTCATTCCACCGCTCGGCAGATCGTCGATGATCTGGTGAACCAAAGCGATCTGACGCTCTGTCTCGATCTGCTCCAAGTTATCGGGTACGGAAAAAAGTTCCGTTTCGAGACTCCACGCCGAATGTTTTTTGCCAAAGTTTTCCTCTTTGCTGAGGTGGCTCAGGCAACGGTTGCGTGTGATCGTCAATAGCCACGAAAGAAACTTTTGCCCTTCGCGCAACTTGCCGAGGTGACGAAACGCCCGAACAAAGGACTCTTGCAAGATATCCTTCGCGATGTCTCGATCGATCCCACCAAAGGTCTGACAAAAACGATAGACCGTCGAATAATACTTCTGATAGAGGGCCATAAACGCTTGCTCATCACCGGACTTTGCCTTCGCAAGCAGCGTCTTTTCATCGTGACCTTGCAATCCTTACTCCTCAAGACTCGTACATACCGAAAGCGGTCTCACTCAAGCACAAACACATCCCTGCTCTTTGTACTACAGCCGTTTCTTTCTTGCGAGGTTGTTCTTCTTCGCTCACCACAAGACACGCGACAGCGGTATAGACGAACCTTCCGCGTTTCAGCCCAAGACCTTTCTCACCCGCGTTTGATCTCACCGACCCCCCAAGCCCTTCACCCCACTTACACCCAAGCACTCCACAAAAACCCCTCGCTCCGTTGCGGTGCGCGAAAGCCTTCACCCCACTTACACCCAAGCACTCCACCCCACTTACACCCAAGCACTCCCCCCTCATCAAGAGTTCCAACACGCCGATCCACCGAACAAGATCGCACACACGCACACGCCCAAACGAAAAAACCCCCGTGATTCGATCACGAGGGTTTTTCAAAGCAGAAGAAGAGCGATTTGTCGGATAGATCGGGGGATTAGAAGCCCATGCCGCCCATGCCGCCCATGCCGCCCATGCCGCCCATGCCGCCCATACCGCCCATACCGCCCATGCCGCCACCTGCCGCAGGAGCCCCTGCTTTTTCTTCTTCGGGCTTGTCAGCGATCATCGCTTCGGTGGTCAACAAGAGTGCAGCCACAGAAGAAGCGTTTTGGAGTGCTGTGCGGGTCACCTTGGTGGGGTCCACAACACCGAATTGGAGCATATCGCCGTATTCTTCGGTGGCTGCGTTGAAACCAAAGGAACCTTGGCCTTCTTTGACGCGATTGACCACGACAGAACCTTCGACGCCTGCGTTTTGGCTGATGCGACGGAGGGGTTCTTCGAGGGCGCGGCGGATGATCTGGACACCGAATTTTTCTTCTTCGGTGGCTTGGACGGTATCAAGGACTTTGAGGCAACGAAGGTAAGCGACGCCACCACCCGCAACGATGCCTTCTTCGACGGCAGCGCGGGTTGCGTGGAGGGCGTCTTCAACGCGGGCCTTTTTCTCTTTCATCTCGACTTCGGTGGCTGCACCGACTTGGATCACAGCCACACCGCCGACGAGCTTGGCAAGGCGTTCTTGGAGTTTTTCGCGATCATAATCGCTGGAGGTTTCTTCGATTTGACGACGGAGCAGGCCCACGCGCCCTTTGATCTTGTCCATCGAGCCGTTGCCATCGACGATGGTGGTGTTTTCTTTGGAGATCTGGATACGCTTGGCGGTTCCGAGTTCTTTGAGGGTGACTTTGTCGAGTTTCCAGCCGACTTCTTCGGAGATGACTTCGCCGCCAGTGAGGATGGCGAGATCTTCGAGCATGGCTTTGCGGCGATCGCCAAAGCCGGGGGCCTTGACAGCGGCGACGTTGAGTGTGCCGCGCAGTTTGTTCACGACGAGCGTTGCGAGGGCTTCGCCTTCGAGGTCTTCCGAGACGATCACAAGGGGCTTGCCAGAACGGGCCACTTGTTCGAGGACAGGGAGCATATCTTTCATACCGCTGATCTTTTTGTCGTAGATCAGGATATAGGGGTTTTCCAAGACGGCTTCCATGCGCTCAGAATCGGTGACGAAGTAGGGGCTGATGTAGCCGCGATCGAACTGCATCCCTTCGACGACTTCGAGCGTGGTGTCCATGCTCTTGCCTTCTTCGACGGTGATCACGCCTTCTTTGCCGACTTTGTCCATCGCTTCGGCGATGATGCTGCCGATGGCGGTGTCGTTGTTCGCCGAGATCGTGCCGACTTGGGCGATCTCTTTGCGATCGTTGGTGGGTTTCGAGAGTTTGCGAAGTTCTGCAACGACGGCATCGACGGCTTTTTCGACACCGCGTTTGAGATCCATCGCGTTGTGGCCAGCGGTGACGAACTTCATGCCTTCGCGAAAGATCGCTTGTGCAAGAATGGTGGCAGTAGTGGTTCCATCGCCCGCAACATCCGAGGTTTTGGAAGCGACCTCACGCACCATCTGTGCGCCCATATTTTGGAATTTGTCTTGGAGTTCGATCTCTTTGGCCACCGAAACGCCGTCTTTGGTGACGACGGGTGCGCCGAAGGATTTTTCGATCACCACGTTGCGGCCTTTGGGTCCGAGGGTGACGCTGACGGCATCGGCGAGGGTATTGACGCCTTGGAGGATTTGTTTGCGGGCGTCTTGCGAAAAGGTAAGCTGCTTAGCCATGAACGGCTCCTTTTGAAAAATTTCGTTCCGAAGCTTCGGATGTGGAAAGGAAAAACGCGGCAGACCACACCAACAAGCCCCTCTCACCGGCCTCTTGCAGTCGCAACGTCAAAGAAGGACTTGGGTGGGCGAGAGGGGATGTGCGTGGGGGTATTAATCTTCGAGGATTCCGAGGATATCGTCTTCGCGCAGGATCAGGTGTTCTTTGCCATCGATCTTGATCTCTGTACCAGAGTATTTGCCAAACAGGATGCGGTGTCCTTCTTTGACATCGAGGCTACGGCGCGAACCATCTTCGAGGATCTTGCCAGCGCCCACAGCCACTACTTTCCCTTGGAGGGGTTTTTCTTTGGCTGTATCGGGGATAATGATCCCACCAGCGGTTTTGTGTTCTTCTTCAATACGGGTGACAAGGATACGGTCATGCAGCGGCTTCATCTTCATCGAAGTAGATCTCCAAATCACAAGGACGCCGTGTATCCGAAAGGATCGTCGGTAACGAGCGTCTGTTCAAGAATGAATGAAAGGAGAAAGACGCGCCAAAATATCTCGTCGAGCGGAGAGTTTTTGGCGCTTGGCGTGGAGAGACAGGGCCGTCCCCTTGGGGGGGGTCTGTCTTTGTTGGGCAAAGAGATAAGACCGCCTCAAGGGTTGTCAAGAAAAAATTTTCCAAACGCGCTCATCAAAGAATCTTCAATCATTTTCGAAATCTAGCAAAAAATCAATCGCCCCGCTCTTGGACAAAGGCGCAGGGCGTGGGAATCTTCCAAAGCCTCTTGCCGTCTGAGGGGAGCTGCGTAACGATCAAACCGATAGAAAACCGCTGGAAATCGAATGCGTTGTGAAGCTTGTGGTCATGAAAATCCCAAACAAAGCCGCTTTTGCGTTCAATGTGGCCGATTGTCGGACGCGAGTTGGTTGACCCCTGCGCCCGAAAGTGCGCCGTCAAGCACATCACAAAAAGGGCTGCGCAGCGGTCTTGGGGATTCGTGGGGAGGCTACACACTGGTCGAGCTGTTGGGCGAAGGGGAGATGGGGCGGGTTTATCGTGCAAAGCGGCACTCGGATCAACAAGAATTCGCGATCAAGATGTTGCCGCCTTTGCGAGAGGGCGATATCGCTGCAAGGCGGTTGCTTCGACGTGAAGGAGAGCTCCTCGCTCAATTGGTGCATCCATCGATCGTGCGGTTTGACGGCTTTGTGGAAGAAGAGGGCCGATTGGCCCTTGTGATGGAGCTTTTGCATGGACCGACTCTCCAAGCCAAACTCTTGGAAGGCCCGCTGGCTCCTGATATCACGCTGTCTTTGTTATTGGATATCCTTGAAGCCTTGGATCATGCCCATCGACAGGGCGTCATCCACCGCGATCTCAAGCCTAGCAATCTGTTTTTGGTCGAAACCCGACAACATAAAGCCCACGACCCGATCTTGACGTGCAAAATCAGCGGTTTTGGTGTCTCACGGATACGCTTTGCGCAGCTTTCTTCAACGTTGGGGCAGCACGCCGGCGAAGCTGTCGCTGTCCAGTACTTGGCCCCCGAACAGATCGAAGATCTCAGCGCCGTTGACGCCCGCAGTGATCTGTATGCGCTTGGGGTGATCGCTTACGAAACCCTTGTTGGCGAGCGCATGATCGACGGGATCGCTCACCTTCACATCCTCCAACAGATCCTCCGTGATCCTCGCCCCCCGCTCGACCGAGGACTCCTTGATCGCCTCCCCTCGGGCTTTGATCCTTGGCACCAAACCCTCCTCGCCAAAGACCCAAAAGACCGCTTCCCTGACGCCCAACAAGCACGCGACGCCTTGCTGTCTTTGATCCATCGCCCGTCATCGTCGCTCGAACGTTCCGCTCCGTCTCGCTCCTCTCACCCTCCCGATCCATCGGCTTCTCCCGATCCATCGACTTCTCCCGATCCATCGCGTCTTTCCGACTCTTCCCTCTTTCCCGATCCATCGCGTCTTTCCGACTCTTCCCTCTTTCCCGATCCATCGCGTCTTTCCGACTCTTCCCTCTTTCTCGAGCCATCGGGCTTTCTCTCTCCCTCAAAAGCTCCTGCTCCACAAAGCCTCATGGATCCCCTGCTTGCGCCAATCGCACAGGTCAAACGTCCCGCATCTCAAGGGACTGCCGACTTTGATCGCGATGCACTCAAACAAGAGATCCACCAAGCCGCTTCGCTTGCTCCAGCTTCCGCCGTTGACGGCTCCTCCTCAAGTCTCCCATCCGAAGCCGTCTTTGCAGGGGCCGCCCACCTCCCCGCAACCGCCCCACACCAACACGCCCCAACAAGCACTCCCCTCGGCTTACTTCGTCCTCACATCCCACGCTCAGCCCCTCCCGCACCCCACCAAGGAACCTCCGACTTTGATCGCGATGCCTACCTCTCCTACCAACAAGCCATCCTCCAAGCCTCCCCCGCTCCGCAACCTTCGCTCCTCACACCATCCACACCCGCTCCCTCCACAAACGACCATCCCTCCGCTCCTTCCACAAACGACTATCCCTCCGCTCCTTCCACAAACAACGTATCCTCCACAAACAACGCATCCCCCACAAACAACGCATCCCCCACAAACACCGCATCCCCCACAAACACACCTCTCACCGCATCAACGCCCATCCCACCGAGCCTTTCAACACCTTCTTCTAACCCAACGCTGCTCAAAACCGCGAAAGCCCACCACCCGCCCCCTTCCTCTGTAGCTGATCTGGCCCAAGCCCTCAACGACTTCCCCACGCTCCCCGACGATGACGAACACGTCGCTCGATTTCGTGCCGATATCCTCTCAGGCTCGTACCCCGCACGCGCTCTCGCGTCTTCCCAAGAACTCGCTGCTTTCGGTCCATCCTCCTCTTCCGTCGATCCCTCTCTCTTTCACGAAGACGTTGCTTTTGCGATCGAGGCTTCACCCTCTGCCAGCAAATGGCGGTGGGGCTGGGTACTGCTGTTGCTCACCGTCGCTTCGGCCCTTGGATGGGCTTCTTACAACGGCCACACACAACGCCTGATCGAACGCTGGATCTCGCCGGAACCACCGAGATCTTCGCTTTCCACCACTTCGCCTCTCCCTCGCTCCAAACAACCTTCAAAACGCACCGCTGCACCTCGCCGTCGCCCTTCACCCCGACGAAGATCTCGCCCTCACACGCGCCGCCCACACACGCTGTCTCGCTCTGCTGTTTCGCCCCGCCCATCGCCGCCCACACAAGCTCTTGTCCCGCCTTCGCAGCCCTTGCGCCTTCCCCCCGATCTCAAGGCCATGCGCCGTGTCCCCAAAGGCTGGTTTCCCTACGGTGGCCTTGGTAGCCCTGTTCCGATCCAATGGCGGCGTCTTCCGACCTTTTGGATCGATCGCTACGAAGTGACATGGCGCGATTATGCCATCTGCGTCAACGCAGGCGCTTGCCAGACCCTCGCAGCCTCCCAAAAGACGGGCTTTTCAGCACCCACACAGCCCGTTGTCTCCGTCACATGGGAAGAAGCCGCCACATATTGCCGCTTTCGCAACAAGCGTCTACCTTCCTCTCTCGAATGGGAAAAAGCTGCGCGTGGCTTTGAAGGACAGATCTTTCCCTTCTCAGGTACGTCTCCAGATTGCACACGTGCTGTCTTTGGCAGCCCCAAACGACGTAAGCGAATATGCCCCCGTCCACCCAAAACGGCATCTGTCGGCTCTAAAACCTCGGATCGCAGTCCTTTTGGGGTATTCGATCTCGCGGGCAACGTTCGCGAATGGACTCGCGATTGCGCCTCCGAGACCACCGCTGATCAGGTTTGTTACCACCGCGAAGCCCGTGGTGGTAGCTGGTCCTCTCAGCCCGCTGAACTCCTCGCCGCCCGAAGATGGGCCTTTTCTGCTTCTTCGCGTCGCTTGGATCTCGGCTTCCGATGCGTTTGGCCCTGATGCACCGCAGCGATGCAGTCCAACTGTCGGATGGGGCGCGAACTGTGCGCACCAAACTCACCCGTTTGTGAATAAAGGGCCCGACCTTGCGAAACATACTGCGCTTTTCTTGGCTGAATCTTTTTGCTTTTTTCCTCTTTTACGGGGGGTCTCTTCCCCTTGCAGATGCCGAAGACGACTGGCAGCTCAAGCGCGGTGATCGCTCCTCTGTCCTGATCAAACGCTGGGCAGAGATCCTCCAAAACGAACCCTACTCCCAAAAAGCCTTTCACGAACTCTTACGCCTCCACAAACAGGCCCCCGCCCGCCGCGCCCTCTATGCCCAATGGAAGGCTCACTACCAACGCTCTCCCCAAAACCTCTCTGCCACCATCGTCTACGCTCGCGCCCTCGAACGCCAAGCACAACACGCCGAAGCCTTGCGCCTTTGGACCGACATCGCCAACCGCTCCACCCAAAAACAACCGCCCCTGCTCCGTATCGCCTCCATCCATCTCTCTCAAAAACGCCCCCGCGAGGCCATGACCACCTTCCAACAACTCCTCCCCCTCGTCCCCGAAAGCAACCGACCCAAACTGCTGTTGCGTATCTTAGAAGTCTCTCTCCAAGCCCGTGATGCCGCCGCTTTGGCATGGATACAACCCCAGATCTCTAAGATCACTTGGTCCTCCTCTCAACAACACGGACTCGCCCAGCTTTACGAACAGCACCAGTATTGGGCCGATGCAAGCGCGATCCTCCGCCCACTCTACGAAAAATCCAGATCCGCCGAACGTCTGCGCCTCGCCCTTCGCCTCAGCCGCATCGAGATGAACCAACAACGCTACACCCAAGCCCTTCAACTCATCCAAGATGCCCGTAAAATCGGCACGCTCCACGACTGGATGCGCTGGGAACTCCTCGAACGCGAAACCGAGATCTTCCGCCATCAAAAAGATCTCCCCACCCTCACCGAACGCCTCGCCAAAACATGGAAACGCTCCAAAGATCCCCGCGAACTCTTGTTTCTTGCCCGACTCTACCGCGAAAACAAACAAGAGGCCGAAGCCATCCAGATCGCCAAGCGCGTCCTTCGCCTCAAACCCTCTCTGCGTGAACCCCGCCTCTGGCTCGTCGAACACTTCTCCAAAGAACAAGACTTTCCCGCCGCCAACGAACACATCCAAGCCCTCGTCAAATACGGACACGCCCGCCCTTCGCACATGCTCCAACTCGCCGATAGCTTCCTCCGAAGCTCTGGCCGTCCCCTCAAAGGCCGCTGGACCCCCATCCATCTCTTCCAATCTTCCTCCTCTAGTTACGCCGCCTATCGAAGACACCTGTATTATCGCAGACGCTACACCCAACCGCCCCCCCCAACAACCGACGTCTGGTCCGCCCTCTCCGTCCGAAACAGCGTCCTCCAATGGGACGCCCAACGCCGCCAAGAATGGACGATGTGGGCGCGCTATGCCACACAACAAGCCCGCAAAGACTACAACCAAGCCAAAAAACTCCTCGAACAAACTCTCCAACGCTACCCCAAAGATTGGGATACCTTATTCAAGATCGAGCAATCCGCCGATCAGATGGGCGCTTCCACTCTTTCCACCAAAGCCCGCCGCGCACTCGAACGCGCCACAGAGGCCGATCCCATCCAACTCAAGCAAATGCACATCCTCTTCCTCCAAACCCAACACGAAGAAAAGATCGCCTCTCTCGCCAAACGCGCCCTCTCTCCACCTCTCGCCCCCAAACAAGCCATCCTTGCCTCTGCTTGGGCGCTCCGCCCTTGGGACGAACTGCGCGGCTCTTACCAAAAGATCACCCGCTACGCCCAACCCAACCCGCAAAAACAATGGCAACGCCAGATCTGCCCCTCGATCAAACGCATCCTTCAACTCGACAAAACCGCCAAGATGCGCGGACTCGTCGACTCTCTTCGCCCTGTCTTGCGCCTCCAGATCTACGCCCTGCGCTGGCATTGCGGCGAACGCAACCAAACCACCCGCGAACATCTCCAACGCGCCGAAGATGCCCTACTCCTTGAAAGCGACGGCTCTCAAAAACTCCTCGAAACTTACGTCCGTTCCCGCCTTGATCAGCCACTGCGCACCTATCTCCAACGCCGTAAACTCGCCGAAAACCCCCGCGAGATGATCGAGATGTTTCGACCTCTCCTCCAAAGCCCTTGGGCCAAACAAGCCACAGACGCCCTCTTCTCCGCCTTTTCTGGCGAACACACCGAGGCCCATCAACAAGCCCGCGCCGATGCCCTCTTGATGCTCTGCCAACAACGCGCTCATTGTACACATACCGCCGATGCCATCGACTCTTTGGTCCAACATCCTCCCAAACCCATCACCCCACTTCTCCACATCATCGAACGCACCTCCTCTTACCAACTCTTCCCCAAAGAACGCGCCGCTTGGCTCACCAAGATCCAACTCCACCACCACGACGACCTCCCCGTCCAATACTTCCTCGCCACACAAAAAAATCTCTTCGCCCTCCAATACTCCGGCCTCATCCCTTATCGCGATATCCAAACCATCCGCGAAGCACTCTCCAAAGTCTGGACCAAAGCCGTCATCCAATCCCTCGCCCTGCGCGAGATCGAACCCGCCGACCTCCCCCTCTGGCGCACTTCCCTCCACCAGATGCTCTACCAACTCCAATCCTTTCACAAAGAACGCGATCTCCTCTTCTCCCAACTCCTCCAAGCCTCAAAACGCTTCCCCTCCATCTATCGCACCCTTATCTCCCAAGCCATCGGCATCTACGCTTACCGCCTCTCCCTCCAAAAAATCGCACCCGAACTCTTCTCCCAACCCTTCCAATGGGAAGATCTCCCTTGGCTCGAACAGATCTACAGCGCCCTCGCTCCTGCCCACCGCCATCAACTCCTCCAAAAGATCCTCCAATCCCCCAAAAACTACGAAACCCTCCGCCTCTTTGCCTATCTCTCCGAAAAATACAACCAAACCGACCTCCTCCTGCGCATCCTTGAACTCATGCTGCTCCAACGACCCGAACAAACACCCCTCCTTCACAAAACCGCCCTCCTGCTCGAACATCTGGGACACCCTGACCGCGCCGAAACCCTCTGGATGCGCTATCTCCAACAGCAACCCCACAAACGCACCCCCGCTTATCTCGAACAACTCTCCAAACGCTGCTGCGTCGATACCAACGACCGCGCTTTCGCTCGACGCATCCTCCACCTCTCTATCGCCACCAACGGACTGGACGCCGTCTGGTCCCCTTTCCAACGCCTCCTCCCACAACTCGAACCCTCCCACCAACAAACCCTTATCCGGTACATCGCCAACACACCCAACCTCCCCCCACAAACCCTCCAACAACTCGCTGATCTCGCTCAAAAAAAAGGCTTCCACCAAGCTGCTCTACCACTCTACCTCCGCCTCCAACAAGCCTCCCCCCGCGATCCCGCTCTCCACCAACGCATCGCCTCCCTCTACGATGCCCAAGGACAACACAAATCCGCTCACCACCATTGGCTCCAAAGCCTCTCCACTCTCGACCCCCCCAAACGCGAAGCCTTCTTCCTCCAACAAGCCGCCCAATATACCCAAAAATCCAACCCTCCACTCGCCGCCATCTCCTATGCCCGCGCCTACCAAACACAACCCGCCTTTGAACCCGACGCTCTACGCGAACGCATCGCCGCTCTGCTCAAAAACCAAAAACACCTCCAAGCATGGGGATATTGGCTCCTGCTCTCCGATCATGCCGACCGCTGCTTGCATCCCACTCCTCACCCGAACTTCCTACACTCTCCTCTCCCCGCACAACTCTGGCAAACCAACGTCCCCTACACCGGACCACTCTTCTCTTTCCCCCGCTGCCACTGGATGATCACCCACACCACCCAACAACGCATCCTCAACCAGATCGCCGACTCCCTCAAACAATCCCCCCAACAAAAGATCTCCCTGCGCGCTGGCTCCGAACCCAACGAACCCGACGCCTCTTTCCTCACCCAACAACGCCTCCACACCCTCCAACACAACCTGCTCCAACTCGGCGTCAAACCCGAACAGATCGAGATCTCCCCCCTCTCCTCCCAAGCCCTTTGCCGCACCGACGACCGCCTGATCAAACAACACGGTATCTCCTGCGCCGCCTTCCAACGACAAGCTGCCCTCGGACAAGAGATCCCCAACTACCCCCAGTTCCTCTCCCGCGACGCCGACGACGATCAGATCCCCGATATCCTTGACCTTTGCCCCCTCCAACACAAAGCAGGCACCAGCTACCGACCCGCTCTCCCTGTTTCTCACTCCCGAACCACCCGCCTTTATGCTGCTCGAACCTCCACCGCAGCCGCTCCCTCCGACAACGGCTGCCCACCCTCCGGACAATCCACCCTCTCCTTCAACAAGATCCAACCCGACGGCACCCTTCAAATGCTCCGCCCTTTCCTCTTTACAGGCTACAGCTACCACGTCCCTTACAACCATCGCGATATCCTCGGGCAACTCACCGCTTTGCTGCGCGCTGCCCCTTCCCTTGGCAACCTCACCGTCGAGATCACTCCCGTCATCCCCGCACACACACCCCACAACCCCTCTTCCCACAGCCGCTACTACGGACGCTACGGACGCTATGCCCGCTATGGAAGACCCGCTTACTCTTACACCCCCAGCTACGCCCGCGATCCCAAACGCCTCGCGCAGCTTCGCCTCCATTCCATCGGACAGATCTTTCGCTACTACAAAGCCCCCATGTCCCGCATCCGCCTCGTCTACAGACCCCCCCTCAAACAAGCCGGTGCCACCCTCTACACACCCCCCAAGATCCTCTTTCGCTTTGCTCCCCATCCGCCCCAACCCACCTCCCCCAACACCCCAAATCCCCTTTGATTCGATATCTTTTTTGCCCTCTCTTTCTCGGATAGGACTTATACGATATCCGAGTGCCGTACACCGCAAACGAGAACACGTAGACGCCCTATGATTGGGCAGACCCCTGTGTCTGCCCCTACGTCCTTACGATCACACAACGGGCGGATCTCGTATTATACGATATCCGAGTGCCGTACACCGCAAACGAGAACACGTAGACGCCCTATGATTGGGCAGACACAGGGGTCTGCCCCTACGTCCTTACGATCACACAACGGGCGGATCTCGTATTATACGATATC
>JAKLKB010000046.1 GCA_023150835.1 Myxococcota bacterium | reverse complement strand
GATTGGAAAGGGCGTTGAAGTCGCTTCGAGAGGGGCTAGAGCAACAGAGAGTGGAACGGGCGTTGGAGCGGAAACGTCGGATGGTGAGGAGGTACATGGCGCGGGGGAAAAGAGAAGAAGGGCGGTCGTTGGGGAAAGCGAGCGAGTGGTATGCGAAGGCGTGCAGCTTGGGAGAAGATGGAGGGTGTGCGAAGGCTTGGGAGATGGGGCTGAAGTGGTGCAAGGGTGCGGAATCGGAGCCGTCGAAGTGGGGCGATGCGGATAGATGGTACAAGTTGGCGTGCGAGAAGGGATATGCGGAAGGCTGCAAAGCGCGTGGTGAGGCATGGTTTGCGCGAGGAAAAGGGCAGGTGGGAAAGGAGCAACAGCTTGCGTTGTATTGGCTGAAAACGGCGTGTGGGGTCAAGTATGCCGAAGCTTGTCAAATGCATGAAGGCTTAAAAGCCTTGGAGAAAGGGAAAGCAGAGGAGGGTCGTTCGTCCTCGGAGGCGTTGCTGTGGTATCGCAGGGCATGTCGCTTGGGACAGAAAGAGGGTTGTAACATTGTGGAAAGGCTGTCGAAGCCGTCAGAAGGAGCGCGTCATAGCTTTAGGGTAAAGGGAGCGACATTCGCGATGCGCTGGATTCCAGCGGGTTCGTTCACGATGGGGAGTTCAGAGAATGAGCCGAGCCTAAGTTCGTCAAAACCTGTGGAAGGATATAGAAGAGGGTTCATTTTTGATACAAGTCCAGATAATAAGTCGCATTATATAATTCCAGATAATAAGTCGCCACAGCGAAGTGTCACGATCAGCAAAGGATTCTGGATGTTAGAGAGCGAAGTGACGCAAGGGCAGTACAAGGCATTGATGGGGAGGAATCCATCGCATTTCTCGTCGTGTGGTGACAACTGTCCTGTGGAGCAGGTGAGTTGGCACGAAGCGCGGGAGTTTGCGGAGAAGCTGTCGGAAGCGCAAGGATTGGCGGCTTGCACAGAGACGGAGAGGGGAATCTTTGGATGCAAGGGTTGGCGACTGCCGACGGAAGCGGAGTGGGAGTATGCAGCACGAGCGGGAAGCACAGGGGCACGTCATGGGGAGCTAGACGATGTGGCTTGGTATGGTGGCAATAGTGACAGCAAAACGCATCCGGTGGGCGGAAAGAGCGCGAATGGGTGGGGATTGAAGGATATGTTGGGGAATGTGTACGAGTGGACGATGGATGTGTACGGCTCGTATGAAGGACTGGGTACGCAAGATCCACTACGTAGCGGTAGTAGTACGTTGCGTGTGTCTCGAGGTGGTGGTTGGAACAGCCACGCGGGGCTCGTGCGCTCAGCGTCTCGCAGCAGCGATGCGCCGACGATTCGCGACGGCAACCTCGGCTTTCGTCTTCTCAGGTATTGACCCTTGTCCCTTTTACCCTTTTACCCTTGGCGAAAACGAGCATGGTGTCTACGTAGAGTGCGGTAGGTAAAGTGGCCGAACGAAGACGCGGGAGGCAGAAGCAAAGGAAGCGCAGCAAGCGAAGCGGCAAGCGACCGAAGCGGAAGCCGTCCCGAAAGGCGAAGTAAGGTGTGTGTTGAGTGTGCAAGCGACAGAGCCGTTGGTTTGAAGAAGGATGGCTCGTTTCGCCGATAGGGGGTCAAGGGGCGAAAGTCCCTTGTGGGGTGTGGGGTGAAACCCCACGAACGCGAGGCATGGTGTGGGTTTTGTGGTGAGGCTTGGCCGTCTGTTTGCGTCAAATGACCGTCGATTGGGCAGCCACGGGGGGCTGCCCCTACAGGGGCGGCGCAGGATATTGCGTCAAATGCCCGTCGTTCGGGAAACCGCAAGGGTTGCCCCTACAGGGACGGGTCACATATCGTATCACGTCCACCGCATCATCCGTTGTTTTCGTCGGGGCAGGGCTTGCGCCATCCCGCCATCCCGCCATCCCGCCATCCCGCCATGTGCACCCTACCTTGTGGATTCCATCGTTTCGTTGCCATCTTCGTCCATGCAAAAAATGTGGGGGATGGTAAGCCGCGTGGAGAGGGGGGTGACGCGAAGCGTCGGGGGGGTGAGGTCACGCGAAGACAACCACCTTTTCAACCCTTCCTCTCTCCGTATCTCCATGACATTCCATCCTATTTTCTTCACCTTATGCCAATGCGGGCGGTTCGCGAACCGCCCCTACATCATGCGGACGTATATCCGACGGATTCCGTACAACCTCTATCCTATTCTAAAAAGCCCGTGTCCGCGACCTTTTCAAGCGACACAATGGTTTGTGTTGAAAACAACGATCTCTTCGCCAACACGGGGGTCAAGGGGCGACAGTCCCTTGCGGGGCGTGGGGTAGCACCCCACAAAACAAAACACCACGAACGCACAGCGCCCCACAAAACCATCCAACAAAACAAAAACGAATCAGGTACGGCGGAGACTTTGGGCGACAAGGCGTGCGATGAGTTGTCCGAAGCGATGGGTGGAGAGAGCGATGTCATCGTTGGTCAGCTCGATGTAGTGGGGGAAAGAGGCGGAAGGAAGGGGTCGGACAGCGACTTGTGCGCAGAGAATGTGCATTTTTTGGGTGATGCGTTGAACCAGAGCGGTCAAGGCGGTGACGGAGCATTCGGTGGGGCTACCGTCGCTGATCATGACGAGGATACGGGCTTTTCGTTTGCTTGCGAGGGCAAGTTTGGCGAGATGGAGCATTGCTGCGGCGTCATTGTTTCCGCCTGCGCTTTGTAGTGCGTGGATGGCGCAATGACGGGCATCACCAGCATCAAAGAGTGTGGTGTCGTTGAATCCGAAGAAGCGTGCATCGATCCCTTCGATGGATACGGTGGCTTCGGCGATTAAACTTGCGAAGGCTTTGGCTTTTTCGAGGGAGTCGCCGTTCATCGAGCCAGAGCAGTCGATCAAGACGCCAAGAAAAAGGTGGTTGTGTGGAGTCAGCCGTCGGGCGGTGAGAAAGCGTGGGTCACCGCGCAAGATCGCGGAACGAAGGACATGGGTGTCGATGTGATGGCCTTGGACGCGGCGTTTTTGGGGACGGAGGTGGAGTCCGAGCTGGTGGAGGTAGCGTCGGAGATTGCGGCTTTCATGGGCGACTTGTTGAGCGTATTGTTGGGCGGCTTCGGCGCTGTAGAGCAGCGGTTGGACGTGGTGGATGGGGGAAAAGTGCAGATCTTTGGAGAGGTTGATATTTCGGCGTTCGATCTCGTCGAGGGCGGAGGGTTGGGCGTGTGGGCGTGGGTAGAGTTCTTCTTCGATGGCGCGTTGGAGTTCTTCGTCGGTGAGGCCGTAGCTGTCACGAAAGATCTCGGTCAGGTCGCAACCAAGGGTATGTTCGGTGTCGAGGTCATCGAGTAGGCGGGTTTGGTAAGAGAAGATATCGCGGAGTTTGGTGGCGATCTGATAGAGTCCTTGCATATCGAGGTGGCGGAAGTCTTTGTGGAAGAGGTTGAGGGCTTTGGCAACGAGGGGATCGCGGAAGCGGTTTCCAAGTCCCATGCGCAAAGCGCGGATAAATCGAGAAAAGCTGGCCCCTCGTCGTTCAGCCTCGCGCAGGATCCCGCCTGTGTGGATGCGGATGCACCCGTGCATACGGGCTGCTGTGGGAGGAGATTGTGTCAGGGTCTCCAATGCCGAGGGGCCTAGCTGATCGAGAAGAAAGAAGGCGCGGATCTCGCGTTGGTTGTGTTGGAACCCGTAGGCAGCGAGAGATTGGAGGGAATGGCCGAACTCTTGCTCTTTAGCGCGCAGGTTTCGTTCGAGGTGTTCATCGGCGACAAGGTTGAGCAGCGGTTGAATGCCCTCTTGTTGGGCTTGTTTCCAGATCTCCCGAGAAGAGGGGGAAGCGTGGTAGAGGTGATGTCCCAACTCGTGCAAGATCAAACCTTTGACGATCTCCTCAGCGTGGCGTTCTTGGCGCAACAGCGGAAGGGGATTGATGAAGATACGCGGTGTTTCGAGGCGGGTGTATCCGAGATCACGGCCTGCGATCAAACGAATTCGAAAGACTTTTCCTGAGATCTGCCGCCCAAGGCGGATTCCCCAAGCACAGAGGCGTGCAAGCTTTTGGATGGATTCGGTGCGCTCGGTGGGTAGGCGATGCAAAGACAGCGCACGCTCTTGGGTGAGGGCATGTTGGGCGTGTTGCAAAAAAGGCCGAGCGATTCGTTCTTTTTGTTCGAGCGTCAGCGGAAGCAAGGAGACCGTTTTCAAAAAGATCTGCTCGAACGAGGGGTCGGCATGGTTCATCAAAAGCCCGTGAGCGGTGCTTTCGATCAAAGAAATGGGCAGAAGGCGCAAGATCGAAAGTAGTTCTTCGCTGCTTTTTTGTTGGTAAAGAGTTGTATGCAGCAACAAAGGATAACCAAGCCATCGGCCATAGTGCAAAAGCCGTTTTGCCGCTTGCAGACGAAGTTCTTCAAGGCGAGAAGGGCCGCAAAGAAGAAATCCCTCCAGCGCATCAAGGCGAGCCGCGATCCGCTCGGTGGATAGGGTTTTGGGGGCGTATGGTGTGAGAGTGTCGGTGGATAGGGCGTTTTGGGTATGTGGTGTGGATGGTGTGAGAGTGTCGGTGGATAGGGCGTTTTGGGTATGTGGTGTGGATGGTGTGAGAGTGTCGGTGGATAGGGTGTTTTGGGTATGTGGTGTGGATGGTGTGAGAGTGTCGGTGGATAGGGTGTTTTCAGGAAGTAGCTGTAAGAGAGAGCGGATGGC
The DNA here is from genome assembly GCA_023150835.1 of Myxococcota bacterium. Classification (GTDB taxonomy): domain Bacteria; phylum Myxococcota_C; class UBA6777; order UBA6777; family UBA6777; genus JAKLKB01. The sequence goes on along the minus strand of JAKLKB010000046.1, from coordinate 58,570 downwards.
GGGGGCGTAAGCGTGGTATTGATCGGATGTAGCAAACCAGATCGCACATTCCTCTTGGGATATCCCGAGACGAAGAAGTCGCTCCCAATCGTTCTCTGTCAACCACATCGCGGGAGTGTTGCGAGGAGAGAGCGGCGTTTCTTGCGCTCGGTGGTGGATGTGGATGTGTCGGTGTGAAGGGCGTTTTGAGATCGGGGAGGGAGAGTTCGCGGGGATGCGGGCAAGAAGGGGAAGATATCGAGAGAGCGAGCGTTCTCCGCGTTCAAGAAAGGCAAGCGTAAGCAGAAAGCAGGGTTGGATCTCGATGGTGGGGGGGGTGGTTGAAGAGGAGCGTTGAGGAGCGTTGGGTGCGGGGAGCAGCGTGGGGAGGCGATCTTCGATGGGAAGGCTTGGCGGTGTGGAGGGTTGGTAGGGGACGGGATCGTTGGGAGAGACGGAGGGATGAGGAGCGGTGTTGTCGGAAGATATGGCGTCGAGGGCTAGTTGAAGTTGGGCGCGAAGTGCGCGAAGGCTGGGGCTTTCGGGCCATGAGGAGACAAGTCGGATCAGCACGCGGAGTTGCGCAGGGGGAGTGTTTTGGTGGGAGAGAGAAAGCAGAGGGAGCAGGCGTTGTAAGCCGGATTCGCCGTATCCGATGAGCTTGGTGGCTGCGGCTTCAACGAGGAGCGGCGAGTCTTCGAGGCAATAGAGTGCGAGGGCATCGGGTGCGTGGAGATGGTGGATGGAGTGGAGCAAGCTTTCCGTGTTGTGTGTGTGGGAGAGGAGAGCAGGGGGAGAGAGGAAAGAAAAGTCTTGTTCGCGCATCCAGAGGAGTACGGTGGTACGGAGGTTTTCGGGGAGGCTGGAAAGAAAAGGCAAGAGATGGTTATGGAGAGAGCGCACAGTCGGCAGTGCGGCGGGGAGTTTGTGAAGGAGGAGCAAGATATCGGTGGCGATGGATTGAAGGGTTTCGTCGAAGAAGAGGGTAGCAGCGGTGTTTGGGGCGGAGTGGCCGAGAGTGATCACAGAGAGCAAGAGTTGTTCGAGTTCGGCAGAGAAGAGGAGGTGCAAAAGCGCGGGAGGGTGCCATCGCCATTTTTTGAGAAGCAAACAAGCTGCTTTCCAAAAGCGCCATCGCAAGGGCATGATGGGGATCTGAAGCCCTTGTTGAAGAAAGGAGGCGAAGGCTTCGGGAGATCGGAGTAGGGCAGGTGCGAGGGTGTGAAGGTGTTGCTCCCACCGATACATCCAGACAAGACCACACAGGGGCAGGGCGCGCATATCGGAGCAGCGCGTTGCCATCCGTTGATCGAGTTGCTCGTAAAGGGCGGGAGATTCGTCAGAAAAACGTTTCCATTGTTCGAGGATGAGATGGAGCGGATCGTGGCAAATTAATAGGGCGGCAAGGACTTCGACTTCAGGGGTGGGTTTTTTTCGGCGTTGAAGTGCGTGACAAAGACCTTTGGTGGGGAAGTCGTAGCAAGGACGGAGTGCGTCTTCGAGATCGATATCTGCGCAGCGAGCGATGCGTTGGAGCGTGGCTTCGGGGAGTGGTCGAGGGGTATCTTCGATGCGTTGTCGGCTCTCGCTGCCTTGAGCGAGTCGGAGGCGTTGTTGTTGACGGAGCCACGTCTGGATGAAGGGATCGGGATGGTGTTGGAGAGTGAGGAGGACGGATTCTTCGGCTTCAAGAGAGAAGCCGCTGGCTTGATCGATCAGAGAGAGCATCGAACGCAAGGAGCGCAGGGGGAGTTGGGCGATCTTGTGGGCGAGTTGATCGGGAGGGAGGCGTCGGGATATCTGTTCGAGGATCTCGATGGAAAGGGCGTTTTGATCGGTTTGAGCGAGAGCATAAAGCAGGGGGCGTGCGTGTTGTGGAGAAAGGGTTTTGGCCAAGACAGCCGCGAGATGCTGGAGCTTTCGGTTTTTTCGGGAGGGAGGGAGGCACAGGAGATCAAGGGCGTGGGTCAAGTATGGGAGCAAAAGGTCGAGGGCAGGGGGCTGTTCGGCCATCTGTTCGCAGAAGAGAGCGAGAGGCTTGTTGGGGAGATGGAGTAGAGCGTAAGCCACGAATTGAGGGGAGGTGTGTGCTTTTTGAAGGACGAGGCCGAGCAGGGCGTCGTAACTGAGCCGATCGACGGAACTATGCGGCTGAAGGCGAAGCATCCGTACTGCGCCTTCGGGGTGTCGGAGGACAGCGTCAAAGAGGATTTGAGGGGAGAGATGAGAAAGCAGGTGTTGAAAGGGATTGGATTTATCAAGGCCCATCAGACCTGCGATGACGATCAGATCGAAATGTCCGTCGGGTCGAAGACAAAGAGGGGTGTCGATCCATTCTGCGAGTGGATCAAAGAGGCGGACGGCAGGGCGATCATCGAGGATTTGGCGGGCTACTTGTTGGCGCAAAGAGAGGGAGAGATAGCGTGTTCCAAAGAGCCGAGGGATCGCGCTCAAGAGCAAGCGGGCGGCGTCTTCGGTCCATTGGGTCGAACGAGAGCCGACGCGCAAAAGGGCGGTGGCAAGGCGAAGATGCTGTGATGGGGCGAGTTTGTTTTGTTGGATCGCGAGGCAAGCGGAGCGAAGGAAGACGGTGCAGGCTTGCGAGGGGGAAGAAGGAGCGGGCCAAAGCAGAGCAAGCAAGACGTCGAGAAGGTCGGACTGTTGGGGAGAAGAGGCGAGGTGATGCCAGAGGGCATCCGGATCAGGCGGGAGGTAGGTGCTTTGGGTGGAGGGGGCGGGAAGGTGGTGGAGTAGATCGAGGGCGTTTTGTGGTCGGAGGAACGCTTCGTGTAGCCAAGGTTGGAGGGTGGATACGTCGATGGCTTGGGCTTGATGGAGCTGGAGCAGGGTGGCGATCTCTGGGCCTTGGGGAGGGCGATGTCGAAAGCGTTCGCACAAAGCGGCGTGGGCGTTGGGATCGGGAAACAGCAACAGCTCGTAGTGAGAGGGAAAGGCCTCGGGGCGTTTGGAAAGGGCTTGGAGGCGTATGGCAGGATCGGGGTGAAACAGCGCATGGACCCATCGTGCGGGATCATGGGCGCAGCTTTGACGGTAGGCTTGGAGGAGAAAAGGCAAAGTATCTGCATCCGCTTGGTCGAGTGCATCGAGCCAAAAGGCCCATGCCATCGGGCCGTGTGAGCCACCAAGGAACATGGCGATGGCGGAGCGCAGAGAAGCGGGGGCGTGTGGGAAATATTGTGCAAGTGTTTGAAGATAAGGTGTTTTCTTTTCGATGGGTAGATCGGCTTGCGCGAGCAAAAGGGCGTGGAGCGTGTGGGGGGGGGGAGCAGGAAGCGAAGCAAGATCAAGAGAGAGAAGTTGTTTCCACAAGAGGAGGTCAGGCATGGGACATCCGTGAGTTGTGGGTGGTTTCGATATCGCGGCGTGTGAGCGCATCTGATCGGGAGGTTCGGCACAGGGAGTGTGTAGGTTGTGAGCGGAGCGCAAAAAAAAGCGGATACATGGCATTTCATGTATCCGCAGGAAGGGGTTTGCTCAAACCATTCGCGTAGGCAATCGAGGGGAGTTCTTTTCTCTGAGGGTGTGATCTTGTCTGCTGTGCGGTGCTGTTCGTCGTGCGAAGAGCTTCCAAGGAAAGATGAGGAAGCGTCTTCAAAGGGACGCCAACGAGGGTGTTGGAGAGCAGAGAAGACAGGGATCCAAGCGATAGACGGTGCGGAGGCAAGAAGCAAGGGTCACCCAAAGAAGGAGGGCGAGCGCAAGCTATCGTCCCAAAGGTGCCAAGGTGGTATGAAAGGCACCGGGAACCACACACAACCGCTCCCACCTGAGAGATCGCCGCACGTGTGTGGTGTGACCTCGATCAATGCGTTGCTTGGGGGCTCAGAGTTGAAAGAGGCCGTGGTATCCACGATTTTCGTCTGCGTAAAAGAGCGAGGCTTGGGAGAACCAAGCGAGACTCGATCGGACGCGAGAGGTTTTGTTTTCAAAGAGCAGGGAGTGTTGCGCAACAGGGTTGCGCGGCGCTTTGTGTTCGAGGAGGCTTTTGGTCAAGGTCACAGGTCGACGTTGGTTGAGAGTGACAAGCCCAAAAGTGCGAAGTCAAAAAGCGCGGTGTGTGTGGCGAGGGGAGCTTCGCCGGATACCGCAGGTCAGGGATGACTGTGGGCATCAAGAGTATTCACCGCGCATCCGACCCAGTCTTGTTGTGTGCGTTCAAGGGTGGCCGGATTCCCAAGGACGCGGGCGTTCATACCGTATTTCATCGTTTTTTCTCCTGTGCGCTCGCAAGCAAGGGTTGGGGCTCGGCCTGCGTGGTGAAACCACGAGACAGGACGTCGCAGTGAATGGATAAGGGCGATATCTCGGTAGGTTTCCCTACCGACGAAAAAGAGTTGGGTGGTGATGTTGTGTATGTCTTTTGAAGGTGTCAAGAGGGAAAGAGGGGTGAAGTTTTTTGACGATGTCAAGAGACGATAACACGGGTGGAAATTTCAGCACGCGTAGGTACGCTGGGTATGGAAAAAAGGTTCACGTCCGTTGTATTTTTTTTGTGGGTGAGGTAAAAGCCAGAACGTTATCTCATTGATTTCTTTTGTGATCTTTATTTTTGTGGATAAAAAAGCTGAGATGGGAGGTGCTGGTTGTCGCGGATCAAGATCGATGTGGAGCCTGTGTTGCGAGGTTTTGTGGAGCGGTTGCAGACCAAGGTGTGCGTGTTGGAGCAGGAGCTATTGCCCCGAAGTGCGGGGTATTTGGAAGGGATCTTGCCGCGTGGTTGTTGGTTGGTGATCGTGGATGCGATCACGCACAAGATCGCGGGTGAGGCCGTCGTCGCAAGCCTCGATGCAGCGGGGATATCAAACGCGCTGTATGTGATCGAAGCTGCTGAGGGAGAGGAAGTGCCTGTGGCGGATGATCGGAAGGCGGGGGTGTTGCGAGATCATCTGCGTGCTTCGGCGGAGATCGTGGCGTGTATCGCGGTGGGTGCGGGTACGATCAACGATATCGTAAAGATGGCGGCCTACCAAGCCAAGGTACCGTACGCGGTGGTGGCGACGGCTCCGTCGATGAATGGCTACACTTCGGGGATCGCGGCGTTGTTGTCGGAGGGCGTGAAGACGACGCAGCCTTGTGATCCACCGTTGGCTTGTTTGGTGGATTTGGATGTGATGGCGCGATCACCAGCGCGGATGATCGCTTCGGGGTTTGGAGATCTGTTGTCCAAGCCCGTGAGCAACGCGGATTGGCGGTTGGGGTATCGGCTCAACGACGCGGGTTATTCTTCGGATGCGATGGTGCTTGTGGAGGCAGGATCGGCGCTTTTGGAAGGCGTTGCATCGAAGTTGCCGCTGCGAGATGTCGAGGCGGTGGGGCGTTTAAGCGCGAGTTTGTGTTTGTCGGGTATGTCGATGAGTTTGGCGGGTTCTTCGTCTCCAGCGAGCGGCGGGGAGCATCTGATCAGCCATTACATCGATATGACGCACTTTGCTTGGGGTGAAGGGCATGACTTTCATGGCTGCCAAGTGGGGGTGGGGACGATCACGACAGCCGCGATGTACGAGCGTTTGGCCGCGTTGGATCCGTCGTCTTGGGATATCGAGGAGCGTGTCAAAGCGTTGCCATCGTGGGCGTCTTATGAAGAGGTGCTACGGACGCGTTTTGGCTCGCTGTATGGGGCGGTTGAGTTGCATGCCAAGCAAGCGTTTCCGACGCCTGCGGTGTTGCGAGAGCGACTGACGCGGCTCAAGAGCGGATGGGCGGAGATCTTGGCGGATGTTCAATCGACGCTGCGCCCTGCGTTGGCGATCCGCGAAGAGCTGTTGTCAGCGGGGTGTCCTGTGACATTTCGGGAGATCGGTGTGACGGATGAACGTGCGCGGCGTGCGGTGGTGTACTGCAAAGATATCCGCGCACGGTATACCATCTTGCATCTTGCGGGAGAACTGGGGTTGTTGGACGTTTGGGCAGACGATATCTTGCGCGATTTGCATGGCGTCGGGTGATACGAGATCCGCGCGTTGCGTGATCGTAAAGAGGCCGGGGCAGACAGGTGTGGCTGCCCAAGAATCGGGCATCTACGCACTCTCGTTTGCTGTGTGCATCTCTCGGATATCGTATGAGACGGGCAAGGCCAGCAGAGATATCGGGGCGTTTCGGGCGGGAAGTGGGCCGTTTTGGAGTGGGCAAAGCGGATGGCGAGGTGGATTTCGGAGTGGGTGTGCTGGGCGGTGAGGCGACTTTATTAGGAGCGGGCGAAGCGGATGGCGAGGTGGATTTCGGAGTGGGTGTGCTGGGCGGCGAGGCGACTTTATTAGGAGCGGGCGAAGCGGATGGCAAGGCGACCAGAGAGGATCACGACGTCGCCTTCTTTGAGGAGTTTTTTTGTACCGATATCGACCATTTCTTGGTTGACTTGGGTACCGGAGTTGCTGATGGGGTAGATAAAGTAAGCGCCTTGCTCGCGGTAGACGTAGGTGTGTTTGCGTGATATCGCGAGATCGGGATCGAAGGGAGTGAGATCGAGATCGGGGTAAGAGTTGGAAGCGGGGTCGGTGCGCCCGATCAAGATCTCGTCGTAGATGACGGGAAAATAGAGGGCGGGGCGTCGTTGGAAGTAGACGATCAGACAGAGGGTTCCGGGGGCAGGGACTTCGGTATTGTAGGAGGGAAGGACGGGGGTACGGTTGGGTGTAGGGGCGGGTTTGGAGCGGAAGTGTTGTGTGCTGAGGTCTTGATCGTTTTCGTCGATGACAGCGGTGTTTGTGACGGGTAGCATCTCGGGGCTGCGTGTGGTCATGAGCCGCTGAGGGGAGAATGTTGGTGTGCCGGAGTTGGGTGTGTGGGAGGGGCTGATTTGGAGTGGGTTGGGGCGCAGGGACGGAGTGTGTGGGGACGAAGCGGGTTGTTCGCCGATATCATCGGGGAGAGGGAGGAGATCATCAAGAGCCGTTTCGATCTCCGAGGTAAAGGAGGTCGTGTTGGGGAGGGCGTTTGGGGTAGAGGGCTGTAGTTTTGCACCACAGAGGATGCAAAAGGGTTCGTGCGCTTCGTTTTCAGTTTCGCAGACAGGGCAGATGATCATGGAGTTAAGCTTCCTTGTATCGAGCAGAGCGCCAAGGGTAGATCGTGCGATGGCTAGGATTGTGTGGGTCCGATGACTTTGATCTCGATCACAGAGATGTTGTCGCCGCCGCCATTTTGGTTGGCGAGGGCGATGAGCCAGAAGCAAGCACTCAAGGGGTCAGGATAGGCTTGTAGAAGTTTGGCGATGGCGTATCGAGATTCTTCTTCGTTGGCACCGGCGTAATCGCTGAGTCCATCCGAGCAGATGACGATGATATCGTCTGTGCGTAGGCGCAGTTCAAAGAAGTCAGGTTCGAGATCACGCGGTAGCAGCTTCATTTTTTCATCTTTGCGAAATGAGCCGACGCAGCGGGTGATCAGGCTTCCGCCCGTGAGTTTTTGCAGGGCACGCATATCTTGTTTGATCTGCATTTGGGCGGTTTTGTAGTCGTGATCGACGGTGATCTGTTCGATGTAGTGTTCGGTTTTGAGGTAGCCGCGTGAATCGCCGAGGTTGGCGAGCGTCATGTGGGAGCCGTCAAGGAAGCAAGCCACGCAGGTCGAACCCATGACGTCTTCGACATAGCCGTCGATGCGTTCGTAGCGTTGGTTGATCTCTGCGCAGATCGCGACATTTGCGGCGTCAAAGATCGATTGGATGATCTGGCGGCGTTGTTCGGGGGTGGTGTTCTCTTCCATGATGGGTTGTTTGAGCAAGGTATCCCAGCGTTTGCGGGCGGCTTGGATCACGAGAGAGGAGGCGCGATCGCCAGAGCCGTAGTTGCAATGGCTGACCCCATCGGCCACAAGAAAGAGTCCTTTTCCGCGATTGCGGTCGTATCGCCAAAACAGAGCATCTTGGTTGACGGGGTTACGGTTGCCTTTGCTGACGCCGATGTGGATATCGTGGCCGACTGCGAGTTGAAGGCGGAGGTTCGGCTGTTTTTCGCGTTCTTCTAATTCGTCGATGGCGCGGTTGAATTCGCGTAAGAAGGATTCGACATCTTTGTAGCGTCGGGGGATCTTGGGATGGAGGGCGCGCAAGATCACATGATCCAGTCCCATTGGGAAGGTGAGGTTATGGACGCGAGGGGAAGGGATATCGACTTTGGCGGTGTCAAGGTGATTGAAGGGTCGGGCGAGGCTGACCATGTAATGAAGAAGAGCACCGAGCGCAAAGATATCGGTGTGAGGGCCGAGAGTGGGTTGAGCTTGATAGATCTCGGGGGCAGAATAACCTTCACGGCGAGGGCGAAGGTGGAGGGGGACTTTTTCGTTGTAGAGGCGTTCAAGGCCGAGGATACGGGGATCGCGTTCATCGCGCAGCCAGATCTGGCGAGCATCCAATTGGAGGAAAAGCAAGTTGTGTTGGTGGATGGTTTGGATGGCTTGAGCGATGTGGTTGAGGATGTGCCGCATCTCGGAGAAAGAGAAGACACGTCGTTCTTCAAAAGCGCGGGACAAGCGGTAGCCGGGGAGTGGTGAAGAAAACAGAAAGACGCGGTCTTCGTGTTCTTCGATTGCAAAAGGACGATGGATGCAGGTTTTAGAAAGATCGGGTAGTTGTTGGTATCCAGATCGAAAACGCAGGGGAGAGAGTTCTTCGACGATGTAGGGCGCGGGATTTTCTTCGCCTTGGAGGGAGGCTTCCCAGATCACGCGGTCGTTGGATCGAGAGACATCGCGTTGCAGCAGATAGTTTTGGTTGTTGGCCTGAACGACGCGACCGGGTTTGGATGACGTAAATGGCGGTTGTTCGGGCTTTTGTAGCGACGCGCCACAGTTGTCGCACCAGATCGGATCGCGGGAGAGGTGGTTGCATTGTGGGCATTTGACGGGATTTTGCCGAAGCACCGAGGCGCTGGCTTTCTTTTGGACGACGACACGACCGGCGGCATCGGGTGGAGGCGGGGGTTCGATGTGGGGGGCGCTTGGGGGAGCGAGGGGTAGGTCGAGATCGGGTGGTGGGGCGTTGCGGGGGGTGCTGGGGGGAGGCGGAGGGATGATGCCACGTGGGATGCTGGGAGGTGGAGTTGGCAGGGCGGGGCTGTCGTTGTCGAGGTCGATCTCGATCGAGATCTCGTCGCCTACGCCGAGTTCGAACTCAGGATTTTCGACGGCAGGGAGTCCGTCTTGGGTGAGGGCTTCGTGGTGATCGCCGGAGTGGGTGTCGAGGGTTTCTTCTTCGGCGGTTTGTTGGAGGGATGCGATGTGTTTGTCTTGGGCGGCAAGGATCTTTGCAGCGGTGGCTTCGTCGATCGCTCCCATCATGAGGGTTTTGCCAGCTTCGTCGCCTTCGTCATCGGGATCTTGTTCTTGACTCGAAGACTTGTCGCCAGAGATATCGGAGACAAGGGACAAGCCATCGTTTGATTTGGTGGTGTGGAGGTTCGAGGGGACGGCTTGTTGTTCGAGTGCGTGGGCGCGAGAGGAAAGCGTTGAGAGGGCGGGTGGAGGGGGAAGTTTGGAAGAAGGCGAAGAGGGCGGAGCTGTGGGGTTTTCAAGGAGGAGGGGTGGATCGTCTTCGGCGTTGAGGTCGACGGAATGCAAGAGGACAGGGGCTTCTTCGTCAGGGTGACGCGATTCGCTGGGGGGGAGGGCGTTTTGTTGTTGGGCTTGATGGAGCTGCTTGAGCAGGTCGAGATCGATGGCGGCCATCTCGATGATCGTTGCGCCGGGATCGGGTTGATCGAGACCTTCGGCGTGTAGGATGGCGGGGACAGAGGGCAAGGGGGTGCTTTCTTGGTGTTGGCCGTTGGCGATCGCTGCTGTGCGTGCGGGATCTCGATAGAGGCTAGATTCGGGGGGATTGTTGGATTGCGCGTCAAAGAGATCGCTGCTTTGGTTGGAGGCAGCGTGGGAAAGAGGAGAGATCTTGCCGCTGTTCTCCGATTGAAGGGCGAAGGAGGATGAAGTGCCTGTGTTTTCGGTCGAAGGTTCCTGCAGACCTTCGACTTGGGTTTGCAGATCCTGCGCGATATCTGAGAAGAAACTGCTGCTTGTTGCGGCAGTTGCAGGAGGATTCGAGTTATCTTTTTTTGTCATCCGCTTCCTCTACCTTTCCTGACAAGGCGTAAAGTTCGCGGTATCTTAACAGAGGTTGCTTTGGACAAGCAAGGTACTCGAAGAAAACAGGGGTAGAACGAGGTCGTGATTGATAGAAACGTATGACAAAACAGCGATTTATACAAGTGTGGGAGTTTGTGCGTGACACAACAAAAAGGTGTGTTTGAGAGGCAAATAACGGGTTTGGAGGTTCAAGCAGAGGCCGAGCAAACGGTGAGTGCGGATCAGGAGAGGCATCGTTTGTTGGCGGGGCTGCCGCAATTGGGGAGATTGTTGGAGCAAGAGGGGATACAGCGTTTGTTGTCGGATTATCCGAGAACTTGGGTGAGCGAGGCGTTAAGGGAGTTGTTGGCGGATAGGCGGGGGCGATTGAAGGCAGGGGAGGAGGTCGAGGTTTGGGCGGTGGATTCGGAGAGATGGGAAGAGAGGGCGAGAGAGAAGTTGGAAGAGCGGGAGCGGCCTCGTTTGGTTCGGGTGATCAACGCGACGGGTGTGGTGTTGCATACGAATCTTGGCCGCGCTCCGTTGGGGCGTTTGGCGTGTGAGCGGCTGCAAGAGTTGGCGGGTACGTATACCAACTTGGAGTTTGATTTGCAGCGAAGAGAGCGGGGTTCAAGGCAATCGTTGTTGGAGTCGGCGTTGTGTGCAGTGACTGGGGCAGAAGCGGCGTTGGTGGTGAACAACAATGCGGCGGCGGTGATGCTGATGTTGCAAGCGATGTCAGCGGGGCGTGAGGTGATCTTGTCACGAGGGGAGATGGTGGAGATCGGTGGTTCTTTTCGGATGCCCGAGGTGATGGAAGTGGCGGGGGTGCGTTTGCGTGAAGTCGGGACTACCAACCGCACGCACTTACGGGATTACGAGCAAGCGATCAGCGAGGAGACAGGATTGTTGTTGAAAGTCCACCGCAGCAACTTTGTGATCGAAGGATTTGTGAAGGAAGTGGAGGCCGAGGCGTTGGTGGGATTGGGGCATCGGCGGGGAGTTTCGGTGATGGTGGATCAAGGGAGTGGGATGTTAATGGAGCCGCCCGCGCATTGGGGAGAGCGTGGTTGGTCGGTGCGAGCGTTGCATCGGGCAGGTGCGGATGTTGTGACATGGAGTGGAGACAAGCTGTTTGGGGGGCCGCAGTGTGGAGTGATCACAGGCAAGGCGTCTTGGATCAAGAAAGCTGCAAAGCTGCCGATTGCGCGGGCTTTGCGCGTGGACAAGTTGACACTCGCGGCGTTGGAAGCTACAGTGCAGGTTTATGCGTACGGGGACGATATTGCGTGGCGCGATATCCCTGTATTATCCGCATTATCCACAGATGCCGAAGCGTTATACGAACAAGCAGAGTTCTGGGTACAAAGATGGCGTGCTGCGCTCAAACGAGGGGGTTGGTCCTTGTCGTGGGAGAAAGCGGAGGCGCGTGTTGGGGGGGGATCTTTGCCTGCGTTGACGTTGCCGACAGCTCGTTTGTGTTTGGGGAGTGCGGTGCATTCGGTGTCCTTGTTTGAGGCCGCTTTGCGTACACGAACGATCCCGATAATCGGGTTGTTGGAGCGAGGTTGTCTGTGGTTGGATCTGCGGACGTGGTTGTCGGGGGATGCGGAGGCGGTATCGTGTTTGTTTGAAGAAATGGCAGGATCGCGAGAGGATTTGCGGAGTCACAGAGAATAATCGATCGCCGAAAAGGCCGATGGATAAGGGAGAATCGACGCGTGTGTTCGATGAGTGTCGCCATTGGCGGTGGAAAAGGTGGTACTGGAAAGAGCCTGATCGCGGTGCAGTTGGGGATCTTGATCGCGGAGTTGGGGCTGCGTGTGGTGTTGGTGGACGCCGACCTCAATGGAGCGAACTTGCATACTTTTTTTGGTTTGGAAGATCCTCAATACTCTTTGGGACATGTGCTGTCAGGCGAACAAGAAGCGCGGGATGTGGTGTTGCCGACGGGGGTTAAAGATCTCGGATTGATCGCGGGTGTGTATCAAGATCTACGGGATCTTTCGGATGCTTCGCAGGCGGAGCGATTTTCTGTGTCATTGGGTGCGCTGGATGCGGATATCACGTTGTGGGATGTAGGTTCAGGAGCAGGAGCGTGGCAGACGCGCTTATTTGATCAAGCAGATGTGGGGATCTTGGTATCGTCTCCGAGTTTTCAAGGGATGGAGAGGGATTATTTCTTTTTGCGCCGTTTGTGTTTGTGGAAGATGCAAGGGAGCTTAACAAGCGCGCCTCCATCGCAAGGTTGGCTACCGATGCCGTGGTTGACGGCCTTGCGTGCGCAAGATCCACCGCGTGCGCATACACTTCGTCGTGCGTTGCGCAAAAAGCCCGTGTATTGCTTGGTCAATGGCATCTCACAGATCGCGGATAGCCACATTGAGCGAGAGATCGCGCCGGTCATCCGGCGTTTTTTTGGCTTGCGAACGGTTCCATTGGGGAGTTTGGAATACGATGAGCGGTTGTCGATGACGTCGGCTTCAAGGCGCCCATTTGTATTTGAGTTTCCCGACTCGCGCTGGGTGCAACAGATGCGTGGTGTGACGGAGCATCTCTTGGGTTTGTTGTCCGCAGACGACGATCCTTCTTTACCCCCAGACTCGCAACCACCGAACAGTTCGGGCTGAATCACCGAAGACAAAAGGAATTTTGATCGCGCTTTCGGGCGACAGATGGTGTTCTTTCGGGAAAGGAGTTTTTGATGACACGGATCCAAGATCTGCGCTTGTTGGAGTTGGATGCGCAGGCGAATTGGGCGGACGTTGAGGAAGCGTACCGTTGCTTGATGCGGCGCTATAGCATCGGTGGGTTGGCGAGTTATGGATTGTTGCGTGTCGAAGATCGCCGACGCTTTTTGCTGATGTTACAGGAAGCCTATCAACGTTTGCGCACCTCTGCGAACGAGACCTTTGTGGACGATGCGCCGCGAAGCCAGCCCTCGTTTCCCGATCTCACGCCTTTTTCTGTATCCCCTGAAGCGGCTCGGTTGTTGGAGGAGAGAGAGGGAGGCGATCCGCGCTCTTCGCCGCGTTTGTTTTCCGCCGAAGCGGAGTCCCCCGCAGCAGAAGAATTGGAGCGCTCCTTCAAAGAACGCCAAGATCCGTCTTCACAAAGCACGCAGGGACAGCGGAATGAACAAGTCAGGCATCCAAAAGCAGCCGAGAAGCCGCAGGCGAAAGAGGCGTTTCTATCCTTGCGGCCACAAACACAAGATCTTCGGCTGGTTGTTCCAATGTCGGGTGCTTCGAGGAACACGGATGCCAAGCCGAGCGGACCCACGAACGCCACAGGGAACACGGATGCCAAGCCGAGCGGACCCACGAACGCCACAGGGAACACGGATGCCAAGCCAAGCGGACCGACGAATAAAAACGCCAAACCAAGCGCGCCGATGAATTTGGAGTTTAGGCCGACAGCATCAACGAGAGCGGGATTCGGGTTGAGCACATCGAGCAAAGCGGATGTTGGGCTGAGTGCGTCGATAGAAACAGAGACGAGGCCAAGCGAGCAGGTACAAATCGAAGAGGCTCCGAGCCTATGGAACGGACCTTTTTCGGGACAGAGATTGCGGCAGATCCGCGAAGAACGCTCGATATCTTTGGAAGATGTGGCCCAGCATTGCGGCGTTTCAAAGGACTATCTTGCGGCTTTAGAAGCCGAACACTACGCGATGTTGGGATCGAGCCGTCAAGTGCGTGCTGCATTGACGGCGTACGCACGTGCGATCGATGTGGAGGTCCGAAAAGTGTTGATTGACTACTTGGCTTCCTATTGGGGTTGGCGAACACAAGAAGGAGTATCGCACGGATGATCAGCTTGTTTGAAAAGGGCGGGTGGGTGATGTACGCGATCCTTTTGGGATCGGCGGTGGGTTTGTCGATTTTTTTGGAGCGGATGTGGGCGTTGCAACGGCACAAGATCAACCCGCCGATGCTGTTGCGGCAGTTGTTGCAGTTGATCCGCTTGAAGCAATGGAGCGAAGCGCGAGTGTTGTGCCAGCGAGAAAGCAGCGCGTTGGCGCGTTTGGCGTGGGTGATGTTTTCGCAGTTGGAGGCTTCGCGGGATCGTGAAGCGTTGAAAGATGCTTTGCAGGAGGCGGGCCAGCGCGAGGCCTTTTTTATGGAGCGCGGGATCGGCTCGCTTGGGATGGTGGCGAGTTTGGAGCCGTTGTTGGGGTTGTTGGGGACGGTGTTGGGGATGATCGTGGCGTTTCAACGTGTGGAATTGGGGGGGGTAGGCGATCCGCGCCTTGTGGCGGGAGGTGTGTGGGTTGCGTTGTTGACGACAGCGGCAGGCTTGATCGTGGCGATCCCTGCGTATGTGGGGTATCGGTTTTTGTTGGCGCGGGTGGATCGGCTGTTGTTGGATCTGCAAAGCGATATCAGCCTATTGATGGACAATACGCTTCAACAACTGGAAGGCGAGACCGCAAGATCCGTTGAATCCACAAAGTCGCGGGAAGTCGCGGTGGACGCGGCTGTTTCATCGGCAGCGCGATCTGAAATCGGGTCGGAGGGCCGATGAACTTTCGACGACCAAGGCGTGCGATCCCCGAACTCGATATGACGCCATTGATCGACGTGATCTTTCAATTGTTGCTGTTCTTTTTGATCACGACGACCTTTGTGTCTGCGCCCGGGATCTCGATCCAACGCCCCAAAGCCCAACATAGCGGATCACTCCAAGACAAGCGCTTGACCATCGAGATCCCCAAAGAAGAGGGCGGAGCCACCGTGATTTTTGAAGGGAAGCGTCTTGGGATCGATGCCCTTCGTGCAGCGCTTTTGGACGCCTTCAAAAAATCGCCCGAAGCACAAGTCGCGATCGATGCGGATGCGCAAGTCGAACATCGGCGCGTGGTGGAGATCATGGATGTCGCGACAGGTGTGGGGTTTCAGCGCATCGGTATCGTGACTCATCCCAGCCAACCCGGTCCTGCAAGGCCGTAGCAGAGCTTTTCACACAACGAGTCGATCTGCGGAGGGTCTTGTTGACAGGTTGCGTTGGATCTGCTAACAACCGTTGACCTTTGCGCCGAGGGTGCATTTGCCCGTCTAGGCGAGATGTTCAAAGCATAACGTATGTTGCAAGGAGACAAGAATTATGAGTGACGTGAAAGCAACCTTCGATCACATCCAATCACGTTTTAACGAAGGCATGGATCTCGGTGACTTTAGCGCGATCTACACCTTCGAACTGGGTGAAGAGGGCGGATCATGGACGATCCGTATCGAAGGCGGCAAAGGCCAAGTGATGGAAGGTTTGGCAGAAGACGCAACCTGCAAAGTGCAAGTCTCCGCTGAAAACTTTGTGGCGATGACCACCAAGAAAGCCAACGCTCAAATGTTGTTTATGACCGGCAAACTCAAAGTCTCTGGAAATATGGGACAAGCGCTCAAGCTGCAAAAGATCCTTGCTTAATCTACCCACCGAAACCACGCAAACCACCATGTCTCTCCCACTCGCAGGACTTCGTGTCCTTGATCTGACGCGCCTTCTTCCCGGACCCTTGTGTACTCTTTGGCTTGCCGACCTTGGGGCTGAGATCATCAAGATCGAAGCGCCCGAAGGAGGCGATTATGCGCGATGGTATCCGCCGATCCGCCAACAGATGAGCGGTATCTTCGCTGCACTCAATCGCAACAAGCGGTCGTTGGCTTTGGATCTCAAACATTCCGATGCCACCGAGGTTTTTTTGCGATTGGTTGCGCAAGCAGATATCCTTGTCGAAAGCTTTCGCCCCGGTGTGATGGAGCGGATGGGGCTTGGCTATGATCGCTTGCGCCAGATCCATCCTCGCTTGATCTACTGTGCGATCACGGGCTACGGCCAAGACGGACCGTTGGCCCATCGCGCAGGGCATGATCTCAACTACATCGCACGTTCGGGCGTTTTGGATCTTCAACGCAACGCGGAAGGCTCGATTCCGATGGTGGGTGTGCAGATAGGCGATATCGCAGGTGGCAGCATGGTGGGGCTGGCTTCGGTGTTGGCGGCCTTGTACCAACGCGAACGCACAGGGGTCGGCAGTTTTTGCGATATCTCGATGAGTGAGTCGTTGCTGTCGTTTTTGGTGATGGAGCTAGGCCAACGGGCGGCTGGGCTTGTCGAGGAACCCGCAGAAAATTTTCTGCGTGGTGGCGTGCCGTGTTATGGCGTGTATGCGTGTCAAGATGGCCGCCACTTGGCCGTTGGTGCGTTGGAACCCAAGTTTTGGGTCAAGCTCGTGCATCTGCTTGGGCTTCCACAGCTTGCCCACGAAGCGCTCGAACAGGGCGAAGCGGGAGCGCGTGTGCGGGAAACACTTCGCGAGACCTTTGCACAAAAGCCGAGAGATGCGTGGGTTTCATTTTTAGAAGAACACGATGTCTGCGTTGAACCCGTCCTTTCAGTAGATGAACTGGCGCATGATCCGCATTGGCAAGCGCGGGGCGCTTTTCTTTCGCACGAACATCCGACCGAAGGGGAGTTTGTCCTACCCCGCAGCCCTGTGCGCCTCAACAGCCAAAAGGCTGTGGAGCTTCGTCCTGCTCCGACCTTAGGGCAGGATGGCGGATCGATCTTGTCTGAGGCGGGCCTGACGCTCGAAGAGATGGATGCTCTTGTGCGATCGGGCGCTTTGCTGCTTGTACGTTGAGCCTCACGAGGCTGTAAGGAGTCGAACGATGCGCCATCTTCGCAACGGGTGCGGTGTGGGTGTTTTTTTGTGCCTCATGGGGTGGCTTGGAGGCGTGGAGGCGTATCTTCTTCCGCCTCGGCATTATCTGCGCAAGATGGTTTCTGTGCGCTCTTCGATGCGCCAGATCCGCGTGTGGATGATCGTCGAAACCCCCAAAAATGGGGCGATCCAACGAGAAGAAGCCGTGTTGTTGTTGAGAACTCCCGGCCAGATCCGTTTTGAACTCCATAAAGACAAGAAAGCCCATCGCATCGAGGTGTGGAGAAACCAAGAACACTTGTCTTGGGAGCAAGGCGGCCAAGCCAAGAATCAAGCACGCAAACCCAATCCTCGATTTGATTTTTTTGCGATGGGTGGGGATGATTCATCGTGGGGGAGTGCCGAAGGGATCTTGCGTTCTTTGGGGGTGCGCTACGACGGTTCGAAGCGTTTCGATCCCGAAAGCGACTACAACGAGCCTTTGCGGATGAGCCTTGCGTGGTTTGGTGGCCGTCCTGTGGTGGTTTTGGGGGCATCCTTTAACAATCGCAAACCCAACCAGCTTTGGATCGACAAGGCACACGCTTATCCTGTGCGTTTTTTGGGGCAGACGACAGGAGGTGGGGCGTTGGATATCCGGTTTTTGGATTACCATCGAGATGGTCGGGGTTATCTCTTTCCCGGTCGTATCGAGATCTATCGCTCAGGCCGTCTTTTTCAGCGGATGCTTGCGTACCGTGTCAAGGTCGGTTCCGTTCCCCAAAATTCCTTTCAACAAGTCCCCTAAACACTCGTCAAACATTTTCCAAACTGACAAAGCCACCGATGGATGTGGTGTGAACACAGGTTTTCGATCGGAGTGGATCGTGGCGAGCGTCGGCGATCCGGATCTTGCGCTGTGGGGTGTGATGTGAAGCAAGAGAGTCTGTTTCAAGATCTCGGACTGGATCCGATATCGCCCAAGCCTGTACAGCGCGACACGCAGCCCAAAGAGGCCGAACATACAGGCGAGATCGCGTTGGATTTGCCGATATACGACACGTACCATTACATCGTCCCTGAAGCGCTGATCGAGCGGGTCAAAACGGGGGTGCGCGTATTGGCCCCTGTGGGGCAGCGCCTGATCACGGGCTATTTTTTGCGTTATTCCAAGCCGCCTGAGGGGGTCGAGCAGCGGCTGCGCGAGATCGAAGATGTCTTGGACGAGGAGCCTTTGTTTGATGAAACCACGCTGAATTTGTTTGAGTTTGCAGCGGATTATCTGTTCTATCCGATAGGCGAGGTGATCCGAGGGGCGCTGCCTGCGGGGATCAATGTCGAAGGCAAACAATCGGTGTATCTTTCGCAGACAGGGGAGATCGCCCGAAGCGGAGGCATCTTGCGTGGGCCGAGAGGTCGGTTGCTTGCGGCGATCTTGCCGGGAGAAGTCATCCCACGCGCCGCGTTATTGGAACGCATCAAAGGTGGAAAAGCCCATCACCTGCGCGAACTGGTACGGGATGGCTTTTTGTTGATCCAAGAAGGGGTGACCGTTCCGCGTGTCAAGGGCCGAACGCAGCGGATGTATCGAGTGGTCGAGGAGATGTCGTTGGCGCGGCGTGAGTTGCTGTTGCAGCGCGCTCCACGTCAGGCCGAGATCTGGGAGGCGATACGCGAATACGGGCCGATCACACTTGCGCAATTGCGTGCATTGATGGGCGACATGGATATCCGTGATACCTTGCGACAGATGCTCAAAAAGGGGCTGATCGACTTGGTGGATATCGAAGTATCAAGTGACCCTTTTTTTTCGCCTGTTCCACAAGCCACCAAACCTTTTCCCCCGACCGCAGATCAGCAAAAGGTCTTTGAGGCCGTTGTTCCCGGGATCGAAAAGCGGATCTTTCAGCCCTTTTTGTTGCATGGGGTCACAGGGAGCGGTAAGACCGAGGTGTATCTGCAATTGATCGAGCGCGTGATGGCGCAAGATCGCCAAGCCATCGTCTTGGTTCCTGAGATCTCGCTGACGCCGCAGTTTGTGGGCCATTTTCGCAGGCGCTTGGGAGATCAGCTCACGGTGTTGCATAGCGGACTCAACGAACAAGAGCGCTATGATCAATGGTGGCGGATCAAGCGCGGCGAAGTGCCGTTGGTGATCGGGGCGCGCTCGGCGATCTTTGCGCCGTTTCGGGATCTCGGGATGGTAATCGTCGATGAAGAACAAGAAACGTCGTACAAACAAGAGGGTCGCTTTCCCTATCATGCCCGTAGTTTGGCTTTGATGCGCGCCAAGCTTTGCCATGCGACAGTGATCTTGGGTTCTGCCACGCCTGCGTTGGAGAGTTATGCAAATGCGCATCTTGGCCGATGGGGCTATCTTTCGATGCCCAAGCGGATCTTGGATCGTCCGATGCCTTCGGTCGAAGTGATCGATCTGCGCAAAACCCCCGAACGTCTCGGTGGGATGATCTCGCCAGCGTTGTTGGAGGCGTTGACTGAAAACCTCGCAAAGGGCGATCAGAGCATTCTTTTTTTGAATCGCCGAGGCTACCACACGACCATCCTGTGTCCAAACTGCGGGATCACCTTTCGTTGCAAGCATTGTTCGATCAACTTGACGCACCATCGGGCGCAATCCGTTTTGCTGTGCCATTATTGCGGATATGCCGAGCGTTACCCGACGCATTGTCCGTCTTGTGGTCATCGCCATCTGGAAAACACGGGATGGGGAACCGAAAAAGTCCAAGAGCTTTTGCAACATCTGTTGCCGAGTGCGCGGATTGATCGGATGGATCGGGATACGACCAGCCGCAAGGGAACCTTGGAAGATCTCGTCGAGCGTTTTGGCCACCGTCAGATCGATATCTTGATCGGCACACAGATGATCGCCAAAGGCCACGACTTTCCCGGCGTCACGTTGGTGGGGGTGTTGCTTGCGGATCAAGGTTTGAGTATGCCGGATTTTCGCAGCGCAGAGCGGACGTTTCAGCTTTTGGTGCAAGTCGCAGGGCGTGCAGGGCGGGGAAGCATCCCCGGGCGTGTCTTGATCCAGACGTTTAATCCCGAACATCCGAGTCTTTTTTATGCGCTACAGCAGGATTATCAAGGCTTCTATCAATGCGAAGTACCATTTCGCCGCGAAGCAGGTTATCCGCCGTATGGATTTTTGGTAGGGGTACGCTTCGAGGGGACTTCTGCCCAAGAGACCGAAGAGATCGCTTGTGAAGTGGGGCAAGCCTTGCGACAACAACTGAAAACGGGGCAGTTTCCACGTGTGGAATTGCTTGGGCCTGCTCCTGCTGCGTTGGAGCGGATCAAAAACCGTTTTCGTTGGCAATTGTTGCTGAAAGCCCCAGAGCGTCGGCTGCTGCATACGTTGACGTGGGCCTTGGTGAGGGAGATCTTGGCGGAGTTGCCACGAACGGAAGTCAAGATCTTGATTGATACTGATCCTGTGCAAGTGTTATGATGGCCGCGTCCTCGCGCTGTCGAGGGCGTTGGTGTGTTCGGCAGCTTTTTTGATTGTCAATCGATCGAGCTGCCGCTGTTTTTGCTTCATTCGGTTTTCGCGCAACGATCGAGGTTTTTATGCCAACACAGCAAACCATATTGATCTTGGATGGGCATGTGCAGCGCGTCGGGATGTTGGAGCAATCGCTCAATCAGTTGGGCGTGAATGTGTTTCGGACGTCACGCGCTCGCGAGGCCGTCAAGCTCTTTGGGGTCGTCAAACCCGTGGCTTTGGTGATCGCAACCGAGGGCGAGGGGGCTGATTTTTATCGCCGTTATGTGGCGAGCGGGCAGCTTTCACAAGTCTTATGTGCGGTCTTGCAGGACGGCTCGTTGGATGTGTTGCGCCCCGAAGATATCGTGTTTGATGGTCGCCTTGCACCCGACCAGATCGCACGTGCGATCTTTCAACGTCTTCGCGAACACCTGAAACAAACGCCGACCCCTGATCCGACACTGCATGCGCCTTCTGCTGAAAACGATATCGCAGGTCTTGCCTCGGATTCGCCAAGCTCTTCGCCGAGTTTGGGCACCACAGGAACACGCGGAAGCAGCAGCCTCCAACGCAACCGCGAATGGAAAGGCCAGCTCGCTCAGTTGGATGTCGCTCGTTTGTTCTCGATCTTGTTGTTGCGAAAAGCCTCCGGCAAGATGTTGCTGAGTTTGGGCCAAGAAACCCGTCGTATCTGGATGAATCAAGGGGTGATCTTGGCCGCAGAGTCGAACGTTCCGCTACAAAACTTTGAGCGTGTTCTTCAAAAAGAAGGCATCCTCAAAAAATCACCCGACGAGATCGTCGAACATCGGTTGATCTTTCAAAAAGCCCGTCCGGGCGAAAAGCTTTACGAGCTTGGATTGATCGATCGGGCCAGTATCTTGCGTGTCAATCGCCGTTATGTTGAGCAGGTGGTGATGAGTTCGTTCTCGTGGGTCGAGGGGACGTTTTGCTTTATCCCGGGGGCAGAAGATCTTCCTGCCGCTCCTTTTAAGCTAGAGATCCCGCCGCTTTTGCTTCAAGGTATTCGCAGCGGCTACAGCGCCCGTCGCTTGCTCTCGCTGCTTGGCTCCGTCGAGCGCATCCCGCAATGGTTCTCCAACCGTCTCGCGGATGGGCAGCTTCCGCTCAACATCTTGGAAAAAAAGATCATCCAACACGTCGATGGCAAACATTCGCTGTTGCAGCTCCAACAAGATCTGCGTATCGAAGGGGTGGTGTTGCATGCGTTGATCTACGCGCTGATGGTGCTCGGTCATGTGACGATGGCGGATACACCGGGAAGCGATGGCTTTTTGAATGTGAAGATCGATCCCTCTTCGGGAAACGCATCGACGATCCCTGCGTCCCCATCGATCCTTCCGCGTCGTCCTCCGAGCATTAGTGCGACGGTTCCTCGGGTTTCTCCCGGGAGGAGCGGCAACCAGCCTCGTGTTCCTGTTGCCCGACCTGCGACGGTTGCGGCCCCCAGTCTCCCACAGGCCCGAAAGCCCGAAAGTCTGTTTCAAGTCGACGAGGGTTCGACCTCGGCGGATGCTTCAAGGGCGCGAGCGCCTCACCCGAGTGCAGCAACCCGCCAACCTTCGTCGGCTCGGCGCACACAGAACATCAAAGCGACCATGACCCTGCGCTCGATGGGCGCTTTTCAACAAGGCTTGGGAGCCACCTACGAACCCCAAGCAGAAAACCGTACCACCGAATCTCCCCGATCTCCCGAGGAGATGCAAAAGCTCCAACACGATATCCAGCAACAATACCAACGGGTGATGACCGCCGATTATTTTCAGATCTTGGGTCTTGATCCCAACGCCAACGAATTAGATATCCGCCGCGCCTACCAACAAACGCGAGCGCAATACGCGCCTGAGCAGATCCCGATGTTGCTGCGTGACAAGCTTAAGGCGCAGCTCGACGAGATACAGACTGTTCTTCAAGAAGCTTATGATGTCTTGGGCGACCCCGGACTGCGGGGGCTTTATCGTGACGGACTTTCTGTTTGAGCGATGCGTCGGAGGATGGCGATGCGCCACACGATCCACGTGGCCGCAACGAGCCGCCACGGCTATTTTGGGGGAGCGCCCCACGTAACCCATCCAACACATGTCATACGAAATCCGCCCGTAGTGTGATCGCAAAACGTCAGAGCAGCCACAGAGGGCTGCCCAAGAACAGGGCATTTACAGCGGATCGCATCGACATCGCGATCTCTCGGATATCGTATGAGTAGAACGAGGAAAAAGTATGGCTATTTTGGACATTATGTTGTACCCGCACACGATCTTGCGAGAGCGTTGTCGAGAAGTGACGCAATTTGATCGGGAGCTTCATCGACTGTTGGACGATATGGCAGAAACGATGTACGCCGCGAACGGGGCGGGTTTGGCGGCCAATCAGGTCGCCTCGACGCAGCGCGTGATCGTGGTGGATCCAAGCCGAGAGGACCGTGGTTCCGAGCTTTTGGAGCTTGTGAATCCCACGATTACGGCATTTCTTGGGGGGCGTGTTGTAGGCGAAGAAGGCTGCTTGTCTTTTCCAGATATCTACGAACCGGTCGAGCGTTATGAAGCCATCCGTTTTGAAGCGCAGGATCGGCATGGTGCGCCGATTCGGATCGAAACGGATGGTTTTTTGGCGATCGTTGTCCAGCACGAAGTCGATCATCTCAACGGCGTGCTCTTTCTTGACAAGTTGAGTCGTTTGCGTCAGGGTCTCGCCAAACGGAAAATGAAAAAACGCTATGGTGGAACGGATCTGCACCGTCGTTTGGGTGAGGAGTGAGTACGTTGAAATGGCCGACATCGTCTTTGTGTGGCTTGGTGGGGTGGGGTCGTCTCGCCGCGTGTTGCGTTGGGGTTTTGTGGTGGTTGAGCGGAAGCGCGTGGGTCGGGGCTTCGGGGGTTGAACTGACGGGCTCGATGCCGTTGACGCCTGCTCCGGATTACTTTGGTACGCGCCCGATGGGGATGGGAAACGCAGGGGTTGCCTTGGCGGATGGTACGGAAGCCTTGTTTATCAACCCTGCGGGGGCTTGGCGTCGGCGCAAGTCGTATGTGTTGGAAGGTACGTTTTTCTTTCATCCCGCCGCAGACAATCGCGTGTTTAACATCGGGATCATCGACAGCAAAAGTAATCCGATGGTCGCAGGGGGAGCGTCGTATTCGTACTATATGTCACCACGCCAAGACGACGGAAAGCTCCGAACCATCGACGGACACATCGCTCGCCTTGGGGTTGCGGCAGCTTGGCAAGAGACGTTGGTGTTTGGAGCCACCCTCAAATATCTCTACCTCAACCGACCTTTTTTTGCGCCGATCAACACGCTGACGTTGGATGTGGGGGTGACGTGGCAGACCACCAGTTGGCTTTCGATGTCGGTGGTGGGCTACAACTTGATCTACAACGAAACAGGAGAAACGCCGATATCGATGGCCATCGGGATCGCGATCGGCCACAAGATGCCGTTCCAGCTTGCGGTAGATTGGGTGATCGACTTTCAATCCAAGGGCGGGGGAGAAGTGGGACACGAACTGCGCGCTGGGGCCGAATACACCATCCTCAATGTTGTTTCGATCCGTCTTGGATACCAGCTCGATCAAGTACGCGACTTTGTCGGTCTCAACGAGACGGAAAAACGCATACGGCACTTTTTGTCGGCGGGTGTCGGGGTGCAATACGCCCAGTTTGGCGCGCAGATCGCGTTTCGTCAGCAGCTTGCGCTCAATTACGAATCCAACAACCGCCATCTCGCTTTTTCTTTGCAAGCATTCTTCTAACTTCTTATCCGATCGGCTTTCGTACAACTCCTAGGAGAGGAGAAATCGATGCGGCATGTGGTGTTGGGTTTGTGCGGTGTGGTGGGGCTGGTGAGTGTGGGATGGGGGATCAAGGAGCTGATCTTTTTGCGTGCAGCGTGGGGCTGGGTCGTGCTGGGGATGATGGCGCTGGGGTGTCCGTGGATCGGAGCTTTTCGAGGCTGGTATCCTGCGCGTTTGCTTTGGCGACGCCTTGTGCTTGGGGGGACGGGGGTTTTGTGGGGGCTTGTGCTGGTTGGGGTCGTTCATCTGGGGCTGTTGCACTACGCTGTTCGGGATCAAGCGATGCTTGAAAAGCCGATGCGCACGAGCTGGGGGACGATCCAAGATCAAGTGTTTTCGGCGGAAGGCCACACGTCTTCGTATCGTCTGTTCCTGCCCGAAAGAAGGCGGATGTCGCGTCCGACGGGCCTTGTTATGTTTTTGCATGGAGCGGGTTTTACGGGGCGGATCTATGAGCGCTGGTTGGCGCAGTCCTTTTATCCAAAAGCCCAAGAGTTGGGATGGTTGGTGGTGTTTCCAAGCGCAGGGAGCGGGGAGGACATGGTGCGTCGTTTGTGGAATGACGGAAGCCGCCCTGAGACAACAAAGGCGTTGGGGATACCGCAGCAACGCCCGTGGTTACGGGGGTTGGTCAGTCTCCTTTGCAAGACTTACCAGATCGATCCAAAGATGGTTTTTTGGGCAGGACATTCGAACGGTGCAGCGATGGTGATGTCCGTTGCTGCGCTTGAAAAGCAGCCCTTTGGGGGTGTTGTGGCGATCTCAGGCGCGATCTCGGCAGAGCGGCTTGCGCAAAAGCCCGTCGGATCGCCGCTTCCTGTTCTGTTGGTTCATGGCGAGAAAGACGCGCTGATCCCATCAGCAGGCCGACGTAGCGGCAAAAAGCAAGTGTTTGTTCCTACACGCGAGACCTTGGCATACTGGGCCGAACACAACGGCTGTGTGGTGCGCAAAGAGGGGCCTTTCACGGGGATACGCCCGCCTGAAACCGAAAAGGCGGGAGGCATCGATATCTTGTTCTATCCCAAGCGTTGCAAGCATCCCACGCTGCTGTGGTCTTTTCGTCAAGGTGGCCATATGTTGCCGGGGGTTCCGTTGGAAAAGGCGATGGCGTGGCTGCTTATGCTTGGGATGGATGGGCGTATGATCGCCGAAGTGAAGACCGCTGATCTGGTGCTGGGCTTTTTCGTTCAGGCTTCTCTTGGACGCACGTTTGAATTTTTGGAAGACTCTAAGAAAACCAAATAGAGCGGGACTTATACGAAATCCGCCCATAGTGTGATCGTAAAAATGTAGGGGCAGCCCCCTGTGGCTGCCCGATAATCGGGCGTCTCCGAATGATGCTTTGTGTACGCTTCTTCCGGATATCGTATTATACGAAATCCGCCCATAGTGTGATCGTAAAAATGTAGGGGCAGCCCCCTGTGGCTGCCCGATAATCGGGCGTCTCCGCACGACCCTCCGTGTACACTTCACTCGGATATCGTATTATCCGATAGAAAAAGAAAAAAGTGATGCGGTGGATTGAAAAAGCCGTGTTCGCGCTTTGTCAAGCGGAGTCGTCGCAGGTTTGAAAAACGAATGCTCGTTCTGCCAACACGGGGTCAAGGGGGCTTTGCTCCCTTGTGGGGTGTGGGGTGAAACCCCACAAGCACAAAAGTCCCACACAACCTGCTCGTTGGCATGGTGCGAACGGAGAGCGATCAGGACGGTGAGGCGGGAGGGTTGAGCAGGTCGCGCAGTTTGGAAAGTAGCGCAAAGAACGGGGCAAGAGCGGTGGGGCTGTCGTTTGGGCCGCTGATCTGGATCTGTTCGAGGTGTTCGGGGGAGGGGAGATGTTGGGCGATGGTGGGGAGTTGTTCGATCAGGCGTTCTTGGAGGCGTTCTTGGCTGATCAAGTTTTCGATCTCGCGCAAGAGACGGGCTTGTTGGAGCCGTAAGGTTTCGCGCTTGTCTTCGGCGTGCGCTTGGAAGGTGCGGAGTTCTTCGCTGTGTTGGGTGAGGAGTTCTTGGAGTGGGTGGGCGATCTTTTGGTGAGCGATCTGTGCGGTGATCTCGGTTTGTTGTTCTTGGTAACGGCGGATCTTGCGTTCGATTTGTGCGATCTCGGCGGCGAGTTCGGTTTCTTCGCGTTCTTGTTGGATCTGGTGTTCGAGGGTGATGCGGCGCTGTTCGCTTTCAAGGCGTGCTTGTTGTCGTCGCTCTTCTTCGCGTAGTTCGCGGTCGAAGGCATCGGCTTCTTGGGTGGATCGAAGCTGAGCAAGTTCTTCTTGGGTGGCGATCAGGGCTTTTTCGGTGGCGGTTTGGTTTTGTTGTTCTTGGAGGGCAAGCACACGTTCGCGTTCGATATCAGCGAGGCGGGCGGCCTGTTCTTTTTCTGCACGAAAGGGCTGCTGGAGATTTTCCCAAAGACGCCCCGAACTGATGACGGCTTCTTTGATCTGTACGGTGACGATCTTGAGACCGAGTCCAGAGCCCGAACCTTCGGCCACTTCGCGCAGGCGGTGAGTCATCTCAAGCATGATCGAGCCTTTGTCGGAGAGGACTTCATCGATGCTCATGGTGCTGACTTTGTCTTTGATGGTGGCTTCGGCTTGTTCGCGCAGTTGTTCGCGGACGGTCGCGGTCGGATCTTCGGGGTTGGAGAAGTCGAGTCGTCGATAAGCCGTTTCGATATCGTCGATGATCCATTGGACGTAGGCTTGGACGAGGATCCCTTGGCGTTCGCGGCAGATGCTTCGGGCGTTGATTAGGATGGTTTGAAGTGTGGCGGGGATCACCAGAAAAGCGTCTTTGTAGGGATTGTAGCGAAAGGAGATGCCCAGCCCGATGTGAAGGGGCTTTTCGTAGCCTTGGCGGGTGTGAACGACGTAGACGTTGGGCGGAACCACCACGCGCTTAAAAGGACCCATGCCCGTGATGCGGATGGGGATGGGGGATGGGGTGTGCTCTTCTTTTTTGGCGAGGACTTCTTGGAGATAAAAATTGCTGACGGAGTTGCTGTGCAAGAAAGCCTCCTTGCAGCTCGCGATGTGGAGCGCTTGGGAAAGCGGTGAAGAAGGGATTGCGTGATCGCAAAAGCGTTTGTGGTAAAGAGGCCCGACCGGTGGGCGAGTCGCTCTGCTGCACAAATCGAGATCGTGTGGACGCAAAAGCGTTCGTGGCAGATGAGGGGGGGGAGGATGAAGGCAGCGGAAAGAGGGGGAGATCAGTTTGGAGAGGCGAGGATCACTCAAAGAATTTGTTGTAGATTTCTTTGACGAGTTCGGGTTTGACGAAGGGGTTGCGTGTGTTGGGGCCGCTCCAGTTGTTGAAGCCGGTGGGACGCCAGAGGAAGTCAGGGTTTTCACCGTTCCAACCGCTGTTGATCTCTTTGCCTGCGGTGTCGGTTTCGACCCAGTAGCGGTAGGTGCGGGGGTAGTTGGATTCGCCGAAGTACACGTCGGTTTCGTAGAATTTGACGTTGTCGGGATTTTTAACTTCGCCGTTGAATCCGCGAAGCTCAGCGGCATTGCTGACGTTCCAAGGCTTGCTGACTTCGGCGCGTTCAGCTTTCCAGAAGTTGTAGTTCCAAACGTGGTCGCCAGCATCGCGGTCCATCGCAGCGGAACGGCCCGATTGCAGCCAATCCATGATGGTTTTGTTGAATTCGCCTGCGCTCATATCGGCTTTGTCTTCGCGGGCGAGGTGTTTGATTTGATCAGCGGGGAAGGTTTTGATCTCGCCTGTGGCGTAGTCTTGGAATTTGATCTCTTTGTCCACGCTGTTGAGGACGGTGTAATCGCCGCTCCAGCGCCACATCCCGTTGGTTTCAAACTCGATGCCGTCGGTCATGAGCTTGCCAGAGAGTTGCTTGCCGTCTTTGGTCACGAGGATATCGGGGCGGTTGTCGTAGCGGTTGCCCACAAAGTCGTTTCCTTTGGCTTGGCTGTCTGCGATCACCGTCAAGAGGCCGAGCATATCTTGTTTGGTGAAGGTCACGCCATCCACGACGACGGATTCTTTGACGGGGGCTTCAAAGAGGATGCCTGCAAGGGCGACTTTGTCGCAAGAGCCCCACCAGCCGACATCCATGG
This sequence comes from Myxococcota bacterium, assembly GCA_023150835.1. Taxonomy (GTDB): domain Bacteria; phylum Myxococcota_C; class UBA6777; order UBA6777; family UBA6777; genus JAKLKB01. The sequence continues at coordinate 30,481 of JAKLKB010000046.1, read as the reverse complement.
TTTTTTCGGCTTTTCCGTCTGCGTTGGGGTTGGTCAGGACGACACGAGCGCGATCTGCACCCGTCACTTCTGCACCATTGGAGCGGAAGTATTTGACGGTGTTTTGGCCGTTTTCTGTGACCATTTGACGCTTGAGGGTTTGGCCGTCAAGTTTGGGGACGAGTTGATCGCGGCTGGAGATCGCAGCAAAGTTGCCTTGGCCGTCGAGGAAGTCGGCTTTGACGCCGTCGGTGATGCGGCCATCGCCATCGAAATCCACGCCTGTGGTGCGTTCTGCGTTGGTTTCGCTGAGATCAGAGTCGGGGATGTAGTGTCCCGTGTCTTTGCTGCCGATCAACCAGTTGAGAGCGGGTTTGCGTTCAAAATCAAGGGCTTTTGCGCCTGTGTCGTTGCCGCGTTCGCGGTTGAGGACATCGAGTTTGTCAAGTGCGCCGCCTTTGGCCCACAGGTTACTCGATACATCGCCGTCTGTACCGCGTCCGTTGCCAGCCATCGGCCAGTAGGTGGTGGTCCAGCTCACGCTGTCAGCGACAGCGGAGAAGCGCTTGGGATCGGTGCCGCGCATAATCTCGCGGGCCATAGTCATGCCGTCTTTGTCATCGTCTTTGTTGAGGACAGAACCAAAACCGACTTCTTTCAGTTGAGCTTCGACAGCGGTCATCGCGGTGCGGGTTTTTTCTGCGCCTGCATTTTCGGACAATTGGTGGAATTGTTCGCCGTAAGGCTTGAAGAACTCAAACATTCGATCGGCTTTTTGATCGTCGGTGAGGCCGGGATGACCGACGAGATCAGACTTGACGGATTCGAGCTTGGCGCGAAACTTGTCGGCGAATTCATTGAGATTGTTGATCTCGCGGGGGTTCCCGACGAGCGAAGATACATTTTTGGGAGGGGTTTGGGGATTGGGGCCGGGAGTCGGGCCGGGGCCGGGGGTGGGTTCGGGGAGCGTCACACCAAGGGATTGTGCGAGGGCCGAACGTGCGTCTCCATCGAATTTTTCGCCCAATCGATTGAGGATCGTCAGAAGCTCGCCACGCTCGGAGGTGGTGATCTTTCCGCCATCACGGGCCGAATTGAGGAGTGCGGTGACGTCACTTTTGCTGATGTTGTTGTCGGCAAGGGCTTTGGAAAGTTCTTGGCGCAGGCCTGAGTCGCGAAGGTAAAGAGAAGGGAGAGCGATGCGACCGTTGTTTGCGGAGAGGCCCAAAGATTGGGCGAGATGAGCGCGTGCATCTGCGCTAAAGTTGTCTTGGTGTTTGTAGAGGATCCAGTTGAGTTCTTCTTTTTCGGTGGAGCTAATGCTGCCGTTGTCTTTGGCAGCATCGATCAGTTTTTGGGCGTCTTCTTTGTTGATTTGGTTGCGGTTGAGGGCTTCATAAGCACGAGCGATGCTGGAGTCACGGATGGTCAGTTTATCGGACATGGTCGCCTCCTTGGGCTTTGGGTGGATGGGAACCGTTTGATTTTTGAGAGTATAAAAGAGAGACCCCAACGAGATCAAGAGCAAAGATCGCAGGAGCGTGTGGGGTCTTGTGTATGGCGCAAAGAATATCGGCAAGCGAAAAGAAGAAGTTGCGTTTCGTGATCAAGGAGGTGGTGGTCGGAAGGGCGAGGCGACGGAGGAGGTGGTATTGGGCGGAAGTGTAGTCGGTGGGGAGGGGGATTTGTGGTGTGTTTGTGTCTTGGGCTGTCAAAGTTGTGCGAGGTGTGTTATAGAGTGGGGTTTGCGTGGGAACCGAGACAACAAGCAACAAGGATATACGCCAAGATGCCGGAAGCGAGGGCGCGATGGGTTTACTAGATGTGATCAAGAAGTGGTTCCAACCACGTCACGGGATGCAGGCGTGGGTGGAGATTGGGCAAGACGCGTTGTCACGAGGGGAACTCGAAGAAGCAGAAGCCGCTTTTGTGAAAGCAGGCGAAGTGACACCCAACGCAGAAAGCGTCATGGTGGGTTTCATTCAGATCGCGTTGTTGCGCGATCACGTTGCGCGTGCCTTGAATTTGTATGAGCAGATGTCTGAGCGACAACAGCGACGCCATCACGACTTGTTGTTGCTTGCGCTTTCTTTGCAAAGCGAGAGCTTGACTCCGCGTGCTTATGCGCTGTGGATGCGCCTTCCTTCGGCGGGTCCCGATCGGTTGAAAGGCTTGCGTGAGTTGTGTCAGCGCCATCCCAAGTGCGGCTTTTTGGCGGCACGATGGGCCGAACTGGCGTTGCAGTCCTTTCAGCTTGATGAGGCCGATGTTGCGCTGCGTCTGCTGCGTGATGCGGATCCTTCTTTGTCAGAGCGGCAAGTGGCGCTTTTGTATGCGCGGCGCGATGTCGCGCAGATCAAGGAACATGCGGAGGTTGGCCGTATCCTTGAAGAAGCCTCGCAGATCGAAGATCCCCAAGTGCGTGTGCGCCGTTTGGAGCCGATGGCCAACGAATATATGCACGTCGCGCCGTTGCAACACGATACAGGCTTGGCTTTTTTTCAAGCAGGGCGCCCTGAAGTCGCGATCCGCTACTTAAATCGCGCTGTGGGTACCAACCCCTATTGGGTGAATGCGTGGGTTCATTTGGGGACAGCAGCTTTGGCTGCGCGTCGAATTGTTCGAGCTCGTGGGGCTTTTGCGCGGGTTTTGCGTCTACAACACCACGACTGGATCGCGGCATGGTTCCAGCGCATCGAGCAAGATCTTTCCGCACATCCCGAGTTGCCTTTGTTGGAAAAAGCGTTGGATCGGATGGAAGCAGGCGATCCAACAGGAGCGATCTTGCCGTTGCGGCAAGCCCTAGCAATTCGGGCGGATGCTCCGCCGTTGTTGCGTGCGCTTGCTGAGGCGCTGTTTGCCAAACGCGAATTTCGTGAGGCGTTGTCGATCTTTGGAGATCTCTTGAAGGCATCCAAAAACACCGAACCTTCGGCGTCCAACGCAGATCTCCACCACAAGTTCGCTTTGTGTGCGCATCAATTCGCGACGTCTCTGATCGCGCAGCAACGCTATAAAGAAGCCGAAGAGCAACTCACGGCTTTGCTTTTGATCGATCCTGATCTGTCTGTTGTCGAAGATGCTCTGCGCTTGATCCAGCAAGTACAAGCGGGCGAAGTTTCACAAGAAGCCTTTGAACTTGATGAGAGCGTGCAGCCTTCGGGCGAGCTTTCGCTGGGGTATGCGCAAAAACACGCTCGCGAAGCCTTTTCCGACGCTCTCGCCGATGCTTTTGATCTCGCGCATCTTGCTGATCCTCTGCCTTCTGCGCCCTCTTCCTCTTCGATGGAGATGCTCGCTGTCGATACAACGGCCTTGCAGGGAGTGGACAACATCGTACCCGCAACATCCGCTCTCGACGCAACATCCGCTCTCGACGCAACATCCGCTCTCGATACAACATCCGCTCTCGATACAACATCCGCTCTCGACGCAACATCCGCTCTCGACGCAACATCCGCTCTCGGCACAACATCCGCTCTCGGCACAACGTCCACAAAATCCAACAACGCAGCCCCTCGCAGATCCGACGAATTGTTCCCTGATACCCGATCTGCCGGAGCATTAAAGGTTCTTTCTCCCGAGGATGCTGTGCGGCGAAATCAAAGCGTCCTTGATCAGGCGGCTGCATTGGATGAACCCAGTGACTTTTTCGCAAACACAGAGGAAAAGGATCTTTTTGCAGACGAGACCTATCCGCTCACGGCGGAACCTTCGGTGCTGATCGCGAGCATCGAACCGACTTCGTTTATCACCCCCTCCTTTTTTGATCTTCCTTCCTTTCAACACAATGCATCCAAAGACACTTCTGTGCCAGCAGAAAATGCCGATGCCGCTCTGTTTGCTGTCCCGCCCAAAGACAGCACCGATAAGCCGCTCTTTGAAGTCCCTATCGACGAGGCCTCTTTGCCCCTTGCGCTCCCTCCCCAAGCTCAAAAAGAATGGGCGGCTGGAACCTTGACCGATATCCACGACAAAGACGCGATGTGGGCGACCTACCAAGCCCTCTCCAAGCAAAAAGTTCCCCGTCTTTCCGTTGTGCTTTCTCAACCAGAGAAGCCCTTGATGGCTTCTGAATCCGAAGAGATCGCTCACCAAAAACAGGCCGAAGAAGCTCTCTCTCTTGCACAACACCAAGTCCCCATCGCATCGAATTCTACGGTTGCAGCACCCAAGTTCTCTCCGTCATCGTCTTCGCCAAAAACACCCGTTCCTGCGGCGCTCGATGACCTCTTCGGAGAGCTTGATGTCCCAACCAGTGCGATCCAAACCACGCCCAAAAACAAAAAGATGCCGTTGCCATCGCCGTCTTTGTCTTCACAAGCACCTGCTGTTGCCCAAAAGCCGATGGTCTCGGTGGCTCCAACGAGCACTCCTGCACAAAACAGCGCAAACAAAGACAACCACTCCACACCCCCCAAAGATCAAGCCGCCTTGCCGCTCAAAAAGATCGACGAACCCGCTCTCTCCAAGCCGACTGAGGAAGCCGATCCTTGGGGAGGAAGTAGCCTTTTGGACAGCTTTGGAGCCAACAAGATGTCTTTCCATGAGACGTTTCCAAGCAGCGACGAATTGTTGTCCTTTCTGGATGATGCGATCGATGGACTCCAAGAGAAAAAGTCAGACAAAAGTCAGTCATAAAGTCTTTAAGCATGAAAGTCTACGTAGGCGTCTTGCTGTAGCTTTTGGATCATGCGTGCGATCTTGCGTGCGGCAGCGGGCATCGTGGGTGCGGGAAGTGATGGGCTTTTGAGCGGTTCGCGTTGGAGAGCGTGGGCTTGGTGTTGTGCAAGTGCGTCAGGTTCGATCTCTTGGTGCAACAAGCACTCTCGGGCGGTGGGGGCGGTCCAGTGTTCCCAACAAAGCAACAAAAGCCGTACGAGTAAGTCTTCGAGGGGATAGCGGGGACCGTGAAGCCGTGGCAAGAATTTTTGCAGTAGGATCCGCTCGACGATCCAAGCCAAGCGGACGTGGTCTGTGCCGACCATGCGGCAGGTGTGTTCGGCAAAGAGCAGCCCTTCTTGGACCGTACGAAGCCCGAACCCGAAACCCGCCCGACCAAAAAGGGCAAACAGCGTATCCAACATCCCCGCGAGTTGAGCCAGCAGTTCAGGGGGGATCTGCCATTGGGAGGGAGGGATGGGGGCGCTGTAGCGAGACTCCCTTGTAAAGGCCGCTCGCAAACGAGCAATCCAGCTTGGGGAACGGGTCAGCGGAGCAGGACGCCGTTGGGTGATCCATTGCAAAAACAAAGAAGGCGTGGTGGGTTCGAGTTCGATCATCTGGGCGCGATCGAGCACTTTGGGGCTTAATCGATGGGTGGTTTCGTCGAGGTTAAGGGTGCCGATCAGATAAAGATTTTGGGGCAGAGGTAGCGTTCCCGGGATGGAAAGCAGCCCTGCGTGAGCATCTTCGATCGGATAAGGGTCGGCTTGATTGTGTAAGAAAAGGGGCGTTTGCTCAAGGATCTGTCCATCTTCTCCGTAGCGTCGGCTTTCGAGCAGAGAGAGGATATCGGAGAGATAGTACTCTGTACGCGCAAGATTCAGTTCATCAAGGATCACGAAATAAGGATTTTCTTTGTCGTGTTGGGCGCGCAAGAGCATCCGTAAAAAAGGTGTGACGTAGTAGGAGTGTGTGAGTCGGTCTTCGTATCCAAGCAGCGCTTGTGGATCGAGCCAGTCTGGGCGTACTGGCAGTAGCGCGACGTGAGGATTGCTCTCGAAGGCTTCGGCATCTTCGGTCAGAAAACGCGCAAAAAGCTGCGCGAGTTGACTTTTTCCCGTCCCTGCCACACCTGACAAGATCACAAAAGGCTTCGTTTGCAAAGACAGGATGTAGGTGCGAGCCATCTCCACGGGCAGGGCAAAGCCTTCTTGGGCGGCATAGTGTACAAATTCTAAAGCGAGATCATGGAGGGCGACTTGCTGTGCGGTGAGATCGTCGTCTGCGAACGAGGCGTCTTGTTCATCGAGCAGGCCATGACCCAACGGTCGGATATAAGGGATGTTTGTATAGGTGCGATCCAAAAAGCCGTACAGCCCGATGAGTTCGCCAAAGACTTGTAAGACCAACCCCTCGGCAGCCGACAGATCCCGCAAAAAAACCTCGCGGTTGAGTAGGCGCACCACCACCCCACCCGTCTTTTGCCACTCCGCGAGGGAGAGCGAAGGGGCATGGGAGGACTGTTGAGGAGCGGGCCAAAGCCGATAAGCGTGGTGCAACAGCGCATACAGATAACGCTCGGCTTTTCGATGGAAGCGTTGAAGTGTCTCAAAAAAGCGCTGCTCGATCTTTCCGACAGTACGGCGTTTTCCACGCAATCCAAAACCAAAGCCGATCTCCGCACCCTCTTCGTGCAACAAGAGATAGAGTTGAGCGTCTTCGGTCGGTTCTTGGTGGTTGCGGGTGAGCGAAAGAAAAAGAGACTCGGGGAGTTTGTTCGCGTGGGCAGAGGACACGTAGACCTGTAAGTCGCTTCGGATATCCGAAAGTTTACGGCAAAGAGATTCTGCGAAATGTTGAAAAGATTGACGTATGGACTGATACCGATGCTGCACGGCTTGAAGCGTTGTTGTGTCGGTGTTTTCTTGGTTGCATAGGCGCGCTTGTTCAAAAAAGAAAAAGGCTTGTTGAAGGGTGTGATGGGTCGGGGTGGATTCCAAGGTTGTCAAGCGGGGAGCCTTTCTTTGAGCAGAGACCGGATTGGCGCGGCGAGGAACTTGCTTTTTTTGCCGCTTCGATGATAACGAAAGAAACGTGATGTCCTTTGTGCGTCAAGGTACAACTTGCTCTTTGCGGAGCGCACCTACCCCGCAAGCCTTTGGGTGCGCACGGTAAACCCTTCGGTATTTCTCTCACGACAAAGCGAGATCTGGTATGCGCCGTTGCCCTTCCTGTTCAACCCTCAACTCTGATGATGCGCGTGTCTGCAAACAATGTGGCACGTCGTTTCGAAACAGCGACGAGGGTGGCTCGGTTATGCGCCCGCCCGCGCACATGTTGGACCCTGCTCTTGAGCCGATGAGCATCCGCCCCGAATTGGAGACGCTGCTCAAAAAGATGGCCCACGACGGCAGCGAAACTGCTGCCGTGTTGCATCTTTTCGGGAAAAATTATCCTATCCATCGCATCGAACACTTGCGGATCTTGCTCGATAAAAATCTGATCCGCGAGGACGCTCCCGTTCTTCATCAAGAGCGCGGGCGCTGGATGGAGGCGCGGCATATCGTGGCTTTGATCCAACACTTTGACCCCGAAAAAACCCCACGTCTCGAAGAACAGATCTCTCCAACAGGTCGCTCGGAACAACGGCCTTCTCATGCTGATCTGATCCTTGCTGCGCGTCTCGGGCGTGAGGCCGAACAAGCCGCATCACGCGGCGAGATCGAACGCGCCATCGAGATCTACCAACAAGTCCTCCAACTCAACGAACGTTACCCGCTGGTCCAAAAACGCTTGCGCGAACTCGGGCGTTTGCTTGAAGAACGCGGACAACCCTCCGAAACACAAGACCCTCGCCATTCACCCGGAACCTTGCCTTTGCCCAAGCCACCGCCCTCTTCGCAAAGCAACTCCTCTCCTTTTGAACCCAAACCTCCGCCAGAAAAGCCACGCCAAGATGCCCAACGGCCCGCCCCTTCCAACGAACAAGCCCGTTCCGGCATCCCTGTTCGCGTCGCGCCCCCAAGCAGCGAGCCACCACGTCTCTCTTCGCAAAGCAGCGAACAGCCGCGCATCCGCCCGTCGAGCAGCGAGCCACTACGTCTCTCCTCGCAAAGCAGCGAACAGCCGCGCATCCGCCCGTCGAGCAGCGAGCCACCACGTCTCTCCTCGCAAAGCAGCGAACAGCCGCGCATCCGTTCCTCCAACACAGAACACCCACTTCGCTCGCAAAGCAATGAATATCCGCCGATTCGTCGCCCGAGTGATGAGCACCCGCGTATCCGTTCGCAAAGCAACGAATATCCGCCGATCCGTTCGCAAAGCAACGAATATCCGCCGATCCGTTCGCAAAGCAACGAATACCCGCCGATTCGTCGCCCGAGTGATGAGCCGCAGCCGCGTACGCCTTCGCAAAGCAGCGAACAGCCACGCATCCGCCCGTCAAGCACAGAGCAGCCGCACATCCCTTTGCAAAGCAGCGAACCCTCGCGCATCTCTTCGCAAAGCAGTGAACATCCGCGTGTCAAGCCACCTGCTCGCCAAGCAAGTAGCGGGCAGATGGGGACACTTCCCTTGCCTCGTCAAGAAGGCAATGCAAGACAAGAAAGCGGGCGGGTGGCTTCTCCACTCGAACAAGTCGAGGGAATCGGTATTTATCGGGGTGAATCTGTTCAGCACGGATCTCCGTTCATCCCACAACAGCCGCCTGCGTCGGGTTCTCAAGGTATGTTTACGCCGATCCCACGTCCTTCTTCGACCCCTCCGCCTCCACGCCCTCCTACAGGGTTCGGAGGTAGCTCTCCCCAAGGCGCGGGTATTGGGCAGCCGAGTGCTTTTTCTCTGCCGCAAGATGCAGCACAAGCCTCCCCTCGCGTTTATCCGCCTCCCATCGTCGAAGACGAAGAACCCACGCAGATGGCTCCGCTCGGCCACTCCCAAGGAGAAAAGCCTTTCTTTGCGGAACCTTCGAACAGCCCCGCTGCTCCTGCCTCAAGTTTTTCGTCCCCCTTTGGGGCTGCCCCACCCCCCGAAGCCGCACGCTATCCGATGATCGTGGAAGACGAAGAACCCACACAGATGTCTGGGTTTTTGTTTGCGGATTCACCGGCTTCTTCGTCTACGCCGTTGCCTTCGACGACCGAAGAAGCCCCACTGATGGGAGGGATGCCAGAGGCTGCGTGGAGTGCCGAGCCGCTCGCCTCGTGGCGTATCGACGAGGGGAGTGAGGCGCAACCTTGGCAACGCATTCATTGCCACCAGCCGATCGCGTCCTTAGAAGTTCAAGTGGACCGACTGTACGCCCTTTTGGAAGGGGGGTTCCGAGTTGTGTCCTATCGTTTCCCGGGGGGGCAACCGATCGCGGAATGCACGTTGCCCTCAGTGGGGACGATGCTTTTGGCGACAGCTTCGGGGCTTGCGGTCTTGCACGCCCAAGAAGCGATGTTTTCTCTTTGGGATCGCAGCAACTTGTCGGGCATCGTACAAGTCCCCGTGGGAAAAATGCCGATGGATATGGCGCTACTTTCTCGCAATCAAGTGCTGGTTGCGAATTGCGGGGATGGGACGCTGAGTTTGATTGATCTTCAGCGCGGCGCAGAGGCGGAGCGTTTTCATGTGGGCGGGGCTCCATGCAAGATCCTGCAACATCCGCGTCATTTGTTAATTCTTCATCAAGGTTATCCACAGATCACGCTTTGGCCGCTTACAGGTCCTGCAAGGAATTGACGTGTCTTCTTTACCTTTCGGGCTCTATCTTCATGTCCCATTTTGCTTACAACGTTGTCATTATTGCGATTTTTTTACGATGCCGCTGGGAGAGCGGGAAGGTAGTTTTTCGCCTTATTTGCGTGCGCTTCATGCAGAGATCGATGCGATGGCTCCGTTGTTTGCGGGGCGTCTTTTGCATACGATCTTTTTTGGTGGCGGGACACCGTCGTTGTTGCGGCCTGAAGAGATGGCGGCGATCTTGGAGCGCGTGCGCGGTTCTCTGCCATGGCACGAGGCGATCGAGATCACCGTCGAGGTCAATCCAGAGACGCTGACGTTGGAAAAAGCCTTGGCTTATCGAGCGCTCGGGGTAAATCGGTTGTCGATCGGAGTCCAATCGCTCGATGCACGGGCATTGGCGATGTTGGGCCGCAATCATAACGTGCAAGGAGCGCGGCGTTGTTTCGATATCGCCCGAGAGGCGGGGTTTACGAGGATCAATCTTGATCTGATCTGGGGGCGCCCGGGTTTGACGCAAGAAGATTGGGCTGCGGAGCTGTCGTCTGTGTTGGCTTGGGGACCCGATCACCTTTCGTTGTACGAGTTGATCTTGGAACCCGGAACCCCGATGACACGGTCGGTTCAGCGCGGAGAGCTTTGTTTGCCAGACGACGAGCAACGCTTTGAGATGTACCGTTTGACGCGAGATATCCTCGATGAATCGGGGATGATCTGGTATGAGATCTCTAACTTTTGCCGAGAAGGGCAGATCTGTTTGCACAACCTCCACACATGGCAGGGCTACGATTATCTTGGCGTGGGTCCGGGGGCGCATGGTTTCTTGGGCAGTCCGAGCTTTGGGCGGCGGCGGGCCAACCCGCGCAATCTGCCCAAATACTTGAGCCATCCCGAAGAAGCACCTTGGGAGGCCCGAAGTGCCGAAGATGCCGTGGTGGAGGCGTTGTTGAGTGGGCTACGCATTCGTGAAGGGTTTGATCCGTCGCTGTTGACGCAGCGTTACGGATTGGATCTTGGGGAGTTGTTGGGGGCTGCTTTGGAGCCTTTGTGTCAGGCGGGTTATTTGTTTTTGGAGCCGAGGCGATGGTCTCTTTCGCCTCGTGGAGCCGAGATCTTGGATGAGATCGTGAAATTTTTATCGAAGAAACTGCCTGATCTATCCAAGCAGGTCGCTTGCCCTCCGATGTCGGCCTTTGCGTGAGGCTGCTCCGCCGATATCGGTCTTTGCGTGAGGCGGCTGCTCCGCCGATATCGGTCTTTGCGTGAGGCGGCTGCTCCGCCGATATCGGTCTTTGCGTGAGGCGGCTGCTCCGCCGATATCGGTCTTTTAGCGGAGAGGCTCTTCGGTGGGAGGGTCAGAGGGGTGGTGGGCTTGGATCTGTGTCATCGTCGAAGGAAGCGGAGTGCGATGGCGCTGGGTGTGTGGAGAAGAGGAGTGTGTGGGGAAGAGTTTGGTGAGCGCGTGGTCAAACGCGGTGTCATGGGCGGAATGGTGCCCAAAGTGTTGCATTAAGCAAAATCCGTGGACAAAAGAGCGCAAGAGTGTGGCCGCCTGTTCGCTTTCTTCGGAGGTGTAGTGGTGATGGTGTTGAAACCAGCGTGAGAAGAAGTGCTGGTGAGCAGTGTGGAGGGAATGGTAGTCAGGATCATCGGAAGAGAGGGGGGTTGTACCCATGACAGCAAAGAGGGGGGCGTGTTGTTTGGCGAAGTCTCGGATGCGAGAGGCGAGGAAAAGAGGGGAGGGGTTGTGTTCGTGAGGATGAAGTTGCGAATACAGGGCTCTCCAGCCTTCGATGGCAACGAGGCGTCGGATATCTCGGCATCCGTTGACATGGTTGTATAGAGAAGGTGGCTTGATGCCGAGTTTTTGTGCGACGTGTTTGACGCCGAGTCCTTCTTCTCCTGCTTCCTGCAAGGAGGAGAGGGCGGCTTGGATGACGTCTGTTTGGGTAAATGAACGGCCTTTTCTGCGGGCCATGCTTGATCTCCTCTTGTTGTGCGTCCGCACACGAAACGTCCCACGTCGCGTCCAGCAGAGGTGGGCTGTGTGTCGTTGGCACAAATGAACGTTCTGTAACCCCCTGTCGGATCGGAAACTTGGGAGGAGCATTGGTTTGGGCGTGTGATGAAAAAGCGTTGTGGCCGACATATCGGGGCCTTTGCCCGATGGGTGTTTTTGCGATAGTGAAGCTGTGCTTCTTTGCATACGCGAAGAAAGCCCACCGCTCCAAAGCAACCTAGCAACCCAGAGGATCCGTGACGAGAGAAATTGTCATGCCTTTTCATAAAATGCAAACATCTTTTCTTTGACACCTGTTTGGTGGTTTGCTGCTGCGGCAAAAACCTGTGTTGCTTTTGGAGCGAATCGGTGGAAGCTGCGTGTTGCCTGCTTTTGCGGGCGACAGATCGCAAGAGAACTGTTTGGTGGTGTGGTGGCGTGGTGGGGATCTGTGTGGTGCGAGGTGTGGGGGAGGACTGGGGTGGAGGATTCTCAAGGAAAGGGCGATCGTTTGCAGAAAGGGTTTGCGTGCGTGCGGGGGGCGTAGTAGGATGGCCGCGAGAAAGGTCAGAGCGCTGCGATGGGCAAGGTCGCGTGGTTCTTTCTTCGTTGAGGGCGTCATCGAAAAGTCGCAGAGGAGCAGCACAGGATGTCAGGATCGCAAAGATTGCATGTGTGGGCGCACACAGACGTAGGAATGCGTCGCAAACATAACGAAGATTCCTATGTAATCGAGCCTTCCATCGGTTTGTATGCTGTGGCTGACGGGATGGGTGGGCATGATGCGGGGGATGTGGCGAGCCGTTCGTCGTTGGATGGATTGAAAGAAAAGATGCTTGCACGCCGTGATCTGTTCACGCGGGGGATTTATGAATTCCCGGGGTATCGCCAAGATGTGCGAATATTTATGGAACAAGCTTTACAGGATATCTCGTACGGTCTTTACTCCGAATCGAAGATGCGGGGTGGAAATTTCCGAATGGGAACCACCCTTTGCGCGATGGCCGTTTTGCGTGATTTTGCGCTGGTTGCGCACGTTGGAGACAGTCGTTGTTATTTGTTGCGGGGTGGTATCGAATACCCATTGACCGAAGATCACTCGCTCGTTGTGGAACAATACAAGATGGGGATGATCTCGCGTGAGGAGATGGCGAATTCGCCACAGAAAAACGTGATCACGCGGGCTTTGGGGATGGCCGATCGCCTGAAACCAGAACTGTTTTTTGTGGATCTCCAACCCGGGGATCGCTTTCTTCTATGCAGTGATGGGTTGCATTCTTATTTGCGACCGGGAGAACTGCCGAATTTTATGCAAGAACATGGCGAAGCCAATCTGGCGCATGCTTTGGTGGATCACGCCAATCGTTCGGGGGGAGCCGATAACGTGACGGTGATCGTGCTTGCGGTCGATAGCGAGGCGGAAGGCCGCGTGTATGAAACCAAAGCCCCACAGCGGCGTGAAGTCGAAGAAACAAGGGAGCTTCCACGAATCAAAGGCCCCGCTTCACCGTCGAATTCGAGCGCAATCCCTCCCCCCCCGCCGCCACCTCCATCAGGCCCTCCGCCTCCTTCAATGTCGGGTCCCTCGGCTTGGTCGCCGTCCTCGCCTGCGCCATCCTCGCCTGTTTCGAGTCCGTCGAATCGGCTGTCTACTACGTCGCCTTCTTCTGCATCGGGTCCCTTGAGCTGGTCGTCTCCGTCTAGTTCGCCTGCGGCTTCGTACCCACCGACGCGCTCGCCGTCTTTCGGCTACGCACAAGAGCCTTCGCGGGCTTTTTCTCTGGAAGAGCATCCTCCCACGCCTGCCGATCAAAAGGGGCGTGTCGGCGGGGAACATACTCTGGCGGATTTTGGTGCCGAAGACTTTGCTCTGGAAAATACACACACGGATCTGGAGATGCCTCCCTTGACAGGGGGGACGGCGTCTCCGATGGCTACGCGCCCACAACGAGGCGTTCCTGCACAACAAGCCAAGGCGACAGATCCTTCGTCGGAACCTGAACGCTGCTTGCAGATACTGGGGGATAGTGCGTTGTTTGGTGCGTTGACGTACCAAGAGTTGCGCAAACTGGCGGGGATCGGACGTGTTCGGAGTTGCCGCCCGGGAGAGATCTTGTGGACGCAAGGTGCGGCGGTTTCGTCTCTCTGGTTGTTTTCCGAGGGGGAGATTGAATTGTTTCGCGACAAAGAGCCGATCTGGGTGTTGTCTGCGGGGGATTCGCTTGGAGAGTCGGAGATCGAGTCGAAAGATCCAGCGTATTGCACGGCGATTGTACGAAAAGCCGTGGCGTTGGTGGAGATCGAAGGGCAGGCCCTGTTGGGCCTCTTGGGCCAAGATCCCGTGATGGCTCAAAAGTTCCAAGAGGCGCGATGGCGGGTGTTGACGCGGCGTTTGCGTGACACCATCCAATCCATCGCAAACAGCCGCAAAACAGGAGGCAACAAGCCTCGTTAAAGACCACCGGAGCGGACTTTCTAAAATTGTTGCAAGATCGTGAGATCGCGCTGTCTTCTCTTGTGAAAGGGGCAATTGTGCCTGAGCAAGCCGAAGCAGCGGCGACTTGGCAGAGGTGATTTATGGAGCAAAGGTCTTCTTCTACTGTTTTGGATACGAACACCAACACCGCCAACTCGGCGATCGTGATGGAAGGTCGACAAGCTATCGTTCAATTAGACCCTGATCATCCGGGGTTTCGGGATCTCGAATATCGAAAACGCCGCAACGTGATCGCGCAGATCGCGATGGAATACGTTCCCGGAACACCTGTCCCTGATGCGCCTTATACGCCCGAAGAACACGGGGTTTGGCGGGAGGTTTGGCGCAGCGTCGAGCTTGCTCACCAAAAGCACGCATGTTCCGAGTATATGCGTTATCGGGCTTTGCTCGATCTGCCACACGAGACGATCCCTCAGCTTGAGGATGTTTCTGCGCGAGTTCAAAAGTTAAGTGGTTTTCGTCTTGAACCTGTAGGCGGATTGGTTCTTCCTAAGGTTTTTTTGGCTACGCTGGGGGACGGTGTATTTCTTTCCACGCAGTACATCCGACATCACTCCACGCCGCTGTACACACCCGAACCAGACGTCGTTCACGAACTGATCGGCCATGCCGCTATGCTTGCAAGCCCCAAGTTCGCGCATCTCAATCGGCTGATCGGAGCCGCAGCCCAACGCACCGAAGGCGAAGAAGCGTTGGAACGTTTGGGGCGTGTGTATTGGTACACGATCGAGTTTGGCGTGTTGCGTGAAGGCTCCGAGGTCAAGGCGTACGGGGCGGGTTTGTTGTCTTCGGCTGGCGAGATCGAGGCGATGTCCAAAGCCGAACTACGGCCTTTTGTGCTTGAAGAGATGCAGGCGCTTCCTTATGACGTCACGCGCTATCAGCCTGTGCTTTTCTGCGCGGATTCTTTTGAGCAGATGTACGAGACATTGGGGGCATTTTTTGAAAGCTGGCAGGGGTAGCCTATTTTCGACGGTGGGTGGGGGGCCTGCGGGAAGCGAGATCGAAGCGCTTTTTATCGCGCAAGTCTTCGATAGCCTATTTTCGACGGTGGGTGGGGGGCCTGCGGGAAGGCGAGCTCTTTTCGCTCAGGGACTGGTGTTGCGCGACGATTAGACTTTGGGGTTGTGGAGTTCTGCGCGAGGGTCGCCTTCGTAGAAGTCATCTATCGCAAGGATCAAGTCTTTGAGGCGCTCGTCTTGTTTTTTGGGGACCAACACTTTGAGGACCACGAAGAGATCGCCTGCTCCGTCGTTTTTGCCCTTGGGTACGCCTTTTCCACGCAAGCGTAGCTTTTGTCCTGTTTGGCTGCTCGGTGGGATCTTGAGTTGGAGTGTGCCGCCGTCGGGGGTGGGGATCTCGATCTGTGCGCCAAGATAGGCTTCTTTCAACGTGATCGGGAGATCCAAAAAGATATCGTCTTCTTCTCGCGAAAAGAACGGATGTTTGCGGATCTTGGGGAGCAAGAGCAGATCGCCGGCAGGACCGCCGTTGCGTCCGACTTGGCCTTTTCCGCGCAGGCGGATCCGCCCGCCTTCTTTGACGCCCGGAGGGATATTGACTTTGAGGTTTCCTGTGCCGCTTGGATGGCGGATCTCGCGTGTGGTGCCTTGGAGGGCTTCTGTGAAATCAAGTTCGAGGGTGGCTTCTATATCGCCGCCTGCGGACGGGCGGGGGCCTTGTGTGCGGCCTCCAAACGGATCGTTTCCCATACCACCCATGCCGCCCATGCCGCTAAAGATCGAACCAAAAGGATTCGCGCCACGCCCTCCACCAAAGAACTGCTCGAACAGCGAGCCGATATCAAACCCCGCATCGGCTCCACCAAAACCACTACTTTGACCGCCCCAACGGTATGCACGGGCTTTTTCTGCGTCAAAGCCAGCCCGCAAAGCTGCTGTCCCAAATTCGTCGTAAAGCTTACGTTTATCGGCATCACCGAGGACTTCGTGGGCTACGGCGATCTCCTTAAAGCGTTCTTCGGCGGCTTTGGGATCATCAGGATTGCGATCAGGGTGGTACTTCATGGCGAGCTTTTTGTAGGCCGTTTTTATTTCGTCTTGGCTGGCGTTTTTTGCAACGCCAAGGATCTTATATAAGTCTTTTTCTGACATAGGAATCTCCTTTTGTCCCTTTCCCAAAAGCAATACATCTAAAATCGATCGATCCCTTGATGCGGTGTGTTGGGGGTTGGAGGCTGTTGTTTGGGCCGTCCGAGTGGACCGCAGCGGGCCTTGGAAGAGCGTTGGGGATCAAGCACGGCAAACCTAACGCTGTGATCTAGGCTTGGCAAGAAAGTCGACGCGGCTGTATGGCAGGGAGCCTGTAGGTTGGACGAGATCCGCCCGTGGTGTGATCGTTAAGGGTGCAGGGGCAGACCCCTGTGTCTGCTCAAGAATAGGGCGTCTACGTACTCTCCTTTGTGTACACATTACTTTGGATATCGTATGAGGCGTGTGGGGGAGTTCTTGTGGGCGGCGGGTGCCTGTCAACGGGCGCTAACGCGGAGGATCGTTCGCAGCGGATGTTTGGGTGGGTTCTTGTGGCAGACCGAGCATTTGTCGCCCAAGGGCTTGTTCGTTGGTTTCATGGGCGTGGTGGAGTCCCATGAAAGCGCCGTTGTAGAGGACAAGGATGCGATCACAAAGTGCGAGCAGCTCGGGCATTTCAGAAGAGATCAGCAAGATCGCGGCTCCCTTTGCTCGGAGTTGAAGTAAGACGTCGTGGATGATCTCGATGGCTCCGACGTCGACACCGCGTGTTGGGTGGGCGATCAAGAAAAAGTGCGCAGGTCGTGTGGTTTCGCGGGCCATCAAGACTTTTTGTTGGTTGCCTCCAGAGAGGCTGCGCAGGATGGCCGATGGATCAGGCGGGTGGATCTGAAAATGCGCGATCTGCGCTTGGGTGTGTTGTTGGATGGATTCATGCGCGAGCCAAAAACCTTGGTGCAAAAAGGCGGCTTCGTGTTGTCTTCCAAGCAGCAGATTTTCTTGGATCGTGTGATCCATAACGACGCCGTGATGTTGCCGATCTTCGGGGACATAAGCCATGCCTGCGGCCAATCGCTGTGTTGTAGACAGCGTATGGAAGGGCGGATGAAGAGATCGTGCGGAAGGGGTGGCGGAAGTGTCGGATGGGCGGGGAGGATGTGAGGTGGATGCGGAAGTATCGGGTAGGTCGGGCGGATTGGGATTATGGGCGGAAGTGTCGGATAGACGGGGAGGATGTGATGTGGATGCGGAAGTGTCGGAGGGTGCGAGGTGCAAGGAGCCTGCGCTGAGAGGGCGTAAGCCGACGATGGCCTCGATCAGTTCGTGTTGACCGTTGCCTTCGACGCCTGCGATACCGACGATCTCGCCTGCGTGGACGGTCAAAGACAGATCGCGGATCGCTTGTTGTGAGGGGGTTCTTGGGACGGAGATATCGCGGATCTCGAAGACAGGGGGGGTTGTGGTACGCGGTGTTTTTTGGGGAGGGGAGGGGAGGCGACCGATCATGGAGCGGGTGATGCGTTCGTCGTCCATCTCGGCGATGGGGCCTTCGTCCACTTTTTGCCCACGTCGTAAGATGCTGACGGTGTTGGCGAGAGCGCGGACTTCGCGGAGTTTGTGGGAGATAAAAAGGATGGTGAGTCCGTCTGAAACGAGTTGGCGGAGGCTGGCAAACAAGGTGTCGATTTCTTGGGGGGTGAGGACTGCGGTGGGTTCGTCAAGGATCAAGAGATCGATCTCGCGGTAGAGGGCTTTGAGGATCTCGACGCGTTGTTGCTGGCCGACAGAGAGGTCGCCAGCGTAGGCGTCTACATCGATCTCCATTCCGTAGCGAGCGGCGAGTTGTTGGATCTTGTGGCGAGCGCGTTGCGGCGTAAGCCACCCGAAAGCGAAGGTTTCTTGTCCGAGGACAAGATTTTCCCAGACGCGCAGCGTGGGAACAAGCATAAAGTGTTGGTGAACCATACCGATTCCACAGGCTTTTGCATCGGCGGCAGAACGAAAGGTGATCGGCTGGCCTTTCCATGAGAGGAAGCCTTGGGTGGGTTGAAGCATCCCGAAGGCGATCTTCATCAATGTGGATTTTCCTGCGCCATTTTCCCCTAAAAGGGCGTGTACACTACCTTTTTGAATGTGTAGGTCGATGGCTTGGTTGGCGACGAAGCCGTTGGGGAATCGGCAGGTGATCTGATGAAGTCCCAGCAACACAGAAGAAGGGAGCGAAGCCGCCGAAGATAGGGATTGTTCGGTGAGAAGGCTTGGGTTGGGCATCTGGAGCGCTCCTTTGTGTGATCGGCGGTGGTGAGGTGTTGGCTGCATCCTCTACATCGGACTTACGCAGTGGCCAAAAAAAGCCGTGTTCGTGACACTTCAAGCGACAGAGTGATTGTTTTGGAAACCGATGAACTCTTCGCCAAACACGGGGTCCATAGAGCCGCGCTCCCTTGTGGGGCTTGGGGTGAAACCCACAAACACCCTCCCACTGCGTAAGTCCTACCTACCGTCGAATGATCTGATCGTTAGGGCGTTTTGGTGGGTTTGTGGATCAATGTGGGTTGTGAAGTGCTGGCCTCAGGAAACGTCGGTGAGACGTGGATCTTGCCTTGGATGATCGCAAGTCGCTGTTTTTGGAGAAGGCTCGTAAAGTCTTTGGGCAGGCGATCGCGTGCAAAGCGCGCATCGGTGACATCCACACCGCCCTCTGCAAGGCCATAACGGAACACTCGTCCCTCAAAGCGTTGGAGCAACAGCAGCTTGACGATCTCGAAGACTGCGACGTTGACGCGCTTGACCATCGAGGTCAAGACCGAGCCGGGAGCGAGTGCATCTTGATTGCCATCCACCCCGATGATGTAGCGTTTTTTGAGCGGGTTCGTTTGCTGCTTGTTCCATGTTCGAGCGGCTTTGATCGCGCCATGCCCCGAAGAACCGGCTGCGTGGAAGATGATATCGGCTCCTTTGCCGAAAAAAGTGGTCGCGATCTTTTCGCCGCCATCGGGATCATGGAAGCCTTTGGGAGAGGCGCTGACGTAGCCGATCATCACGGGGGTGTTGGGGCGAGTGTCCAACACTCCTTGGCGAAAGCCCGCCCCAAACTTGCGGATCAGCGGAACATCCATCCCGCCGAGAAAAGCGACACGGCCTGTTTGGGTGGCCAACGCAGCCAACATACCCGCAAGATAGGAGCCTTCGTGTTCTTGGAACACCAAAGAGGCCACGTTGGGGCGCTGCACCACCGAATCGATGATCGCGAAGCGTTGGCGTGGGTATTGGGTCGCGATGTCCTCGACCGCACGAGCCATCAAAAATCCGACGCCGATGATCAGATCAAAGCCTTGTTTGGCGAAGTTTTCGATATCGTGCCGTGCTGCAGCATTTTCGCGAGGCTCGGAGTATCGGACTTGCACACCGCGAAACAAGCGTTGCGCTTCCATCAAACCTTCGTAGGCGGAGTCATTGAAGGACTGGTCTCCTCGCCCACCTACCGACAGCACCAAGCCCACACGCAAGATCTTTTGCGTTTCTTTCGGTGTGACCTGTCTGACGGGCCTCAAGATCCCGCCGATCAAGACAGCGCCAAACATCAACCACAAGCCGATGGTTCCGAGATATCTGTTCACTTACTCGCCCCTTATTGTGTAAGGTTGCGCCGATCTCAAGCTGTGTGCTGTTCGCTGGAGCCTTGGCGCGAAGAGAGACGTTTCGTTGTGTGTGGATTCTAACAGAGAGACCGTGTCCGCTTCTAGGCTTTTTTGTTGGAAGCGGAGTGGTGTGTCATGCGCTATCCACAGATGTGACGGCAAAGAGTCGGCCAAGCAAGGGCTTGGAAAAATTTTGGGAGGTGGTATAGTGCGGTTGTTTTTGGGGGATCGAAGCGTCTACACGTTGACGGAGCGTGCGTAAAAGCGCACGATGACCGTTGTTTGGCATGTTTGGGTGATATCTTATGGTTTTTGACCCCGCACCATCGTTTTTTCTGTTGGGAGGAATTATGCGACAAGAACAAAGGCTTGCACGCCTTCTTGGGTTGTGCCTGTTGGCCTTGACTTTGACTTTTTGTACGGCCCCAAAAGGCAAGTTGGGCGATATCTGCGATGTCCCCGAAGACTGCGATCAAACAACGGAAGCGTTGGTTTGTCGTGGAAAGAAATGCAGCAAACCGCTCCCTCCAAACCAAGCCCCCACCGCTGTGATCTTTTTTGCGCCAAGCTCTCCCAACACCAACGAGCCGGTCGAGTTGGACGCACGCCGCAGTAGCGACCCCGAAAACGATCTGCTGACGTTCAAATGGACCCTTGAAGCCAAACCCGAAAAAAGCAAAGCGGCGATCGCAGATCCCAACGCACGGCAAACCGCGTTTACTCCCGATGTCGCAGGTGAATACACCGTACGTTTGGTCGTGTCCGACGAAAAAAATACCTCCGCTCCACGCGACGTTAAGATCAACGTCATCGATGGACCCAATGCCAAGCCTACCGCCGTCGCAGGAGACGATCTGCTGGTGCCACCCATGCAAAAAGTGACCTTCGATGGCTCCAAAAGCTCCGATCCAGACGGGGATCCGTTGACCTTTCGCTGGCGGATCGCCACCCGCCCCACAGGATCGACGGCTCAGTTGGAGGCCGACGCGACGGAGAAGCCCTCCTTTACACCCGACAAAGAAGGCCGCTACATCGTCGAATTGGTCGTGATCGATCGTCGTGCGCTCGAATCCGATCCAAGCTCCTTGACCGTCAACGTCCAAGAAGGGGCCGACAAAACGCCGTCTTTGACGAGCATCGATCCCAAAGAAGGGTTAGCAGGCTCCAAGGTCGAAGTGACGTTGAAAGGGGCTGATTTTGTCCAAGGTGCGGAAGTTCGCATTCAAAACCAATACTTTCCTGCCCAGTTTGTCAGCGCCAACGAACTCAAAACAACTTTGGATCTTGGAACGCAAAGCGCCGGAACCAAGGATATCTTCGTCCGAAACCCCAACAACCGCTTTTCAAAACCCGCAGTTCCTTTCGAGGTCAAAGAAGTTCCAGCCCCCGAGATCGTCTCGATCGATCCTCCCCAAGGCTTTGAAAATGCCAAGATCACTTTTCGCATGAAGGGGCGTTATTTTATCGACGGCCAGATCGAAGTCAGCTTTGACCTGCGGCCCGTCAACCCACCCGCCAAAGTGCTAAGCACCACCGAGCTAGAGTTCACCA
The DNA here is from genome assembly GCA_023150835.1 of Myxococcota bacterium. GTDB lineage: Bacteria > Myxococcota_C > UBA6777 > UBA6777 > UBA6777 > JAKLKB01. Next base: position 9,433 of record JAKLKB010000046.1, on the reverse strand, counting down.
TCGACTTTGCAGGCGAAGTCCCGGGCAAGCACTTCTTGAAAGTGCGCAATACGACCGTAAACAAGTCCTCTCCCGACTTTTCGATCACCATCGGGCCACGACCGCCCAAGCCCGTTGTGACGGTGTTGGTTCCCAACTTTGTCCGCGACAGAAAGCCCGGTCCACTCGACATCTACGGTGAAAGCTTTGAAGTGGGAGCGAAGATCTTCCTCGAATTACCGGACAAAACTGCTGTCGAGATCCCGACCAAGCGCGTCGCACGTACCAACCTCCAAGCCTCGCCTGCGCTCGATCTTTCGGACGACAAAAAATTTCCTTTCGGCGACTACAAGGTGTTTGTGCGGAACCCTGACGGCCAACAATCCGATGAGAAGCTCGACTTGACCTTTTCGGGCGCAGACTCCCCGCCCAAACTGGAACGCATCCTGCCCTTTAACTGGTATCTGGGTGAAAAAGTCGAAGGCGCTCGCGTGTTCGGAGAGAACTTTGAGCAAGCTGTGGGCGGTTCCGCAGGTTCCAAGATCAAGATCGGAAATATCGAGATCACCCAAGCAGGCGGTCCCTACGGCAAGTTGACATGGCAGTTTAGCAGCGCGGCGATGACACTCGATATCGACTTGACGGATACTTCCAAGTGGCAACAAGGCGATCAAGACGCCGTGATCGTCAACAACAACGGAAAGTCCTCTGCGCCGTTTAAGGTGACGATCTCTTACCGCCAGCCGTCGGTCTCGTCGGTCTCTCCGTCAGGAACCGGCACGACTTGCGATCAGCTCGTTTGCATCGATGGGATCAACTTTACAAAAACCACCTACGTCACCATCGGAACCAAAACTTACCGACAGACCGACCCCACCAACCCCGTCAAGTACGAAAGTGACCGCCGCCTTTGTTTGACCGTCAAAAAAGGCGATCTTGCGACAGGCACATTTGATTTGATCGTCCACAACGGACCGAGCGCACAGTCGGCAAAGGCGAATTTCACGGTGAGCAATACCATCGTGACTCCTGTGATCAACTACATCCGACCGGCAACAGGTCGCGCAGATACGGCTGTTGCGATCGAAGTGTATCCTTCGAGTTCGCCTTCGGGTACGTTTACGACCGCTGCTGCGGTGTATCTCAACGGCAAACTCATGTCCACGACATGTGATGCGTCCACAGGGACGAACCCCTATTGCTATGATCTTACGGCAAACCTCGATTTATCGGGCTTTACGCCCGGGACGTACCCGCTTTGGGTTGCCAACGCTTGTGATACGCGCAGCGCAACGATCTCTTTCCTTGTTGGAGATGCGCCAAGCCCGACGATCTTTTCGGTGAGTCCGCCGTTTGCGCGTCTTCGAGACAAGGTGGATCTGATCTTCAAAGGGCGCGACTTTACGAGCAACCACAGCTTGTTCATCAACAATGTCAAGGTGGACTCGACGTTTGTGTCCAAAGAAGAGATCAAAACCAAGAATCTTTATGACTTTGCGAGCGCCTCCTTGGGCGATATCGGTATCAAGATCGTCAACGGCAACGGAAAAGAAACCCCTGTACTCAAGTTCTCGGTGATCTCGTCTATTGTGCCTACCCTCACAAGCATCGAGAAAAACGTCCATCAGCGGGGTCGTGTCTTGCCAGATATGATCGTGAAAGGCTCGGACTTTATTTTGACTTCGGTGGTCTATGTGGACGGAAAAGCTGCCACGACGCAGTACGTGACGACCTCTGAGCTCCGTCTGCTTGGTTTTGATGCGACGGCGTTGGCCGCTGGATCGTATGCTGTCGAAGTGCGCAACGGTACACGCATCAGCAACAAATACCCGCTGATCCTCGAACCTGTGCCTCCGCCGACTGCAGATTACTTATCTCCCGCAAGCATTACGGCGGGAAGTGCGAACGAGATCGCCAGTTTGTATGTGTATGGATCGCTGTTTAGCTCATCGCCAGCTTCGGTGGTGATCATCAAAAACCCCCAAGGTGTCGATATCTCTTCGCGTTATACGCCAGCGTTCAACTCCACAACCTACGTTCGCGGAAAGTTCGATATCGTCGGCCTTCCCGCAGGGGCCTACAGCTTTGAAGTGCGCAATCCCACAGGAGAGATGAGCAACAAGCTGATCTTTACGATCAATCCGCCACCTCCGCCTGTTGCGACGTTGATGTCGCCGCCCTTTGCATTTCGAGGCAATGCGTTTCAAAACTTGCAGATCACGGGAAGCAACTTTGTGACAGGAGACTTTGTGGTGTTTGACAACAAGGTGACACTGCCCGGGACCGTCACCTCGGCCACGACGATGCAAGTGACGGTCGATCTAACAGGTTTCCGTTTCCCCCGCACTGTCGATGTTTTCGTCCAACGCTGCAATGATCCACCTGCTTGTACGCAGATCCAAAAAACATCTGTGTTGAAACTCAACGTGCAAAACCCCAGTTGTACAGGGGCTTTTGCTGTGGATTGTACCAAGATCATCTCTCCGAATACCGAAGCTTGCGATGTGGCGGGAGGAAACGTTTGTCGTCCAACCTGCACCAGCAACGCGACCTGTACTGCGCTCGATGCCACCGCGACGTGGACTTGCCAAGCGGGACTGTGCAAATAGCATGGATGCGATCATCGTGGTGGTTCCTTGCTACAACGAAGAAAAGCGCCTGAACGTGGATGCCTTCTTGTCTTACTTGGCGCAAACAAAGGGCGTTTCGTTGTTGTTTGTGAACGATGGGAGTCGGGATGAGACGTTGGGGGTGTTGCGATCGATGGAAGCGCAAGCCCCTGCGGGCCGTTGCGAGGTGTTGGATCTGGAGAACAATCAAGGCAAGGGGGGGGCTGTTCGTGCAGGGATCTTGTATGCCTTGGCAAAAAAACCCGAAGTGGTGGGCTTTTGGGATGCTGATCTGGCGACTCCCTTAACAGAGATCGCTTCGCTCTACGATCTGCTCAAGACTTCGCCAAATTACGAGATCGTGACGGCAGCGCGGGCGTTGATGTTGGGGCGAGATATCCGTCGCCAAGCCATGCGCCATTATCTAGGCCGTTGCTTTGCGATGGTGGCTTCGCTCCTGTTGGATTTGTCGGTGTACGATACACAGTGTGGGGCCAAGCTGTTTCGTGTGACGCCATGGCTGCATACGTTGTTTGCGCAGCCGTTTTTGTCGCGTTGGATCTTTGACGTCGAGCTGTTGTTGCGGCGAAAAGCCTTGGGGGAGCGACTTGGTTTACCACCGCTTGAGCAGGCTGTGATCGAGTTTCCTCTGTATGTTTGGGAGGATGTACGCGGTTCAAAGCTGGCAGGGCGTGATTTCTTTCGTGTCCAGCGCGATCTTGTTGCGATCCGCTTGGATTATGCGCGGCGTTTGCGTGCGCCGCTCGAAGAGATCGCTCCTTATCTGTTTGAGGGTGAACAAAACAAGAAGGGGGCAAATGATGCGTGATCCGTCGGTGTCGGAGTTTACATCCGCAAGCGAGAGACAACGCGATGCTTTTTCGAGTTGGTGGTGGCTGATCCTTTTGGCGTTTTTTCCTTTGATCCCATGTACCTTTACAGCACCCGCAACGATGGACTATTGGTTTTTTCTCGCAAAAGGTGAGCGTTTGTGGGAACTGGGCTTGGGTTCATTGGGAGGAAAGAACCCCTTTGTGTTTACGACGCCCGAAGGAAGCGTGTTTTTGGACAAAGAGTGGCTCTTTGGGATGGGGTTGCGGTGGTTCTGGGAGATCTTTGGGCATCAAGGGGCAGGGATCTTGCGGGGGGGGTGGATTTTTTTGTGGTGCGTGCTGTTCTTTTCGATCGCGCATCGTCTGGGGGCTGATCGATGGGTCACGGCGTTGGTGTTTGGGATGGGGGCTTATTCCGTCTTGGTGGTGCGGATGAGCGTGCGCCCGCACACGCTGGGGAATCTGTTTGTTCTGGTGTTGTTTTGGCTGCTCACGATCCCGCCCAAACGATGGCACTTATGGGCCGTCTTGTTGCTGTTTGTGTTGTGGGCCAACGTTCATGGTAGTTTTACGGTGGGGGGAGCGCTGCTTGGGGCGGTCGGCGTGTGGGCCTTGTGGGTTCCGTGGTGGTATCGCACCCGCGATCCAGCGTTTGCGGCGTATGCCGCGCAGTGGCGTGCTTGGTGGTGGGTGTTGCCTGTCTTGCCCGTTGCGGTGTGCATCAATCCCTACGGATGGCGTTTGTGGTCGGTGTTATGGACGTTTCAACGCGAGATATCCAGTCGCCCCGATCCGTGGGTGGCTCCCGAATGGGAGGCTTTTTCGGTGACGAGTCCGTATGCCAACTTTTTGTTGGGGGTTCTGTTTTTGTTGGGGGCGACATGGTTTTTGCCTGAGCGACGCCGCCGAAGCCAGTGGTTGTTGTGCATGGCGCTCGGAGCGCTGTTGACCTTTTCCAATCTGCGTTTTGTGGGGTTGTCTTTTTTGATCTTGGGACCCTTGTTGGCAGCACAGCTTTCTTTGCTAAAACGCCCTATCCTTCGACGCTTGGTCGTGGTTGGATTTGCTGTCTTTGTGGCTATCTTGGGGCAACAGGCATGGAGCAACGGCCCACAGTGGGGTTTGTCACCGACGATGGAGAGCGAACCTGTCGAAGCTTTGGATATCTTGGAGCGTCACAAAGGGCTGCGAGTGCGGTTGTTTGCGGATCTTTACACGGCGGGGTATATCTCTTTTCGTTCGCATCGATATGTGCAAGTCGCTTATGACGGAAACCCCCTTACTCCCGGTTTTTGGGCGTGGTCTCAAGCTTACAAAGAAGCGCTGCTGTCGCCCCAAACATGGGACGCTTATTGTCACAAACATCGCTGCGAGATGGTCCTGTTGAGTTTGCGCAACCAAGTCAATACAGCCTTGTTGGCGCATCTGGCGGAACATACCGGATGGAGACCATTGTACATGAGCCTGCGATGGGCGTTTTATGTTCGGCGAGCGCAAGAGCCTTCTCTCTTCAAAGGCCAAGGATACGAGCATTTACGCTCTTTTTATGATCTGTCGGTCCTGCTCAAAGCCCCGCGTGAAACGTTGCAATCAGAGCTTCACGCCTTACGCAAACAGCCGTCAGGCGGAGATCTTGCGGATGTGATCGTAGCTAAGCTGTGGTTGCATGATCAACGGCTTGGTCCTTACTCCGCGCATCTGCGGTGTTCTTCGGCTTTGTGTCCGATCGCACAAAAACACCTAAAACGCCTTCGGCTGATCGCCAAAAAGGTTCCGTGGCATCCCGGAGTAGCTTATCTTTTGGGCGTGTTGGAGATGATTCGTGGCGATATGGGCCGTGCGATGGAGGCTTTGGAGATCGCTGCTTCGTGGAATCCCTATTGGCCGAAGCCTTGGACGGCCATTTATCGCATCGCGTTGGTACAAAATCAGCCCAAGATCGCACATTATGCGTTGAGATCTCTCCGTCGCATCGGCATGATCGGTGAAGAAGCCATCCTGCGCCTTCGTCTCGCCGAGAAAGGGATTGATGCCCACCCTTCGGCCTCCTCCTCCTCCCCATCTTCTCGCCCATCTTCTCGTTCTTCTTTGGGGCCTCCTTAGCATACGTTTCGCGCTCGTCATGTGTACACGAAGGGTCGATGCGATCCGTTGTAAAAGCCCTGTAGTTGAGCAGCCACAGAGGGCAGCCCCCATAGGCGTTAGGTGAAGCCACAGATGGCCCCTCTTACATGGGTACAAAACGCGGGCATCACGCAGAGGATATCGAAAAGAAGAGTCCACGGAAAGCACGGAAAACACGGAAAACACGGAAAACACATGTTGTGTTTTGAGGTCTTCTAAGGTACCTCATGAGCGACGTTTTTGCTCGAGTGGGTCCGTTCAAACCAACGCCATAAGAGAGGTATCAAGAGGCAACACTTCTCAGCGAGGGCAACCACACATGGTTGCCCCTACGTGTTGGAAATCACACGGTGTTTCGTAGGGGCAGGCCCCCGTGCCTGCCCTCGCTCTGTTGCGTCGGTGACCTCTCTTCATCGCCATCTGTTTTGAACGAACCCCAACCACAGGGCAACCACACATGGTTGCCCCTACGTGTTGGAAATCACACGGTGTTTCGTAGGGGCAGGTAGGTGTGCCTGCCCGATCTCTGTTGCGTCGGTGACCTCTTCATCGCTATCTGTTTTGAACGAACCCCCGAGAGTTTTCGTTGTTTTCCCCCGAGAGTTTTCGTTGTTTTCTTCAACTGTCATGTCGCGAGACGTTCCTCTGAGACCTCTCATGTCAAGGGCAAACAAGCCATGAAGCCCGATGATACCACGTTTTTCGAAAAAGACCTCAAAACACAACATGAGCCTTATTTCGATGCGTGGTTCTACGCCTACCGAAACGAGGGCTGCCCCGACATCTTCTTTGTACACAATGGGCGGATTTCGTGTGAGATGTTGCTGTGCGGACTTTTCTTTCGGGGCGATCAGGCGGGGAAGAGGGCGGAGAGTTGTTCGGATTTGTCGTAGAGTCCGAACAGACCGCCTGTATGCCAAAAGAGGATACGTTTTCCGCTGAAGCGTTCGGGCGTTTGGGTGAGGGTTTTGGAGAGAGCGTAGAGGGCTTTTCCAGTGTACACAGGATCGAGAAAGATACCCGTATGAGCGGCGGTTTGTTGGAGATAGAAAAGTTCTTGTTCGCTCGATACGGCGTAGCCAAGGCCGACGTAGCCGTCGATGATATCAAGAAGCGTTTCGGCGGGTTTGGAGATCCCCCAGAGGCGAAGGATGGCGTTGATGTGGTTGTAAAAGTAGGCGGCATCATCGCAGACGTTGACCGCATGGGGGCGGATCGGCAGACCTGACAGAGCGATGGCTGCGCAGATCCCTGCGGCAGTACCGCCGCTTCCGCAAGCAAAGACCAGATCGTCGATGGATTGGCCGCTTTGGGCCAGTTGCGTAGCCATCTCGCGGATGGCTTCGATGTATCCCCAACTACCGAGGGCGTTGGAGCCTCCTTCGGGGATGATGTAGGGTCGCCGCCCGATCTGGCGAAGGTGTTGGGCGGCTTCTTCCATCAGAGCGGTGCGTTGGCGGTATTGTGCGGGGGTGATGCGTTGGATCTGTGCGCCAACAAGGCGATCCATCAAGAGGTTTCCCGTCCAAGGCAACGGCGCTTCGGGCGAAGGTGTACGCAAAAACAGCAGGCTGTCCATCCCGCATTGACGGGCGGCAACGGCTGTGGCCCGACAATGGTTGGATTGCAATCCTCCGCAGCTTAGGACGATATCGCAAGATTGTTGTTGAGCTTCTGCAAGCAAGAATTCGAGTTTGCGGACTTTGTTTCCGCTCAGGGTGATGCCTGTGCAGTCGTCGCGTTTGATCCACATCTCCCAAGCAGCGGGTATATCAGGAGGAGACCAGCGTGCAATTGGAGTGGGCAGTTGCGCGAGATCAAGGCGGTGGCTCGGTACGGATGAAAGGGCGGCGGCCCATTGGGGCGCGGTGTAGGCGGAAGATGCGTGCATGAGGACTCCTTGGTGGATTTGGGGCGGAATGGGCGCATGAGTGGGTGGATTGTAGAGGACAGAGGCATCGCTTGACAAGGCGGCGATCCGCACGAATAATCGCCCTCGCGCTCAAGATCGGGTGCGTCTTTTTTGGTGAGAAAGGGCTGTGGTGGATGGATCAGTACATACAGATGCGAGAAGAGATCGGTCGCTCGATCTTGGATATCTGTGAGAGCGGTAGCTTGGGCGTTGTGGTCGAACAAGCCAAGATGATCCCTTGTCTCCAACAATACCATGCAGAGATCTTTCAGGGCGAGCAACTCAATATGGAACCGATCTGGTTGTTTTTGTTGTTATCTTATCCTGAACTCTCGTCTGTCCAACTGCGCTCGGCCTTTTCTCCTTTGGAAAGTGACGCAGTCATCTGGCAGCTTTATTTGCGTTGGCCCGTCCCCAGCCAACTTCAAAAGCGGGTAGAAGAAAGCCAACGGCAAGCCTCCGCGAGGTGGCTCAAAGAAAAGCTGATGTCTTCGCCGATCGGTGGTGCGCTTGCGCCTTCGGCCTTGGATGCGATGATCCAAAAGACCCTTGCAGAGGGGTTTCGTTCGGGCATGTTGGATATCGCTTCGTTAGAGCAGCCGTTGGCGAGTGCAGCCAAGACCAGCCCCTCTTTTGTGCGAGGGATCTTGGTACAGCTCACCAAATCGCCGCCCTATCCGAGTTTGCGAGTGATCCTCGGCGAACCCGTTACAGAGACGGGCGGTACGACAAAAGGCAGCACCCCCGGATTTCAAAAAACCAAAGATGTCTTGATCCAGTGCCTCCAAGAAACCCGAATGCAGGACATCATCGATCCCGAAAAGCTGGAGATGTTTCTCGATCAAGAACTCGAATCCCTGTGGGATATCGGGGCCTATCGACTTTCCGAACTTTGGGATGTGTTTCAAGATGCCCCCGGTGTTCAACAAGACATGATCGAAGAGTACTTCGTTTGGCTTCGCGAAGCGACCAAGGGAAAGTCGCTTGCGCTCGAATTCCCCGCACAAATGAGCCAGATATCCAATGCTGTCGCAGAGCAGCGTCTTGCTTCTGTTCGCGAATACAACGCGCAATTGGAAGATGTCATGGGAGGCATCCCAGATGCCCCACCCACTCCTCCCGCACCGTCCTCTGCTGCCCAACCCACCGAACGTCCTGCACCAAAGCCCTCAGCCACTCAAGCCACAAAAACAGCCGCAGCCTCCCCCACAACCAAACCCTCAAACACTCCCCCCGCCCCCAACGCCGCCAAAGGCCCGATGCCCAAGATCGTCTCTTCCGCGCCTGAAAAACCGAAGTTTCCAAGCAAAGAAAAAGATCCCCCACCCGCCAAGTCCAAAGCCTCGTCGAAGGCCAACCAAGCCTTGCCGATGCGCCTGCTTTTGGGCGCGGGACTGGGCGGGTCTGTGTTGTTGGCGTTGGTGTTGTTCCTTGTTCTTTTGCGCGCCCCTTCCGTGAATTGGGGGGGAGAGTCCGTCTCGGACATGAATTATTACAAAGTGATCATCCCCGAACTGCTCGATGTTCGCGTTCAGGGAGAGACGCTGTTGTTGCGGGCAAGTGGAGACTTTTTCTCGCAAGACGAGATCGTACGCGCCCAAAAAATCGAGCTGTGTTTTTATTTGGCCAAAGGCACCCAAAAAGAGCTACAAAAAGTCGCCTTGTTTGCAGAAACGGGCCGCTTTGTCTATCGGGTCGAAGCAGAATAGTGCGGTGCGAAGGGAAGCTTAGCGTCGGCACACAAAGACGGTGTGTCCATCGAGGGAGACTTTTCGGGCTCTGTAGTTTGCGCAGTGGGGATGGGGTCGATAGGTTCGGCAATAGCGTTGGACTTGGGTGGTGATCTTGTCGCAGAGGTAGTCGACTTTGCAGAGGACTTGTGCGTTGCGCCAACTTTGGGAGAGGCTGAGTCCGGCGTCATAGACCGTTCCACCCGAGGCGCGATTGAGGACGCGTGCGGTTTGCATACTGAAGGA
>JAKLKB010000045.1 GCA_023150835.1 Myxococcota bacterium | reverse complement strand
TGGACTTGGCTGTGTTTAAAGTTTTTTTTGCCCATTCTCTTTCAGACTTTATGTAGTACATCATCGTCTCCTTCTTGTACCTTAAAAAGCGCTGCTTGTCATTCTAACCACTTACACATAAAGTGTCCAAGAGAAAGCCCCCGCAGATCGTTTGCCCGCTCGGGCAATCAGCAGCGCACAAGCCTTTAGAGCAGACTTGTTGTGTTGCGCACGCCTTGCCACAACCCCCGCAATTCTGCCCATCCGATGCAAGATCCACACAACTGCCACCGCAAAGCGTTTGGCTGCTCGGGCACGCGCACTGCCCTCCAACACAGCTTTTCGGGGCTGCGCAGGAATTCCCACAACTTCCGCAGTGTTGGCTGCTTGTTTTGGTGTCCACACAACCACCGCCGCAATCCGCTTGTCCGATCGGGCATTGACAATTTCCCTCTTTGCAAACTTTTCCGTTCCCACAGGTGTTACCGCAAGAGCCGCAATGCAGGTTGCTCTCTTTGGGGTTCACACAGCCACCCGCGCAAGAGATTTGGCCGTTCGCGCAAATGTTGCAATTCGGATCCTTACCGTCGATCAAGCCGTCGCAATCGTTGTCTTTACCGTCCGAACAGGCCGCTTCTGTATTTTCTGGCGTGATCTTCGGCGCGATACAGTCTCCCCACCATAGGCCCGTAAGCGGCTCGGGTTGAGCCGTCTGCTCACCCAGATCGCAATAATCCACCGGTCGCAACAACTTGCATACGCGGGTTGCTCCTTTGCGCTCGGCGACTGTGCGTGCAGTCGAGGTACATCGATTATTCACGCAATAACCCTCGTATCTTAGGGTACTGCAATCGCAATCTTTCGTACAATCGATCCCATGTGTATTTTTCTCGCTAATTTGAATCCCATTGATGCACTCAGGGGTCGCACTACAAGACATCGAAAACGCAGCCAACCACCCAATCCCAAAAAGCCACCACACCTTCGCCATGTTTTTATTTCCTTCAACAAAATCTGTTCCTAGTATAAGTCAGTATCGCTTGATTTTTGTAACTTTGGTGCTTGAGCAGCAAGGTTCTTCGGGGTCCGTTCAAACCAACGCCATGAGTAGAGGTATCAAGATGCAACACATTTCAGCCAGGGCAACCACACCTGGTTGCCCCTACGTGTTGGAAATCACACGGTGTTTCGTAGGGGCAGGCCCCCGTGCCTGCCCTCGATCTGTTGCGTCGGTGACCTCTTCATCGCCATCTTTTTTGAACAAACCCGTTCTTCGGGCGCGAAAGTTGAAGAAACTTAGTGATACTTACTTAGGACTTACTCAGTTCGATACGAAAAAGGCCCACGTTCGGGCGTGGGCGGTTCGCGAACCGCTCCTACAACGTTCTGATATCTCAGGGTTTCCCTTTTCAACTGCGTGGGTCCTACTAGTACTTAATCAGCCAATTCACACCCACGTTTTTGGGGCGAGATTCTGTACTGTCTCCTTCGGATGTAAGTGGAACTCTAACCATTTTTTCGTTTCCTCCTCCATAACGATCTCCAGAACCTCCGATGGTGTAAACAAGTAACCCATCCCCAGTATTGGCCTTGTGGCTGTGGATTTTCAGTGCGTCACTTTGGACAGATCCGACTTTATCGCCTGCGTTTCCGGTAGGCGTGCCGCTAAAATTAGCAGGAGCGGTGCGTTTCGAGGCGTCGGGATCACGACCTTGTGCATCATCCACTCCACGCAAGAAACGACCGCGAAGATCGGGGATGTTGAAGGTCGTCACCGTGTCCCCTGCACCGTTCGCCACACCGATCGCCAAAAAGAGGTCTTGGTATTGTGTGCGAGAGATCTCGCGGCCATCACACAAAAACCACCCCGCAGGGATTTTCGATTTTTCCCCTGCAAAAGCGATGATTGTTCCTGCGGGAGTTGTACGAAACACAGCATTTGTGTTTGTTGTGCCGCAGTTGAAGGTGATCACCGTGTTGCCGTTGTTGTCCGTGCTGGTTTGCCCAATCGTGCAAGCAGGGCCGGCAATCCCTTGGGGACCAACGGGCCCCGCAGGACCCGCAGGGCCTTGTTGACAGTTGGTTGCGTTGCAAGTACCGGCTTCGCCTTTGTCGCCCTTATCGCCCTTTGGGCCTGCCGCTCCTGCGGGGCCTTGCGGGCCTGTAGCTCCTGCGGGGCCTTGCAATCCGTCACGGCCATCTTTTCCAGCCGATCCTTGGTCGCCCTTGTCGCCCTTGTCGCCCTTTGGGCAATTTTCAGCGCAGACTGTTGTTCCGGGTGTGCAATTCGCACCAAAAGAAAAACTTGCGGCGAGCAACGCCACAAAAAGAACCGTTGATCGGCGTTGAGCATATCGAAAGAAGCGCATCAGCATGGTGAGTATTCCTTTGTGTTTGGGTGTAATAGGACTTACGCAATTGAAAAGGGAAACCCTGAGATATCAGAACGTTGTAGGGGCGGTTCGCGAACCGCCCACGCCAGAACGTGGGCCTTTTTCGTATCGAACTGCGTAAGTCCTATGTAAGAAAAAAAACGAAACTTGTTGTTTGGGTTCATTTCTTTGATGATAAAAACCTCCTGAATCGTGACGTGGTAGGGATCTAATTTTCTCTGCTGAATATTTCATTCAGATTCGAAAAATACTAGAAAAAGTCTTAAATTTACGAACAGAATCTTTGCGCGGAGGCAAAGACCGTATTTTCTTTCATACCCATCATTGAAGCTTGCGCTTTTCAGAAAGTGAAAAAGTGTGTATTGTTTCGCTTTGGCTGGGTGTGGAAGAATACTCCGTGGCTTCTCGCCGTGCGTAAGCCGCAATCGAATTGCTTCGGATTGATTTGTAGCCAAAAAACCCCGTGTTCGTGCCTCTCTACGCGGCTGTGCTGCTTGTTTGAAAAACCTGTGATCTTCCCGCCGATACGGGGTCAAGGGAGCCGCGCTCCCTTGCGGGGCATGGGGCCGCGCCCCACAAAAACCCATACAGGGGCGCAACTCTTGTCAGAACATTTCTATATCAAGGGAGTTGCAAGACAGGCTGTGTGACGAGACTTGGGGTGAGGATCTGGGGAAGTATGCGATAGGAGCCGTCTTTTCCGTTGAAGAGGACATACAGCGGCACACCGCTGCGTTTGAACTGAGCAAGGGTAGCGGTGATCTCCTTGTTGCCATCGGTCCAATCGCCGACGAGGTAATGAACCTTGCGTGTGGACAAAGCTGCATGAACTTCGCTGCTGCGCAAAGCGATGCGCTCGTTGGCTTTGCAGGTGATACACCAGTCGGCAGTGAAGTTTAGAAAGACGTGCTGTTTTTGCTGAAGAAGTTGCTCTAATCTTTTGCGAGAAAAAGGAATTTTTCGCAACAGCGCAGCAGAGGCCGCCCGAGGAGAGGACATCACGCTCTGCTTGGAAGAGGTCGTGGGGGAAGCAGCAGATGTGGCAGATGTGGCAGGTGTGGCAGATGTGGCAGATGTGGTCGATGTTGTCGATGTGACCGATGTGACCGATGCGCGGCCTTCTTGAAAGGCTTCTTGGAGAGCGGTGCGATGGGCGTCTCGGTGATCTTTTTGGGCTTGATGGACGTTGGAGATGCCCCATACCAAGGTCGAGATCGTAAGCAGTAAAGCGATTCGTCCCGTCCAACGGCGCTTTTCGCTGCCAAACGGAACGATATGCAACAACCACCCCGCAAAAGCCACAAGCAGCGCACAGATCATCGTTAGCAAGATGCCTCGCGGCCCCGCAAGCGAAGTCAGCACCCACGCCAGCCAGATCGCCGCCCCATACAAGGGGAACGCCATCACCTGCTTGAAAGTCTCCATCCACGCCCCCGGGCGCGGAAGCACCCGCAGCGCCGAAGGATTAAGCGACAACAACAGATACGGCGACGCCATCCCAAGCCCAAGCATCGCAAAGATCAACAGCCCAACCCACGGAGGTTGAAGCAAAGCAAAGGCGATCGCCCCTCCCATAAACGGGGCAGTACAGGGCGTTGCAACGATGGTGGCAAGGAAGCCCGAAAAGAACGAACCCGAGTATCCGCCTTGATCCGCAAGGCGACTCCCCACTCCCATCAAAGAAGAACCCACCTCAAAAAGCCCCGAAAGGATCAGTCCCATCGCAAAGAACAACAAGATCAACGGCAACAACACCGCTGCCGATTGAAGCTGATACCCCCATCCAAGCGCATCCTGCAAGCCAAGCAGACGTTGTAGCGCAGGAATCCGCAACAGAAACAAAAAGCCCGACAAGGCAAGAAAACACAACAAGACCCCCGCCGTAAACGCCCACCCATGACGCTTGACCTGTGCGGGTTGCTCTTTGGCCTGCTCAACAAAATGCAGCAGTTTCAACGAAAGCACAGGAAAAACACACGGCATCAGGTTGAGCAAAAGCCCCCCAAAAAACGCAAACAACAACGCCCACCACACCGAGCGCAATGACTCTTGATCCTCCCCTCCCCTTGCAAGCATCCGCTCCAACGACGAACCCACAGGCCGAGTCGCGGGCTGCCGCTTTGAGACCGGAGGATGCGTAGAAACCCCCGTCGGTTTCTTTGCGATCTTTGCGGCAGAAGCAACAGGAACGGAGGCTACATCCGAGGACGCTTTGGCGACGACCGCATAACTCAACATCGGAAGGCCCCGCTCACGCGAAACGATCAGGCCGCGAAGCGTCGTGCGCTCGGGGGTATGGTATTCATTTTTCTCGACGACGATCCGCAAGATGCCCTGTGGACGCGAGAACTTTAACGGTGCAGCGTTGGATATCACCGAATGATCGATGGGATAGAAGGTCAGAGATCTTCGCTGCAACAATGCAGACGGAAGATCGGGCAGATCGATCTGCACGTCTTCCTCGCGGAGCAACAGCCGACCTTGGGTTTGGGGCCAAGGCAGCGGAAGGTTCGGACGGATCGCCGCGAAGCGTTGGGGATGGGCGATGGGTTGCGAAGTTGGAAGCGAAGACGGAGCCGATGCGGATCGGATGGGTAGCGTGAGATGGATCGTTCCTCGGCCCGGGATGCACTCTTCTTTACAAACCAACCATTCGAGTTCCGCCGATATCCGTACACTCGATCCAGAAAATTGCTTTGGCGGCGTGATCTGGAGCGGCAGCAAGATCTCCTGCTCGTAACCAAAGTTTGCCAGCACCCTGACGCGGATACGTTTGGGCGTGGGCCATTGAATCGCTCCGACCTGAAAGCCCGCAGGGACGGTCCAACGGATCTTGGGGGCAATCCCGGAGTCTCCCGGATTTTGCCAGTAGGTGTGCCAATCTTTCTCGATCTTCTGATGGATGCCAATCCAAAAAGGAACGCCTAAACGGATCGAGGGTAGTTCGCTTTGTAAAGAAAGCTCGATATGGGGCGCTTGAAGCGGCGAGGCTTCGGCTTGCGTCCCTCTCCAACCCAACAGGCAAAACAGGCAAAACAAACACAGGCTCCCGTCCCGCCGAGACCGCCCGAAAAAGCCCAACGATCGAATAATGCGAACGAAAACACCTTGCTTTCGCTCTAAAGAAACACGCTGTACCATCCAAAAACCTCCCAAAAAGAACATTTCTCCACTGTAGAACCGCCAGCGCTGAGCGGCGATGCCTTTGGCAACTCGTGCCGATATGCGCCGAAGATGGTAGATTGAAGACGCACCTGCAGTTTTGGCAATGCGTCAGCGAAAAGTATTTTGATCGAAGGAGGCCGCAATGCTCGGTCGTCTGTGGTGGATCCGCTTTGAGGTGTTATGCGTGTGGATGTGTTGGACGGGATCACAAGCGTGGGCGCAACAAGCGTCCAACTGCCAACCTCCCAACCTGATGATCATCGTCGATGCCTCCAACAGCATGGGCAACAACAACAAGATCTCAAGCCAAGCCTGTACCAACAAAGCCTCGTGCGCCCCCATGCCCTACACACACCAAGCCGCACCCGGGACGACACCGCGCTACGATTATTCTTGCGATACCAGTAGCAAGTGTCTTTATACACGTTGGGATATCGCGCAAAACGCCCTCAAAGAAGTGGCGTATCAATACGGCGGAACTGCGCCGCAATACAACGATCGAAAGGCGCGTTTTGGGTTGGTGGCCTTCAGCGAAAACGCAACCCTTGAGGCCACGATCGTCTCCAATCCTCCCCAAATGGCGGCCAAGTTGGCGGCTCGCGTTCTTTCTAACGGCACCCACTACCAACGTGCGTTCACCGCCGCCCGCAATCACCTCCAGACCGTGATCAACCAAGACAGCGTAGAACGCCGCCCCACACACCTCTTGTTTTTGACGGATGGCGCACCCACCGACGGATGCGTCAACGCGCCCAATATGGTCAACGATATGTACCAAGGGACGGGGACTTATGCACTCAAAGACACCAAAGGAAACGTCTATCAGGTCAAGACTTATGTGATCGGTTTTGGCTCGGGGATCAACGCAACCGCCCAAAACTGCCTGACCAAGATGGCGGGCCTTGGGGGGACACAGCGTTGTGACCCAAATATCGCGGGCTGCGTAGCCTACTATTTTTCGGATAACGCGACCCAGCTCAAAAGCGCGATGGATGCGATCATTAACAACGCCACCCAAGAGATCTGCGATGGACTCGACAACGATTGCAACGGGCAGATCGACGAGACGTTTCCGAATCTGGGAAAACCTTGCAGCGTCGGAGTCGGCGAATGTGCGCGCCAAGGAACACAAGCTTGTCGATCTGACGGAAAAGGGCTGCGCTGTAACGCGACAGCAGGCGCTCCCGCTCCTGAGATCTGCGACGGCAAGGACAACGATTGCGACGGCCAGATCGACGAAGACTTCCCAACTCTCGGCACAAAATGCCAAGCGGGGATCGGAGGATGCCGCAAGGAGGGCGTGCTGGTGTGCCGACCTGACGGTCTCTCCACGACCTGCGGCGCAGTTCCTCTTCAGCCTCAGCCCGAGATATGCGACAACAAAGACAACGATTGCAACGGGCAGATCGACGACAACCTCATCCAAGCCTGCGCCAACGCGTGTGGTTCAGGCGTCGAGTTCTGTCAGGGCGGAAAATGGGTGGGTTGTACGGCTCCAGCCCCCGAAGCCGAGGTCTGCGACGCCAAAGACAACGATTGCAACGGGACGGTGGACGATGGATTGCAGCGCCCTTGCACGACCGCCTGCGGCAACGGAAAAGAAACCTGTGTCAACGGAAAATGGGTCTTTTGTGATGCTCCCAAGCCTGAACCCGAGATCTGCGACGGCAAAGACAACAACTGCAACGGCAAGATCGACGAAGGGATTCAACCTCGCCCATGCCAAGGGGCTTGTGGGAGCGGGACGGCGCAGTGCGTTAACGGTTCTTATACAGGCTGCGCAGGCCCCAAGCCCGAACCTGAGATCTGCGACGGCAAAGACAACGATTGCAACGGGATGATCGACGATGGCCTATCACGCGACTGTTCGAGCATTTGTGGCGACGGCAAAGAGCTTTGCGTCAACGGTGCGTGGCAGACTTGCAACGCGCCCAAACCGACCCCCGAGATCTGCGACGGTGCAGACAACGATTGCAACGGAAAGATCGACGACAACACGACTTGTCCAGCAGGCGAAAGCTGTGTCGAAGGGTTGTGTCGCCGCTTCTGTCGCAACGGAGAGTGCGCCGCTGGCTTTCAATGTCGACAAGGCGTCTGCTTTTCCACGACCTGCGACAACATCACCTGTCCACGCGATCTGGTGTGCAAAAGTGGCCAGTGCATCGATGCGTGCGTCGGTGTCACTTGCCCCGCTCAAGAGGTCTGTAAAGCCGGAAAATGCGTAGAAAACAACTGCTTTGGCTTGGGCTGTCCCAACGGGCAGATCTGCAAAGGCGGAACCTGTGCCGCCGATCCTTGCGCAAGCGTGACGTGTGGCGCGGATCAGTATTGTCAAGCAGGGACGTGTATCCCCGTGTGCAAGACCGATGCATGCGCCCCGGGTGAAGGGTGCAAAGACAACAAGTGCGTCCCAGACCCTTGCGCAGGCGTCAAGTGCGCCAACTTCCAACGCTGCACCAACGGCCAATGCCAAGCCGATCCTTGCTTTGATCTGCCCTGTCCCAACGGTCGTGTCTGCCAAGACGGGCAATGCAAAGAAGACCCCTGCCTTGGTGTCCAATGCCCAAGCGGCTCGACCTGTCAAGACGGGCAGTGCAAACAACCCTCGCGTCCGCCTCTTCCTGAGCCGATCACGGAACCCACCACCGAATCCTCCGATGAATCGGTCTCTGAAGCCACCGAACCTCCCCCTAGTGACGCCGATCAAGTCGATGATCCCGCTGTGGAAAAGGAGATCGGCGAATCAAACACCACCACAGAACGATACAACGGAGGCCAAACCCCGGGATGTAGCTGTCAATCCAACAACCCGCCTTTGTGGGGCGGATGGCTGGTCTTGTTTTGGGTGATGTTGGTGTGGCGTAGAAGAACCCGTAAGCTCTAGCCTTCGCCGACTCTTCCTCGTTTTCCCTTCCTCTTTCGATCTTCTCTGTGCCCAACATCGGGCTTCTCATGCCCTGCGGATACTCCCCTCTTTCAACGCACACACCGAAGACGGCGCGCAGGCTTCTCATTCCCTACGGATACCCACCTCTTTGTCTCGTGGTCTCCTCTCTCCCCAACATCGGGGCATTTGGCGGATCGTTTTACAGTGTCCGTCTTCCGAACTTTTTTCACTTTCTGCAAACATCTCCTTGGAACAAATGGGTACTCAATGCAAGGAGGTGTTTGTCTGTGCGAGGTTCGGAGAAAAAAATGCAACGTCTTTTCTTTGGCTTTTTTGTTTTTGGTCTGTTCCATTGTTCTGTGCCTTCCAATAAAGCGGAATGTCCAGAAGGCTTGTGTCCAAAAGAGCAAGTTTGTGATCGTGATCGTTGCGTAAAACCTTGCCAAGCCTCCGATTCTTGCTCGGCTGACGAGCAATGCTTGCCTGTCTTGATGACGACCCCTTACAAAGAAACCCTCCTTGCTTGCGATGACGGGCAATGCCCTCTTGGCGAAGTTTGCGCCATCACAAGCCGAGGAAAGCGTTGTCTGCTCTATGATAAATCCCACTTTGACTTGTTTCGATGGAAAACAGGCTACAACGACACTTGGCCTCTTGTCTCAGGAAAAAATCAAATGTTTTGCCGAAAAAATTGCGATAAAACATGCTCGCTTACAAAACAAGTTTGTGAGAGAAGCAGCGATTGCAAAACGCTTGGAAAATGCACCCCAAAAGAATCTGCTTGCGCCGTCACAAGCGATGCGGACTGCCTCCTGAGTGACCTCTGCAAAGACAAA
This sequence comes from Myxococcota bacterium, assembly GCA_023150835.1. Classification (GTDB taxonomy): domain Bacteria; phylum Myxococcota_C; class UBA6777; order UBA6777; family UBA6777; genus JAKLKB01. Next base: position 41,285 of record JAKLKB010000045.1, on the reverse strand, counting down.
GGCTTTTGTGCAGAAAAAAATGGCCAGTGCGTAGAATGTTCAAGCAGCACAAACTGCGCAACCAACGGACGATGTGGCCTCATCAATCATCAATGCCTTGCCGAGACCAGCACTCACTGCAAAAACAGCACGTTATGCAAAGCCACAGGCGCATGCGTCTTGAAAGACGGAGCCTGTGTCAAATAACCACGCTGCTTTGTCGAAAAATAAAAATCATCCGATGCCTCTTTTCATAAGAAAATATCGATGAAGACGATTGAACCACGAACGAGGAGTATCCTATGCTTTCTACCGTGTCTCTGAGAAAAAAAACAATCCACCACATGCTTCGGTACTTTCTTCTTCTCTGTTTGCCTTTTTCCTTTTCTCATATCTCTTGTATTCAGGAGGTCCGTTGCGACGCAGAATCACCGCTTTGCCCACCCGGTCAGGCGTGTGATGGAGCCGATAAATATAAATATTGCAGAAAAATTTGCTCAAACGGAGACTCCGATTGTTATGGTACCGAACGTTGCATCAATCGCAAAAACACCCTGAATCCTATCTGTGTCTCATGCCCGGATTACAAAGTAGAAGAATGCAATGGCAAAGATGATGATTGCGATGGAGACATCGATAATGCGAGGTCTTCAACGCCTCTTTGCCCGGGAGGAAAAGTGTGCAAGAGCGGTGTTTGTGTGGACAACTGCGATGCCGGAACGTCCGCATGTTCGGGAGGTTGTGTCGACTTGAACACAAACGCCAATCACTGTGGCCAATGCGGCAACCTCTGCCCAACGAACCACCTTTGCGAGAGCGCTCGGTGTGTTTGTAAGCCCTATTGTCAAGGCAAATCCTGTGGAAGCGATGGCTGTGGTGGCTCTTGTGGTGCGTGTTCAGAAGGACAAGTTTGCGACAGCGGTTCTTGCAAATCGCAATGCTCAGCAGAACAGAAGATCTGTAGTGGGGCTTGTGTCAATACAAGCACCAACACCGAACATTGCGGAAGTTGTTCAAATCGCTGCCCCACCAATAATGCGTGCCAAAATGGGAAATGTGTTTGTATTCGCAATTGTGCGGGAAAATCTTGTGGGGATGACGGGTGTGGTGGTTCTTGTGGTGCTTGTCAAAACGGCGACATCTGCGATGTAAACACTTGTAAGTCCAAATGCTCCTCTGACCCGGGAATCCTGTTGTGCGGAGGAAATTGTGTCAATACCAACACCGACGCCAATCATTGCGGCAAATGCAACAACGCTTGTCCAACCACGAACAAATGCGAAGGCGGCCAATGCACAGCGAACCCTAGCTGCTCAAAAGATAGCGAATGTCTCAACTTCCAAGTGTGCTTAGCAAACAAATGCACCGAACCTTGGTGCAAAAACGGCCTCGTCAACTGCGGCACGTTGGAAGGTTGTTGTACTTACGCGATCAACGCACTTCAAAACGGGTATCAGTTTTGGTCCGAAGTCTGTGTTGCCCAACCGCAATTTTATAAATGTTCCGATCCGATCGTCGGTTTACCTGCGATTAAGGCGGTCTGCACCGAGTTGGGATGCGAAGAGGGCACACAAGGAAAAATCAAAGGCAATTGTGGAGGAGCCGACGCTCAAAAGAATTTTGAAAAAGCAAGAGGTTGGATTGAAAACGCATTTCAAGCTCTTGATGGATTTTGTAAGCTTTATTCCCATAATAATTGTGGCCCGAGAAAGCAAGAAGTAAGCGATTATTTTTTCAAACAACTTTGTCAATGTTCACCTCGAGGATGCTGATTTGGGCTAGAGAGCAAGAAGTAAGCGATTATTATTTCAAACAACTTTGTCAGTGCGGGACTCGAACCTGCTGATTTAGGCTAGAAAGCAAGAAGTGAGCGATTATTATTTCAAACAACTTTACCCATGCCTCGGACCCTAACAGTTTTGCGTTGGTTCATCGCTCGCATCGTCACGCGTCCATCAATCGAGGAAAGCAGTATGCTGTTAAAAGAATCAGCCCTTGAGGGGGTGACCCTGAAAGAAAAATATCGCGTTGACCAACGCATCGCAAAAGGCGGGATGGCTTGGATCTACAAAGCCTACGATCTTCAAGAACAGCGCGAGGTAGCTCTCAAGGTCCTCTTTAGTTCCATGTCGGATTCCTCTTCTTTTCGTGAACGATTTGCTCGTGAAGCGACCATCCAGTCAAAACTTCAACACCCGAATATTGTTCGTGTTTATGATCTCGTTGATGAGCGGGATATCCTTGGGTTTACGCTCGAATGGTGCAACGGTGGGGATCTGAAAGAGTGGCTGGAAAAGCAAAACAGGGTTCTAACCCCCGACGAGTGGTTTCCCTTTGTGCCTCCTTTGCTTCAAGCCTTGGATTATGCTCACAAACAAGGTGTGATTCACCGCGATATCAAACCGCAAAATATTTTGCTAGATCAAACGGACGGTACGCTGTGTCCCAAATTGACAGATTTTGGAATCGCCAAACTCGCGGACACTGCCGGGCTTACCAAAACGAATTCCATTATGGGAACGCCACAGTACATGTCTCCCGAGCAATGTAGACAAACCAAAAGTGTCGATCATCGTTCCGATATCTACAGCATCGGTGTTGTGCTTTATTTTCTTCACACGGGCAAACTGCCTTTCCCGGGCGATGAGCCTCATCAGATTATTGTGAAAGTTCTTTATGAAGATCCACCTATTTCTCGTGAGGTATTGCCTGAATTTCAATCTGTCTTCAAGAAATGCCTAAGCAAAAGTCCAGAAAATCGCTATTCTTCTTGCCAAGAATTGCTGTCTTCTCTCGAACAAGCTTTTCAACATTATCGCGAAAAAAACAAGAGCCATTCAGGTAAACAACGACCGCAAGACTCTGCTGCTTCTTTCCTCAAAACTTCAGAGTATACCCCAAAAGAATCCGAACCGCCGCCTGCTTCTCTTCGGCCTTCTGCGGAAGTCGAAGCACCCGTCTCTGCTTTTTCTGTAACGCAATCGATCGCACCCCAAATCCGCACACCACAGGAAAACCGCTCAAACAATTCAGAGAGTATCGCGCATCGAACCACCGAACCTTATCCTCAGGCGCTTTCATCGCCTGCTCTCGATCAAAAGAAACGACCGCCTTTTCTTTTTGTCGGATTTTTGTTTGCTCTTGTTGGACTCTCTGCGGGCTTTTTTTTCTTGCAGCCCGATCCTCAGCACAGCCCAACGCATTTTTCTCCACACGCAACCAAACAACCCACCCTTCAACGTACTGCCGATCCAGACAAGTACCCGCCAGCACAACCCACCGCTCGCGCTGGGGCGGGGCCGTCCACTGTTGCGAGCGATGCGCGCCTTCCTCTTGCCCAGCCTCGCTCCCACTCTCCTACGACGCAACTCCCTCCCACGCACCACCTCGTTCCTTCTCTGCTCGAACCCGAACTCTTGCCCGAGATCGTCTCCCTAAGCGTCCTCACCCGCCTCGCAAATGGTGCTTGGCGACCTACGCGGGATCTTCAGCATTTCATCTCTTTGATTCAACACACTTTACACAAGGTTTCATCTCATCAAAATCGTAAAAAAATATCTTTTACTTTGTGGAAAAAGTACATTGTATCTTCTGCGCAAAAGTCTCCAGCACCAAGTGTTCAACAAACGCTTTATCCGCGTGCTCTCGTTCACTTGATTTGCTATAACCTCAATCGAGGTATGGCCCCTGCCCAGATCGCAGAACTGCTACCGTCTTACGAAGAGGACGGTTTCTTGAAAAAATTTCGCAAAAGCGACTATCGCCTGACTTGTCGATGACGATGCCGACGTTCTCTCTCAGTTTTTCACTTTCTGAAAAACGCCTTCAACAAGAAGCCGCTAAGGTATTAAGGAGGGTGCGTTTCTTCGTTGCTACGGAAACGTAACCCCCCCAAATAGGCCGAGGTTTCAAATGCTTCAACGTTTCAAACAGATATCCCCCCCCAAGCGCTCGTCGCGACTTCAAGATGCGTTTTTGTTGCTATCGCTGCTCTTTCTCGGCTTGCAGCAAGGTTGCACGCAACCCGAATGGAAGCCTGTGTTGTGCGACACAGACGGAAAGTGTGGCGACAATCAATCGTGTATTACGATCCCTCGTACGGATCGCCGCCTCTTTGGGGTTTCGGATGAAGGTTCAAAAAAAGCCTGCCTGCCGACCTGCGATGAGAAAAACGCGAACTGCTTCATTCAAAACGTAAAAAACGGCTTCTGCGTCAACGTCTCGACGGGTTCCGCTCTTGTTTGTTATCCCTGCGAAAATGGAAAAGCCGAGGTTTGCAACGGGCAAGATGACGACTGCGATGGTCTGATCGACAACGAACAGGGCGGTGATCGCCCCTTGGCGCGGGGGGGTGAGGTTTGTACGGGCGGCAACTGGCTCCCGAACCTTGAGTGCGACAAAAAGCCAGAGACTCCCACCCAATGCGGCAGTTCGTGTACAAACTTGCGAAAAGATGCAAACCACTGCGGTGAATGTGGCAAAGTCTGCCTTACAGGGCAAAAGTGCATCGAAGGAGCTTGCAGTTGCGATCCGGGACAAAAGTACTGCGGCGACACTTGCGTCAATATCCGAGACAATCCCCAGCACTGCGGAGATTGCAACAACGCCTGCGACCAAACAAAAGGACTCCAATGCTTGGAGGGCCAATGTGCTTGTAAAGTGGGCGAAGAAAATTGTGGTGGTTCGTGCGTCGACACACAAAACAGACGTGAACACTGCGGAGCTTGCGGTAAGGTTTGCCGCTCCGACCAAAGCTGCAACAACGGTGAATGTCAATGCCCTCCCGGACAAAAAGATTGCGATGGATCTTGTAAAAATACGGTAGCCGACCCAGCCAACTGCGGCCAATGTGGTAAGCAATGCGGAGCAAATAGCAATTGCAAAAACAGTGAATGTCAGTGCGACAATGGGTTTCTTTCCTGTAGTGGTGTTTGTGCAAGCATCCAGGACAGCGTCACCAATTGCGGAGCGTGTGGTGTTGCTTGTCGCCAAGAACAGGTCTGTCGTGCGGGGCTTTGTCAATGTGGTTTGGGGGAGGTCGAGTGTGGTGGCTCGTGCAAAAATGTAAGCAAAGATCCCGATCATTGCGGTCAATGCAGTCAAAAATGCCCGTTCGGGAGCAAATGCCAAGAAGGCGTCTGTTTGTGTCCGTCGGGTTATCTGGCCTGTAGCGGGACTTGTGTCAATGCTCAAGAAAGCCTAACTCATTGTGGTGGCTGCGGTGTTTCTTGCCGCCAAGATCAGACTTGTCGCGGGGGGCTTTGTCAATGCCCGCTCGCAGGGCAAACTGAATGTTCGGGAAGTTGCGTGGACACTCGATCCAACGACAAACATTGCGGTAGCTGTGGGAATGTTTGCCCAGCGGGACAACCCCTGTGCAGCGAGGGTGTCTGCAAAATAAGCTGCCCAAGCACGCAGCTCGCTTGTGGAAGCAGTTGCAAAGAAATTCAGACGGATATCCAACATTGCGGAGCTTGCGGCAACAAATGCGATTTGACGCTCGAAAAATGCGATAACGGATCTTGCAAATGCAAAGAAACAAAAGAAATCTGTCAGGACAATCTGGATAACAATTGCAACGGACAAATCGATGAAGGATGTCCGTGGGTGTACACCATCAAAGAACCACCCACCCAAGCGGGTAGCGCCATCGTTCCCACCATGCTCATCGATTCATCCGATCACTTCTATATATCCACGCGCTTTCATGGCTCTGTTCAAGTCGAAAATCAGACCTTCTCATTTGGAAACGCAAACGATCCAACCGGTACAGCTTGTCTTGTCGTGAAATTAGACAAAAATAGAAAGATGCTGTGGGTAAAACAATGGGCTGCGACGACCTCTCTCTTTGAGTGTACGCTTGGATGGGGTCCCAATAAACAGTCACTCTACATTTTTTTCTTATACCGTGGCGACTTTGTGCTCCAGAGCAAGACCTACTCCGCTGGCAACCGTGGTCTCGTTATCGCGTCCCTCGATATGGCAACAGGCAACACCACCAACGTTTGGCTTCATGCAAAAAATCCCGATGCTGCCGAAGCGATATATGCCAGAGGATTTGTCGTAAATAGCCAGCACGAGATCTTCGTTTGGGGGGCGCGATCGAATGGCGACGCCACGTTTACAGGGGCAACAGGTTCTTCGCTCTTGGCCCTGGGGGGAAGAACGTATCTTGCGAAGATCAACAACCAAGGAAGTGTCGTGAAGGTATGGCAGCCCAAAGAAACAGGGGGCGGCATCCAGCATCTCAAGATCGATCAAAGCGATAATTTATTTGCTATCGGTCTGTTCCATCAAGGAGACAGTATGTCTGATTCTGATGGAAGTAAAAAAATCACGTCTTCCCTTCAGCGTGGTGTGTTTGTCGCTAAATTTGACAAGAATCTTGTGATGCAATCGCTTCATGATATCTCTCCACAGTTCAGTACGAATGCGAGCACGGTCATTAACACCTACGGAACTCTTTTGCAGGGAGCTGCTCTATTTGTGAGTGGAAATTTTACGGGTCAGCTAACGAGCCTTCCTTCTCATACGGCCCAAACGGACTTGTTTGTGTGTCAATTTTCGCTATCGAACCTCACTCGTCAGTGGTGTTATACCCCTCCAGCCCAAGAAGGCGATGAGATCGCGTACTCTCTTTTTCCTGCTCCTCAAAATGGCCTTTATGCTGGGGGAGCCTATGTCGGAAAAATCAATCTGGGGGTATCTGTTCCTGACGCCAACGGTGCAGATCCTTTCTTCCTTCAACTTGATCCTGCTGGAAAAATTGTGCGAGCAGAAACAGTTCGAGGTGGCGCTTTGACTCTCAACGCCCAAGGAGTGCGCGACGAGATTTACAGAGTGGATAGTGACAGCCAAGGCAATATGTACGCGCTAGGCAGCTTTTATGCGAATGGTGTGTTTTCAAATATTCCCGGGCGAATTTACGAAACAGGCGGACAACGAGGCGCTACTTTTTTGTGGTTCTTGCCCAACCCGTGTTCGACGACAAATTCGACGCCTTGCCCCGGACTGGCAACCTGTGTCGATATCCAAACCAACAACCTGAATTGCGGATCTTGTGGGCGTTCTTGCGGTAGCGGACAAAGCTGTGTCAACGGAATTTGCCAATAACGGTGGAGGTCGATTGAAAAGGCGGCGAATCCAGCCTCGAATCGCTCGGATGTTTCGATGTCTTGTGCTTCACTGCTTTGATCGGCCTGTGCCGACAAAGACTGATGCGTAGATACACAACAAATAAGCTTCTTGGAAAGGTAAAAAAATGAATAAGATCTGCCATACATTGTGCTTTCTGATGCTTTGCTTGTTTTCTCAAGCAACTGCTGCGTATGCTCAAACAACAGCCAGCGTGTACGCTGTATTGATCGGGATCGATGATTACAAAAACAACGAGTATATCCCTGATCTGCGCTACGCAGTAGCGGATACCAAAGCGTTGCACTCTGCTCTCACAAACGAAGGCAAAGTCAAAAAAGAAAACATCAGGATGTTAATCAACAGCGAGGCTACAGAAGCCAAAATCAAAGCGGCGGTATTTACATGGCTGCCTTCTGTTGCAAAAGCTGGTGATAGCGTGGTGATCTACTTTTCTGGGCATGGCTGGGCGGCAAAGCGCGTCTCTTATTGGGTGACGTACGAGTCAACGTTCGGTCGAAACGATGGAGAGCTAAAATTAGAGCAGGGGATCGATCTTGAAGAACTTCGGCTTTGGGTTAGCCCTCCGAGAATAGACTCTTCGATCACGGTGACTTTGTTGATCGACGCTTGCAACAGCGGGGCGGACTCTGCAAAATTTACAGAAAAAAAAGATTTTAGAAATACTTTGAATGATAAAATATTGAAAAAAATGAGAGATGAAAAAGAAGAAAAAAATAGAGACGGATATCGAGGGGGAAGCAAAGGCATTGACCTAAAAAGCCTGAATTTGACGGGAAGAGGACGCGTGACCATCGCTTCTTCGACACAAGAGCAGTACAGCGTAGAGATACCCAAGCTGGGGCATGGCGCGTTTACGTACGCACTGATCGAAGCATTGAAAGGAAAAGCGGATAAAATGCCGAAAGACGGTGTTGTGACGGTGCAAGAGTTACAAGCTTATCTCGGCACGCGTGTTTCGGAGCTTGCTCGGCGTCACAAAGGGCATGAGCAAACTGTGGTGACTCACGGGACGATTGTTGGAAACGTCCCGCTTTCTTTTCCCGGAGGTGCGGCACTTCGGCAGGCGTCGATCAATCTGACCTCAAACAAAGACGATGCGATGATCGAGGTGTACCGCGAAAAAAAGAATGGTCGATACGAAAGCTTTGCAAGCTACAAGGGAGTTCGGCGGCAAGAAGTGCGTCTTCCTGCGGGACGGTATCGTATCGTAGGAATTGGTGGTAATGTTAAAAAAGAAAAATACGTTGCGCTCTCGGAAGACGACTCCCAAGGGATCGATTTTGATTTTGAGGGTTCGGTTGATTTTGGGAAATGGCCTCACGCAGCGATGGGCTTGGGGGGGGGGATCGTTGTGGTTGGAGCAACAGTTCATATCATGGCAGCTACAGGGGTTTTTGGAAACCAATTTAGCACAATCAATACAGCGAGCAACGCGGCTTACGCTCTGTATGCGGTGGGGGGCGTGTTGGTTGTCACAGGCTTGATCTTGTACTTTACGAATCCAGCACGAAGTCGTGCACAAGGCAGCGCGTCTCGATCTTTTTTGGAGCGGCCAAGCATGGCGCAAGGCGTCCATCAAAAAGAGAAATCATCATTGCTTTTTGAGGGAGGAATGTAGAAGAAAATTATACGACCATGAAAAAAACAACTCAAAACGGAACCAACGGCTTCAACGATCGGTGTTTTCATCGCAATGTCGGATGTTCGAAAAGGACATCCTTTACTCAGCAAAGAGGTGATCTCATGAAAAAGTATGTTTTCTCCATGTTCGTCGGATGGATGACCGTTTTCTGCGTCGCTCTGACAGGACAAGCCTTGGCCAAACCTTCCCTCAAAACGTTGGTGTTGGAGCCTGATCAAACCAAACGAAAAAAAGGCTTGGAAATCAAAGTGGTGGTGTACACAAACAATCCCGACGGAACAGTTTCCAAGACCAAAATGCCGCTTTCTGTAGCAACCCGGCGCTATTACAAAAGTGGAGAGCAGGTGACTTTTGAAGTGACAAGCAATCACAGCGGGTATCTCTATGTTTTGCATCGGGATCCGAAGGGAGATATGTCTGTCCTTTATCCTGCCGCCAACACTCCCAACAAAAAGAACCAAAAAAATCGCATCAAAGCAATGAAAGCTTTCCATTTCCCTCACGGTGCGAAATTCACGTTTCGTCCTCCTCGAGGACTTGAACATCTTTCTTTTGTTGTGACGGATAAAAAACTATTTAAAGAACAGCTTTTTTCCTGTGCCAATGATTATGGTTTTCCTGCAGTAAGCGAGCAACGCCGAAGCGATATCATCCGAAACGTAGAAACCAACCAAGGCCCAAAGGAAAATACAAACTTGGCGGTTCAGATCATCATGAACGCAAAAGGCCACGGGAAAACCTTGGTGATGGAAGCCGATCACGAACCTGCGCAAGATGCCGACTACATCGTGCTTCCAAGGCAAAATCTCAAGCCACAACAAGTCAGTGTCTTGTTTGTTCGTTTCTTCTTCGCTCACCAGTAATCATCATCTTCGCTCACCAGTAATCATCATCTTCGCTCACCAGTAATCATCATCTTCGCTCACCAGTAATCATCATCTTCGTTCATCGATTATCTGAAACTGAAGAGAAGTGTGCCGACAGCGGCTCTTCTGTGGCCGTTCCATTCTCGGGCTGCCACGAGCGGGGGACCCCACTCTTTGTTTGCCCGATATCGACGTACCGCATCATCTTCTTTCTTTATCGATCACTCTTACCTTTCTTTCTTTTTTCGTCTTTTCACCATTTCATACGATCTTCGAGTGATGTGTACACAAAGGATTGTGCGTAGACGCCCTATTATTGGGAAGGCACAGGGTCTGCTCCTGCATCCTTACGATCACACAACGGGCGGATCTCGTATAAGAGGGTGTCTAACACATTGATATCTTTTGGAAGTGTACACATATCGGAGCGAACCCTAGCCCAAAAAAGCCGTGTTCGCAAGCGTTCGAGCGGTAGATCTGTTGGTTTTGAAAACGCTGCTCGTCCCATCCGTACGGGGTCAAGGGAGCCGCGCTCCCTTGCGGAGTTTGGGGCAGCGCCCCATCCAGCAAAACCCAACTCGGTCGCTGCTCATAGAACGGGACGATTGAACTGGTGATGAAAAGAAGGCGCAGCATCCGTGATCTTCAAGCTTCGACTGCTCACCTTTTCAATCGACCTCTGCTATCAAAAGAACAAACCTTTTTCTAGACACCTTTGAGGAGAGTATCCGCAAAAATATTCTTTTTTGAACAGACTGTGGGGGGGGATAGGAGGGGATGGATCTTGGAGAAATTGGACTACGAATTATATCTTTTATCGATTAGATGTTTTATGGAGCAGAGCGCACGAGACGGAAGCCTAAAAACCAACCGTAGCCGTGGCCGCTGCCACGCGCTCGCGTGGCGAAGCGTGCGGCGCGTTTGGAATGAGACCATGCGCCTCCGCGTGACACGTACTTGCTACCGCTTACGTACAGCGGGTCAACAGAAAGCGTTCGCTCTCGATAAGGTATCCAAGCGTCCAATGTCCACTCCCAAACATTCCCCAACATATCGTGTAATCCCCAAGGGTTCGGTCGCTTTGCCCCCACAGGAGAGGTTTTGTTTTGGCTGTTTTCTTTGCACCACGCGATAGAATTCCAGTTTTCTGCGTAGCGTGAAGTGGTTTGCCCTGCTCTTGCTGCGTATTCCCATTCTGATTCAGTCGGCAATCGCCACCCCTTGCAACGAGAATAAACGCCGCTTCCAAGAAAAGGAGATTTTAAGCGGCAACGATTGTTTTTGCATCGAAAACAAGTTTCTCTTTTTTCTAGTAAAGAAACACGATTTGCAAACATCGCAGCGTTGTGCCATGTGACTCGTTCCACAGGGCATTTTAGGCCACAACGCTTGAAAAACGAGGGATTATAGCCCATCAAGGCAATGAACTGGCTTTGCGTTACTTCTGTTTCCCACATCCAAAAACCGTGAGTGATTCGGATCTCTCGGGGTGGACCTTCGTTTTTATAGCGGCCTTCTTCGTGGGTTGGGGAACCCATTCGGAATGTGCCTGGTGGAATCCATCGGATAGAAACGCTAGGCCAAGCGTTCAAGGGTTTGCGGAAGCCTGCTGGGCGGCCTCGGCCAACCTCCGGCCTTTCGTTCTCGGCGGTATTGGTAGGGTTTTCTTGCGGGGATGGTTCTCCCATTTTTTTTAACTGAACCAATCGAATATTTTCTACATTCGACGATGTAAAAATTGTTTTCTTCCACGCGTGAAAACCTTCTTTTTGAAGTATAATATTTTGTTTTCCGTGTGAAATCTTTTGAAAAAAAGGAGTTTTTCCAAAAAACTTATCGTTTACGTAAACACTTGCTCCGGATGGGATGCTTTTGACGGCCAACCAATTTGTTTTTGATCTTTGTGGATGAGAAGGAATACGCCCCAAAAGCAACAACGTTTTCGGGTAAGTTAGTGGAAACCATTCGGACCACTCACCCGCCAACGTGGCAAGACGTTGCTCTTCTGCCGACAATCCTGTGGCTTCTTTGATCTGCGCGGTGATGTGTCCCCATAGCTCAAGCAAGCTGACTACGCCGTCGCGGTTCATATCGGCCTCTCCACGTAACCCTTTGGTGATATGGAAGATAAAGGGCCGAAAACTCGCCCCGATAGGTTTTCCCCGCTCTTGCTCGGATAGGCTGGGTGCTAGGACCACTTGGTTGGTCTCTGCGAAGAGCGAAGCATGGACGCCATCGCGCCAAAGAGGTACTCTTCTCTTTTTTTTCGAGCGAAACGTGTCTAAAAACAGGACTCGTTTTTTGACACGAGAGCAAACAAGATCACTTTTTCGCAAGCTAGAAGCGCGCAAGTTTTGTAGTGCCGTGTCGTGTAAGACGAGATACCCTGCGTGCTCATCCATCAAAGCGTGACCTGCGAAGGCAAACAACAACAGATCTGTAGGCTGCAATCGACGGCATAGCGTGTCAAATGATTGTAGAACATTTTCTCGGGTCGCAGAATGATTCATTAGAAAAACGATATTATCTTGATCGATACGTCCATCTTTTCGTAGAGAATCACGTAATTCTTCCATATCATCTACTGCGTAATCTAACGCTTTCCACGCGTTTTTATAAACGTCCACTCCAACTAAAAAAGCATACGTTTTGGAGGGGACCGTTTTGGATGAATGGCTTTTTTGAATTCCTCCCCAACCAACAAGCAGGCACCAAAACGCCCAGCGCATAGTATAAAAGCGTCGCATCGATCAATCTCCTGACAGGGGGAAAGCGAAACGAAGATCCGACCGCGAAAGCCGCTCGGATAGATGGACTGATAAAGCTTGAAAAATGAGAGTTGTTTCGTGTCTAATTTGATCCATTTTTGACTCGGTTTGCGGTACATCAAAATCGATGTGTAAATGTACTGTACATCTCCTCACGTACTATCAAGGCTATCGTTTGAGAAAGACAGCGAATTCAACACGACGACTGGCGAATCGATCCACTTTGTTTGAGCTGCTTTTCTTTGGCATAGAAGAACCCATTCCATGCGCCAAAAAGAAACCCGAAGAGAGTTGGTGTTGGTGAAAAAACTGAATAACGCGTTGTGCGCGTCGTGTTGACAGCCAATCGTTGTAAGCGGGTATTCCAGAAGGGTCTGTATGTCCAAGAACGAGGATGCACTCAGAGAGCGGAAGGATCGATCGAAGCTCTTTGGCTAGGATCTCCAAAAGAGTGCGGCTATTTTCATCGATATGAGCTTTGTTCAGCTTAAACAATATCTTCATGGGCAAAAGAAGGTTTTGTTGTGTTTTCTGTTGCGACAAGATCTGTTGAAGCATCTTCTTTTTCGGAGAGCAACCGACAGTGCGGGTTTTGGCTTGTTTTAAAACGCGACGTACCACAACCAATCTCATTTCTCGGTAAGCAGCCACCTGCGGAGGAAACCTTTGTGATAACCATCGCTGGATTTTTTGTTGCACTTTCTGTTGGCTTTCAGTAAAAGGGTCGGGTTTTTCTTGTTTTTTGGGAGGCATTAGACCACGAATGCCATCGTATTTTTTGGACGGAGGGGGCTTGGTGGGGGTGGAAGGGGCATACCGACGCGCCATGGTCAAAAAATTTAATTCGGTGTCGACGTCGTTCAATTCTTTTGCCCAGTGCGCCACTTGCATGGCGGATGGATAGTCACGGCATGCTTCGTTTTTGAGTAAAAAATGAGATAGTTTCAAAAAGGAAGCATAGATTTGGTTTTTTGAAAGCCCAGATGTTTTCTTGAATTTATTAAGCTCTTTTTTACAATCAATTGCGAAGCTATTTGATGAGTAAACGAGTGTAAAAAGAAAAATTTTGGCAGAATAAAAAAAAGTTTGATTCATTTGGGTCATCCTGTCATCGGAGCAATCAAGAGGAAAGGCGCTGAGCGGCGCGGCTTGAGGGGTATTTCGGTCAATTTTACAACATCAAGGTGCTGTTGTTTTAAAAGCGAGGCGGATATAGACGCCATTGTTTCGCTTTTGCACCATTAGCTTTTGGAGGTGTTGAGATACAAGCTGCTGCGTTATGCTTTTGCGACCATCTGAATTCATGGATTTCATTTGAATCAATTTTTGTAGGGATTTTTGTTGAGGGGCGGCAAGGATCTCTACTGTTTCGATATCGCCGGGTTCTCCGCTCACTTTGATAAATCCGTCAGACTGATCGCCTCCAGGAGGCAAGAGGTGATCTTTTTGTGCTTCGTAGAAATAGACATCATTCGGTTTTTGTTTGCTGAGAGTATCGTAGTAAGTGTCGGGATAAAGTAAAGTCATTTGCTTTTTTGCATCTCGGTTCAGCACCACCAAATAGCCGGGCTGGCTCAATTTGAAAACGATGCGGATCTCGGAGTCTTTTGCGAAATGATTTCTCACTTGTCCGTTTTTGTCTTGGATCTGCGCAACAACGCAGAACGTACCTTCACAAACACGTTGCTCCGCTAAAAGGTTGTGTTGTTCGATGTTGTTGGAAGACTGAAAGAGAAAAGGGACTTTGGTTTGCCCTTCTGTGTTGGGCTTCATCATCTTCGCGAAGCGTTCTGGCATCGCGCTATTGATGGATTGGATGAGCTGCTCTGGGTTTGCTGCGGGATTTTTCGCGGCGAATCGCGTTAAGAAATGCGTAAATACACTGCCGATTGAGCCTCCAGCGTCGATCGCGTATTGTTCAGGGAGAGCGGCCGCAAGGAAAGACATCTCTGGCATCTGTTTTCTGTCTTTTGTTGGGTCGATGCCCCACAATCGGTTCCAATCTGGCGGTATATCTTTGGGGCGTGCTTGAACACGCAAAGCGCGAAACCCATCGCTATAACGACCGACGCGTTTGGTTGAAGAGATGACTCGGTTTTCCCAGTATTTGATGGACAGCTTTTCTCCACTTTTTAAACCTGAGAAACGTTCGACTTTTCTTCTCATGCTTTTATACGCTGTTCCGCTATGACAACTATCGAAAATGATGGTAATTTTTGAGCGAACTGTATAGAGCCATGCTTGAATTTCGTCGTCGATGACATGGGATTGTGGTGCGAAGGTCGCATCATAAGGAACGATGGTTTCATCAAAACCGTCTTCTTCGTCTCCGTTGAGATCCTTGACGCGGGAGCCATGCCCTGAAAAGTAAAAAACGGAAGAATCTCCTTCTTTTGAGGCTTGCGCGAGCCACCTCAATGCACGTGCGATGTTGGCTTTGGTCGCGTCTCGATCCACCAAGGCACGGATATTGGCTTCAGGAAATTTATAAACATTGATTAGCATTTTCTTTATTTTTTCAACATCAGAAGGAGGGCTTGGAAGATCTCGGATGTCTTCCATTTTGTAGTCACCCACACCGACCAACACGGCATACCCAGCGGCTTTGGCAGGATTGGGCGAATGCGTGAGTAAAAAAAGCAAGCTGAAAAGTAGAAAAAATCGAACATTCATCGATGAACTCCTCTTTGGTGAAGATCAGTACAAACCGAATCCTATTGACGGATAGGTTCGTGAGACAAACGAAAAGAAACAGACGTATAGCTCAAGTACTCGTTTTCAGGGATATTTTGAGGTAAGGAGAAAAAATCTGATTCGCTTGTGACTTGATAATCTCGTTCTTGATCAGGAGTAAGCACCAAAGTTTTGTTTAATTTTTTATTAAACAAAATTTGACAATTGCTAAAGTACATATATTCCGCAGGGCAGCGTGGGGAAGTTGGTTCGGTCAAGATAGCTGTATGACGGGGGAGATAAGGCATCCAACGATCTGCGTAAGCACGTGCATCCTCCAAAGAAAGAGAAGAGGATGCGAACACAAAGGAGAGGTGTTCGTCACCTGTTGGCGGGCGGAATACAAATTTGGCTTTTTTGGGAAAACGAAACGTTTCGTATGCGTTGATTCGGCTGTCTGCTTCGTTTCCTTCGGTTGCCGGGTAAAGGGCGTGAAATTGTCCTTTTGGATCGCGATGGAGAACGTATAAGAATCCTTGCTTGTTAGCGGTGAACTCAAACCGCAATGCTTCTGTTGTTTGGTAGCGTTGTTGAACAGCACGCGACAAAGGGAGGCGCTTTGGGGATGGATCGTTTTTATGGCGATAATGCAGCGTTGTTAAGCGAAGGACTGTTTTATTTTGTGAAGAAAACAAATCTTTGACTTGTACAAAACAGCCACTCAGCGCGACGGCAAAGCATATTCCGAAGACGAACCTTGCGAAACAAAAATCATGTTTTCTCATGAAGACTCCTTTCGTTGTGTAGAAGCGCGGTGGTTCGCCTGAAAGCATGAAGCTTCTTTTCACCAGACGATTCATTTTTTGGTTAATTGTAGGAAATCAAACACCCACGAGAGAGGCCAAGTCATACGTCTAAATTCTCCTGCTCCTGCTGGAGCTTCCAGCGTTTGAGCTGGGGTGACCTCTTCTTTGAGAGGTTGGGGCGGCGGTGGGGTCTTTTTTTGGCTGCTCGTTGGATCTTTTGGCAATCCTATCCACAAAATACGGTTTGTGGATAGGATTGCGTTATAGCGGAGGTAAGCGTCTCCTGCGGGAAATTGAAATGCGCCGTAGTCTTTGCGATAAGATACGGAAATTCTTTGGATCTCTTTTGGTGAAATTTGGTAAGCTAGAAAGTACGTTTTTTGCCAAGGTTTGACGAGGATCTTGTAGAGTTGTCCGTGTTTCAGAGCATAGCTCATCGGAACAGCTTTATCCTGACCATGCTCATCAACCAAAAGGAAGTAAAAAAAGCCATTCATCACGATTTTTGATTGGGCAGCGGAGGGCAGAGAAAAGAAAATGAAACCAATGATTAAGAACAAGAAACGTTTTTTTATATGCATGATCGATCTGCTCCTTTTGACGTTGGGTTATTTTACGAAATATGAAAAAAGGGCGTGCTTGATGCCTGGGGGGAAGGGTATAGGTGGCAGAAGTTCTTTTTTGCGGATGCGCTTTCTTATCGTAATCAGGCGATCGTTGTTCATCGAACAGAAAGCCATGATCATACCCATACCTTGGGGAGGGTGAACACGAAGACTGTACCCTGAGGAAGGGAATAAAAATTCTCTTTTTCCTGACATATAATTGGATTGATTTTTTTGTGGAAAAAGAATATCCATCGTTCCTTGGTTAGACAAAACAGCAAGGGTAAAAAAGCAAGGGTGTTCTGGGAATAGGATGCGGATACGGATTTTGGTTTTGATGTAAACGGTGTCGTCGATCGCTTTTTGCCAACCTGCGTTCGTTTGTCGAGCCAACAATTCAACGCGCATTTCTGTACTATTTGGACCCAGTTGTTTCCAGTTCTTCAACCAATAAAGGGTTGTGATGACACGTTTTAGAGAAGGCATTAACTTCGCTGCATGCTTTTGGGTGGCGGGCAGAGAAACAAAAAGATGCCCTTGGAATAGGACTCTTAGTTCTTTGCCATCGTGCTCGATTAGCGTGTCGGCTTTCTCGTCGGAAGGATTGGCTCCCCAATTTTTCAATATATGCACGAGAGCTTTTTTGGCTTGTTCGCGGAATCCTCGGATTTTGACGTCGAGGTTTTGATACGAGCTGAGCCCCGTCCTGTGTTCGGGAGCGGATTCGGTCGGTTGAAAAAACACTGGGGAGTCTTTTAATCGTCGCAGTCCTTGCATTTGGGGGTGTTGCAGCATGAAGCCCTCTCGTTTTTTCTGCTCGATGACCTGCTCGATTTGCGATCGGCAAGAATGGTCTTCTTTGCATCGTTTTTTTTCCATGTTTAAGGAGACTTCTGCTACATATTTGTTGATGGACTCGTACATTTGGCGAAATGTTATGTTTGTCCCTTGATTTTCTAGCACGTACAGCAACGCGTTGGTCAGCAAACTACCATTTCCCATATCTTGTGCGGGTTCGTTGCTGCGGGCTGCAGAAAGCAGCAGTTCGTTTGTTCCGTAGATGGACTTTCGTCCTTTTCGATTAAAAAAGCTACCTTTTTTTGCTGTCATTATTTTTATCGCGACGGCTTGTTCTTTTTCGTTTTGATCAGAGATGTAAAGTCTTTTACTTTTTCCGCCACGAAGGGATTTGTTGGCTGTTCCAGAGTGGCAGCTATCCAACACATAAAATATTTTTGCACGCACGCTTTGTGTGAATGCCTCAAGTTCGTCGTCGACGATGTGCTGCTTTGGATCTTTTGGGTCTGCTCCATAAGCAAACAATGTTTCATCTTTTCCGTCGGGTTCGTCTCCGTTGGTGTCGGGGATCTGCGCTCCGTGCCCAGAATAATAGAAAACAAGTGTATGTTTAGGATTTTGGCCCATTCGTTGGAGCCATTTGAGGTGTTCACGTATGTTTTCGGGCGTGGCTTCGCTGTCCAAGAGTGTCTTTGTTTTGAATCCTAAACGGTTCATCAACGATTGGAAGCGGATCGCATCTTTACGAGGGCTTGGTAGGTTGTTTTTGTTCGGTTGGTAGCGGTAGGTTGACACGCCGATGATCAAAGCGTAGCGCTTTGCATGAGCCTGATAGGCAGGCCACATCTCTACAAAGCACAGCATAAACGTTATCAAAACTATCTTTCTCACAGAGTGTTCTCCATCGTCAAAAAACCACAAACATGATACGCAATTAATTTTGTTGCCTTTTTACAATAATCGATTGTACGCTTCTTTGCACACAGAACCTCCGTTGAAAGGCTGTGATAGCGAAGAAATCATGCGAGAGCGAGATGAAAACGCCGAATCGACCGCTAATTGCGTCTGCTCAAAGGCTTCAAGAGCAAAGAAGCCATGTCAGAGGGTAGCAAAAAACAATTCAAAAGACTTTTCACTTTCTGAAAATCTCGTAGCTTGTTGCATATAAATAAATGTGCTAATGTTCAGTATTTTATAAACAAGGCACTTTGTTTTTTTTGAGCTACCCCGATGGTGTTTTGTGGGGTTGCTATCAGAGATGTGGATGAACTTTGCGTTGGGGGTTTGCGTAGGGGGAGGGCGGTGGCTTGCCAAAGAAGGCCATATGTCTTTTTTCGCGGCATCCAACCGCTGCACAGGCGGGCCGCTTGCCAAAGAAGGCGAGGCCGTCGCGAAACAAAGCGCAAAACCCGAAGGAGCAAAGACGATGTACTCCAAGCCCCATCCACCTACACCCACCGCCCAATCCACACAAGCACAGCACGCAGCAGAAGGCCATTAGGCAGAACAGACCGTCGCCGTGTTGCCGTTTCTGTCTCATCTCTTGAATTTTTCTCAGGAACACACCATAAAAACAAAAAATCATTCATGGGGTCGCTTGTTGCCAGACGATCTTGCGGGGGCGTACGCAGACCAAGTCTTACGGTACTGGTTTGGCGAAGAACAAGATCCCAAAGAGCAAACGTACAAGCACCCAAGCGCATTGTGGTTTCGTGGCGGCCCAGCGGTCGATGCAGAGATCAAAGAGCGGTTTGGTGAGGGAGTGATCGCTGCGGATACAGGGGCGTTAGACGCTCTGCGCCCGACAGCACACGGTTGCCTAGCCTTGGTGCTGCTGCTCGATCAGTTTCCACGCCACATCCATCGCGGCGATGCGGCGATGTTTCGATACGACGCAAAAGCCCAAGAGATCGCCCTCTACGCGATCCAACAAGGCTTCGACCTCGCTGTTGCACCCGCAGAACGTTTGTTCTTTTACTTTGCGCTCGAACACGCCGAAGATATCGAACGAGTCCGTCAAGCTGTCGCCCTCAAGGCCCGCTTGATCGACGACAGTCCCCTCCCACAACGCCAACGATTCGAGCGGATGCACCAATCTGCTTTGCAACATCTGGAGATCCTTACGACTTTTGGCCGTTATCCCCATCGCAACGCCCTCTTGGGACGCCAAACCACCCCCGAAGAGGCCGAATTCCTCCAAACCAAGAGGTATGGATTTATGCGCTCTGTTCAGCCCCACACCACAACATCGCCTGTCAGCGTCCATTTCGACGCCGCGCAGAACGATGCTACGGCGTTGTCTGACGCCACCCATCCCGACGCTGCACAGCCCGATGATACGGCGTTATCCGATGCTTCACAGCCCGATACGACAGCATTGTCCGACGCCGTGAAGGCCGATACGACAGCATTGTCCGACGTTGCACAGACCGATGCTACGGCGTTATCTACCAACAATCCGTTCGATGCTGCGTTTTCCGCGATCGCTTCGGCTCGATCAAATCGAGCGATCGGTTTGCAGGCCCAAGCAACAGGGACACCTGCCACCATGCCAAAGAAGCTCAATATCTTGGTCTTGCATAGCTTTCGTCAAAATGCGCGGGTGATGCGTGCGCGTACACGCAAGTTGCGTCAAGCGCTTGAAGAAGACGCGACGTTGATCTTTGCCAACGCACCGCTGCCATACGATCCAACAGGTGAAGTGCGCGATGCCGTCTTGGCGGCTTTTGGGCGTCTACAAGATACAGAACACCAGCGCTGTTGGTGGAATGCAGACGAAAGCAACGCCACCTACGAAGGGATCGAGCTTTCGTTTGCGTACATCAAGCAGATGGATGATCTGTATGGTCCCTTCGACGGGATCGTGGGCTTTAGCCAAGGGGGTGCTTTGGCGGGCCTGCTTGCCGCGATGCGAGAAGAACTCGGGCTATCGCTGCGTTTTGTGGTCTGTATCTCAGGCTTTCCATCGCGGGCGGATGCCCATCGATCGCTTCTACAGCCCGGGAAGATCGCGCTCCCTTCGTTGCACATCGTCGGTGCGAACGATATCTTGGTGGACCCCACCCGCACCCATGCGCTGGCAACGTGTTTCCAAGATGCCGTCGTGATCGAACATCGCGGCGGCCACTTTGTGCCCGATCGTTGGCCTGTTCAAGAGATTCGGGCTTTTGTGCAGAAGTTTCGTACAGCTCCCCAAGAAGAAGCGGAAACCCCCACCACGCGGGCTGCACAACGGCTCCAACAATGGACTTGGCTGACATCCAGCGCACAAAACAACCAAGCTGTTGCGCTGCTCCCTGTGTTGACAGATGCCTTCGCTGCCCTCTCTTCGGCGGCTTTGAGGTCAGAGGATATCTTGTCGTTGGTGGGCCAACTGCAACAAGCGGACAAGGCAGCGTCGGCAGCGCGTTTTTGGGTGGCGTTGTGGCTGTACAACGCAGAGACAGAAACGCCCCATCGGACGGCGATCGAAGAAGCTTTTGCGCAGATCCCGCGTGTGCTTGGTTGGTCGTGGCTGTGTCGTCTTGCAGAGGAAAACGCACAAAATCGCGATGCGACAAACGCTGCGGTGGATCAGCAGCTACAAGAGCTTCATCGGTGGATCGTGATGCAGTTTTCGACGCAGCTTGCGGCAGATCGGGATTTATTGGAGCAGGGGCTTGCTGTGGACAGCAGCGATCCGCATACGCTCGAAGGGCTTGCGTGGCCGAGTGATTGTGCATGGTTTGCCCCCAAACGCCGCAACGCTGTGGACAAGTCGTGTCGCCTTGCGTGCGATATCGCGATGGCGCTGTGGCCGCTGCCTGAGCAGGGCGCGATGATGAAACCTTGGACCGAGGAAGGTTTGCAAAAAGCCAAAGCGTACCGATACACTCGGTATCATCGGATGCTGCGCGATCTTCGACGGGCCCTCGATCATGTGTCGTTGGACTTTGCAGATCGCCAACGCAACCAACGCATCCAACAGATCTACGAACAAAGCCGACAGCGCGTGCTTTTGGGCCAAGATCCCATCCCTGCGCCGATCTTGCACCCTGCGCCCGAGCCTGTGTTGCCTTGTGCGCGTGAAGAATTGGAGCCCTTGCTCGACTGGTTGCGTGAAGATAGCCCTGTCCGTGAGGTGCTTGCGTTCACACGCGGAACGCTGTTGCCCGATGGACGGCTGGATCTGTGCAAGCAAGTGGTCGGACCCGAAGGCATCGGGCCTTTGCTTGGGGCGATGCAGCACAGCAGTCACGTCACGCGCTTGCTGCTTGGAAACAACATCGTGGGTGATGAAGGCGCACGTCAGATCGCCGCGTACATCCGCAGCGGGCGATCGAAGTTGGAGGGTTGGTATATCGCAGGCAACGAGATCACGCCCGACGGATTACGCGCTGTCACCGAAGCGATCGGCGAAGATCCAAAGGTGCGGCATCTTTGGCTCAAGCGAAACCCGCTTGGAGCCGAAGGGATGGTGCATATCGCCGCGTTGCTCAAAACCCACCCTGCGCTCGAAGTCCTTGACTTGTTGAATTGCGGGCTTTTGGATCGTGGGATCGAAGCACTCGAAGAAGGTTGGATCGCGAGTCGAACGCTGCGGCATTTGTATCTGGATGCCAACGGATTAACGGCCCGATCGGCTCTTGTGATCGCACGCTGTTTGGCGGAGGGGCCACCGCTTCATTCGCTGTTTCTGTCTTGCAATCGCCTTGGTGACGAGGGCATCCGTTTGTTGGCTCCGGCACTTGCGGCCAATACGTCTTTGCAACGTTTGAGTTTTGCTTCAAACCGTCTGACCGCACAGGCGGCAGCGATCTTGGCGGAGGCTTTGTGCGCGCATCCGACGCTCTTGCACCTCGATCTCGGTTATATGCGTGGGACGGGCGCTTTGGGTGAGTCTGGAAACTTTCTTGGCGATGAAGGTGCAGAGCATCTTGCGGGGCTGCTTCGTCAGAACCGTGTGCTGCGCAGCGTGGACTTGCTGCACAACGATATCGGTCAGGCGGGGCTTTCTGCGATCTGTGCGGCGTTGCGAGACAACCATCAGGTGATCCGCCTCCAATTCACGCAGTTCAGCAAGGCTCACAACGAATACACCCGCGAAGAGATCAAGACGCTGCTTGCACGCAACGAAGCCGCTGTTTTGGACTGGCCGTCTTTGCAAGAGACGATCTTGCTCCCCCGCCACCTCCAAGAGATCCACAGCGTTTACCGCACACGCGTTTGATCCCAAAGGCCGAGGAGAGGCCGGTGAATCGAACGGGGGACTTATACGAAATCCGCTCATGGCGTACGCGGTAGATGTAAGGGCAGCCCCCTGTGGCTGCCCAACCACAGGGCGTCTACAGCAGATCGCTCCTACCTTTCGTGTACACCGATTGCTCTAGCTCCTTGGGAGAGAACTTCTTCAAGCGTCTACAGCAGATCGCTCCTACCTTTCGTGTACACGTCTCTTGGAACTCATACGAGAAGGTGTTCGCCCTTGCCTGTGGTGTCGAGATCCGCTACAAAGATCCATCTTTTCGACACAAGCAGCGTGCGTTCGATGGCCCTTGGTTGCGTTGGCTTGTGTCCATCAAAAGGCTCGAAGCACCATGATCATGCGTTGCGCGAACATCCTCTGGCTTGTGTTGTTTTGTGGGATGATGGTTCAACCCGCCTGCACAACCACCCAACAAACCAAGAAACCGACTCCGCCCGAAGAAGATCTGAGCGGCTTGAGTGCGCTGGAGGTGAGTAAGCGCCAATGCCGCAAAGGTGTGGCCAAACTCTGTCAGCAGCTTGGCGAAAAGTACGAGCGTGGTCTCGAAGTGACACGGGATCTCGATGATGCGCTCGGGCATTACCGCCTTGCTTGCAACCTCAAAGATCCGCTTGGGTGTTATTCACTCGGTCGTTTCTTGCTTCACAACCTTCACCACACGCCGTTGTTTACAGTCGACGAGATACAACTTGCGCAACGGTTTTTTGTGCAGTCTTGCGAGGATGGTTTTGCGCGGGCTTGTATCCGTCATGCCCGATACATCGAAGCTTCGATGTTTTATGAAGGAAACCGACAACACGCCTCGGCCTTTTATCGAAAGGCGGCAGAGTTTGCGCAGGCGTCTTGCCAACAACGCGATCGGCATGGTTGTTATGCGCTGGCGTGGTTGTACGAAAAAGGCATCGTCAAAAAACGCCAAGAGCGCGCAGCGATGGCATATTACAAGCTTTCGTGTGGCATGGGTCTTACGGCAGCTTGTTATCGTCATGGTCGGATGATCCTAGGAGATTGGAGTGTGGTTGCCGATCTGGATCGCGCTTTTGAGTTGTTCCGCCATGCTTGTCAGCAGCACGATGCTTCGGGGTGTTTTGCGCAAGCCGAGATCATGCTGCGTGTCCCTGAACTGCGCAAAAAAGAGCAGCATCTGCCGCTGCTTCAGTATGCTTGCCACCATTATCACGGACAAGCCTGTGCTGTGCTTGCGCGTCTGACGACCGCGCCCCGTCCCACACCGAAACAAAAAGCCGCGCAACGAGAGCTTTGGGCGCGTGCTTGTCGTCTTGGTTCTGCCGAGGGCTGCTTTACTTTGGCCCAACAACTTGACACGCCCATCATCACTTCTTCCGAGAAAGAACAGCGGCACACCGCGCTTTTGCGTGCGTGTTCCCTGCAACATGCTGTCGCTTGTTCTGTGCTTGGCGACCTCTACGAACAAGGGCGCGGTCTCAAACAAGACTGCGTCCAAGCTCGTCGGCTCAAAAAACGCGCTTGCCGATTTGGTCTTCGCTTGGCTTGCCTCTTCACTTGCGATTGACGCGATGCCCGAGGGATATGTGATCGCGATGTTCGATGCAATCCGCTATAATTGTCCTGTTCTTGGGCAGCCACAGGGGGCAGTTCCTACGTTTTTCGTACGCGATTGGCCGATTTCGTAGATCTCGGTTAGAATGGGTTTGTTTGGATTCGCGATAAATTCTTGTGCAGGATGTGATGAATGTCTAATAAAGATGCTGTATCGTTGCCGTCCGATGTCGAGGCTCCGTCTGCCTCTCCATCCCCTCTCGAAACCACTCTGCAAGTCTCTGCTGATCCAAACCAAAGCGCATCCTTCCCAACTGAATCAAAGCATGATTCACCGTCACCTTCGGCACTTATGCTGCTTGGTTTGTTTGGTTTACACAAAGTTTTTTACCTTTGTCTGATCTTTTTTTCTTTTTATATGATGCCGCCGCTCTTTGATATGCACCAGTATTTGGGTAATTATCATTATCCTCTGACGGAGTCTCCGAACCTCTCTTCTCTGTTCAAGACGTGGGACGCTTCCCACTATCTGCGCTTGAGTGACGAAGGGTACAAAGTCGGGACGATGTCTACGGCTTTTCCGCCGCTTTGGCCGATGAGTATCCGAGCGGTGCATCAGGTGACGTTTCTTCCGCATCTTTACGCAGCGATGCTGGCTTCTTTTTTCTTTTCGATCTTGGGCTTTTTTTTGTTTTTTCGGATGGTCTACGCAGAGTTTGGAAAAGAGGTTGCGGAGCTTTCGACGCTTTTTTTGCTGGCTTATCCCGGCGCGTTGTTTTTCCAATTTCCCTACACAGAGTCGTTGTTTTTGTGTTTGGTGATGCTGTTTTTTTCGGCTTTGCGTGCGCGGCGCTATGTGTGGGTCGTGTTGTTGGTGACGTTGATCGTGTTGACGCGGGTGGTGGGTGTATTTCTGATCTTTCCGTTGCTGTATCATCTGTTTGTGCTGTATCGAGAAAAAGCCTCGGAAAAGCGGGGGGCTTGGCTGGCTCTGTGTGGGCCTTTTCTTGGGTATGCTGTGTATCTTTTGTTTATGCGGTGGGCGACGGGAAGCTTTTTTGAGGCGGCAGCCGCGCAACAACGGTTTATTGCGCAGCCTTCGGTGGCAAAGCTATTGGATATCTGGGGGTTTTTACAAACGACGTTTCGCGTCGATCACGTCCATCATTTTCTGGGTTCGTTGTTGGATCGGTTGTGGTTTTTGTTTTTCTTGATCGTGTTTGTGTGGATGCTGCGAAAGAAGATGTGGTTATACGCAAGTTTCGCATTTCCGATGGGGTTTTTGCCCGCGATTTTAACGTCTTATATGTCGTATACACGTTATCTTTCGACGGTTTTTCCTGTGTTTATTGCGTGCGGAGTATTTTTTGCGCCGCAGCATCGGCGCGTTGGACGTTGGTGGGTGTTGGCTGTTTTCTTAATCATCCAGCAGATCTTATTGATCCGCCACATCAATTGCATCTGGGCGGGATGACCACCCGCTTCGTTTAAGGCAGAGTTAACGGATGATACGATATCCGAGTGATCTGTGATCGAAGGAGAGCGCGTAGACGCCCGATTGTTGGGCATGCACAGGGGGCTGCCCCTACATTTTTACGATCACGCAACGGGCGGATTTCGTATGATATCGTAGTCGGCGAGGGAGAAGTGGCGTGTGCGCCACCAGTACTCGAAGGTATAGCCCGGCCAGAGGGTATAATTTTTCCCGTCTTCGGTCAGATACCAGCTACGGCAACCCGATTTCCAGATGGTTTTTTCGGAGCGTTGGGCGATCTCTTGTTGGAAGTTTTTTTGTACGGAGGCGCGGAGGTCAAGATAGCGGGCGGCTTTTGTTTGCAAAGTCTCGATGCACTGTAAGATGTAGTGGATCTGTGCTTCGATCATAAAGAGGATCGAGTTGTGTCCGAGGCCGGTGTTGGGTCCGACAAGGAAATAAAAGTTTGGAAAGCCAGACACGGCGATCCCGTGGAGCGTTTCGATGCCTTGTTGTAGCCAGAGAGTGTTGAGTTCGCGCCCTTCGAGGCCGACGACGGTCATGGGTGCAAGAAAGTCCATCACGCGAAAGCCAGTGCAGTAGAGGATAACGTCGGCGGGGTATTCGGTGCCGTCTTGGGTACGGATGCTGTGGGGTTGTATTGAGTCGATGGCGTTGGTGATGACGTGAGTGTGGGGTTGAGCGAGTGCGGGGTAGTAGTCGTTGGAGATCAAGATGCGTTTGCAACCCATCCGATAATCGGGGGTGAGCTTGGCGCGCAGGTGGGGGTCTTGGATCGCAGAAGCAAGGTGGGCGAGGGCTTGCTTTTCTGCGTATTCGAGCAGCTTGGGGTACTTGACAAAGGCCAGTCCGCGCAACTCCATCCACCAGTAGAGCAGGGCGCGATAGGCGTGTTGGAGGGGGGGGAGCCAGCGGTAAAGCTGTTTTTCTAGCGAAGAGATCGGGCGATCAGGCTTGGGCATCACCCAAGCAGGGCTTCGTTGAAAGACATACATCTCGGAAACATCGGAGACGATGGAAGGGACGATTTGGATTGCACTTGCGCCTGTTCCAATGACCGCAACGCGTTTGTTTTTGAGGTCGACGCTGTGATCCCACTCGGCGGAGTGAAAGCGCGGTCCCACAAAGGAATCTGCGCCTGTGATCTTTGGGATGGCGGGTTTGCTGAGTCCGCCCGTTGCGCTGATCACGACACGCGCTTGGAAGGTTTCGCCACTTTCAAGCGTCAATCGCCACGCGCCACAGGCCTCGTCAAAGACAAGGCTTGCGACCCGAGAGCGGAAGCGGATGTGTGGGCGGAGGTGGTATTTTTGTGCGCAGTCCTTCATGTAAGACCAGATCTCGTGTTGCTCTCCAAACATCCGAGACCATCGCGGGCTTTGTTCGAAGGAGTACGAATAGAGAAAAGAAGGCACATCACAAGCGCAACCGGGATAGGTGTTTTCTCTCCATGTGCCACCGACTTCTTCGGCGGCTTCAAAGATCGTGAAATCCTCGATTCCTGCTTGTTTTAGGCGGATGCCCATCCCCATCCCTGCGAATCCAGCGCCGATGATCGCGATCGGAAAACGGGTTGCGTTCGCTTGTGTTTTGTCTTTTGTCTTGGACATCCGACACCTCGTGTTTGGGGGTTGTTGGGGGGGCTGGCGTTGCGGCTTGTTTTGGGGCCACGAGAGCTTGTGTTGGCCACTGTAGCACAGACTTGTGCAAAAACAGCACAAGAGCGCATCGTGCAACGACCCAAAAGATTGACAGGTTGGACGAATGAAGCAAAGATAGCGTGCGCGAACGCGGATTTGTTTGGTATGGCACATTAGCAGAAGGAGTTCATGGATGCGGCGGAACTGGTTAATCGGTGCCATGATCATAGGCGGCGTGGTGCTTGTGATCCCGACACTTCTCTTGATGTTCTTTCGCCACACGCCTTACGCGGGGCAACCGGCCCCGTTTCAATCGCCGTATCTATGGGCGTCTCTTGTATCGAGCGCGGTCGGGATTTTTCTTTCCTTTTGGTCTGTCGCGCTGTTTGCCCAAGTGGGCCGAGGGACACCTTCTTTTTGGAGTCCTCCACAAAAGCTGCTCGTTCTGGGGCCTTATCAATATCTGCGCAATCCGATGGTGGTGGGCTTGTTGTTGATATTGTTTGCAGAAAGCCTGTTTTTTCAATCGATCCCGTTGGCGATCTGGGCGTCTGCAAACACATTCTTTCACCTGTCTGTGATCTTTTTGCTCGAAGAACCTGCGTTGTATGCGCAGTTTGGCGAGCCTTATCTGCGTTACAAAGCCCATGTTCCGCGCTTTTTTCCGCGCCTGCGTCCGTGGAGTCCTACCTCAAGCGCCCAATCTCACACCGCAACCCTCGATCTTCCTGCCTTGCCTTTGTTTCAAGAGATGCTTTCGCCTTCGCCATTGCGGAGTCTTGCGCCGACGATCTCGCAACCCAAGCTGGCTGTATCCGAATCCCCATCGACAGTATCCACGAGCGCTTCACCGAGGGTTCCATCGACACCTACCGCGCCTTCTTCTGCCAAGCCTGCACTGCCACGTTTTCGGGCGCACGTCCCCAACTGCCCGTTGATTCATCTTTGGCGCGATATCATCAGTCACGGCGCCCCGTCGGAACTCTGGCTCACGCGCTGCCAACCGAGGCCAGAGGTCGATCCGATGCGCTTTGCGTGGGAACATGCCCTTTATGGCGAACATATGTTGATGCTGTTGTCGCGTACCGAACACCCCCAAAAGAGCCTGTTGCAGCGAAAGTTTTGGTGGTTTTTTCGGGAGTACGAAGTCGGCCAACGCGGGCAGATGTTGCCGGGGGGAGACAATGTCGCACCGCTGATCCGCGAGATCGTCCCCGAACCACCGTCTCTTGAAGAAACCATCCGCGCTTTCCGCACCCCTCCACCGCGTTGTCCGATTGCAGAGTTTCTTGCGGCCTTGCAGTTTCGACCAGACGCGATCGCTGCGTGGTCCGATACTTGGGGAGAACATGGCGACCCCCTTCAATCGGCGTGGAACGCAGCGCGTAGTGCCCAATCGATGAGCCATCTGCTCGAACACTTCTATAGTCCCCGATACGCCACAAAGATCCGCGCCAAGCTGATCACTCGTCTCGGCGGTTCTCTCGAAGGATTCACCGAGGAAGAGTGCGCCAATGCTCTCAAAGAGATCGAGCCGCATCCTCCGCGCTTTGAGGACGTGATGGCGCGAGCTGATGCGTTGCGTGAGAGCTTGCTCGGTGAAAAGGTGTAGATGGCTCTCGCATCTTGTTGTTGCTTGCGCTAGACTGGCCTCCTTTGTTCACCCTGCACACAGGAGACGCGCACGATGCAAGCCACCACGTTCACTTTTCAAAGCCACGACAAACAAGCCGAGATCTTCTGCCACAAATGGTCACCTGAGGCGGATAGACCGATCCGTTCTGTTTTTTTGATCGTGCATGGGATGGCCGAACACGCGGCGCGTTATGCGCGGCTGGCTGAACGCCTGACCGAGCAAGGCTTTGTGGTGTACGCACACGACCAGCGCGGTCATGGCAAAACGGCCCGACAATCCGAAGATATCGGTTATTTTGCCGATGACAACGGGTGGTTGCGTGTGGTGCAAGATATCACCACCCTGACGGAGATCGCCCAAAAAGAACATCCCAAGCTGCCCGTGATCCTTTTCGGCCACAGTATGGGTTCTTTTCTTGTGCAGTTTGTGCTGTTTGAACACAGCCATCGCTTTGCAGGTGCGGTGCTTTCGGCGGCTGTGGACAGCGTTGGCCCGTTGCGGTTGATCGGGATGGTCGCCACACGGGTCGAACGTTATCGCCTTGGTCGTCGTGGGCGCAGCAAGGTGTTGAATGCCATGAGTTTTGGGGACTTTAACAAACCTTTTCGACCCAACCGCACAGATTTTGATTGGTTGTCTCGTGACGAAGCCGAAGTCGATGCTTATGTTGCCGACGACAAGTGCGGCTTTATCATCACCACGCAGATGTGGCTGGATTGCCTCGAAGGTTTCGGCGAGATCGCACGAGCCGATCTGCGAGCGCGCATCCGCAAGGATCTTCCCGTCTATCTGGTCGGTGGTGAAAAAGATCCCGTCACACGGATGGGTGAAGGCATGAAGGGTCTTGCGCAAGCCTACGCCCAAGCCGGATTGAGCGATATCTCTTTGCACTTGTATCCCGATGGGCGCCACGAGATCTTCAATGAGATCAACCGCAAACACGTCACGGACGATCTTGTACATTGGCTGCTTCGGGTCACAGAATAAACGCATCGTGGTGGGTTCGCAAAAGGGCCTTGGGATCGGTGCTATCGGGTCTCGGAAGAAACAGGCTCTTGGTGCCGATCGCCCCTGCGCCGATCCTTTCGGTGCTACCGAGTCACAAAAGAAACCTGTGGTGGGTTCGTTGGGTTGGTTTTGAGGTGTTGGATGAGCGAAAAACTCTTGGTGTCTCAGCTCGAAGGAAAAAAACTGGCGGGTCGTTACGAAGTCGAAGCACGTATCGGCAGTGGTGGGATGGCGTGGCTTTATCGTGCGCGTGATCTGGAAAGCGGCCAGCTTGTCGCCGTCAAGATCCTCTACGAACACATGGCCAATCAAGAAAAAGTACGGCAGCGTTTTGAGCGCGAAGCCGAGATCCAGTCCAAGATCGATCATCCGTATGTTGTGCGCGTGCTTCGGATGCTCGAAGAAGATTGTTTGATCGGCCTTGTGATGGAGTGGATGGCCGGCGGGGATCTGCAAGCCTATCTGGAAAAACGCCCCGGCCCTCTACCTGCCGAGCAGATCCACACGATATTCCGAGAGATCCTGCTTGGTGTCCAAGCCGCCCACCGATACGATATCGTCCATCGCGACCTCAAACCACCCAATATCTTGCTCGATCGGCCCGTGTGGCCTTGTAAAGCCCGCGTGACCGACTTTGGGATCGCCAAAGTGCTTGAAGCCTCCAGCATGACCCACACAGGCAGCACGATGGGGACCCCTTTGTATATCGCCCCTGAACAGATGCTGGATAGCAAAACCGCCGATCAACGGGCAGATATCTATAGCCTCGGCGTGCTGCTCTATCGTATGTCTTCGGGGCAACTGCCTTTTTCTGATGTCGCTTCTCTGCTGTTCAAACTCATGCACGAACCCCCACCGCCACTTCCGCATCTTTCGCCCCCGATCCATGCCGTCTTGATGCGTTGTCTCGAAAAAAATCCCGATCTTCGTTGGCCAAATTGCCAAGCGCTACTCGACGCATTTGAAGATGCCCTCGCCAAAGCCCCCCTCTACAACGATCTCGATACCACCGATCTGTTCGCCAATGCCAACAGGACAGCACTCGGCGAGCCTTCGCTCGAACCCCCCGTCTCTTCGCCTTATGCAGGCCTTGATCCCTTGCCCACTCCGACGACTCCTCCGACTGCTGTAGCTCCTTCGCGGGCTGAAAAAGAAAAGATATCTCACGCGATGACCTTGGATATGCCCATCCCTTCGCCGCTTTCAACGCCATCCCTTTCGCCACTTTCAACGCCATCCCTTTCGCCACTTTCAACGCCATCCTTTTCGCCTCCCTCTTCTCCGCATCCTTTGGCGGCTTATCTTTCTTCTTCGCATCGCTCCGCCCCACCCCAGTCTTCACCATGCACGCCCTCGCCTTCGCTCGATTCTTCCGATCCATCCGCCTCAAATCGCCTTTCCCTACCAACTTCTCCTTCAGGCGACGCGCTGCTTGCACCCCCCTCTCTTACTCCTTCCGCGATCTCAGACTCGCTCCACCCGTCTTCCTCATCGTCTGGAGCGCTGCGGCCTGTCTCGCCTCGCCGCTCTGAATCTGCAAGAGTCCAGTCTTCTGCGTTGTCTGGAACGATCCAGCCCCTCCCTCCCGGATCTCGAAAAACCTCCATTTTCGCTGTTCCTTTTGCCGACGATCGCGAGCGCCTTCAACAGCAACTCCCTCGCAAACCACGCCGCGCTCTTCGCGCTTTGGGGGCGTTCTTGCTTCTCCTCGTCACGATCACCGCTGGTCTTTGGTACAACTACCGCGAAAAGCTGTGGCACGATCCCCAAGGAACCCTGACCACCGCCTACATCGCATTAAGCGAACGCACTGCCTCCTTGTTCGCAAAGTCCACCACCTCCAAAACAGAGCAGCCCTCGCTTCCTGCGGAAGACTTGCCCCCCGCACGCTCCAAACCGCCCGTCGATGCCGAAGGATGGTATCGCGACCTTCCTTCTGAGCCTGCTTCGGCAGCTTCTGCCCAAACTTCGCTTGATCTTCCCCATGAACCCGCCTCTTGGTGAGCATCGATCCGCGTATGTCTACAAAAGAAACCTCTGATATCCTTTTTGTGGGCGATATCCACGGATGCCTCGAACCTCTCGAAGCGCTCTTGCGCAAAGCCGCGTATCGCCCTGATCGCCACCGCCTGATCTGCGTGGGCGATACCCTCAACCGAGGCCCCCAAAGCTATGCGGTGTTGCAGCTATTGCATCGCCTCGGAGCCGAAGCCGTGCGCGGAAACCACGAAGAGGGTCTCTTGCGTGCGTTTCGCACCGCGACGCCGCCTACATGGCTTGATCCCTCTCGTGACTGCCTTGACCTTGCCCAAGCCCCTGATCTCGACCAATGGCTCGAATGGATCGAGCAATGGCCACTTTTCATCGCATCTACCGACTGGATCGCTGTTCATGCAGGCTTGCATCCGCTGTTGCCGCCCGAAGAGACACCCGCTTCTTTTCTAACGCGAGTGCGGATCTGTGACGCAACAGGTCAGATGCCGATCGGATGGGATGGACACCTCGCGCACGCTCCGCTTGATTTTGTCCCGTGGCATCAGCTTTATCAAGGCGAGCGCTGCGTGATCTATGGACATTGGGCGCGCCAAGGATTTCTTCGCACGCACAACACCCTGTGCTTGGATGGCGGCTGTGTCTATGGAAAAGAACTGATCGGTTGGTGGTTCCCGCGTGATGAATTCGTCCGCGTCCCCGGTCTTTCCAATGTGACACGCTCTTTTTTCTGATACTGTAGGGAGTTTTTTGGGGGGAGGGTTTGTGGGGCTTTGCCCCATAGGCGTTAGGTGAAGCCACGGTTGGCCCCCCCTCACAGGGAAACAAAACGCGAAATAGGCAGAAGATTCGCGATGTTCTGATACGAAATCCGCTCATTGTGTGATCGCAAAACGTAGGGGCAGACAGGTGTGGCTGCCCAACAATCGGGTATCTACGCACTATCCTACGGGAACACTTCACACGGATATCGTATGACCCCTCACCCCCCTGCCCCCTCTCCCCGCTTGCTGTGCTGCGGAGGCGAGGGGGGAAGAAAAAGCCCAAGGAATCGGGGTGGGCAGGCATCGCGTCAGCCTCGACGTTGGCGGAAACAAGGTGTGGTGATGGGGGCTGCCCCGCAGACGCCCTGTTCTTGGGCTGCGACGGGGACTGCCCCGACTTGGCGGCTCTCGTCTTAGCCGAGTTGGGCGATCAAGGCTTCGTCTGCTTCGAGGTTGTGATAGACCTTTTGCACATCCTCGTCTTCTTCGAGGTTGTCCACAAGCTTCATCAAGGATTTGAGGATTCCCAGATCCGTGACCTTTTGTGTGTTCAAAGGGAGGCGCTCAAGCCCCGAGCTTTCGGGTTCGATCCCCATCCCGTACAGCTTCTTTTGAAGGCGGCCAAAGTTCTCCACTTCACAGGTGACGTTGAACATCCCTTCTTCGGTCTCGATATCTTCGGCTCCTGCGTCGATCAACTCCAGCATCAGCTCTTCTTCGTCGAACTTGCCTTTGGGAAAGCTGAACACGCCTTTGCGCTCAAAGATGAATTGCAAGCATCCATCTTTGCCCAACGATCCACCGCTGCGAGTAAAGTAGGAGCGGATGTTGCTCACGGTGCGGTTGTTGTTGTCTGTGGCGATCTCGACAAATACGGCCACTCCGCCCGGTCCGTAACCTTCAAAGGTTTGCTCGATATAATCCGCAGCATCTGCACCTGTCGCTTTTTTGATGGCGCGTTCGATGTTGTCTTTGGGCATATTTTCCGCTCGTGCGGCTTGGACCGCAGCGCGCAGGCGGGGATTGGCTTCGGGGTCGCCCCCACCCATCCGCGCCGAGACCGTGATCTCTTTGATCATCTTTGTGAACACTTGACCGCGTTTTGCATCTTGTGCGCCTTTGCGGCGCTTGATATTCGCCCACTTACTATGTCCAGACATCGCTTACACCTTCCTTCCTGTCTTTGGGGAGAACGGGAGTCCTCGACACACTCTTTCCATGCTTCGCTGGAAACCCCTTTGTATACGAACGAAACACCGCGAGGTCAAACGGAAAAAGTAGAGCCCTTGACAAAACAACAATCTAGCGCAGAAAGCGGGAGAAGGTAGCCGATCAAGGCATGGAGCAAAGGCTGGGTCGGTAGGCCGCAAGTCTGTATCGGAGCGTCCCGCAGACAAAAAAGCCGTGTTCGTGGACATCCAAGCGAGACCGTCGTTCGTTTGAAAAACGCCTGTTCACCCCGCCGATACGGGGTCAAGGGAGCCGCGCTAAGGAAGTGGGGCGTGGGGCAATGCCCCATACGCGCCTTGTTGGCAGCGTCTGCATTTCGTGCATACAGCGTGCGTCATGAAAAAACAAAATCCCCGAGGCTTCCGACTTTCGCTCCCTCCCCTGTTCACGGGGGAGGGCGGGGTGGGGGGCTTTCCTCCGCTTCACCTAACGCCTATGGGGCAATGCCCCACAAAAACTATCGAAAAAGCGAGTCCTATCGAAAAAACTCAAGGCGTTGATCAGGGAAGTTCAAAGGCGACGATCCCGATCTCTTCGGCAGCAAAGAAGAGGTGTTTTCCGTCGATCCAAGGCGTGCGCATCGAGGCGAGAGAATGCGAAGATCGCGGCGCATCGGGACTTGCGGCATCGAGCCAGCGGACCGCCGCATAATGTGCCGCTTGGGCGGAGGTTGCGTTGTCTTGGAGCGAGAGGGCAGCGACGCGCTGCTGGATCTCGTCAAGCACCGAAGAAGAAAGCAGCAGCAATTCCCCCGTCCATCGGAGCAGTCGCCAAGAGTGCGGGGACTTGATCTGCCATTGTCGAACGAACTGCAAAAAGCCTGCATCATGCCGATAACGCATGACGTATCCGCCCGAAGTCGCCAACAAAAGGTCTTCGCCACGCGCCGCGATATCCGTAAAAGTCGACGGCGCTGGTGCATGCAGCGATTGCTCGATCAACACGCCTTCTTCGGTGATGCGCCCAAGCAACACTTGCCCCAATCCTTTTTCTCCGCCCATCGACAACAACACCCGACCCTCCGCGAAACGATGCAACAAAGGACCCGGCAAAGAAGCCTTTGAAAACGCAGTGACTAACCACTTGCCCTCGCTCCATCGCAAAAAGCCGACACGGTGCTGCGGCATCATCCCATCCGAGACCTCCAACCGCACCGCGATATCCCCATCCCCAAGCGCTACCAACGAAAGCTTTTCATTGGCCTTGCTTTCGATCGCAAGTTCCACAAAAGCCCGTTCCTTGGTCTTTTCAAGCAGCGAAAGGAAAAAGACACGGTGCTTTTTGATCTGTTGGCCTTCGACCAAGCTCACCGTGTGGCCGACAGCCAAGATCCCCTGCTCTGTCAGCAAAGCCAGACGCCCGTCCTTTCGGCCTGCACTTTGGGCCTGTGCATCGAGTCCCGCCCAACCTTGTGGAGGTTTGATCGAGACAGAGACCGAGCGGTTGCTCTCAAAAGAGCGCATCTCGATGGCGAACCCCCGATCAATCAACAAGGATTCTCCCCATGCCATCGGCTTTTCGTACGCATCAGCCTCCCATGATTCGAGCAGTTCGCCATCTTCGAGATGCACACCTGCGATGATCTTGCGATGCTCCCAACGATAGGCTGGTTTGGAGGTGCCAAGGCTTTCGAGGGTTTGCTTGCGCAGGAGGATGCGATCTTTGAAGGGAAAAGCATGCGTGATCAACGGAGCCATCTCAAAGGTCGCGCTGAGACGGGGCTTTTCGAGGTCTTCGAGATCGGTGACAGACAAGATATCTTGCGAAAGATTCAACAGGCTCAAACGCGGTTGTTGCGCATAATCGAGCATCATAAAGAAGGTTCGCTCGACACGACCTCGCGGATGCAAGAAGGTTCCGAGCTCTTGGAGGACATCTTGCGCCGCCGCTGCCTTGCTCGGATCGTCTCGGCGCAGATCCCAACGCATCAAGCCCACTGCGGTATATGCCTTCCTTTGGCCGTTTTCGGAGCGTTCGAACTGAACAGGCACGGAGATCAAGTGCGTGTCGCCCTCCGAGTACAAGCCGATCTGTTTGTGGGCTTGATCCAGATCCCAGTTGACTTCGGAAGAGACGATGGCTGCGCCCAGTTGGACACCGATACATCGACGCTGCACCAACCGAGGCTTTTTCAGATCGCGCACATCCACAAGACTGACAGAAGTCCTCGAATAGCGGCCTGTTGAGGCTTCAAAGCCTGTGCAGTTGGCCGAGGTATCACGCCCCACCGCGATCAAATAATCACCCCCTTGTATCGGGCGAAACAGGTTCATATCGCCGTTGAGGTCATCCAGATCTCCCAAGATCGTCAGCGATTCAGGCTTTGCGAGCGAGATGGTGTAGAGCGGATCGAACAGGCGCAAGCGTTCGCGGCGCTCTCGAAGCACCGTAAAGTCGACTTGGCCGCCTTGGAGGGCTTCGGGATCGGCGGTGGAGGTAATCGCGTACAGGGCTTGGCGTCGGGTGTCAAAGTATGTGGCGCGCACCGCTTCGCGCTCTTTGCCAAAGAAGATATCGTCGAGCATCGTGGGCTTGGCGATATCGCTGATATCCACCGAAGCTACGACGTTTGCAAGGCGGCTCGTCACATTGGAACCGTCGATCTCAAGCTGATTGCGCATCGTCACCCCGATGTATGCAAAACGCCCCTCTGCGGTCTTGATCACATGCTGCTTGGTTTGATCGGGAAGCAGGCCGTGCAGGCGGAATCGCGCCGCCAGTTTGATCTCTCCGCTGGCATCGCGCAGATCCAACACATTCACCACCGTAAAATTGAGCTGCACTTTGAAGGACTGAACGCGCTGGATCTCTTGTATCGAGCTTTGGCTTCCGCCCACACCAAAGCATCCCCCCCGTGAGTTCGAATACACGCGGTCTGTGACGGTTGTCCACATCGTCGCATCCACCAGCCACGTCTCGCTGACAAGCAGATGCCCTTCTGTTCCCGTCACCACAAACTGCAAAAAGCGCAAGGGCCGCATCTCTCCCAACGCAAAGCGCTTGGCCGCCAACTGTGATCGCAAGGCTGGGCTGTCAGACCAAGTGCCGCTTGTACTCGGTGCGATCTCAAAGGCAGAGTGCTTTCCAATCAACATCGGTGCGCTGTTGTGGCCTTTGAGCGCAAACTGCTGCATGATACGAAAGCGCTGCGGATCGCTTACATCGACCGAGGTCACCGACAAGGCCGCTGCGCCAGCCTCGGCTCCTTCGTTGGCGTTGGTCTGCCAAGTCGGAGCCGCGTTGGGATCCCGCACCACCACATACAACCGTGTCCCAAAACGACGCGAAGAACCCACCACCACACGACCCGAAAGCCCCGTCCGTTGCAAGATCTTCGGCTTCCGCAGATCGCGGATATCCACCGCGATCAGCGCGCTTTGCGTCGTGATATCCTGCAACTCCAGCCCCGCGACATCTCGATGCACCGTCTCCTGCATCAAGAGATAGGCCGTCTCTTTGTCCACAAACATCTCCGCTGGAACCCCATCCAACGGCAAGAAGGCGATCTTGTGCGGTGATTCGGCGCTCTTGATGTCAAGAATCAAAAGCCCCTTGTGTCGGTGCAACACAAACATCTTGTCCCCAACGATGCGGTAGATGTCCGCTTCTTCGACCACCGCAGCACCTTCGCTTTGCGGTGGCTTGATCTGGTCCGACTTCACGGGCGGAGCCATCTGTGTACTGCTTCCCGATCCATTGCTCCATCCTCCTGCTCCTGCCGCTGTTGGCGACATTCCTGAAGTGGTCGGGGCGCTCGCTGAACATTGGTACAAAAAGATAGAGATCACAGACAATTGCACCGCCATCCACAAACGACGGCTGCGCGTCATCCAAGGGCTTTGGGGCTTACAACGATTGTTTTTCATCATGCCTCTCTTTTCTGCCGATCGACGCCCATCGTTTTTTCTTCGGCTCGGTCAACCTCGCCGATCTGGACGTGGCGTTTCAAAAAACGGAGAAAACGATCTTTTAGCAAGGGCTATGCCGCGTTCTTTTTGATCAATCCTATCAAACCTTTGTGCGTGTGGCTACCCATAAATAAAAAAGGCGGCTTGTCTGGAGCGGTGTCCCTTATGCTTTTGTGTTTGTGGGGCGCTGCCCCATAGGCGTTAGGTTAAGCGCTTGTTGGCCCCCCCACCCCAGCCCTCCCCCGTGAACAGGGGAGGGAGCGAAAGTCGGAAGCAGCGAGGTTTTGGGTTTCCATGACGCACGCTGTTTGCACGAGACGCAGACGCTGCCGGTTCCAACTTCCCCCCGTTCACGGGGGGATTGAGGGGGGGGGGGTAGAAAAAGAAACGGCGATCATCCTCGACCCTCCGGTGTTTCCACCTTAACAAGGCGCGTATGGGGCGCTGCCCCATGCCCCGCCACAGAGCGCGGCTCCCTTGACCCCGTATCAGCGGGGTGAACAGGTGTTTTTCAAACCAACTACTGCGCCGCTTGGACGCTTGCGAACACGGGGTTTTTGCCCGCAAACGGCATCGTTATGTGTATTCAATCGCATACATAGGTCTGGCTGGCGGCTGTTGGATGGGTTGTTGGATGGGTTGTTGGATGGGTTGTTGGATGGGTTGTTGGATGGGTTGTTCCCCCCGGCCAACGGGGGGAAGTTGGAGCAGGCAAAGACGCTCTCTCGTGCAAACAGCCTGCGGCGTGGAAAACCAAAACCTCGCTGCCTCCGACTCTCGCCCATCCAGCGGGGGTCTCTGGCATGGGCAGATGTCGTGTCAGCCCACGGGCATCGGGTGAAGAAAAGAGACTGAACTGTCATACCGATACGAAAAAGGCCGATGTTCAGGCGCGGGCGGTTCGCGAACACGGGGGTTTTTGCTGTGCGAACAGCCGCACGTTGCACAAGGCTTTGCGGCGAGCCATGATGCAGCGACGTGTATGCAAAAGGATACAGATGTCGGAACGATGCTGTGGTCTTGTGGACATGGGTTGTTTGTGGCGGTACAC
The DNA here is from genome assembly GCA_023150835.1 of Myxococcota bacterium. GTDB lineage: Bacteria > Myxococcota_C > UBA6777 > UBA6777 > UBA6777 > JAKLKB01. Next base: position 2,500 of record JAKLKB010000045.1, on the reverse strand, counting down.
TGCGTGGCGTTTTCGGGTCGAGCGTTTCGCAGGAGCAGGGGGAATGGGGCGGGTGTATCGGTGCTATGATCAACACAAAGAAGCCTATTATGCGCTGAAACTGTTGCCACCTGTATTCGCCGAAGATGCTTCTGTGCAGTAACGGATGCTCCAAGAGATCCGCATCAACGAGCAGCTGCATCACAAAGGCGACGATCGCTTCCCTTCTGTGTCTGCCTTTTTACAATCGATATTGCCTTGGATGCGCCAAACAGCGGAGGAGCGCCAGTTCAAGCGGCAGATCTGTTGGTTTGAAAAACGTCTGTTTGTCCCGCCGATACGGGGTCAAGGGGGCAAAGCTCTATGGCGGGGAGTGGGGTGAAACCCCACAAAAACAGCCCAATACGTAAAGCCCTCCCCATCTAACGATATACATAGGCTGTGTAAGCCCTTGTTCTCTAGGAGTTCGCTGTTTTTGATGTGGACAATGGAGGCCGATATCGCGCATGATGAGGCCCGATTTCGGCTCGGAAGGATCCATCAGAACGAATTGGAATTCTAGCGGTCGCCTGCGATTCGAGGAGTGTGTGGAACGCATGATCCTTTGCGGAGCGTAGGGCTGGAGAGGCGACGCGAAAAGAAAGGCACAGGGATTCATGGCATCGAAGAAAGAAGGAGCGGCGGGAGGCCGTCGGGTGGTGTGCGATTGTGAACCGCCTGTGGTGCGGGAGGATGCGCAAGCCAAAGAGGAGGACAAGGCCAGTCGTCGGGGGGAGATGACGATGGATGTGGCCCACGCGCTCAAGCAGATCGAAGCGTCGGCGAGGCCGCATTTTCGGGGACGTCGGCCACGATTGAAGCTGATTACGCTGCCGTGGGAGCTTTCGTATCCTGCGTTGTCGTTGGCGGCGTTGGCTGCGGTGACACCGAGTTGTTTTGATATCTCGATTGTGGATCTTGTGCGAGAGAAACTGTTTTTTGATGAAGAAGTCGATCTGGTGGGGATTACGGCATCGACGGCGCGGATCAATGCGGCGTATGCGCTTGCGCGGATGTATCGGGCTCGCGGAGTGAAAGTCGTGTTGGGCGGTCATCATGTGACGGTGATGCCGGAAGAAGCGCTCGAACACGCGGATGCTGTCGTGGTGGGTGAAGGCGAGTCTTCGTGGGTGCGGATCTGCGACGAGTTTTTGACCGATCCCAACCGTGTGTCGGGGATCTATCGAGACTTGCCGCCCGATCTGTCGACGCTACCGCAGCCTCGGATGGATCTGATCAAGATCGATCGGTATGGCAGCGTGTTTTATCCCGTGATCGCGAGTCGTGGATGCCCTGCGGGATGTTCGTTTTGCTTTGCCAAGCGGATGACCAAGGGCTTTCGGACTTACCCGATATCGCACGTGATCGAGCAGATCAGGCGACGGCCTCAGTTGATCCGAGGGATCTACTTTGTGGACGACAACCTGCCGGGAGATCCCGAATATGCGCGAGAGCTGTTTCGCGAGCTACGCAAGCTGAATGTCTTGTTTGGGATGCAAGCGCGTTTGGAGTATGCGCTCGATATCGATGCTTTGCACAGGGCGCGGGAAGCGGGATGTGTGTTGTATTCGTCGGGCTACGAGTCGGTCGCTCCAGACAGCCTCAAAGGAACCAACAAGCGCATCACGCTCGATACCCAAAAAGAAGCGACCAAAAATATCCATCAAGCAGGGATCATCTCTTCGGGCAATTGGATGTTTGGCTTCGATTGGGACACGCCAGATATCTTCGATCGAACCTTGCAAGCACTTGATGATCTCGAACTGATGCACGCTTCGTTTACGTCGGAGATCCCGTATCCCGGGACAGCCAGTTGGAAGAAATTCCATCGTGAAGGGCGTTTGGTCAGTTACAATTACGACGATTACCTCGGCAAAGATCACGTCGTCTTTCAACCCAAGCAGATGAGCGTCGAAGAGCTTCAACAAGGCATCCGCAAAGTGGTGAAGGGATTCTATTCACCGCGCCGATCACTCGGGCATGTGCGGCGAGGGATGGCCAACGAGCAGCTTCTTTCACAAGTCCCCAAGTGGTACAAAGCGGCCTTTCTGACGGCGCTAGGCGTGTATCAATGTATCCATTGGAATTATCACTTCACGCCGTCGACGTGGTGGCTGTCCCAGCGCGTCCTGTCCGTTTACAAGTACCGATACTTCGGGGATCTTTTGAAGGGAACCAACTTTTGGTCTCCAAATCACCCGCGCTTCGATCAGATACCCGGAACCATCGAACACTCCTACGAAACAGAAAGCCCGTTCCTGCACCGAGCAGGCTTTAAAACACATCTCGGTGCGCCGCTCACCCCTGATTGATGGTCCTTCTCGAAATCCTACCGATGATTGACTTGGCAAGTACACTTGCCGATGTACCAAGTGTGAAGATCTGCTTTTTGTTCTTCTACGCAGCACTTTTTGCAGTCGAATGTGGTGCTCGTCCGCTTTTCGCAGGCTTTTGTTTTTGCTGCGTCGTCGCGGGTGGTATC
>JAKLKB010000044.1 GCA_023150835.1 Myxococcota bacterium | reverse complement strand
TCAAGTTGATTGTCGACACTTACGGGCATATCGTTTCCGACGAACACGCCGAGGAGATCGAACGCATATACAGGCCAGCACAAAAGCCAATTCTTCGGGTGGTCGGGGGGAAAGATGCAAGTTCTTAAAAACTACCCACCAGCTACCCACACGTTTGAAAGCGTGCAGAAACAAAACACGTTTGAAAGCGTGCAGAAACAAAAAAAGCCCTAGGATGTGATCATCCTAGAGCTTTCGTTGTGCCTCAGGGGGGACTCGAACCCCCACGATATCACTACCAATGGATTTTGAGTCCACCGCGTCTACCGGTTCCGCCACCGAGGCGAAGCGTTGGTTGGTATAGCATAGGGGATCGCGGCTGTCAACAGAAAATTCGGAACGCACAAGAACAATTTGATTTTCGTTTCTTTGATGAAGGTTTAGCCATCGCAAGGGTGCGGGGCTTGTTCCTTGATGGCGAATAATACGAAATCCGCCCGTTGCGTGATCGTAAAAATGTAGGGGCAGTGGCTGCCCAACAACCGGGCGTCTACGTGTTCTCCTTTGTGGATACATCACTCGGATATCGTATAAGGAGTGCCGTAGATGGCGGATAGGAGTGCCACAACAGTCCATAAAAAGCCGTGTTCGCGGCACTACAAGCGGTGCTGCTGTGGGTTTGAAAAACGTCTGTTCGCCCCGCCAACACGGGGGCAAGGGGGCAAAGCTCTATGGTGGGGTGTGGGGTAAAACCCCACAAAACCCCGTCCAGTCAAGCGGAAGTGAAGTCTGTGGAGAGCGAAGGGGTGGGATCTTTGGGCGGGTAGATATTTTTCCCGCAGGTGCGGCAAAAGCGGAATGAAGAGACAGCGGGATACCAATAAAGCGTACCGCAAGAAGGGCAGTTGTAGTCGCGTTGGAGAAAGCAGCCGCAAGCGTAGCAATGTTTGTGATGCGCGTCGACGGCGGCGTTGCAATACATACAATGGCGGTGAGAAGGGGCTTCTGCGATCAGCGGCGGTGGTGGAGGGGTGGAGGGGGCGGATGTTGTAGGAGAAGGGGACACGGAGGCTATCTGTTCAAGGCGGAGGCGTTCGCGTTCACGGAGGCGGAGGCGCTCTTCTTCTTCGCGCTTTTGCTTGGCTTCTTGCTGTTGACGAGCTTCTTCTTCGAGGAGAGCTTTGGTGCGGGCTTCGCGTTGGTAGCGTGCGTTGACGGCGATCAGTGCGACCGTCAAAAACAGCGATGCGACGGTCAAGATCAGCGTGCGGTAAGCGGGGAACAGGATCGCTGCTGTAAAGCTCAGCGTGATCAAAAGCTGTAGGGGCAAAGAGCGCCAAAGCGTCCATCGCAGGCCCATAAACAGCGCGACGTGGATGGTGGTGAGCGTTGTTGCGCAACCAAGACCCAGCCAAAAGGCCCATCGCATCGTGAGATGATCTTCAAGGTACAAAAACAGCGGAAAGAACGAGACAAAACCGATGCCCACAAGAGCGATGTTGAGGCGTGTTAGGTTGTTGGAGCGCAAAGCTTCGGGGCGTTCGCGTTCTCCGAAGTACCAAAAGAAGATCGCAAACAGCAACAAGGCGATCCATGCCAACCGACCGAGCAGAGAGAAACGGTGGAACTTGGCGTATTCAGGAGGAAAGCGGATCTCGATGGATTCGCTGGTGATAAAGTCGCGAAAGTCCCACGTGATCAGATGGTGTTGGGGTTCAAGCAGCCGTTGTGTCTGCGAAGGTTGAAGCGCAGACGGCGGGATCAGCGGATCGACGCCTGCGATGTGCATCTTGAATTGAAATCGGCGCTTTTTGCCTGCGGCGATCTGGTATTGATACTGATCTCGCCCGCGCACCCGATAACGTACCACCACGCGGATCTCTTCTTGGGGAGCAAACGCATAACGCCACGCGATGCCGTGTGTACCCATATCAAGGTTGTGTTGGGGTTCTTGAAGAGTACAACGCAGCGACTCCGACTGCGTGAGGACGGGAGCCGCAGATGGCTTTGTGCGCCCCTTGGCTGGGCGTGATGTCGCCGAAGGTGCGCAATCGGCCCCTGCTCGGGCCACTTGGAAGTGAAGCGCTGAAAAAGTCCCTGCGCCTTTTGGAAAAGGAAACAGGACACGCGCCAAAAGTACCGTCGCTTCAGGGTTTCTGAGATGGTACGTCGCTTCAAAGTTCGCTTGATACACAGGGATGATCCGTCCATTATCCAACAGATAGTCGACGTGTAGACGAGCATCCACCACCGAAGAGGTCACGGACTGCACCAACGCACCAAGCCGCAAAGCCCCGTGTTCATCGGCCTGCAAGCGTTGCACTTGCAACGGCGTTTGCGCGACCGCACGACGGGCCGCGATCGATGGGCCGCTTTGTTGAGTCTTTTTTTTCGTGCGCATCCGCATCGCCATCCCTACAAACGTCGCCCCGATGATGGACATGATCACCACCACGATCATCAACTCGATTAACGTAAAGCCTCGTTGCCTTCGCCTTTTTTGCATACACGCTCCTTTTGACACAAATGAAAGAGAACACAACAACGGAAGCGCAAAAGCCAGCGCATTGCAAGGGCGGATCTTCTGTTTGTTGTTTTGGTTATTGACGCGACTGGAGGGATTGATTAAGACCGTTCGGTTTGTTCGTCATGCGGAGCAACACAGGCGCGTGTGATGGTTTTTTGGGGTCATCGTCTTTCTCTCGGTGTCAAGGAGGAAATAAGCGATCCATGAGTGATATCAAGATCGGAATCATCGGAGGCAGCGGCCTATATCAAATGAAGGGGATGCAAGTCCTCGAAGAACGCGAAGTCGAAACGCCTTATGGTCGGCCTTCTGACAAGGTGATCATCGGTCAGATCGGGGATCGCAAAGTCGCCTTTATCCCGCGCCACGGGCGAGGGCATACCTTCAATCCCACCAACGTACCTGTACGCGCCAACATCTGGGCCTTGCGCTCGCTTGGCGTTTTTTGGACCTTGGCGGTCTCTGCGGTCGGGTCACTGCGAAAGGAGATGGCTCCTCGTGACTTTGTGATCCCCGACCAGATCATCGATCGCACGCGCCATCGACCCGACACTTTTTTCGACGATCTGGCGGTGCATGTGGGCTTTAGCTATCCCTTCCATCCGACACTTCGACGCCTCTTGTTGGAAGCCTGCTGGCAACAAGAAGGACTCAAAACCCACGATGGCGGAACTTACGTCTGCATGGAAGGCCCGCTGTTTAGCACCAAAGCAGAGTCCGAGATGCACCGCTCTTGGGGAGCCAGTTTGATCGGTATGACCGCCCTTCCCGAAGCCAAACTCGCCCGCGAAGCCGAGATGTGCTATGCCGCCATCTGCCTTGTCACCGACTACGACGTCTGGCACGAAGAAGACCACGTCAACGTCGCTTCCGTCATGGAAAACGTCAAAGCCAACACCGAACACGTCCAAGAAGTCCTCAGGCGTGTGATCCCCTTGATCCCCATCGGAAAAGAAGAAGATTGCGACGCCTTCCACGCGCTGCGCGGAGCCGTCATGACCCGCCCCGATCTGATCTCCCAAGACACGTGGACGCGGGTCGGTTTGTTTTTGGAAAAATACTTTCAACGCAACTAAAAAAAACCGAGCGGATCGGTGGTCTCGTTGAGCTTCGCCTCGATACCACCCCTTGCTTTGATACAAAGCTTTGATGCTTAAAGAACGAAGGGAACGACCTGATGTCTCATCTTTTGGTGATAGGCTCTGTGGCCTTTGATACCGTTGAAACCCCCTACGGGAAACGCGAGTTTGTGCTCGGGGGCAGCGCAAACTTCTTTTCCATGAGCAGCTCTTTCTTTGCTCCTGTGCGGATGGTCGCCGTCGTCGGCGAAGACTTTCCCCAAGAACATCTTGAACGCCTCGCACAACGCGGTGTCGACCTCGAAGGTCTTCAACGCACCACAGGCAAAACCTTTCATTGGACGGGGGTTTATTATGGCGAGGACATGAACCAAGCCCACACCCTCGATACACAACTCAACGTCTTTGAACACTTTACCCCCCAACTCCCCGAAAGCTACCGAGAAACCAAAACCGTCTTGCTCGCCAACATCGATCCCGAGCTTCAACTCAAGGTCTTGGAACAGATCAAGTCCCCCCGTCTCGTGGCTTGTGACACCATGAACTTCTGGATCTCTGGCAAGCGCATGGCTTTGATGAAAGTCTTGGAGCACGTCGATCTCTTCCTCCTCAACGAAAAAGAACTCAAAGATCTCAGCGGCCAACGCAGCCTCTTGTCTGGTGTCCATTGGCTGCGTGAACGCGGACCCCAGATCATCGTCGTCAAACGCGGTGAATATGGCGCAATGCTGTTTTATCGCGATATGATCTTCTCCGCTCCCGCCTTCCCCCTCGAAGATGTCCGCGATCCCACGGGCGCAGGCGATACCTTCGCAGGCGGCCTTCTCGGTTATCTCGCTGATGTCGAAGAGATCAACGAACTGCACCTCCGACGCGCCATGATCGCAGGTTCCGTCATGGCTTCTTTTGTCGTCGAACAGTTTAGCTGTGACCGCCTGATCTCCCTCACCCCCGACGAGATCCAACAACGCTTCCTCGCCTTCCAAAAACTCGTCCACTTCGATGCTTCCCACGAACTCCCCCTGCGTTAATCTTCCCCCTCCTCTCGTCCTTTTTTCTTTTGTGGGGTGCTGCCCCACGCCCCGCAAGTTTCACTGTTTTTGTTTTGTGGGGCGCTGCCCCATACGCGCCTTGTTAAGGTGGAAACACCGGAGGGTCGAGGATGATCGCCGTTTTGGGTGTTGGCCCCCCCTCAATCCCCCCGTGAACGGGGGGAAGTTGGTCTCGTGCATACAGCGTGCGTCACGAAAAAACAACATCCCCGCTGCTTCCGACTTTCGCTCCCTCCCCTGTTCACGGGGGAGGGCTGGGGTGGGGGGCCAACAAGCGCTTAACCTAACGCCTATGGGGCGCTGCCCCACGCCCCGCAAGGGACCGAAGGCCCCTTGACCCCGTATCGGCGGAACGAACGTAGGCTTTTCAAACCAACGACTGCGCCGCTTGGACGGATGCGAACACGGGGGGTTTTGAAGAGCATTCTTGTCCGAAATTCGCAGCGGGTGCATTCGAAAAATGTAGGGGCAGTCCCCCGTGACTGCCCAACAACAGGACTGCCACAGCGGAGCGCATCGACTATTTCGAGTACACCGCTCTCGGATATCGTGCCGTTGTTTACCCATCCGCCTGTTTCGATCGCTTGTTTCGTTGTGATGCAAAAAGAGGCTTGACTTAATAGACTCTTAAGTCTATAGATGGCTACACGCGATGCGTTGATTCCTTTTGTATCGAAAAATGGGCAAGAAAAAAGCACAGTGAAGGGGTGAGAGATGAGCGAAAAGATGGAAGCATTGCACGAAGAAGAGCATCCACTCAATCCGCCGGGTGGATTGATGATCTGGATCTTTATCATCATGGAACTGTTGGTTTTTGGTGCAGCGTTGTTGGCCTTTTTGTACGTCCGCAAAGGTGAGCTCAAGGTGTTTGTTGAGGCGCAAAAACACTTGAGTGTGTATTTTGGTTTACTGAATACGTTTGCGTTGATCAGCAGCGGTTATTTGATCGCGTTGGCGAATCGGGCATTTGAGGTGGGCGACAAAGGGCGGACATTGCGGTATTTGTGGATGGGGATGGTCCTCGGTGGGGCGTTTTTGGTGATCAAAGGTATCGAGTACAGCCAAAAGATCGCAGGCGGCTTTACGACGGGGGTGAATGCGTTTTTCGATTTTTATTGGCTGTTGACGGCTTTTCATGCAGCGCATGTGGTGGTGGGGTTGTTTTTGTTGATGTACATGGCGTGGAAGATCCAGAAAGAGAAGGCTTTTTTGATGGAGGATCTCAGCCTCAAGGGCAGCAGCGCATGGTGGCACATGTGTGACCTTGTGTGGGTGTTGTTGTTTCCTGTCTTGTATATCTTGTAAGAGTTTTGCCCAAGAACGGACGAAGGAGTGCATCGGATGAAGGCAAAAAAGTTTCATAAAGAGCATCTTGTGTGGCTTGGTTTGTTGTTGATGACATGGGCGAGTTTTGTGTTGGGCGATCGCTCTGGCGGACAAGCGAGCGGTTCCCAAGGTTGGGTGTTGTTGTTGATGGGAGCGAAGTTTTGGGGAATTGGTCACTTTTTTATGGAACTGGAGGAAGCGCACCTCTTTTGGAAGGTGCTGGTGTACGGGTTGTTGCTCTCGTTGTTGTTGGGATTTTATATCCTGCGATAACGTCTAGCCTTTTTCTGGGGCTTCTGGAGTGTCGCTTTCGTTGTTGTCGTCTTCGGTATCTTCGTTGTCGTCTTCGTCGGTATCGTCTGTGCTGTCGGGGGTGGTTGTGGACGGGCGTCGTTTGGCGATGCCCAAGGAGATCCGATAACTGCGGCGGAGTGGAAGAGTGCGGGCGGTTTCGCTCCATTCTTCGTACCAGATAGCGAGTTGTGTAAGGATCTGTTGTTGTGCGGCCTTGTGTTGTTCAGCTTGGATGAGCGGATCGATGTCGGGTAGGCTTTGCGCAGCATTGAGCCATTCGCGGAGCGTGGTGAGGATCTCTTTGGAGAGGATCTTGCGTTGGTGCAACAAAGCAGCGGCGGCTTGGTCGTCGAGGATGGTGTGCTTGCGCCTTGGGTCGATGCCTTTTTCGAGGATCTCCACACGATCCAAAAAGGTTCGCACCGAAAGGATGGCGCGATCACCTTGTTCGGCTTTGAGATCCTGAAACAAAAAAGCGTGCTGATCGGGATAACGGTACTTGAGGGCAGCACTTGCGCGGCGAAAGTTGGGCTCGTCCCACGCATCGAGTTGAGCAACCGCTTGTTTTTGGTCTTCTGCAACAGCGCGGGAGGGTTTGCGATAGGCTGAGATTTGATGCAAAAGCTCCCATGCGTATTCGTGTTCTTCTTCAGAATAGCCTGCGAGTACGAGTTGTTGCATGAGCGCGGGCCATTGGTTGAGGCTGCGCAAGAACCGCAGCACGCGCTCGGGAGTACGATCGAGTTTTTTGGGGTGAAACGTGGACGCCAACGGAACACGGATCTGCGGTGTATGGGGAGACATGGGAGGAGGTTGAACTGAGACTGTGGAGGGTTTGGTCTCTTTGGGGGTTGGCGAGGTTGCGGAGGGTTTGGTTGCTTTGGCTGTGGTGGAGCGTGGTTTCGCAGGCATTGGGATATCCTTCGGGTTTGCTGTACAGGTCCTCAAACAGTGGCCCCATGATACAACGTCTTGTGTGAAGCCTGCAAGGAGTCTTGGACAACGAAAGAGGAACCTTGGGCAACGAAAGAGGAACCTTGGACAACGAGAGAGGAACCTTGGACAACGAGAGAGGAACCTTGGACAACAAGAGAGGAACCTTGGACAACGAGAGAGGAACCTTGGTTTGTGGGTGGGGAACGTTGGATAACGAGAGAGGAATCTTGGTTTTTGAAAAATAGCGTGCTGGAGGGGCCAGATTTTTGCTCTTGAACTCAAAAAGCAAGATATCTCATAGAGATGCAACGCTACAAAAAAGACCGACCCAAACACCGCATACAAAGGTCAAAGGGAGGCAGGGCCAAAGCCAAAGCTCAAATCTTGCTGTTTCGGGGTTCGTGTGTGTGTGACGAAGTTTGGTGTATGGCGATCCAAGGTTCCTGAGCCGATGACCAAGGTTGATGTTGGTGTGGCACACACGAGATCCGCCGAGTGTGATCGATAGAAGGTTCACCAGCCCCTTGTCGCAGCCCAAGAACAGGGCGGTCGCAGGGCGTCGTAACGAGAAGCCTAGCGCAAATCTTTCGGATATGGCACCATACGAAATCCGTTCGTTGTGTGATCGTAAAGAGGTCGAGGCAGCCCCTTGTGGCAGCCTAATAATCGGGCGTCGACAAACGATGCCTTGTATGCACTTCACTCGGATTTCGTACAAGTCCTTGGAGCGAAAGAGAGGGTACAGATCTTGAGAAGAAACATGGGTCTCGTCGTGATCGGGTTATTGGTGGCCTTTTTGGTGGGTACTCACCATCGAGCGTTTGGGGAGCCTTTGATCGAGCGTCGTGTGGATCTCGTCTCGTGGATCGAATCCCAAGATTACGGTCAAGCGTTTGGTGATCAGTTTCAACCGATCGCCAAGCAGGACAAGGCGGCGTTTCGTCGATTGATTCGGGCTTTCATGCTGCGAGACTTTCAAAAGGTACAAAAACAAGCGAGGCGTTTTGAGATGCGCTTGTCCCGTCTGGTTGACACAGCCACCCACAAAGCATTTTGGCTGCTCCAAGAAGCGCAAACCCCAAGCCGAGGGAAAGGGATCTATCTGACCCCTGCAAAAGCTCCTCGTCGGATGCTCGTCTTGCAGGTACCGCATCCGATCGTCGATCACGCAACGCATACCCAAGGAGCTTATCTGTTGCGCCATTTGTCGCCTCGTTTGCTGATGGTGGCTTCTTTGCAACGTTGTAACCATCGCCAATTGACACCGTGTTCTGGCAAAACACGTGTTTGCAAAGGTGGCTATCGGATCTCTGACGCGGCTCATTTTACGGAGAGCTATTTTCATACCGCGCATCAGGCCGTCGCTTCGCTTCGTCCCCGATTTGTGGTTCTTCAGCTTCACGGTTTCACATACCGTCCCCACCAACCCTCGGCGTACCTCTCCGACAGCACAAAGCGCCCGCTCGCGGGTTCGTTGTCCAACCGATTGACTGTGGCTCTGAATCGTGAGTTGCGCGAAGCCGGACTGTTTTTGGCTCGCAGTTGCAATCGCACCAAAAAGAAAGGTCGTGTCCGACTCTGCGCTACGACCAACGTGCAAGGACGCCACTCTCACGGATCTTCAACCCCTTGCTCTGCTAACGCGTACAGCGAAAACAGTTTCTTTGTCCACATCGAACAGCGGCGTCGGCTGCGCAAAGGCGATCGCCCCGGTCCTGCGGCTTTGCTGCGCGCCCTTCGGACGCTGTTTCCATGAGAAGGAGGCTGGGATGCCTTGGGACATCACTCGCTCCGCCTACAAAGTGCCTTCTGGGTGGTTGCTCTGGTCGTTTTTGCAAGCAGGGCCAGCGCCTTGGACTCCACGCGCGTTGTCTTTTGTGGGAAAACCCCAAGGAGAAGACTGGATAAGGCATCTTGCAAAAAGCCCGTACCTTCGAGACATTCGAGAGCTTACGTTGATGGCGGTGGGGATGGATGCTGAGGGGCTAAGTGAGCTTGTTGCTTCGGAGCATTTGGAAGCGTTGGAAGTCTTGCGGTTGGATGGCAATCCGCTAGGTGATGCGGGGATGCAGGTGTTGGCTTCGTCTCCGAGAGCGGCGTCTTTGCGAGTGTTGGAGGTGGCTTTTTGCGATATCGGAGATGTGGGGCTGTCGGCGATCGCCACGTCTCCGTATCTACGGTCATTACGAGAGCTTGACTTGCACGCCAATCCATTTACCGACGAAGGGGTACAAGCGCTGGCTGTTTCTGCGAACGTTGCATCGTTGGAAAGCTTGAATCTGAGTCATACATCAAGCCCTGTGGGGCGGCAAAAACTGTTTTTTATGTCAACGCTTCCGTATCACTGCCCGTCGGGAAAGCTGCGGAGACTTGGGCTACAGGCGTTGGCGCGGTCTCCGCATCTGACAAACCTTCAGACGTTGTACTTGAGCTATCAACCGCTCGAAATCAAGGGATGGATCGCGTTGGCGTCTTCCGTGAATCTGCCGTCCTTAAAGCGTGTGAGTTTGCATGGATCAGTCCATCGCACGTGGGATACAGATAGCGACGTTTTTTGGTCATCGCCCTATTGGGCGGATGTTCGGCTTGAATCAGCAAGTGTACCTACGCGGCGTTCGCAGATCCAGCAGCAACCCGAGGAGGGGTGGGCCACGCAAACAGCGTCGAACTGGCGGTTATTTGCGTATGCTTGCTTACCGCAAGAAACGCAAGCGCAGCTTGCGGAGGATTACTTGCAACTCGCGACCGAGATCGCGCAAGATCCCCAAAGCCTCGGGTGGTTGTGGAGTCAGAGGCATCTGCTCACGTGGTCGGGACAGCGGCTGTGTCAGGCGGCGGAGCGGTTTGCGCAGTTCGAGGCGCTCCAGCAAAAGCGCGCAGAAGAAGCAGACCGCGAGCGTTGGTGGGGCGGCTCTTTGGAAGAGATGTTGTTTTGACGGGAACAAGGACTTCTACTCGATCCGCCCGTTGTGTGCGTAAAGAGGTGCATACGCGCCTTGTTAAGGCGGAAATATCGGAGAATCGAGGAGGATCGCTCTTTCTTTTGTCGCCCCCCCCCCCTCATTCCCCCCGGCCAACGGGGGGAAGTTGGAGCAGGCAAAGACGCTCTCTCGTGCAAACAGCGTGCGGCATGGAACACCAAAACCTCGCGGCCTCCGAAGATCGAGGGCAGGCACGGGGGCCTGCCCCTACGAAACACCGTGTGATTTCCAACACGTAGGGGCAACCCCCATACGCGCCTTGTTAAGGCGGAAATATCGGAGAATCGAGGAGGATCGCTCTTTCTTTTGTCGCCCCCCCCCTCATTCCCCCCGACCAACGGGGGGAAGTTGGAGCAGGCAAAGACGCTCTCTCGTGCAAACAGCGTGCGGCATGGAACACCAAAACCTCGCGGCCTCCGACGTTCTCTCCCTCCCCTGTTCGCGGTCTTTGGCTTCGGTGGGGGGCCAACCATAGCTTCACCTAACGCCTATGGGGGCTGCCCCTACATTTTTACGATCACGCAACGGGCGGATTTCGTATAAGAGAGTGCCTAAAGCAGCGATATCTGTTGGAAGCGTACACATACGGGAGCGATCCGTAGACAAAAAACCCCGTGTTCGCGGCAGTCCAAGCGAGAGAGTTGTCGGTTTGAAAGGCGCTGATCTCTTCGCCGATACGGGGTCAAGGGGCGAACGTCTATGGTGGGGTTTGGGGCAAAGCCCCATCAAAACCATCGCACGAGCCAACTATCGAAAACCATCCCACAGCTCATACGAAATCCGCAGGGCGCGTGATCCTAAAAACGTAGGGGCAGCCCCCCGTGGCTGCCCAAGAATAGTGCGTTTACGTACGACCCTTCGTATACACATCACTCGGATATCGTATCAGTCCTTCGAGGTTAGGGATTGGAAGAACCGAGGATCTGTTTGGGGAAGTCTTTGGCCATTTCGAGGAGGGTTTGGAGGTTGGGATCCCAGAAGTCGCCGCCGTCGAGTTCGTTGAAGAGGTCTTGGTAGATGTCGGACATCTCAGCAGCCCAAGCGGGGTCGATGGAGACGGTTTTGTCGGCCCATCGGTGACAATAGCGGCAGCTTTCGCAGTCGATATCTTGGCAGCTTTTGGCGAGGAAGCGATCCATAAAGCCGTCGAGAGCGCGGTTGTCGATGTAGACGGGGTTGGGGCCACGGCGGGGATAGAGGACGCTGGCAGTTTTGCCGAAGCGAACGACCTTTCCCATCTTAAAGAGGTTGACCATGTGAGGCTTGAGGAAGTACTTGAGCATACGGCGGTTAGAATAAGAGTCTTTGTCTTTCTCGTTGTAAACTTCTTCGGGATAAGAGTAGTTTTGGACGAGATCGAGGAGGTTTCCGTCGTAATGGCGTTCGCTGTAGGCTTTGAGGCGGAGGAGCAGCAAGGGTGTGGGGGTGTTTCGTTCAACGATCTTAAAGTTGTGGTATCCGAGGTTTTCGTAGATGGGGAGGTCTTCGGGGCGGATCCAGTTGGCGCGGAGGTAATTGACGGGCGCGCTAAGTCGGATGTGGTTGCACAAGATGGAGCAATAATCGAGGGGGAAGCCTTTGGACTGGCTTTGCGAAGCGGCGGAGAGGGTGGCGGCATGGTTTCCAGCGATGGCGCAGTCTTGGCGGCACCAGTTGTTGACGATCAGTTGGAGTTCGACGTCTCCAGCGGCTTTGCGCATGGCTTCGAGGATCTTGAATTCGCGATGGATATTGACTTCGCTGACGACGATGTAGTCGGCCCCTTGTTCAACCCAAAAGCGGACTTTGCGGGGGTTGTCGGTGTATCGGTGCGAACTGATACGGACTTTGAGTTGAGGATAACGGTGTTTGATCATGCGCAAGAAGTAGATATTGGCGACGGTGACGGAGTCGACGCCGATGGAGACGAGCCATTCGAGAAGGGCTTCGGCTTCGCGTTGTCCTTCGCGGGTGTATTCGAGGTTGTTGGTGGAGGACGTATTGAGCAAGTAGTTGAATGTGATGCCTTGGGTGTGGACACGTTGGACGGCGCGTTCGAGGGCTTTTTTGTCGACTTCGGGTAGATAGAACGAAGGGCGTCCTCCGCCAAAGTAGTCGGAGGTGAGCTTGCCGTAGACTTCATAGACGGGATAAGGCTTCATGCCTTCGAGAAGGGCATCGTCAAAATTGTAGGCGACAGAAAACTTCATGGGGGAGGCTCCTTAGGCTTTGGGCGGGAAGAGTTGTTCAAAAAAGGTTTGGAATTCAGGGAGCGTGAGTTGTTGTTGCCCGTCAGAGCGGGCGGTTTGTGGGGAAGGGTGAGTTTCGACCATGACGCCATGAGCGCCGACAGCAAGGGCGGCACGAGCGAGCGGAAGAAGGATATCTTTGCGTCCGGCGGCGTGGCTGACATCGACGATCACGGGGAGATCGCAGGCTTGTCGCCAGAGTGGGATCGCGGAGATATCGAGGGTATTGCGGGTGTTTTTTTCAAAGGTGCGGATACCGCGTTCGCAGAGGATGACCTCTTCGTTGCCTTCGCAAAGGATGTATTCGGCGGAAGCAAGGGCCTCGTCGAGGGTGGCGGAAAAGGCCCGTTTGAGCAGGACGGGTTTACGGGTGCGTCCGACTTCGCGCAGGAGGTCGTAGTTGTACATATTGCGTGCGCCGATCTGGAGGATATCGGCGTATTCGGCGACGAGTCCGACGCGACGGGTGTCTGTCACTTCGGTGACGCTGATCAGGTCGAAGCGTTGGGCGGTATCGCGCAAGATGCGCAGACCTTCTTCTCCGAGACCTTGGAAGGCGTAAGGAGAGGTGCGGGGCTTAAAGGCTCCGCCACGCACAAATCGCAGTCCTTTGGTTTGGAGAGCGACGCCGATCTTTTGCATCTGTTCGGTGCTTTCGATCGAACAAGGCCCCGCGATCAAGATCGGATCCGCGCCGATCTGTGCGCCTCGGATCGTGATGCGTCTGGTCTGGCCCGAAGGTGCGCGGGGAAGTTTGCTTTGGGCTTGTTTGGTTTGTTCCATCAAGGCCACTGAGGCACGAAAGATCTCTTTGAAGAGGGCAGCAATGGTCTCGTTGGAAAAAGGGCCTTGGTTTTGGGCGAGCAGGGCGTCCAACATCGCTTGTTCGCGTTCGGGAAGGTAGGTGGGAAGGCCGTCTTGGGTCTTGCGTGCTTGGACATCGCAGACCAAGGTTGCTCGGCGATTAAGCAGGGCAAGGATCTGTGCGTTGATCGTTTGGATCTCTGCACGAAGGCTGTCTAGGGCTTGCATCGCAGGCTCTTTCTTGGTTTAGGGGGGATGTGTTGCGGGGTGGTGGCGCGCTCGGCAATCTCTGTACCGCGAGGTAGCGAGCAACAGCATCTATGGATGCGTGCAACAGAAACATGAAATGATCCGATCGCGGAAAAGCCCGTGAGTGTAGTCTTTTCGATACATTCGAGT
Source organism: Myxococcota bacterium (assembly GCA_023150835.1). Classification (GTDB taxonomy): domain Bacteria; phylum Myxococcota_C; class UBA6777; order UBA6777; family UBA6777; genus JAKLKB01. Next base: position 34,912 of record JAKLKB010000044.1, on the reverse strand, counting down.
GTGAAAAAACAGGCGAAAATTCTGCTTGACGGATCGAGGAGGCAAGGCTATGCTCAGCCTCCATACCACAATATGTTGTGTGTCGGCATGAAGGTGATACAACACTTAGTCTTTAGATGGCAGAAATTCAGTAGAAAAAAGAGGGGATTAAGTGGATGGCGTGTTGGGTGCGTGGCTTGTACTTCCCGAAGCAACGCAATTCGTGAGGGGTATTTGGCGAAAGCCCCGTTGTGGCGGGGAGTGGGTTGGATTGAAGGGAGGAGTGGCTTGTTGGTTTGGTGTTTGTGGGCTTTGCCCCACGCCCCAGAAGGGAGCGCGGCTTCCTTAACCCCGTGAAGGGCGAAGAGAGCGTTGTTTTTCACACCAACGACTCTGTCGCTCGAAACGGCGCGAACACAGGGGTTTTTCCAATAAGTGACTTCTACAAAGGGAAGGCTGGATCGGAAGTTGTGCGTTGGATGGAACCTAGAACCTAGAACGTGGAGAGTTGCGGATGGATCGCGTATTTGAGACGGAAGTGCTGGAGATGCAGAATCAGGAAACATCGGGGTCACAAAGCCACGAAGCGTTGAGAGGGCAAGACAGCGGGGCTGGGCATCGCGTGGAGACATTGGCGGGCGCGTCAGGTGTGGATGCGACGAAGATGTTGAGCGAGATGATCCATTATATGAAATATGCGCGTTATCTGCCCGAGCAGCAGCGCCGTGAGACGTGGGCCGAGACAGTGGGTCGCAATCGTGCGATGCACACCAAGCATTTTCCAGCATTGTCCGAGGTGATCGCCGATGCGTATGGCTTTGTGTTGGATCGCAAAGTCTTGCCGTCGATGCGATCGATGCAGTTTGCAGGAGCCGCGATCGAGAAGAATCCATCGCGGATGTACAATTGTTCGTTTGCGCCTGTGGATCATCCGTTTTTCTTTGCGGAAGCGATGTTTTTGTTGTTGTCGGGCTGCGGGGTGGGGTATTCGGTGCAGCAGCATCATGTGGCGAAGCTGCCTGATATCCGCGCTCCGCACGGCAAACATCGGCATCTGGTGGCGGATACGATCGAGGGGTGGTCTTCTGCGGTACATGCGCTGTGTCGGGCGTTTTTTAAGGGCGATGCGTTGCCTGTGTTTGATTACAGCGAGATCCGCCCGAAAGGGACGCCGCTGGTGACTTCGGGAGGGCGTGCGCCCGGGGCAGAGCCGCTGAAGCGTGCGCTATCGAGTGTGGAGCAGGTGTTTCTGTCCAAAAAGCCGGGAACCAAGCTGCATCCGATCGAAGCGCATGATATCCTGTGCCATCTTTCGGAGGCGGTGCTTGCGGGAGGGATCCGACGGTCATCGTTTATCTGCCTGTTTTCCGAAGAAGATCAGGATATGTTGTGCGCAAAAGAAGCGGGCTTTTGGAACCACAGTCCGCAACGTGCGCGAGCAAACAACAGCGTGGTCTTGCAAAGAGAAGAGCTGGAAGAACAGCGATTCTGGCGTTTGTGGGATCGTGTGCGTGGGAATGGCTCGGGAGAACCCGGGATCTTTCTTTCAAACAGTACGGAGATGGGGACCAATCCTTGCGCAGAGATCGCCTTGCGACCGTATGGGCTGTGTAATCTTGTGGAGGTGAACGCTGCAAGTGTCGAAGATCAAGCGGATTTGGAAGCGCGTTGTCGCGCAGCAGCGCGGATCGCGACGCTCCAAGCGGCTTGGACGGGGTTTCATTTTCTGCGGCCTGTGTGGCGGCGATGTGCCGAAGAAGACGCATTGATCGGCGTTTCGATGACGGGTATCGCAGCAGGGCGCGTGGAAGGCTTGGATGTCGAACGTGCAGCACACGTCGTATTGGAAGAAAATGCGCGGATCGCTCGCGCATTGGGGATTCGGCCCTCGGCGCGTTGTACGACAGTAAAGCCGGCAGGGACGACCTCTTTGTTGTTAGGCTGTTCTTCGGGGATCCACGCCTATCATGCGCCGTATTATCTGCGCCGTGTCGTGATCAACAACAACGAACCGATCTTGGCCTATCTGAAACAGCATCTCCCCGCCCTTGTGGAGCGCAGCGTGTATCAGCCTGATCGCGAGCACGTCTTTCAGATGCCGCTCCAAGCGCCTGTTGGGGCCGTCACCCGCGAACAAGAAGATGCTTTGGCGCTGTTGGAGCGCGTGCGTGATACCTATCGGCGCTGGATCGTCCCGGGCCATCGGACGGGCGAAAACACCAACAACATCTCTTGCACGGTGTCCGTTAAAGATGACGAATGGGAAGGTGTGGGGCGTTGGATGTGGCGGCATCGGCACGATTATGTGGCGCTTTCGGTGTTGCCGCATGACGGCGGCGGATACCCACAAGCACCGTTTGAGGCGTGTGATGCGCAAACTTTCGCGCAATACCACCAACACATCCGCCCGATGGACTTTTCGCAGATCCTCGAAACCCAAGACCACACCGCACGCCAAGACACGGTGGCTTGCGCTGGCGGCGTGTGTGAGATCATCTAGCCTGCTCGAAAAAACATAACGCTGCCGCTTGAAACAGCGCGAATACAGGGGGGAGCCACCGCATCCGATCCAAACACTTGCGGGGGGATACGGATCGCCACGCACAAGTCGATGGCTCTGCTGTGAGATGATACGAAATCCGAGTGATGTGTACACGAAGGATAATGCGTAAACGCCCTATGGTTGGGCAGCCACAGGGGGCTGCCCCTACGTTTTGCGATCGCGCAGCGGGCGGATATCGTATGAGGTGTTGACAGTGGTGCGCGGTTGTGTCATCTGTTCGCCGAACTTGCCGAAGAGCAACTTGAGCCAACAACTGTTTGGTGAAAGAAGGGCGCGGGTCTGTGGAGATGTCTCCATCTCAATCGACTTGAAAGACTAGCGATTTCCTTGTTTTCTTTGATCTGGATCAAGTCTTTTCCTAGGGATTATGCTACACCCACCCAAGTCTTTATAGACGTGTGTGTCTGTAAAGCACCCCAAAAAACATACACCGCTTGGGCGGTTGTCAACGAGGGCTTTTGTGCAGGTAGACAGCGGCAAGGGGGAGAGCGCGTCAACCCGTACAAAAAACGAACGCAAGGAAGAGCCATGCAAAACAAACACGACAAGACAGCACAACATACCACCCACCCACAACCCGAATCGGCGACCGCATCGAACGCGGTGCAAGCCGAGGCTGCGACCGAAACAGGATGGGGACGCCGTGATTTTTTGAAGGTGGGTTCGTTGGCCGCAGCCCTCTTTGGAACACAACTGGCCGGTTGTGAGAAGACGCCAAGCCCCGGACTGGGCGGAGGACAAGCGCATGCAAGCGGCTTGTCTACACACGTTGCCCCGGGCGCGCACGATGATTACTACGGCTTTTGGAGCGGCGGTCAGTCGGGCGAGATCCGCGTCTTGGGCGTTCCTTCGATGCGCGAACTGAAGCGCATCCCTGTGTTCAACTTTGACGCTGCAACGGGTTGGGGCGCAACCGATTTCTCGAAGAAGATCCTTGGGAACCGTCTGTCAGGCGATACGCACCACGTCCATCTCTCTTACAAGGATGGCACGTATGACGGTCGTTATATCTTTGTCAACGACAAAGCCTCGGCGCGTTTGGCTCGTGTTCGTATCGATATCATGGAAGTGGATCGCATCACAGAACTGCCCAACTGCGCAGGGACTCACGGTATTTTCCCTCAACGCCACAAGACAGGGTACGTTTTCACCAACAGCGAATTTCGTACGCCGATGCCGAACGATGGCCGCGATATGGATTCGCCCGAAAAATACGGTGCGATGCACACTGCTGTCGATGGCGAGACGATGGAAGTCAAGTGGCAAGTTCTCGTCGAAGGCAACATGGACCTTTGCGCTACGGACTACCAAGGCAAATACTCGTTTGCGACCTGCTATAACTCGGAAGGTGGCGTGACGTTGGAAAAGATGATGGCCAACGAACGCGATCATCTCTATGTATTCAACATCGCCAACATTGAGCGCGCCGTCCAAAACGGAAAGACCATCCGTATCGGCAACTCGACGGTTCCTGTGGTGGATGCACGCGGCGCAGACAGCGAGTACGTGATGCGCATCCCTGTCCCCAAAAGCCCTCACGGTGTGAATATGGATCCGACGGGTATGTACGCGGTGGTGTCTGGAAAGCTTTCGCCGACCGTTTCGGTGGTGGATGTCCGAAAATTGGACGATGCGTTCCAGAAAAAGATCAAGCCACGCGACTGTGTGGTGGCCGAACCCGAGGTGGGCTTGGGACCGCTGCATACAGCGTTCGACAACAAAGGAAACGCCTACACGTCGATCTTTATCGACTCTGTCGTCACCAAGTGGAACATCGCCGCTGCCATCGAAGCCTACAAGATCAAAGATCCCAAAGCCTCGAAAGAAGCCGCTGCCAAAGCGATCCTCCAAAAGCTCGATGTTCACTACCAAATCGGCCACATCAACGCTTCGATGAGCGAAACCAAAGAAGCCGATGGCAAGTGGCTGATGGCGCTGTGCAAGTTTTCCAAAGACCGTTACCTGAACGTCGGACCGTTGATGCCGGAAAACGACCAACTCATCGATATGTCGGGCGACAAGATGAAACTGATGCACGACGGCCCGACCTATCCTGAACCCCATGACTGCGTGATCGTGAAGAAAAGCATCATCCAACCCACCAAGATCCAGCCCCGCACTGGGCCGCGCTTTGAGATGTACGAAGCATGGGCCAAAGAAGATGGCGTGAATCTGCTCAAAGACAACAAGATCATCCGCAAAAACGGGATCGTGCGTGTCTACATGACCAGTCAAGCACCCAAGTTCCACTTCAGCGAGATCCGCGTCACCAAGGGCGAAAAAGTCCAGATCATCTTGACCAACCTCGATAACGTCGAGGATTTGTCGCACGGTCTATGCGTGACACACCACGACGTGAACTTCTTGGTCAACGCTCGCGACACCAACAGCGCAACTTTTGTGGCCGATAAGCCCGGTGTGTATTGGTTCTACTGCCCGTGGTTCTGCCACGCGCTGCACCTTGAGATGCGAGGCCGCTTGATCGTCAGCGATGCTCCTACATCCCAACCCAAAAAAGGCTAATCGCTCTGATTTGAGGGACCTTGTTTGATCGCCACCAAAGAGGGGGGGGGCGATCTTCACCGCACAACGGACTTTCCAAACAGTCCGATCTTTGGGATCCAACCATGATATCCACACGTTCTCTTTTCTGCCGTCTCACATTTTTTCTCTTTGCTTTTTTATTCGCCGAGGCCGCGAGCTTTGCGTCTTCCCCACGACGCTCCATGCGCCTTGACTGCCAAAAAATGCCTTGTGTGCAGGTCTTGCCGGGGGCTGTCAGCTTTTCGGCTTCTCCAAAAGGCCCTTTTGTCGCAGGGTATGATGCCCAAAAGAAGCTGCTTGGGTGGGTGGTTCTTTCTACGGATGTGGTCGATATCCCAGCCTATTCAAGCAAACCGATGGAGACGCTTGTTGGACTCGATCCGCAGGGCGCGATCACAGGCGTACAAGTGATCCATCACAGCGAGCCGATCTTGCTGGTGGGGATCCCTGAAAAAGCCTTGCATGATTTTACAAAGTTTTATGTCGGAAAAAAAGCAAGTACGCCCGTTGTTGTGGGGCGAGCAAGCAAAGGCGCGGTCTCGGTCGATGTGATCTCGGGAGCGACTGTCACGGCGCTTGCGCAAAACAAAACCGTCTTGGAGTCCGCTCGTGCGGTCGGGATCGCCACAGGTGTGTTGAGCGTTTCGGCTGCAACACCCGGGCGATTCATTCAAAGTACCGAAGTCTGGGACTGGCAGCGGATGCGCAAGGAAGGTGTTTGGGGGCGATTGACCGTCACAGAGCGTCAGATGGGAGTGAAAAATCCACAGGGGGAATTTGTGGATCTGTGGTACACGTTGGCTGATGCTCCACAGGTCGGGCGTTCGCTATTTGGTGAGCGGACGTATGCGTATTTGATGAAACGCCGCAAAGCAGGCCAACATCTGCTTGTGGTCTTGGGCCAAGGCTCGGATTCCTTTAAGGGATCGGCGTTTGTGCGTGGTGGGATCTTTGATCGCGTGCGGGTCGAACAAGGCTTGCGCGAGTTGATCTTCCGAGATACGGATTACTTTAACTTGACGAACCTCAACTCCAAAGGCGCACCGCGCTTTAAGGAAGGGGCGGTGTTCTTTACTTCGGGCGCACCGCTCGATCCCGGCGCTCCGTTTCGGATGATCTTTTTGGGCAGCCGCTATGACGGGACGGGCGGATTCAACCGAGATTTCAGACAGTTTCAGTCCACACACCGCTTGCCGCGCTCGGTCTATCAGTTCGATGGGCCCGATCCGTACGCTGCGATGTACGTCCAAGCGTGGAGAAATCGAAGTACCGAAGTCGTCGTCTTGATCAGCCTTTTGCTGTTTGTGATGGGCCTTTTTACGGCGCGGCGTTTCTTGACGGGCGAGATGCTTCGCCTAAAACGCCTTCACGTCGGTGTGATGCTTGCGAGCGTGTTGTTGATCGGCGTGTGGATGCGAGCGCAACCTTCCGTCACACAGCTTTTGACGCTGGCCGACAGCGTGATCCACAAATGGCGGTGGGATCTGTTTTTTAGCGAGCCGCTGATCTTTGTGCTGTGGATCTTTATTGCGATCGTCTCGATTATCTGGGGGCGTGGAGTGTTTTGCGGCTGGGTCTGTCCTTATGGAGCGATGACTGAGCTTTTGCACAAACTGGGGCGAAAACTCAAACTTCCCGACTTTGAACTCCCAGAAAAGATCCATACGCCATTGCGATATCTTCGTTACGTCGTTTTCGCGGTGCTGTTGGTGGTGTTTCTGATCTCGCCGATCTGGGGGGAGACGATGGCTGAGATCGAGCCCTTCAAGTCGACCTTTTTGGTGTACGCATGGAAGCGCCCGTGGGGATTTTTTCTCTGGTGGATCTTGCTGCTGTCGCTGTCGTTGTTTTGGTGGCGCCCCTTCTGCCGCTATCTTTGCCCGCTCGGTGGGGCGTTGGCGATCTTTGGAAGCTTTCGGATATCAGGCCCCAAACGTCGCTCTTTTTGTAGCTCTTGTCAGATCTGCACCAAAGGATGCGAGCCCAAAGCCATCCGCCCCAACGGAACGATCGATCCACGCGAATGTTTGTCGTGCATGGAGTGCGAAGCCACCTATCGCAACGACAAGGTTTGCCCGCCGTTGGTGGGGATCGAGCGGATCTTGCGCAAAGCCGAGCAGAGCGAAGAAGACAAAAAGCGCTTGGCTCGTTTGATGGAGCAACGCAAAGATGTGTAACGCACGCCTGCAAGGGCATGGAAACGCACCCTCCATGCAAGAGCATGGGTGCTTTCCCTCCATCCGAGGGCATCGGAGCGCAACCTCTGTACGAGGGCATCGGAGGCACGATGTTGGACCGCGAAGGGGAGGCGATCACGCCCCCTCCAAGCAAGGGCATGATTGTTTTTCCTCCATGAAAGGTCATGGGAGCGCAGCCTCTTTGTTCGACAAGCACAGGCTGTTCGAAGTGTCTCGCATCGCAGGCCGACAAGATATCCGTCGCTTGGGTGGCTCATGGGCTGTTGGAGTGTTCTTGTTTTTTTCGTGGATCTGCGTAAGTCATGCGCGTGTATGGATACCTGAAAAAAGTGAAGATTCCTTACAGAAGATCGCAGCGCAGGTTTCAGATGGTGATGTGATCGAGATCCCATCAGGTCGATGGTTCGGGCCGATTCATTTGAAACGGCGTGTGACCATGCGGGGTCGAGGAGGGGTGATCGATGGGCGGGGCAAAGGCAAAGTGCTGATCGTGGAGGCTCCGCAAACGATCCTTGAGGGCTTGATCGTACAAGGAAGCGGTTCTGATCTCGGGGGGCCTGATAGTTGTATTTATCTGGCAAAAACAGCCGTTCGTTCGATTGTGCGAAAAAATACGATGCGTGATTGCGCATTTGGTTTGTGGCTGCATGAGACAGACGATGTACAGATCCTCGACAACTACGTATACGGACGAGAACAAGTCAAAGAAGCGGATCGCGGAAATGGGATCCATCTGTTCGATGGTTCGAGGCTTTTGATACGTGGAAATCGTGTGCTTCATGCACGCGATGGGATCTATGTTTCTGCGGTCGAAGACAGCGTGATCATGGAAAATCACCTTTCTCATCAACGCTATGGCGTACACTATATGTACTCTTATCGCAACCGTTTGATCCGCAACAAAAGCCATCACAACCTGACAGGGCTCGCGCTGATGCAAAGCCATCACCTCCACATCGAGGAGAACGATGTCCAGCACAATGAGCGGCATGGCATCTTGTTTCGCGATGCCCAGTACTGCACCATCCGCAAAAATATCTTGCACCACAACGGCGAAGGGATGTTTTTCTTTTCGAGCAACGACAACATCATCGAAGACAACAGCATCCAAAAAAACCAGATCGGAGCGCGTATTTGGGCGGGAACGATCCGCAATCGTGTGCGAAACAATGCTTTTATTCACAACAATCAGCAGATCTTTTTTGTCGGAGCATCTGACCTTGACTGGGGGACAAAAGGAGATCAAGGCAACTATTGGAGCGATTATATCGGTTGGGATCAAGACAAAGATGGGATCGGAGATCGTCCATATCGGTTAGATAGTTTTTCTTCACGCTTGCTTTATCAATACCCGCCGTCCGTGATGTTGATGCGTAGCCCTTCGCTCGAATTGTTGACGCATTTGGAGCAGCGGTTGCCTGTTTTGCGGGTGCCTACGGTGATCGATCATCGTCCGTTGATGTCGTGGAGGGCGAAATGAAAAGCCTTTCGTTGCGGGATATCTCTGTGCGTTTTGGCGAGGTTCAGGCACTCGATCGGGTCGAGATATCGCTCGAAGTAGGTCAGGTCTGTATGTTGGTTGGTCCGAACGGAGCAGGGAAGTCGACGCTGCTCAAAGTGTTATTGGGTTTGGTACGCCCCGAACAAGGCGAGTTGCGCATCGATCACCAAATGGCGATACAGGACTATGCGTTTCGAGAAAAAATCGGATATTTACCTGAAAATGTGGCCTTTTCTGAGAATCTAACGGGTTGGCAGGTGCTGTCGTTTTTTGCGCGTGCGCGGGGAGTTCGCAAAGAGCGGATCGAAGAGGTGTTGCGCTTTGTGAGCCTTGAGCATGCAGCGCGTCGGGCTGTGCGCGGTTATTCGCGAGGGATGCGGCAACGACTGGGTTTGGCGGTGGCGATCCTGACTGAACCGATGTTGTTGATCTTGGATGAGCCGACAGGAGGACTCGATCAAGAAGGGCTGTCGGTCTTGTGGGAGGTCTTGCGGGTCTGGCGAGAAGCAGGGCGGATGGTCTTGCTTTCGACGCACGATATCGCCTTGTTGGAGCGCCGTGTGGATCAGATGTGTGTGTTCAAACGTGGGCGGATCTGTGCGCGAGGAACTCCGTTGGAACTTAGAGAGATGGCTGCACTGCCGATCCAGATATATCTTACTTTTGATGACGAAAAAGTGGTAGATCGCTTGCGTACCTCGGAAGTGTTGTCTTCTTGGATGACTGAAGCCGAAGAGAAAAAAGATCAAGGTCTCTTTCAGGTTCGTCTTGTGATCCCATCCCGTGCGCTGCTGGATTATTTTCAACAACAACCTCTTTTTTCTTCGGATATCCGGGGCTTTCGTATGGAAGAACCGACATTGGATGAGGTGTACGAAAGATTGCTGGAGATGTTCTGATGCGAAGAGTTGCACGTTCTTTGATCTTGCATGAGTTGTCTGAGCGCACACGAGATCGTTGGGTGTTGGTGATCAGCTTGTTGTTTGCGGTGTTGGCTTCGGCGGTGACGTTGTACGGTCGCAGCGCAGGTGCAAAGGCTGTAGGCTTAACAGGGCCTAGTCTCGTCACATTAGCGAGTTTGTTTGTACCATTGGTTGCGTTGATTCTGAGTCACGATGCCATCGTTGGGGAGTCCGAGCGCAATACTTTGGGGTTGTTGTTGTCGTTGCCGATCGGTCGGATGGAGATGGTGTGGGCCAAATTTATTGGTCGGGGTTTGGCGTTGTCGGCTGCGGTGCTGTTGGGCTTTGGGAGTGCGGGGATCTTTGCGGGGGCCGTCTCGCGGCAGGTGTTGTGGCCTTTGCTGTTGCCGACGCTGTTGTTGGGACTGGCTTTTTTGTCGTTGGGGCTGCTGCTTTCGGCGCTTTACAAACGGCAAGTCTCCGCAGCAAGCGCGGTGGTGGTGGTGTGGTTTGTGTTGGTTTTTTTCTATGATCTCGGTCTCTTGGGGGTGTTGGTGATCTCCGACGGTGCAGTCTCGCAAGGGGTGATGCGCGCTTTGGTGATCGCCAATCCCGCAGGACTTTTTCGGATGCAGATGATGGAGGTCTTTCTCGGCACACAAGGATTGGAACAGTTGGGCATGACGGCTCGCGTTCCTGTCTCGGGCGTCTTGGCGGTTTTGTGGTCGGCTTGGATCGTGGGGCCTGTGCTGCTGAGCGGTTGGATTCTTTTGCGGAAAAAGGTGATCTGATGACACAGAAGATCTTCTATGGTATTTGTCTGATGCTGTCTTTCTTTTTGGTGAATTGCCAAAAAGACCAAGGCAAAGCTGCGATAGCGTTGAAAGCGGAAGCGATCCACACCCACGCTTGCGCGGCGTGCGGGATGATCGTGCGCGAGGAACCTTCACCGCGTGGACAAGTGATCCACCGCGACGGAAAGCGTGTGTTTTTTTGTTCGTTGAGTGATATGCTGACGTACCTTGAAACGCCTTCGCCGCATGGGAAAGCACGGATGATCTTTGTCGAAGGAATGAACCCCAAGACTGATCCTCTGGTGTTTTCGCCAAAAGCCGAGCCTTGGTTGGCGGCTGCTAAAGCGACGTATGTACTGGGAGTCAAAAAGACCCGTGTGATGGGCGTTCCGATCTTGAGCTATGAGAAAAAGTCGGATGCCGAGATCTGGGCCAAACAATACAAAGGCCAAGTCGTGACGTGGGAAGCTCTGCGCCCCGCTTGGCAAAAGCTGCGCGGTCGTCCCTGACGCTGTGCGAGGTTGTTCTTTTTTAAGGTTGAACGAATCAACCCAAGGAGTTTTTAGAATGCGGAATCTCTCGTTTGTCTTGGCAATGTTGTTGGTTGTGGCGGTGGCAGCTTGTAAGAAAGATCCTGCACCCAATCCCTCGCCAAACCCTACCCAAAAAGCGACAGCCGACAAAGCGCTTGCTGGCAAAAAGGCTGAACCCAAGAAGGCTGCGGATACTTCTTTGCCGGGCGACCCTTTGGCAGGAGAAAAAATCTTTAAGGAAAAAGGATGTATGGCTTGTCATGGTGCGGATGGACGTGGAAACGGTGGCGTGACGGCTGCGGACTTTGTGAAAGAACCCGAACGCCTCGCCAAAGACAACAAAGATCTGTTGCATTCGATCACCAACGGCATCACAAAAGGCTCGCGTGTCATGCCCGCCCACAAAGGGACGCTCTCTGAAAAACAGATCAAGGATGCTTTGTCGTACGTGCGAAAGCAGTTCGGTTCCAAGAAATAAGCGCCTTTGGCGAGGATCGCTGCGGTGGGCTTGTTGGACGGGGGGTTCTTTTTTGTGGGTTGGCGGGAAGAAGCTGTTGGAAAAGGGTTGGTGGGAGGAAGGTGTTGACAAAGGGCTGTTGTGGAGGTGTCTACTTTTCCCATAACGCACAGCAAACCTTGTTTGCGCTTGTGGGTCATGGGGATGTCCGCCTTTGACAGGGGTGAGGTGCGAAACCCCGCACTGTCCGAGAGGATCGTTCGCAGGTTTGAACTCGAAATGAATTCGTTGGATCAAATGCCCCCTGTGGCTGCCCAACCACAGGGCGTCTACGCACGATCCTTTGTGTATACATCACTCGGATACCGTATGAGGTTGGTGGGCCGAGAGGTGCGAGTGTTTGGAGAGGAGGTTTGGATGAGCGAGAGCGGCAAACGCAAGAATGAAGCCGAAGAAGGCCCAAAGAAGTCGGAAGATGGGGAAGATGAAAGTTGGGCTGCGCGGATGTTTGCAGAGATGGAGCGCGAACGCTCGGAGGCTGTAGGCGAAAGGGCTGCCGCAGTCGAAGAAAAAGGTTCTGTTGATTGGGCGGCGCGGATGTTTGGGGCAGAAAAAGATCGAGAAGACCACAGAGAGGAGGACGGCTTCGAGAATCGGATGTTGGGAGATGATATCCCGTGGGACTCTGCGGATGCTGCGGATGTTCCGTCGTCAGGGGTTGCGATGCTGTTGGCAAAGCCGCCTCGTGAAGAAAAGCAGCCGACGCAGCAAGAACGAGAGGGGATGGCATCGCAACAAGCCGAAGATGCGGGGGCTTTGCACGAGGCTGCTGTGTATGAGGGCGCGCCAAAAGAGATCGTCGAAGAAGAGAGCCATCTTGGGCGTGCGGCGCTGTCGGCTTCGCGGGCTGCGGTGGTGGCGCAAAAAGCCCGCGAAGTCAAAGGCCAAGGCGGACGAGTGGAGGATCGCAAGCGTCGGGGATATGTCCGATGGTATCGAAGTTTGCGAACCAAAGTCGTGTTGGTTTTTTTGTTGCCTGCGTTGCTGACGTTGGGATTGTTTATTTTTTACGCAGGGATGCGTTTACAAGAGGGTTTGGATGCGGAGTTGGGCCGACGCTTGATTAGTGTGGGACAAGCCGCAAGCGCGTTGTTGGCTTCTTCGGTGGTCACTTCTTTTTTACCCGAAGATCAAGAGAGCCGTTCGTATCGAAACTTACAGAAAAAGCTACGTCGATTAAAGGATTCGACGGGCGTACAACGGATCTTTGTCTTTGATCAAAAACGCCGTAGTCTGTTGGATACGGAGAAGATGGCTGTAGGGCAAGAATACGTCCAATTGTCTTTTGAGGAAAGCGAGTTGGGGGCGGTTTGGCAGGGAAAACCGCGAGCGAGCGTGTTGTTTCAGCGGCGCGGGGGGGATCTGTACAAGGCAGGATTTGCTCCATTGGTTGGGGAAGATCTGCGAGTGCTTGCGGCGATCGGGGTGGAGGGGAGTGCATCGTACTTTGTGATCTTGCGAAGGACGCAGCGTTCGCTGTTGTTTTTTGCGTTGCTGTCGTTGGGGTTGGTGGTGGTTTCGGGCTTTTTGTTTTCGCGCTTTGTGGTGGCTCCTGTGCGGCGTTTGGTGCGCGCAACAGAAGCGATCGGGCAAGGCGAGCTACAGCACGAAGTGCCGATCTTAGAGCAAGATGAGATCGGGCTTTTGGCAAGAACAATGGACGAGATGCGTCGGAATATCTTGGCGCGTGATCGACAGATGCAGATGATGTTGTCGGGGATCGCGCACGAAGTACGCAATCCGCTGGGGGGGATGGAGCTTTTTACGGGGATCTTGGAGGAAGAACTGGCTGATCAGCCTGAGAAACAAGCGCATATCCAGCGGATCCAGCGGGAGTTGCGTTATCTTGCAGAAGTGGTCAAAAGCTTTTTGGAGTACGCACGACCGATGGCGCTCGATCTGCGCCGTGTGGAGTGGAAGGAATTTGCCGAAGAACTGCGCTTGTTGTTGCGATCGGACTGTGAGAAGCATCAGATATCGTTGATCTTGTCGGGAGATGCGCAAGAAGCGGTGTTGTATTTTGATCGGACGCGGATGCAACAAGCGCTGTTGAATTTATTACAAAATGCCATCCAAGCGTCGCCTTCGGGGGCGGTGGTGTTTTTGCAGATCTCGCGGCAAGAAGAGGGGTATTGCCTCCAAGTGATCGATCAAGGAAAAGGAATGTCCGTCGAAGTCTTGGAAAAAGTACTCGAGCCTTTCTATACAACCAAAGAAAAAGGGACGGGATTGGGCTTGCCGTTGGCAGCGCGGATCGTTGAACGTCACGGTGGAGCGATGGATCTGCATAGCGAGTCGGGCAGAGGGACGACTATCTCTGTGTGGCTTCCTGAACAAGAAGCGTGATGTGTTGTGGGAGGGGGAAACGCCGTCTCAGCAGTCTCAAATTGGTATTAAAAGTTCTCTTGATGAGACTAGGACTGACGCGGTCGCCAAAAAAGCCGTGTTCGCGACACTCCAAGCCGCAGGGTTGCTTGTTTGAAAAAGAGTGACCGCTCGGCCAACACAGGGTCAAGGGAGCTGGGCTCCCTTGCGGGGTATGGGGCAGCGCCCCATGAGACCATCGGATCACGCAAGCCCTGTCTGGAGGAGACGAAAACAGCTTAGCGGTGAGCAGAAGAGCGGGCTTGGAAGGTGGCGGGGAGGTGGAGGATCTGGCCGTTGCGTTGGACGCTGAGTGTCACGGTATCACCGGGCTGATAGAAGCCGAGAGCGATCACCATATCGTAGATATTTCGGATGGAGAATCGTCCGATGCGTAGGAGGATATCGCCGCCTTGGAGTCCTGCGGTTGCGGCAGTGCTGCCTTTTTGGACGCCAGAAAGCAGGACACCTGTTTTGAGGTTGGCTCCGTAGTCGGGGATGGTGCCGAGAGAGACGCGCATGGGGCCGCGCCGTTTGAAGCGTTGGGGGGTGGCTGTTTGGCGAAAGTCCGGTCGTTTGGGGAGTTGGGCGATGGCTTGTGTGATATCGGCGACAAAACGAAAGACGCGGAAGGTATCAGGGAGATTGAGCGTATCGAAGGTGTCGGTGGGTCGGTGATATTGGGCATGTGCGCCTGTAAAGAAGAACAGGACAGGGATCTTGCGGGTGTAAAAGCTGGTTTGATCGGAAGCGCCATAGCCGGATTTTCCGAAGCGTAGGTGGAGTTTGTGGTATCGGTTGACTTGCGTGAGCAGAGGTTCAAACAGCGAGGAAGTCCCGGAGCCTTGGGCGACAAGTTGGCTTTTGCGCATACGGCCCACCATATCGAGGTTGATCATGGAGGCGATCTGAGCGAGCGGGTAGCGGGGGTTGCGAACAAAAAAGGCGGAGCCGAGGAGTCCGCGCTCTTCGCCTGTGAAGGCGATAAACAGAAGGCTGCGGGGCTGCGGGTGTTTGGCGAAAAAGCGAGCGAGTGCAAGGATCGTCGCGGTGCCGGAAGCGTTGTCATCCGCGCCGGGATGGATCTGTCCGAGATTTCCCGGGAATCCGCCGACATGGCCGTAGCCGATATGGTCGTAGTGTGCGCCCAAGACGACGATCTCTTGCTTGAGTTGGGGGTGTGTGCCGGGTAGAAAAGCAAGGACGTTTTTGAGGGTGCTTTGCAGGCGGGTGAGTTGGACGCGGAGAGCGATCTGTGCGTTGAGGGCGTGGCTATGTGGCTTGCGCGTGCGCTCGATCTCTTGGGTGATATCGTGAAGTTGCTGAGGGCGTTTGGAGAGCAGTTGCTGGGCGACGGTGCGTTGGATATGCAGGGCGAAAAGGCCGGCATCTGTAAGGCCGCGAGCGAGAGTGATCGGCGTGAGGGAAGGGGCTTGTTTTTCTGTGGGCGAGGGTGGATCGACAATTAAAGCGCCGATCGCGCCTTGTGTTCGAGCGATCAGCAGCTTGTATCGGAATTGCGCGTAGAGATTTTTGCGTTCGCCAAAGGGAGAGTGCGGAGTATCGGCCCATCGTGGCAGCCCGCGCAGGATGAGAACGATCTTTCCCTTGACATCGATGTTTGCGTATTCATCAAATCCTTGTTTGGGAGCTTGGATGCCATATCCGACGAAGACAACGGGCTTGGGAGAGGTGGCTCCTACGCGCGAGAAGCCAAAAGGGACATAGTCTTTTTGAAATGTCCAGACGGTCGACTGGCCGTTGATGACGCTGCGCAGGCGGTTGTTTGTGCCTGCGGTGACGCCTGTGGTGGATTGGAAGGCTTGGTAGAAAGAGGAACGGTCGCCTGCGGGCTGGAGTCCGGCTTGTTGGAAGGCATGGGCGATGTAAGCAGCGGCGACTTCGATCCCGTGGGTGCCTGCGTCGCGCCCTTCGAGGGCAGGATGCGAGAGGAAGTAGAGATCGCGATCAAGCTGTGTTTGAAGTTGCGGGAGAGGGCCGAGGGTCGGGCGCAAAGACAGCGGTGGGAGGATGGGAGTCGAAGCGGGCGGGGTGCGGGGGTGATGGGGGCGAGTCGTTGCGGAGGCGGGAGGACGAGCGGATGAAGGCGGTTCTTCGGGGAGATGGGCCGAAGAAGTGGAAACGAACAGAAGGAAGCATAGCGCAAACACGGAAGTGGCGGTGATCCAACGTGGCGCTTGATATCCACAGAAGCCGGATATCGAGCGCATTCGATGCGTTTTCGCTCTTTGTGAGCAACGGGTTTGATGTTGGGAGAAGTCGGATATTGCGACGATCATGGGCATGGTCTCTCCTACGATGAGGCGGAAAAAGGGAAAGCGGGCAGACCTTCCCACAACTCGAAAAAAAAGAGAAGGGGGGGGCTACGGTTTGCGTGAGGATGTACCGTCTTCTTTGTGTCTTTGTGGGGATGTGTTGTGGAGTTTGGTGAGTTTGGCGGATGGCACTGGATATGCAAGCGTGCCGCCGCACCGTGAATTAGTGAAGAAGTGGACGCGTCTGGAGCGGAGAGATGGTGCAAGAAGAAGCGTTGGAAAAAGAATTGGTCGAGTTGCGGGCGGCCTTGGCGCAAGAGCGTAAGTTGCGAGAGCGTGCGGAGCTGTTGTTGGTCGAGGAGCGGCGTCGGAGTGCGTTGGCGCAGCAGATGCTTCAGCAGACGCAAGCTGCCTTGGCGGAGCGACTGGCCGCGATCGGGGATGTCCACGCCCAAGCAAAACACAGTTTGATTTCGGCACGAGGTTCTTTTTTGATGCGGATGAGCCACGAGCTGAGAACACCGCTGAACGTGATCATCGGCTACGCAGAGTTGTTGTTGGAAGAAGGCGACGCCTTGGGGGTAGCGGAAAGGGAAGAAGATCTCGAAAAGATCTATGACGCGGGTCATACTTTGTTGCGGATGATCGAGGACGTTTTGGAACTTGCGCGTATTGAATCGGGTCGGTTGAGTTTTCAGATGGCGAGTGTAAATGTTTCACATTTTTTGAAAGATGTTTTGCGAGAGTGTCGTACAGAAATAGAGCGGAAAGGCAATACAATTCGCGCACTTTATCGAAAAGATTGTGAGGGATTTTCGTCTGACTTGGGAAAAGTACGACATATCCTGCGCCGCTCGTTACAAGAGATTTGTCGTTGGACAAGCCAAAAGGAATTGCGGGTTGCGGCGCACTGCGAAGAGGCGGAGGGGAGTACGCAGGCTTGGTTGTGTTTGGATATCTCGGGGTGGGATCTACCTGAAGCAGGCCAATCGGAGCCACAAGACGGTCTGTTGGGTTTTTTTCTGGCGGGGGAGGGAGAACGGGTGTGCCATCCGAGTTTTGGATTGTTGATCGTGCAGCGTTTGTGCGATCTTTTGGGCGGGGAGATGAGGTTGTACGCGACAGAGGCGCGGCCACGGCTGTTGTTGCGTTTGCCTTCGCTGACGGAGACGTTGCAGCAAAGCAGAGGCGATTTTCGGCGCGTCGACTTTAGCGGTGTTCCTCAAAAAAACTGAGCAGGGAGTGCGGGGATTGGCAGCCTTGGCTGCGGATATGGATGCCTTTTTCTTGGGTGGTTTGTCCGATCAGTTGAGCGGGGATGCGGTGTTTTTGTGCGATCTCAAGGACGGGGCCGGGCTGGGGTGTAATGATCAACATACCGTGTCCCATGTGCCAAGTTTTATAGGCTTCTTTGTCAGAGATGCGTGCGAGTTCTTGACAATGAAGCATCAGAGGGGGAGGAGGAAGTGGGGCTTCAAGATGCGCCCCGCACCCCGAAGGGCGAAGCGCACGAGCGAGTTTTTCGGGGATGCCTCCGCCTGTGATGTGTGCGGCTGCGTGGACTTGGGCGGTGGGCGTTTGTGTGTAGCCGCCTGTCATCTCAACGATTGCGCGGGTATAGATGCGGGAAGGAGCCAAGACGCCTTGTCCAAGAAGAGTGCCTTGCCAACGGGTTTCGTGCCAATGTTCGCCGTAGTGTTCTTCGAGGGTGCGTCGGACAAGGGAAAGCCCATTGGAACGAAAGCCTTCTTCGGCCAGAGCGATAATACTCTCGCCCGGCTGAACTTTTTTTCCTGTGAGCATGCGATCTTGATGCCCAAACCATAAGACAGCCGCACCCCAGTTATAAGAGAAATCACTATAACCCTGTACGCGAGAACCCATCTCGGCCAGTTCACCGTTGACGATTGCGACTTCTGCTTCGAGCGCGGCGGCGGTGTAGCCGTGCGCGATCTGTCGGATCTGTTCGAGAAATTCGCCTCGTGCGGGGGAGCGTTGGGCAAGGCGGGAGACGTCAAGGATGGAACCGACAAGGACAGGCTCTGCGCCACGGATCACGGCGTCATCGCAGACCATCGCGAGCAGATCGAAGGCGATGGTATCGTGTTGGTTCATGCGTTCGGCGACTTCGACTTTGGTTCCGACGCCATCGAAGCCAAGCATCATCCATGTTCCTTGGGGGAGTCCTGAGACATCGATGGCACGCAAGCCGCTGAAATCATCGAAGGGGACGAGGACTTCACCGAGGCGATCTTGTCGGATCTTCCATGTTTTTTGTGCGGCTTCGTAGAGGATGCGTGAGGCGCGATCTCCGAGCGAGAGGTCGACACCTGCTGCGGCGTAGCTTCCCATCTTAGCGATCCTTTGGCGGGTTTGGGTGGGCAAGAAGGAGATCCATCTGTGCGAGGGATTCGAGGATCTCAGCGCGAGCATCGTGGATGCTCGGAAGAGGCCGTCCGATCAGCTTTTGTGCGAGGGTAGCGTAACGCTTACTGACGTCAAGCCACCATGCAAGCGGAAGAGGGTGTTGTGCAGCATAGGCTTTTCTTTCGGAGAGTCGGGAGGGATCAAGCAGGAGTTCGCGATCGAGGTGGTGGAGTAGAGTTTGGCGGAAATGTTCTTTGCAGTAATCGAATATCTCGCCACGTTGATACGCCTCTTGATCCCAGATCCGCGAAGCGTCGGGGGTTGCGATCTCGTCCATCAAGATCAGCGTGGGAGAGCCAGAAGAAGTTTGGAGCATCCCGAGTTCAAACTTCGTATCGACAAGGATCTGTCCGATCTGTTTATAAGATTTTTCGAGAAAAAGAAAGGCTTTTTGGAGAAGATCTTGTGCATGATCGAGGATATCGGGCGAAGGGAGACCGAAGGCATCGTAGTGTGCGCGGATCTGATCAGGTTGGAGGGGGGCATCTTCGGTTTCGGGGATGCCTTGAAGGCCGAGGAGCGTGCCTTTGGTGGAGGGTGTGAACAAAAGGGTGGGGAGGGGCTGATTGGGTTGAAGTCCATCGGGGAGGTGGACGCCGTAGAGGTGGCGTTGCCCTTGTTGGTAAGCGCGCCAGAGCGAGCCTGTGATGTAGCGTCGGAAGATGCCTTCAAAGCGCAAAGGTTTGGCGACACAGACGATCCAGACGAGTGGATGGGGCGCTTCGAGGATGTGGTGTTGGGCGATGTCGGCTTCTTGGAGTCGTTGGAAGAGGTGGTAGGCGATGGCGTTGAGTGCTGCGCCTTTGTTGGGGACGCCGTAGAGTCCGCCTTCTGCGTGCCATAGGCAATCAAAGGCAGAGAGGCGATCGCTGGTCACCATTACACCAAGGGGCTGTGTCAAAGGCACGTTGTATCCGCGTTGTTGGATGAGTCGGGTGCTATCTTCGGGGGAGAGATGATACAGCGCACGGACTTTGCCTTTGTGGAGGATGTGGTGGCGGATCGGTAGATCGTCGGTGATCGCGAGGATCTGTGCAGCTTGAGGAGGAGGGAGCATGGGGGTTCCTTTGCGTCGCAAAGAGGGAGGCGGTGTTAGAAATGACCAAAGCAGCGTTCGAGGGTGGCGGGCATGGCGATCTGTAGGCGGTTGGCGGCGTCGATGACTTGGTCGTCTCGAACGGAGCCATAGGGCTGGATGATCGCGGAGACTCCGACACGACCGAGCGTTTCGACGGCATCAGGAAACGGAAAGAATGCATCCGAAGAACAAGCCGCACCTTGAAAGGGATTGTCTTTGAGGCGTTCAAAGCCTGAGATCCCGAACAACGGATCGTAGGTAAGTCCTTCGCGATCAAAGGCTTTTTGCATGCCTTTGACGATCGCTTGTTCGACAGCCCCGACGCGCTCGACTTGGCCCGAACCACACGCGACAAGCACACCATTGCGGATGATCACGACGCCGTTGCTACGGGCTCCTGCGACATTGATATACCACGCGGAGAGCAGATCTTGGATCTCTTGGGGGGTGGGGGAGCGTTCGAGGATATGGGGGGTTCCGTCTTTGTCGAAGACCATCGGATCAAGGATCAAGTCTTCGGGGCTTTTGATGCCTGTTAAGGGGAGGTCTTGGATGGCAAGGCGGCCTGTGGGCAGTTCTTTGAACGAATAAAGCCCATGAGTTGGATCGCCAAGGAAGCGCGGAAGCTGTTCAAGGTGGGAAAACTGGCTGAGGCGGATATGTGGCGAGGCGTGCTCGATGCGTGCGAGCAAGCCGTCTTGGTAATCGGGTGCAGCGATCACGTCGATGATATGGCGCGGATAGAGTTCGAGCAAAGCCTCTGTTGTGTCGGTATCAAGGGGGCGATTGAAGATCACCGTCCCTCCGAAGTTGCTGCGTCGATCGGCGTCGCGTGCGAGGCGGTAGATATCGCAAAGAGCCTGAGATGAGGTGGTTTGGCGCGCAAATCCCGAGACGACGTTGTGTTTCATGATCACAACAGCGGGAGCAGAGAAGTACTTCAAGCAGTCCATCCCTCGGGCGATATCCATCAAGTTGGTCAAGGATAGTCCGCCTTTGCCCTTTCCATCGGAGCGAACGGACTGGAGATTCGTTAGCGCGGCGAGATGGTGTGCAGGGTGTTGCGCGATGGTGTGCAGGGTATAGAGTGCAGCCTGTTGATGGGGGTTTTCGCCGTATTTGAGGTCTTGTTCTTTGTTCAGGGTTAGTTGAAGCGAGGAAGGGAATTCGCCTTCATTTCTTTGTCGGTAAATCCGCTTTAGATCAGAGATATCTGTACCTTTTTGCATCATCGAGCCTTTCTTTTATTGAGGAGTGATCTCTGTTGTGGAGGGTCTGAGCGGAAGAAAGAACTAGGAGATCTCTTCGGATTCTGGGGCAGGATGGCGATTCCAGACATACGCTTGGAGGCGGTGCTCTTTGGGGTGATAGAACATCGTCGCGATACTGACGCGAAAGTCACGGTGATCTGTTTCAGGACGGGGTGCAAAAGCTTCGCAAAACGCCTGAGCGACGGTGTGTGGAGTATCCCCGGGCAACGAGAGGCGCACAGGTTCGCCTGCAAAGGAGGGGAGTCCTTCGTTTGCGGCAGGAAGGGAGCCTGCGTAGGTTGTGAGCAGATGGAGCGTTCCTGCTTGCATCGGCAAAACAAAGAAGTTTCGGCAGGTTTCGCCTTCGACGCGTTTGGTGATGCTCATCGCGGCGTCTTGGGGGCCGACCACCGCGCAGATACGCGGCGTCCAATGCGGAGGATCGGGTTCGTACTGGGTGAGATCCATGAAGCGGTCGGCTTGCGTTGCTTCTGCTAGAAAAGGGCGGCGGTGTGCTCCCACAAGGATCGCCAAAGGGTCGAGCGGAAGGCCTTGTTCGTAGCGGGCTTCGGCGCTTTCGGCAAGGCAGAGGGTTTGTGATCCGTTGCTGATCAAGAAATGATCGCTGGCGCGCAACATACAATCGTAAAGCAAGAGTTGGGGATTGCCTTGGGCAAGCAGCGTGGGGTCGGTGACATCGGTGCGAAGTTCGCCTGCCTCGTAAAGCAGGCGGCGGGCTTGCGAGGAAGGGCTGCGCCCTGTCATGACGTAAACGATCACCTGATGGCCGTGATGATCGCGCCCCACAGCGATCAGACGACCCGGATAAAGGGGTGCTTGCCATGTGTTCCAAGAAAGCGTCACTCGGCTCTCCTTTGCGTAGGTTTGGCGCGTAAGGTGTTGAAGCGGTGGGCGAAACTTGGGCGCATTTGTAGCGAAGAACGCTTCGGTGTCAAGCAAAATCGTCCCCGCCCTACGCCGCCGTGTCGAGTCGTGGGCGTATAGGGAAAAGCAGGTCTCTAGGGTTGAGCGGTTCGGACGAGGCGGAACCCGCGATCGGGCTCGTAGCTGGTGGGAGCATAGAAGTAACGCACTGTTGCGCGGATGTTTGCTGCGCTTGTTAGCCAGCCGCCTCCACGCACGATGCGGCTTTGGGCGTCTTTGTCGAAAAAAACAGGATCCGTCACCGAGGAGGACGTGTAGACTCGGCTTGCGATGTCGATGGTCCACTCAAAAACATTGCCGAGCGTATCATACAAACCGAATCCGTTGGGTTGTTTTGTGCCGACAGACTGGGGGCGAAGAAGAGCGTTGTCTGCGTACCAAGCGATCGCACCGATCTCCCCATAACGCGACGTGGTTTTCCCACCCCGCGCAGCATACTCCCATTCCGCTTCGGATGGCAGCCGAAATCCCAAGCAGGTGAAGTAGTTTTGGTGCGTTTGCCCCCCGTACTCTGGCTTGAGAGCGCAAAGCACATCTTTTTTTTGTCCTGTACAATCAAAGCATATCTCGTAGCCATGTCGTTGAGAAAGTGCGTTGGCATAAGCGAGTGCTTCGTGCCACGTCACACTTTCGACGGGGCAAGAACCGCCGCATGTTTTCTGAGAATTGGCTGGGTTGTAGCCCATCAGCGCTTGAAAATCAGCCTGTGTCACTTCGTACTGATGCGCCCAAATACTGCGTGAGATCGTCACTTCATGGGACGGCTTGGAGGTGTCGTTGCCTTCTCCCTCGATATCTCCCATACGAAAAGTTCCGTTTTTGAGCAAGACTTCTTTGACTTTGACTGGGTTGGTTTGATCGGGAGGGTTGGTTTGATCGGGAGGGTTGGTTTGATCGGGAGGGTTGGTTTGATCGGGAGGGTTGGTTTGATCGGGGCCTGCGTCGGAGAGGCCGCATCCTTCGTCTGTTTGACCGTCGCAGTCGTCGTCGATGCCGTTGCCGCAGATCTCCACAGCGGGCCACTTTTCAAGAGCGCAAAAGCTGCTCCATTTTCCGCCTTTGCATTGTTGTGTACCTGCTTGGCAAGGGCCAAAACAACGGTAGTTTGCGCCTTCTTTGATACAGCCTTGGCGTAGGCTATAACAGGCACGAGTTTCGCCTTCTTTGCAGGGGACTTCGGGAGGTTCGCAGCCAAAAGAAATAAGCGAAGCCATACAACATCCAAAAAGAAGGCTTAAAAACAAGAAAGAACTGCGCATTGTCGGGCCTCTGTGGGTCGTGGAGTGAAGCGAACGGTAGACGAGGATGGCGCAATATGGGATTTTTGTCAATAAAATCCTTGTGTTGTGGGGTAAATTAGAAAAACAGATATTTTCAGTAGATTTTTCGTTTGAGATCGCGTACAAGAGCGCCATCCTACACGGGAAGCCGCATGGAAGTATTGAATTCTCTTGAGCTTTCGATGTGTTGTGAAAAAAAGGAGCGTTTGTATGTTGGATCAAAGCCGAACATGGACGCCTTGGCAGCCTTGGCAGGGATGGGGGGGGCTGGCACCGATCGAGGGGGCAGAGATCCGATGGGCATCAAACCTGATCGATCTCGAAGGCGTGCAAACAGCGGCGTTGTGGGGGGGCGTTGATTCAGAAGACGCTCAAAAGTCGGTGGTTCGGGGCGATCCTGATGTTGAGGCGTCGGTGATCTGGGGAGCGAATGATGTTGAGACGTCGGTGATCTGGGGAGCGAATGATGTTGAGACGTCGGTGATCTGGGGAGCGAATGATGCTGAGACGTCGGTGATCTGGGGAGCGAATGATGCTGAGACGTCGGTGATCTGGGGAGCAAAGATCTTGGTTTTGGGATCGGGGAGCGGGTCGAACTTTGAGGCGTTGGTCAAAGCCTTGCGTCCGTATGGAGTCGAGTGTATCGGTCTTTTTTGCGATCGATCGGGGGCATTGATCTTGTCGCGAGCGCAGCGTTTGGGGGTTCGGTGTGTCGAGCCGCCACCACCGCAAGAATGGGACAAACGGACGTTAAACGATGCTGTCATGGCATTTTTGGAGCAACAGCCTTTTGATCTTGCCCTGCTGGCGGGCTATATGCGTGTCTTGCCGCCGCGTGTGGTGCGCCCATTCTTGGGGAAGATCGTCAATATCCATCCGTCGATCCTTCCTGATTATCCCGGACTAGACGCGATCCGCCGCGCTTATGTCGCGCAGGATGCGTGGGTGGGGGTGAGTATCCATCTCGTCGACGAGGGCGTGGATGAAGGGCCGATCTTGTCACAAGGTCGGATACCGCGACATGATGGAGAGTCCTTGGACTCGCTTGAATCTCGCGTCCATCAACTCGAACATACGCTGTATCCGTGGACTGTCTTGGCTTGGCTTGCGCAGCGCAGACGCGCACGTCGCAACGATCTTGGCGGAGATTCGTGATGTTTCGTGATCCTGCATACAAAGAACAATGGTTGTCGTTTGTTTGTCAACGCGGTGTTTTGGGCTTTTTTGCGCAGCCTGTCACCTTGCGATCAGGGCGAGTGTCGCATTGGTATGTCAACTGGCGCGATGTGGCCGAGGATGTCTGGGCGCTCGATCAATGCGTCACTTTTTTGCTGGAATTTATCGCTGGACTCCCTGAGACACCCGATACGATCTTTGGTGTGGCAGAAGGAGCCTCGAAACTGGCGTTGTTGGCGCAGTATCGTTATGCCAAGCAATCGTTGCATTTTGGGCCGCAGACGCATTGTTTGGCGATGGGGCGCGGAAAGCCCAAAGCCCATGGCGCAAGCAAAGACCGCTATTTTCTCGGGGTACCGCGTGGAAAGACCCTTTTGATCGAGGATGTGACGACCACAGGGGATTCTTTGTTGGGGGCGTTGGAGACCTTGCGCGAGGCCGAGGTCGATGTGATCGGGGCCTTGTGTTTAACCGATCGATGCGAACAACGTGCGGATGGCCAACGGCTTTCTGAGGTCTTGGGAGCTTTGGGCATCCCTTTTTGGTCGATGAGTGATATCCGCACCTTGCTTCCGTTGGTTTGGAAGCAAAGCCCTCCGCCCGCTGAGATCCGACCGGCGATCTTGGCCGAAGCTACGGAGCTTTTTGGCGAGGACGCTTCCTCTCTTTTTCCGAAAGCAGAGGGCAACCCAAGCGAACGCAGCCACAATGTGGCCTGACGTTGGTGTGTATGGAGCTGTGATACGAGATCCGCTCGTTGTGTGATCGTCAAAGAGGTCGGGGCAGACAGGTGTGGCTGCCCAAGCACAGGGCGTCTACGCACTCTCCCACGATCTCAGATCGCTCGGATATCGTAGGGTCCTTTGTGGGGTGCATCTCTCCTTTGCAACAAGCCGCTCTTCTCAGAAAGGGTGTTTTCGATGACATGGCTTTTATCGCGATCGTACAGTTTGATTCCTGCGTGTGATATGCCTTTTTCGGATTATGAAGAATTCGTACGCCGAACGGCGGAGCATCCGAGCGTGAGCGCGTACAAGGTGGGGTTTGTTTTGGGGCTGACGGCGGGCCTGCCTCGCGTGGTGGAGGTGACGCGGCGTTATACAATGAAGCCGATCCTCTATGATCACCAAAAAGCAGGAACAGATATCCCCGAAACGGGCAAGCCCTTTGCGCGTGTGTTGAAGCAAGCGGGTGTCGATTGTGGGATCTTGTTTCCACAAGCAGGGCCTGTGACGATGCGCGCATGGGTCGAGGCTTTGCGTGAGGAAGGCGTCGCGGTGATGGTGGGCGGATGGATGAGCCACCAAGGTTATACCCAAAGTCAGGGTGGATTTTTGGCCGATGAAGCTTTGGTTCGATTGTACCAAGAAGCCGCTCGTTTGGGGGTTGTCGATTATGTGATGCCGGGGAATCAGCCTGCTGTGATCGAGCGGCTGCTCCGAGTTGTGCGAGAAGAAGGCATCGATCCAGCGCTGTATATGCCGGGATTTGTGGCGCAAGGCGGATCGCTTGAAGAGGCTGCGAAGGTCGCAGGGCCGCGATGGCATGGGATCGTCGGACGTGCCATCTACGGATCTCCTGATCCTGTCGCCGCGTTGGATAAGCTATGGTCTCCACTTCAAGCCGCGATGCACGCACAGAGCGCTGATGTGTCTTAAGAAAGAGATGCCCAACGAGGCCGCACAAAAGGGAGGCACGAAGATGTCGCAGAAAAAACGCGAAGAAGCCTTTGAGGGATCGTTTGCCGATATTTCAAAAGCCCCGAGAATGCAGGGCCACCAGCCATTTGACCCGCCCCCCAACGATCCGCCGCGTCTTTGTGGTCGTGCAGGCAATCCCTACCGAGGCTTGATCCACAGTGTGCATGGAAGTCTTGAGCAAGAGGATGATTTTTCTTTGCGTGATCTGCTTCCCGAAGCATGCGGCCTTGCAGCGGCGATCAATCTGCCCGATGCTTCGCGGTATGTGTACGATTGCTTGATGTTGCAAGAGCATCGAGGCGAACACGGCGCGGGGATCATCAGCTACGATGGAAAAGAGTTTGCGATCCGTCGGCGGGTGGGGAGTGTGCGTGAAAACTTTCATGGCGTCGATATCGCGGGTCTTTTGCCGGGAGATATCGCGGTCGGTCATGGCCGCTATGCCACCCGTGGCAGCGTGGAGTCTGCAACCAACGTCCAACCGCTTTTCTTTCACGCTTCGCGTTTTGGGCCGTTTGCGATCGCCCACAATGGACAGCTTGCCGACCCACGTGGCGTTCGCCATCGACTTGTTCAACAAGGCATCCTCTTTCAATCCACCACAGACTCCGAATTATTCGGCCATTTGATTACACAAAGCTTTGCGACGAATATCGAAGATGCGATCGTGGATGCTTGTCGGCAGATCGAAGTGGCGTATGCGTTGTTGATCTTGTGTGAAGACAAGATCATCGCGCTGCGGGATCGTTTTGGTGTGCGCCCGTTGAGTCTTGGGGCGATGCAAGGGGGATTTCTCGTCTGTTCCGAGAATTATGCGATGGATCAATACCCTGATTGCAAGCATCTTGGGGATCTTGCGCCGGGCGAGATGGTGATCTTGAAGCGTGGGAGCGATACCATCCGCCGCATCCAGTACGCCAAGCCTGATGAGCATTTTTGTATTTTTGAGGGGATTTATTTTTCTGATCCAAGAACGCGCTACAACGGCTTTTGGCATGAAGACTTTCGCTACGAGCTAGGGCGACTTTTGGCCGAAGAGAACCCCGATCTGGAAGGCGATTGCATCATCCCTGTGCTGGACTCTGGAAAGCACGCAGCCGTAGGACTTTCGGAGGCGTCTGGGATCCCTTATCGAGAATATTTCAAGCGGCTGCACAATCCGCCGCGTGCAAAGCGGCGCTCCTTTACGTCTTCGACTTACGAAGAGCGCGTGCGCACAGCGTACCAAAAGCTGCATCTGCGCAAAGAAAAGATCGAAGGCAAGCGGGTGATCGTGGTGGACGATTCGATCGTGCGTTCGACCACCATCCGGATCATCAACCAACGCTTGCGCGATGCAGGAGCGGCCTCGATCGTCAACTGCATCTCGGCCCCTGCGATCGTCGATATCTGTCCGTATGGGATGGATTTTCAGGATCGCCAACAGCTAATCGCGCACCACCGTACGCCCGAAGAGATCTGTGATCTTGTCGGTGCGGATCGGCTGTTGTATGTCAGCCTTGCGGGGCTAGAGCGGCTGATCAAAAACACTTATCAATGCGGTATTTGCAGCGGTTGTTTTGGGGGCCGCTATCCGCTTAACGGCGAGGGAATCGAGCGATGATCTTGATTGTCGATTGTGGAAGCCAACTGACGCAAAATATCGCCCGTCGCATCCGCGAGATGGGTGTCTTGTCCGAGATCGTGCCGTACACCACGTCGGTGGAGGCGATCGCGGCTCAACATCCCGATGGTATCGTGCTTTCGGGGGGGCCGTTTAGTGTGTACGATCAAGGCGCACCGCTTTATGATGGGGCGGTGTTTTCGTTGGGCGTCCCTGTCTTGGGCATCTGTTATGGGTTGCAGTCGATGGCCTATCTGCTCGGTGGTTCGGTCAAAGCGACGGACCATCGAGAGTATGGCGAAACCAAGCTGCGTATCGAGCAAGACAGTCGTTTGTGGAACGGTATCCCTGAGCGCGAATGGACGGTGTGGATGAGCCACGGCGATATCGTGGAGCAGCCTCCCGAAGGATTCGTCGTCTTGGCGCGCTCCCAAAGTGGGCATATCGCCGCGATGCAGCGAGGAGAATTGTTTGCTGTTCAATACCATCCCGAAGTCGATCATAGCCGTTATGGGCGGCAGATCCTCAAAAACTTCTTGGAGATCTGCGATGCGCGCCGTGATTGGGATGTGGAAAAAGAATTCGACCGCATCGTCGAACGCACACGTGAGCAGATCCAAGGGAAAGTAGGCATCGGTGGGATCAGCGGTGGGATCGACTCTTCCGCTCTTTCTGTCTTGATCGGCCAAGTCGCAGGAGACGCTTTTCACCCGATATTCGTGGACAATGGCCTGTTGCGCGCCAACGAGATGCAACAAGTCCAACAAAGCCTCGCGCCGTTTCATCTTCGTGTGCGCTACGTCGATGCTGCGAAACGCTTTTTGGAAAGCTTGCGCGGTGTGACTGATCCTGATGAAAAGCGCCGTCGCATCGGCCATGACTTTGTCCACGTTTTTGAAGAAGAAGCCCGCAAGATCCCTGAAGTGTCCTATCTTGCGCAAGGTACGCTTTATCCTGATGTGATCGAAAGCGTCCCTCTCTTTGGGACTTCTTCCAAGATCAAGCGCCATCACAACGTCGGCGGACTCCCCGAAGTGATGAAGCTCGAAGTGGTCGAGCCTTTTCGTCATCTCTTCAAAGATGAAGTTCGCGCCATCGCAGAGAAAAAACTCGGCTTACCAGCAACTTTGGTCTGGCGTCATCCTTTTCCCGGTCCCGGTCTTGCGGTACGGATTATTGGTGAAGTGACCGAAGAAAAACTGGCGATCTTGCGTCATGCAGATGCGATCTTGATCGAAGAACTCCGCGCACGTGGTCTGTATCACCAGATCGCCCAAGCTTTGATCGTGCTGACCAACGCCCATTCTGTCGGTGTGATGGGCGATGCTGGAACGTACGAAGGGGTGGCTGTGATCCGCGCCGTCACCACCAACGATTTTATGACGGCTGATTGGTTCGACTTTGAGGGCCGTGATCTGCGCGCCATCGCAAACCGCATCATCAACGAGGTACGTGGCATCAATCGCGTGGTGTATGATGTCAGCCAAAAGCCACCCAGTACGATCGAGTGGGAGTGATTGTTTGATGAAAAAAGAAGACTTTTTCGCGCAAATGGAGAGCCTTGGCCTAGCGTTGACCTACGACGATGTACGCCTTCGTTCGGGCTATTCAGAAGTGATGCCCAACGAGGTGTCGACTGTTTCGCTGTTTTCGCGCAACACTCCATTGAACGTGCCTGTGGTGAGCGCAGCGATGGATACTGTGACAGAGCATGCCTTGGCGACAGAGATGGCTTGTTTGGGTGGTTTGGGCATCGTGCATCGGAATATGTCGGAAGAACAACAAGCCCAAGAGATCGCCCGCGTCAAAAAGCATCTCAACGGGCTGATCGAGTCTCCGATGTGCGTTTATGAAGATGAATCGGTTGAGCAGGTGATGGAGCGGCGGGCAGTCGAGGATTTCCCATTTCACAGCTTCCCTGTGCTTTCGCGTGAGGGCAAGCTGGTGGGCATCCTGACCAAAAATGACTTCGACTTTTGCGAGCGTTGGGAGCGTCCTGTACGCGAGATCATGACCACGCAATTGATTACAGCAGAGGAAGGAACATCGATCGAAAAAGCGTACGAGATGATGAAGCAGCACAAGAAAAAAGTGCTGCCTGTGGTGGATGCTCAGCGCCATGTGAAGGGGTTGTATATCTTTAGCGATGTGATGCGCGTCAAGTCAGGGCTTTCCAAACAATACAATCTTGACGCACGCGGGCAGTTGCGCGTGGGGGCTGCGCTGGGGACGGGAGAGGCGGCGCTGTTGCGTGCTGAAAAGCTGGTGGAGGCGCGAGCAGATGTTTTGGTGATCGATACAGCGCATGCGGATTCACGCCCTGTTTTCGATACGTTGCGTGAGATCAAAAAGCGTTGGTCAGGGGTCGAAGTGGTCGTTGGGAATATCTCTGAGCCTGAATCGGTGGCGCGTCTTGTGGATGCGGGCGCGGACGGGATCAAAGTCGGCCAAGGTCCGGGTTGTTTTGCTGCGGGGACGCGGGTGTTGATGGCCAACGGCATATACAAAGATATCGAGGCGGTGCGTGCGGGGGATTGGGTGATGGGCGGCACGGGGCAGCCCGTTTTGGTGAAAAAGGCTTGGTGTACAGGAATCAAGCCAGTGGTTGCGGTGCGCCATGCGCTTTCTTACAAAACAACCTACGCAACAGCCGATCATCGCTATTGGGTGGGCGATCTTCGCACCTGTTCGCAACGGGCGCAGCGATCGGATGCTTCTCCACAACGGATGAGCCGTCCTCCGAAGGGAGATGCACCGAAACAGGCGTGGAAAGCGGTGGGCGAGGTGCAGCAGGAGGTCTTCTTGCTCCCACAAACACTTGCGTTTGCGATGCCCAAGATCTTTGCGATCCCGCTGTTAGAACGCCGCCAAGACGACGATCCGCAAGAGCGCGTCGGTGTTGTGGGGGCCGTGTTGCGGCCATCCTTTGCTTTGGGATTCGTGTTGGGGAGTTTTTTGGGCGGCGGTTTTGCGGATCGTGTGATATATCGAAAAAGCCGCAGTGGTCGTGTGTATGGGTACTTTGGAAAAGAACAGCAAGATCATGTAGAGAAACTTGCGGAGGCGCTTCGAGCTTGTTTTCCGATGACTTCCGAGCTAAAGATCCGATACTTAGAAAAACAGGATATGGCTTGTTTGTCTTTTTTCTATCGGCCCGCTGCGGATCTTTTGGAGCAGCTTGGAACAAAAGCAGACAAGCATCTTCCCGAAGCTCTTTTGGTGGAAGATCTGCCTTATCTGACGGGCCTTTTTGAAGGCTTGATGGCAAGCGGCGGCCATGCTGAGGCGGATGGCCGAAAAAGCTTTATGAGCGCATCTCCTCGGCTGATCGAGTTATTCGGCGTGCTTTGCTCTCGACTGTATGGCTTTTTCCCTGCGGTGCAGATGCACCTCGCATCCTCGGATGGACTTTTCGAAAGCCGTGCCACGCAAACTTCGCTGTATGGTGCGAGCCTTGCGCGATCGCTTCGCCGTCGGGTGGCGTCTTATCAGAGCAGTAAACCCAAAAGCATCGAAGAGACGGGCTGTGCGGTGCCTGTGTATGATCTAGAAGTCGAGAGCGAAGATCACAGCTTTATCGCAGACAACGCCGTCGTGCATAACTCGATCTGTACGACCCGTGTGATCGCAGGGATCGGTTCGCCACAGGTCAGCGCGGTGTATCGTTGCGCCAAAGCAGCGGAAGGCAGCGGGGTTCCGATCTGTGCGGATGGCGGCTTGCGTTTTTCGGGCGATATCACCATCGCGATCGGTGCGGGTGCGCACAACGTGATGATGGGGAGTATGTTGGCGGGGACAGAGGAATCGCCCGGGCAGCGGATCTTTTTGAATGGTCGGCAATGGAAGAATTATCGGGGGATGGGTTCGTTGGGGGCGATGACGCAGCACAAAGCATCGCGAGAGCGGTATCGCCAGACAAGCGAGCGGGCTTTGGTTCCCGAAGGTGTCGAAGGGCTGGTCCCTTACAAGGGTTCTTTGCGCGACGTCTTGCAGCAGTATCTTGGTGGTTTACGCGCAGGGATGGGGTACGTTGGGGCTGCTGACATCGAAGAGCTTCGCTCCAAGGCGCAATTCCACCGCGTCACCGCAGCGGGGCAAAGCGAGTCCCATCCTCACGATATCCATATCACCAAGGAAAGCCCGAATTATCCCGGCACTTCTCTCGATAGAAAATAAGCCGATGGGATGGGTGTGATGGAGGGCTTGTGCGGCAGAGCAACACCCCGTGTTCGCACCACTCCAAGCGACAGAGTCGTCCGTTTCAAAAACCATCGCTCTCTTCGCCGATACGGGGTCAGGGAGCCGCGCTCCCTGCGGGGTATGGGGTGGAACCCCACAAAATCATTCAATTGCATAATTCTGATCTGAGAAGAAAAAGACAAAGGAGAAAGTACGATGGCCAAGGTGTTGATCATCGGAAGTGGAGGGCGCGAACATGCGTTGGGCTGGAAGCTGGCGCAAAGCGAACAAGTCTCGGAGGTGTTGTTTGCGGCCGGAAATGGCGGGACGATGGGGGGGAAACTGCGAAATCTTCCCTTGGATGGGACAAAAGCAATCGCACAAGAAGAGATCGCTCGGTGTATTCGAGAGGAAGGGATTGATCTGACGTTGGTGGGGCCCGAAGTGCCGTTGATGGCGGGCCTTGTGGATTTTTTGCACGCCCAAGGGATCAAGCGCGTTTTTGGTCCTGTCCAAGCAGCCGCAGCATTGGAGGGCGACAAGTTCTTTTCGTTTGAATTGATGAAAGAGGCGGGGATTCCACAAGCAGAAGGCGTGTGCTGCCGCAGCCAAGCCGAAGCCGAAGCGGCGATCCGCACGCATACAACGGCGGGTGGGATCGTTTTAAAGGTGCGTGGGCTGGCGGCTGGAAAAGGCGTGGTTGTTTGTGACGATGTCACCGAAGCGATGGCTGCTTTACCGAGATTGATCGCCTCGTTTGGTTCCGATATCTTGGTTTCGGAACGCTTGAGCGGACCGGAGTTTTCGATCTTTGGTGTCTGTGATGGCAAACGGGTGATCCCGTGGGAGATGTCCTTTCAAGATCACAAGACATTGTTGGATGGCGATCGCGGCCCCAATACGGGCGGAATGGGCGCTTTTGGCCCTTCTCCTGTGGCCTCGTTGGCGATGGTTCATCGCATCCATCAAGAGGTGATGACGCCTGTGGTGGAGGCTTTTGCGCGACGTGGCATCCCGTACACAGGCTTTTTGTATGCAGGGATGATGCTGACGCCCGAAGGACCGAAGGCTTTGGAGTTCAATGTGCGCTTCGGCGATCCCGAATGTCAGCCTGCGATGGTGATGTTGGAGAGCGACTTGTATACGTTGCTCGATGCGGCGGTCGAAGGGCGGCTTGTACAGGCACCGATGGCGTTTCGGGCAGGAGCGGCGTGTTGTGTGGTGTTGGCCGCACAGGGATACCCCGAAGAAGTCCGAAATGGCCAAGCCATCGAAGGGATCGACAAAGCCGAAGACATCTCGGGCGTGACGGTGTTTCATGCGGGAACGCGGCGAGAGGGCGAAGGATTCGTGACGCACGGAGGCCGTGTCTTGGGCGTGACGGGGTATGCAGCGGCGGGCCTTGTGCAAGCGCGTCAGCTTGCCTACGATGCTTGCGCGCAGATCCGCACCGAAGAAGGGCTGGTCTACCGCCGTGATATCGCTTCTGACGAACGTCTCGCCGCATCGATCGGCCATAACGACCACACAGGTAGGAAGAAAAACGCATGACGCAACACCAGACAACGGTATTGTTGGGCGCACAATGGGGAGATGAGGGAAAGGGCCGTGTCACCGATCTGATGGCCGAAGAAGCCGATGTGATCGTGCGCTTTAGCGGGGGGCATAACGCGGGCCACTCGATCCATGTGGGGTTGGAGAAGTTTGCGCTGCATCTGATCCCTTCGGGGATCTTGCATCCAGAAAAGCGCAACGTCCTCGCAAGCGGCATGGTGATATCGCCCGAAGCTTTGCTCAAAGAGATGGACGCCCTAGAAGCACGGGGCCTTTCGATGGGGCGGTTGTATGTCAGCGCCCGTGCGCACGTGATCATGCCCTATCATGCGCTCTTGGATCGCCTTGAAGAAGAACGCCAAGGGGCCGAACAGATCGGCACGACGCTGAAAGGGATCGGCCCTGCTTATACAGACAAAGTGGCACGTCGCGGTCTGCGGATGATCGATATGTTGTACGAAGATGTCTTGAAAAAGCGTCTTGACGGCGGACTGGCTTATACCAACAAGATCTTGCAGGGCGTGTACGGCGCTCCACCTGTCGATGTTGACGAGATGATCGCGTATCTGCAACCGTTGGTGCGCCGCCTTGCGCCTTATATCACAGACACAGAGGCATTGCTTCATGCGCGTTATCGTGCGGGGGATAGGATCCTTTTTGAAGGAGCACAAGGGACTTTGTTGGATCTGGATGTCGGAACGTATCCTTTTGTGACATCCTCTTATCCGAGTGCGGGGGGCGTGTGTTTGGGTAGCGGGCTTGGGCCTTCGCAGATCGACGCAGTCATCGGCGTCGCAAAGGCGTACATCACCCGTGTCGGGGGAGGCCCGTTTCCAACGGAGCAGGACAACGCGATCGGCGAGCGGCTGCGGTCGCTTGGGCACGAATACGGCGTGACCACAGGAAGAGCCCGTCGTTGCGGCTGGATGGATCTTCCTTTGCTGCGCTTTGCAGCCCAAGTGAACGGATTGACGGGACTTGTCATCACCAAGCTGGATGTCTTGAGCGGTATGCAGACGATCGGTTTGTGTACGCACTATCTGTTGGATGGCGAACGCCTCGAACTTCCGCCGCCTTGTATCGAGCAATGGGATCGCTTGGAGCCTGTGTACGAAGAGATCCCGGGATGGGAGGAAGATCTGTCTGCTGTCCGCCGTTTTGCCGATCTGCCGGAAGCTGCGAAAGATTATCTCCATCGCATCGAGCAATCTGTCGGAATCCCCATCTCCTTGGTGAGTGTCGGACCCGAACGCGCACAGGCATTTCGTTTGTAATTCTTTGGACTTGTTGGGGGGGGTTGCTTTGTGGGGCTTTTTGTTTTTGTTGGTTTTGTGGGGCTTTTCGTTTTTGTTGGTTTTGTGGGGCTTTTCGTTTTTGTTGGTTTTGTGGGGCTTTTCGTTTTTGTTGGTTTTGTGGGGCTTTGCCCCATACGCGCCTTGTTAAGGTGGAAACACCGGATAGTCTAGCCTGATCGCCGTTTCTTTTGTCGCCCCCCCTCAATCCCCCCGTGAACGGGGGGAAGTTGGAACGGGCAGCGTCTGCGCGTCGT
>JAKLKB010000001.1 GCA_023150835.1 Myxococcota bacterium | reverse complement strand
AAGAGGTAGGGGCAGGCCCCCGTGCCTGCCCTCGCTCTGTTGCGTCGCTGACCTCTTCATCGCTATCTGTTTTGAATGAACCCCTCGAGTTTTCGTTGTTTTCTTCAACTGTCATGTAGCGAGTTTCGCAAACACCCTCTTATACGAAATCCGCCCGTTGAGTTATCGTAAAACGTAGGGGCAGCCCCCTGTGGCTGCCCAAGGATAAAACGTCTGGGCGCTGTCCTTCGATCATAGATCACTCGGATATCGTATGACGCAGTTGAAAAGGGAAACCCTGAGATATCAGAACGTTGTAGGGGCGGTTCGCGAACCGCTCACGCCCGAACATGGGCTTTTCTCGAATCCTCCTTGGCAAAAATGTAGAAAACTGCATTTTTCTCGGAACCTCCTTGGCAAAAATGTAGAAAACTGCATTTTTCTCGGAACCTCCTTGGCAAAAGTGTAGAAAACTGCACTTTTCTCGAAACCTCCTTGGCAAAAATGTAGAAAACTGGGCTTTTCTCGGAACCTCCTTGGCAAAAGTGTAGAAAACTGCACTTTTCTCGAAACCTCCTTGGCAAAAGTGTAGAAAACTGCACTTTTCTCGAAACCACCTTGGCAAAAATGTAGAAAACTGCACTTTTGCCAAGACGCATCTTTGCGAGATCCCGCAAACGAACCGAATTTCTACGGTGGATCATCCCATCGTGGATTTTTATTGGGTGATACGAGATCCGCTCGTTGCGTGATCGTAAAGAGGTAGGGGCAGCCCCCTGTGGCTGCCCAAAAACAGGGCGTCTGGGCACGCCCCTTCGATCACACATCACTCGGATATCGTACGAGGCAAGAAGGAGTTGAGCATGAGCCAGATCCAACAACGCAAAGACGATCACTTGCGGATCTGCCTAGAAGAAGAAGTCGGAACAGAAGTCAGTACGGGCCTTGGAGGTTTTCGGCTCGAATACGACGCGCTGCCTGAGATCGATCTCGAAGAGGTCGATTTGAGCGTGGAGATCCTTGGGCGACGTTTGCAAGCTCCGCTGCTGATCGGCTCGATGACAGGCGGCAGTCCTTGGGCGGGAGAGATCAATCATCGGATCGCTCGGGTGGCAGAGCGCCTTGGACTTGGGATGGGCCTTGGTTCGCAACGTGCGATGCTCAAAGATCCCACACTGGCCGACACCTTTGCTGTTCGGAAAACAGCGCCAGAACTACCGCTACTTCTCGGAAACATCGGGGCTGTCCAGCTTGGTTTGGGCGTCGGACTACCCGAACTCCAACAGATCGTCCAGTCCACCGAGGCGGATGCTTTGTTTTTCCACCTCAATCCGCTCCAAGAGGCGATCCAGCCCGAAGGCGACACCCAATTTCGCGGCCTGTGGAGAAAGATGCACGAGGCCATCCAAGCCATCGGTGTCCCTTGCGTCGCCAAAGAAGTGGGGTCGGGGATCTCCGAACGCACCGCTGAGAAATTAGCGCGCCTGCCCCTCGCAGGCATCGAAGCATCGGGCGTTGGCGGAACGTCTTGGGCGCGTGTCGAAGCCTACCGCGCCCCCGCACAAAGTACCTCTGCCGTCCTCGGGCAACGATTGCGTGCTTTTGGAACCCCCACCGCTGAGTCGATCTTGCACTGCCGCAAACACTTTCCCACGCGCCTCGTGATCGGCTCAGGAGGGATACGCACAGGCATGGATATCGCGGTCGCCCTCGCTCTTGGGGCCGATGTCGTGGCCCTTGCACAACCCGTCCTGCAAGCCGCCACCCAAAGCGAAGATGCCCTCGAATCCTTTTTGCGTGAGCTGATCCACGAACTCAAAGTCTTGTGTTTTTGTACCGGCGCATCCGATATCGCCGCACTGCGGAAGGTGCGCCTCTTGCCGATCGGGAGACACCATGCCTAAGAATCCCCCCCACACCCCCAGCACCCTCCCTGCTTTTTACAAGCACTCCCTCGAACAGCGGCGCGCT
The DNA here is from genome assembly GCA_023150835.1 of Myxococcota bacterium. GTDB lineage: Bacteria > Myxococcota_C > UBA6777 > UBA6777 > UBA6777 > JAKLKB01. Next base: position 179,183 of record JAKLKB010000001.1, on the reverse strand, counting down.
CAACTTGCCGAACACCTCGGGCTAGACGCGCTCACCCAAGAAAGCTTGTGGGGTGAGCATCCTCTCCCCATCGAAAAAGCCGAGCAGATGGTCGAAAACGTCATCGGCCTGATGAACCAGCCTCTCGGCGTCTGCCTCAACCTCCAACTCAATGGCCGCGATCACCTCGTCCCCATGGCCATCGAAGAAGCCTCCGTCGTGGCCGCAGCCTCCCACGCTGCCAAGCTGCTGCGGGCGGGCGGCGGCCTCCACGCCGAAAGCACTCCCCCTCTGATGATCGGCCAAGTGCAGCTATGCGATATCCCCGATATGGACCGCGCCATCGCTCTTTTGCGCGAACACCAAGACGAACTGCTCGCCCAAGCCGCCAGCCTTGATCCCCGTCTTGTCGAAGTCGGCGGTGGCCCCCGTGCGATCGAACTCCGCCGCCTTGATCCGCTCGAACAAGACGATCCGCTCGGCCCGATGCTGATCGTTCACTTGATCGTCGACGTCCGCGATGCGATGGGCGCAAATGCCGTCAACACCATGTGCGAAGGCATCGCTCCTCGAATGGCGCAGATCTCGGGAGGACGGGCGCGGCTGCGCATCCTCAGCAACCTTGCCGACAAGCGCCTTGTCACAGTCCGAGGCAACGTTCCTTTCGCCGCTTTTTGCAAACCCAACCAACCCCCCGAAGAAGGCCAAGCCATCGCCTACGGTGTCCAAGAAGCCTCGATCTTTGCCGAACGCGATCCCTACCGCGCAGCCACACACAACAAGGGCATCATGAACGGTATCGATGCTGTGCTTGTCGCCACAGGCCAAGATTACCGCGCCGTCGAAGCGGGCGCACATGCCTACGCATCGCAACAAGGCCGATACACCGCCCTTTCGCGTTGGCGCGTTCGAGAAGGGGCGCTGCATGGTGAGATCACCCTACCGATGGCCGTTGGCGTGGTCGGCGGCGTGATCCGCGTCCATCCCACCGCCAAAGCCGCCCTCCAGATCATGCAGATATCCACCGCCCAAGAACTTGCACAGATCGCCGCAGCCATCGGATTGGCCCAAAACCTCGCGGCCCTACGCGCTCTCGCCAACGAAGGCATCCAACAAGGTCACATGCGTCTACACAGCCGCAACATCGCCGCAGAGATCGGAGCCATCGGCAACGAGATCGATCTCGTCGCCCAACGCATGGCCCAACGCGGCGGGCGCTTCTCTCACGATATCGCTCGCTCGATCCTCCAAGAGATCCGCAAAGCCCCAGAATACGAAATCCGCCCATAGAGTGATCGTCAAACGTAGGGGCAGCCCCCCGTGACTGCCCAACCACAGGGTGCCTACGCACTCTCCTTCGATCACACACCACTCAGATATCGTAGAATACGAACGTTCCCTCACAAGATTGCTTTGCCAAGCAAGCTCGAAGTCATATCCACCATGATCTGCGCTGTTTTGTTGGCGTTATCGAGGATCGGATTGACTTCGACGATATCGAGACTTGTGGCGATCTTGGCGTCGCACAAAAGCTCCATCAACAGATGGGCTTCGCGATAGGTCAGCCCACCGGGTTCAGGCGTCCCAACCCCCGGAGCCAAGGTCGGATCCAACACATCCGCATCAAAGGACACATGCACACGACTCACTCCACGTCGCTGAAGATATGCAATCGTTTGCTTGGCGACGGACGCCAGCCCTTCCATGTCGATATCCTTCATCGTGTACGTCAAGATCCCGTGTTCCTTGACCAAACCGCGCTCTTTCATGTCCACGCTTCGAATGCCGATGTACACGATATCCGCAGGATCGATCACCGCTCCTCCTCCCCAAATATCCAACAAACGTGGATCGCCCACCCCCAAAAGATGCGACAACGGCATCCCATGAATGTTTCCGCTTGGGCTGGTATCGGGTGTGTTGATGTCCGTGTGGGCATCCACCCAGATCACCCCCAAACGACCGTGATGTGCGGCCCCTGCCACCGAGCCCATCGCGATCGAGTGATCCCCCCCCAACACCACCGCAAACGCATCGGACGGCAACTGCCGAAACCAATGATACACCTGCTTGCATGACGCAGCGATCGCCTCGATATACGGCAACGAAGACGCTCGCTCTAAGGTCTCCACCACGGGAACTTCGACGTTTCCATCATCGATCACGTTATGCCCCAACCGCAACAGCGTCTCCCGCAAACCCGCCAAACGGATCGCGCTCACGCCCATATCCACTCCCCGACGCCCTGCGCCCATATCCAACGGAACGCCTTTTACATGGATCTTCGCCATCTTTCTGCTCCTCGGCCCGTACGCCAAAACGCTTGCTTGTGTTTGCCCCAACCCCGCACCAGAAATATGCACGCCCCCCCCTACCACACGCAAGACACCCCCGCAACCCCCCCATCCAACAAGCTCCCTCGCCTATCTTCGGCCCTCAAACCACTCGCTCGAACGACGACGCAGCAGCCACCACAACATCCACACAAAAAACACCAACTCCAACGGCATCCCTTCTCGCCCCGACATCTGCGAACAACCACAACCTGCCGCTTCGACCGAAAAAGCCTTGTCCAAACGCCCACTCTTTCCGCCCGGATTTTCGACCACCACATCGTACAAGCCCGGCTTGATCGCTGCGGGTACTTTGGCCGCGATCGACTTCGGTCCAAGCACAGAAACCTCCAACGCTGCGGCAGTTCCGATGTACACCTTGGCCCCCTCAACAAAGTTTTCCCCGATCACCGTGACATCGGTGTTTTGACTGTTCAACCCTTTTTCAGGGGTGATCCGTGTGACCTTGGGTTCTTGGGCAGAGACGCACTTGCATTCTAACCACGCCGATCCTTCGGTGTTACACGTCTGTGCCCCTGTGGTTCCCGTTGTGCATGTACAAGCCTGTGTCGCCCCGGGCGCACAAACGCTCGCACCTTTACACACACAAACAGCCCACTTTCCGCCCGCTTCGCAAGTCTGCGTACCGCTTTTTCCGCCCACACAAACACACGGCTGCGTCGCCCCTGTCGTACAACCCGAAGCACACACGCAAGAACCCCATTGACCGGCACTTCCACAGGTGCGCTGACCACTTTTCCCATCCGTACAGGTACACGGCTCCGTCGCATTCGGTGTACAGCTTTGGGGCGTTCCACACGTGCAATTCCCCCAAACGCCGTTGGCTGCGCAAGTTTGGCTTCCCGTTTTCCCATCCGTACAAGTACACGCCTGTGTCGATGCAGGAACGCAACTTTGCGGAGTCGCGTTGCAATCCCTTCCGTTGCCATCGTACACATACGCTCGCAAGATCAAATTCCCCGTCGGGCGACACGCCTCAGGAAGATCTTTCCAAAAACGCCACTTGCGATCGGGAAGTCCACCTTGGCAATCAAACATCTTGCCGAGCACCACGTTCGTGTTTTCTTTAATCGGCCCCTTGTCCACCGTCGCCCCCCACCACTCGCAATATCCCGCACAATAGGGCTTGGTGGTATTGATGTTCTCGCAATCAATGTTGTCGTGCGCAAACGTCACCCGAAAACGCTCCCCCGCCTTAAAGGTATAAGCGCTTGTCTTCACCTCGATCCATTGCGGCGTAAGCTGCGTGTTGTTGATCCCGTACTCTTCTTCTCCACTCAAGGCAGGCTCCATCGGAGTCGCACTATCCGGTGCTTTCTCTTTGAAGATCAAAACCTTGATCGGCGTCATCAACATCGGCGTCTTACCGTCCCCTGACACCAACATCCGCACTTTTTGCAACGTGATATCCTTGGGAGCCACAAAAATCGAACCAAAAAACTCGGAGATACAAAAAGAACGCACCGCCGTCACTTGCGGCGCATTTTCTTGAAACGTATCGTTTTTCAGTTCGATACACTCCGCACTCGCCCGCCCACTCATTCCCCACAACGCCCAACACACCACACTACACAAAACCATCCGTCGCAGTTGTCGCATCTTCGGCTCCTCCCTCGGGAATGCCTTGTTGTCCTCACCAATCAACAATCCACACCCACAGCCTATCCCGCGACCTCTCCACCGTCAAGCGCGCTTCCTCACCCTCCGCACTTCCCCACCTCTCTCCCCCAGCGCCTTTTCGCCCCTCCACCGTCAAGCGCGTTTCTGCTCTTTGCTCTGCACAATACAAAGATGCGAACGTATGCACATATGTATCAAATTCCTTGACAAACGACAAAAGCCCCTGCAAAAGTGAGCGCGTTGCATGGATGGCCCGCTCCCTCCACTCACTTCAAAGCCATACGTGTACCCCTGCGTTGCTCTCTGTTAAATATGCCGCAACCATCGTGGTTTGCCGTGCTTTTCCATCGCCGAGGAGACTGGATGCACCCCGAATTTCCTTATCGCCCAACGGATCGACTGGTTTGGATCTTGTTGGCGTTCCAAGCAGGCTACCTCAATATCGGCGGGTTTCTCGCGGTGCAATCGCTGATTGTGCATGTGACGGGTGCCTTTTCCTTTTTTGGCCAGCAACTCGCCAAACAAGCATGGATCCAAGTGCTGTTTTTCTTGGTGATCCTTGTGTTCTTTTTTGTCGGCGCTTTTTTGAGTGCGCTTTTTATCGAAAAACAACAACCCACCCAAGCCTCTGCACATGGCTTTTGTTTTTCGATCCTCGCGCTGCTGGTGATGCTTGTGATGATCGGTGGAGAAAGCGCCTTGTTTGGGCGATTTGGTGGCAAAGTCGAGCAATGGTCCCACTTTTTCCCTGTGGCGATCCTCGCGGCTTGTAGCGGCGCGCAAAACGCCATCATCACGCTGTACACAAAAGCGGTGGTGCGCACAACGCATCTGACGGGCCCACTCACCGATCTGGGAATAGGTTCTGCGCGCATCTTGTTGACAGGCGACCCTGTGGAGAAAAACAAAAACGCGATCCGCTTGGATACGATGATCTTTTTTGTCGCAGGTTCTGCTTTGGCAACGTGGCTTTTCCCTCTCTACGGCTACAAATCGTTTGCCCTTTCGTCGGCTCTTTTTCTGCTAATCGGACTGCGCTTACCCGAGTTGCAACGCCCCTAATCTCGCGCATACACACCGCTGGTCAAAAAGATCCACCCTGCACCTCGCGCATCTCTTCGGACGTCCGATAGCTTCACTCACACCACTACGCAAACAACTTTACCGCCTCCCCTCACAAAACAACGGGATCCCTTGCGGTGGGTTTTTTGCCGTTCATTCCGAGAGTATTTTTGATGATGGCTTGGAAACTGATCTTGATCCTACTAACTCCCTTGCTCGCGATCGCCGCGCTGCATCTCTCTTCTTGGGGACGCACCTTCCCGCGCTTTATCGCCCACTTTGCCGCAACCACCGCTTGGCTCCTCGCCTTGATCCTCCTGCTCTCCAAATCTCCCGACTCCTTCAGCGCTTGGCCGAGCCTTGGCATCGCCAGCGCACCCTACCAAGCTCTCTTGCTTTGCTTCTTCTCTTTCTTGTTCCTCCTTCTGGTGCTGTTGTGCCCCTCCAACCTGTACTACGTCCAAAAAGTGACCCTGATCTTCCTCGTCCACTTCGCCCTCTCTCTCCTGCTCTTGTCCGCCCATCTTCTGACCTTCTTTGTCTCGCTTCTTTTGCTGATCCTCCCTTTCTACTTGGAACTCCGCGTCCGTCACGCAACACCCCGTCAAACCAGTTTTTTCCTCTTCTTTCAATCCACCAAAATCCTTCTGCTCGTCGCTGCCTTTGCTTCCCTCTACGCCGATCTCCCTCTCAAAGACCAACCCTCTCTCTTTTCCCTCCACGAACTTTATCTCCTCCTTCCGCACACCAAGATCAGCTTTCTCACCTCGCTGCTCTTTGCTCTTGCGCTGTTTTTTCAGATCGGTTTGGCTCCCCTGCATCTCCCTTCTTTGCTGCTCTTTCAAAAAGCCCGATACAGCGCACTCATGGCCTATCTCTTTAGCCACGCCCTGCTTGGTTCCACCCTTTTCTTCGGCAGTCTCTACTTGCTCCATCTGCTCCAACCTCTCCGTGAAGTCTTGCTCATCGTCTTTTTGCTCAACGCCTTTTACTTCTCCCTGATCTCCCTCACCCAAAACACCCTGCGCTCCCTTGCCCTCTACCAATACCTCTCCTTTCTTTCCCTTGGGATGACGCTTTTCCTTACTCCCAACCGCAGCCACCTCCATCACAGCACCATCGAACTTGCGATGGTCACCGTCGTTTTTGGCGGTGTGCTCGGCGTTCTCTGGCTTGCCGAAGCCCGCCTTGATGTCACTCGCATCACCCAACACCAAGGACTCGCACGCCGACTCCCTAGCCTCGCCGCCTTTTTCTTCTTGCTCGTACTCACCGCTCTCGGCTTCCCCGGAACCATCGGCTATATCGCAGAAGAACTCGTCCTCCAAACTCGCTTTAATCACGACGCCGTCCAAGGCTTTGCTTCCCTCGTCGTCATCGGCCTCAACGCATGGGTGATGTTCCGCTGTTTCTCCCGCGTCTTTCTCGGCCCTGTCGCCTACCTGCCTCACTTCGATATCTCGCTCAAGCCCCGCGAATACCTCGCTTTCCTCGGCTTCGTCTTGATCATCGTCATCAACGGCTTTGTCCCTTACGTCTTCTTCCGCTTTTCTTAATCTCCTCTTGCACCAACCGCCTTACAACCCCCTAGGTGAAACATGACCGAACCCAAAAATCTTCACCCAACCCCCGAAAACATCGGCCTCTCAAAGACGCACGATTCAACACCACAAACCGCTACGTCGCAAAGCACCGATACACCGCCTTCACAGCCAACGACATCACAAAGCACCGATACACCGCCTTCACAGCCAACAACCTCACAAATCACCGATACACCGCCTTTACAGCCAACGACCTCACAAAGCACCGATACACCGCCTTCACAGCCAACAACCCCGCAAAGCACCGATACATCGCCTTCACAACCAACGATCTCACAATCCGCCGATGCGCCACCTGCTCACTCCTCCGTCTCGCAAAGCACCGAACCGAGCGAAGAAACCACGAATCATCTGCTCGAACTGGTCGAAGAACTCGGCCATTATCTCCCCTCACAACATCCGCTGGATTATTTTATCCACCACAATACACTGCACGCCTTCGAGGATTTCACTTTCCAAGAAGCCATCCAACGGGCCAACCGCTCCTTTGAAACCCACTCTTTGCGAAAAGAAGCGGACTACTTCGCAGATCTTCAAACAGGGCGGATCACGCTCGACGATATCGACGCCATCCTTCAACTCTCCCCCGCTCAAACAGACCTTCCCATCGGGATATCCGCCTATCTCAACACGCCGACACTTTGGAAGCGTTTGATCTTGCAACACGGACTTCAACCCCCCTCTCTTGGCGCGCTTTCTTGGCGACTGCTCGAACAAGGCGAACTCCTGCGCTTTCCTCTACGCCTTCCCCTTGAACTCAAACAGCGACACATCGAGCGTTTTCAGACCCGCTGGAATCACTTTGCTCGCCAAGGCTCCCTCCAAGAACGCATCGAATACCTCACCGCTGAATCCCAACCCGACCTCGCCCAACACTTGCTCCAAGCCTACTACCAACTCTCTCCCAAAACCACCGAAGAACTCGACGCATGGGTCTATGAAGACACCGAACAATTCACACTCACCGCACTCTGGCTTCGTTGCCTCAAATGGAGCCGTCACCACACGCTGTTGCCCACACCCACCTCTCCTTTTCACCGACACCGCGATGTCTTGTTGGCCCAAGAAGGCGAAGATCTCGACAACAAAACACACCCCATCCTTCTGCGCTTTCTCTCTCGCTTCTGCGATCAAGGTATGTCATTTCAGCCCATGCCCGATCGCGAAGAAGGCATCCTGCGCACGTTCGTTGCGATCTACGACCGCGCCCTCACCCCGATGGAACGCTGGCTTGAAACGCTCGTTTCCGCGCTCCGAAACGCGCTCGAAAAGTCCTATACACCCGAAAAGATCATCGCCATCGCTCTCCAAAAACTCCAAGTCGCCCCCGAAGATCACGAAACGTATCTCTCTTCTGTGATCTTCTCTTTGCGCGGCTGGATGGGCATGATCCGTATGCTCGAACAACGGCCCGATTATCTTGTCCGGCCCGAAGAAACCCCTTCTCTACTCCAAGCCATCGCCCTCCAGATCTCCGCTGAATGGGCCGCTTGGTCCGACGAGATCATCGAACGACCCACCTGTGCTTGGATGGCCAAACCTTGGAAAGACGTCCGCGCTCTCCTTCCCACGCCTCCACGTGATATCCTCGCCGATTCCTACTACCTCTTCCAATGCTGCCTCTACGCCGGCATCTCCGCCGACGAATTCGCCCACGCCCCCCACGAACATCTCCAACAAATCAACCGCGATATCGCTTCCTTCGACGAAACCCAGCGCGCATGGATCTGGCACCTCGCTTACGAACGAAACTACTACCAACGCGCCCTCGACGGCCTGCACGAAAACATCGCCCAAAATGATCGCCTACCCCCCAAAAAAGACCGACCTTCCTTTCAGATCGCCTGCTGCATCGACGACCGCGAAGAGTCCTTTCGCCGTCACCTCGAAGAGATCGACCCGCGTTGCGAAACCTTCGGAGTCGCCGGATTCTTTGGCATCGATATGAAATACAAAGGACTCCAAGACCCCTACTATCGGTCTCTTTGCCCTCCTGTCCTTTTCCCCAAAAACAAAGTCGGCGAACGACCCCAACCCCACCCCGAAAAACAACATCAACCTCTCGAAGAGCTTTTCCGCAAACGCCGACTGCTCGGATGGTTCCGACGACAAAGCTTTGTCAATAGCCGGATGCCCCTTCGCGGATTCTTTTGGACCCTTGTGATCGGACTGCTCAACTTCATCCCGATGCTCTTGCGCATCCTTGCCCCCCGAAAAGCCAAAGAGGTCGAACAACGCTTCAAAACGGGCTTCCTGCCCACCATCCAAACCGAGATGACCATCCTCAAGCCCGATGCCACCGATGCCACCGATGCCACCGATGCCACCGATGCCACCGATGCCGAAGGCTTCACCCACGACGAACTCTTGGCCCGCGTTCAATCGATCCTGCGCATCATGGGACTCACCTCCAACTTCGCTCCGTTGATCTTTGTCACAGGACACGGATCAAGCAGTCGCAACAACCCCCACAAAGCCGCCTACGACTGCGGCGCTTGTGGCGGCGCACAAGGCGGCCCCAACGCCCGTATCTTTGCCGCCACCCTCAACACCCCTTCCATCCGCCAATCCCTCCGCAATCAAGCCCTGATCGATATCCCCGATGATACTTGGTTTGTCGGCTGTATGCACGATACCACCGCAGACTCCATCGAATACTACGAACTCGACAAGCTCCCCCCTTCTCACCAACAACGCTTCCAAGAGATCCGCGCCATCCTCGACGAAGCCCGCCGTCGCAATGCCCACGAACGATGCCGACGCTTCGAGTCTTTCCCCCTCCATCTCAGCCCTGCCGAAGCCCTCGAACACGTCGAAGAACGCGCCAGTGATATCTCCGAACCCCGACCCGAATGTGGACACGCTACCAACGCCCTTTGCATCGTCGGACGAAGAGACCTCACCCGCAACCTCTATCTCGATCGTCGTGCCTTCCTCGTCTCCTACAACCCCTCTCAAGATCACGAGATCAAAACGCTGACCTCCATCCTGAACGCCGTTGTCCCCGTCTGTGCCGGCATCAACCTCGAATACTTCTTCTCCTACGTCAACAACTCCTTCTATGGCGCAGGCACCAAACTCCCGCACAATATCTCCGGATACATCGGCGTGATCAACGGCAACCTCAGCGACCTTCAAGCCGGACTCCCTTGGCAGATGGTCGAGATCCACGAACCTGTCCGCCTCTTGATGATCGTCGAACAAAGCCCCGCACGCTTTGAGCGCGTCCTCGCCAACCTACCTTACGTCAAAAAACTTATCGACCACCAATGGTTGCGCGTCGCACTGATCGATCCTGACTCCCGCCAGTTCTTCTTCTGGGAAGCACAACAGGCCCTCCCTTGGACTCCCCCCGCTTTGCCGCTCAAAAAAGCTGTCGAGTCCAGCGTTTGGTATCGTGGCAAACGCGGCCACCTCCTCCCTGCCCGTATCCTCGCCTCCATCGGTGAACCCCACCCTCACGACCCCGAAGCCTGCCAAGACTGTCCCCAACATCGCGACCTCTCGGCTTCCTCTTCGCCTTCTTCTCTCTCGCCTTCTTCTCTCTCGTCGTCCTCTACTTCTTCTTCTTCGACCGCGCCCTCGGCCCATCCGACGGAAGGAGCCTGATCACCATGCTCAAACAAACCATCGAACTTGCCCTTCTCATCTTGCTTTTTCTTCCTCTTGCGATCACCCTCGGACTCGGCCTCGGCTTGTTGTTTCGCCTCCATCTTCCTGAAAGATGGGTCAAGCAGATGAGCAGCACTTATTTTGTCTTCAACGTCGGCCTGATCCTTTTCCTGTTCATCGCTACCCTTTCGTATCCTGACGCCTTGTTCTGGTCCTACGGACTCTTCAAAACCTACCGTATCGATGTCGTCTTGATGCTTGATCGCCTCGCCTTGCTTTATCTGCTCTTTGCGGGCGTTCTCGTCGGTCTTGTCGGCCGCTTCGCCTTTTCCTATCTGCACCGCGAAGAAGGCTTCCTCCGCTTTTTCATCTTGCTTCACCTTGCTGCCTTTGGCCTACAGATCGCCATCACTGCCGGATGTCTCGACCTTTTGTGGGTTGGGTGGGAGTGCTTGGGCATTAGCTCCGTCTTGCTCGTCACCTTTTTCTACGAGCGCAAAGGCCCCGTCGACAACGGACTCTACATCTTCTTTATCTACCGACTCGGCGATCTCGCCCTTCTGACCGTCGGTTTGTGGCTTCACACCACCCTCAAAACCACCCACTTCCAACACGTCCTCACCCCAGACAATCTCCGCATCCTCCTTCAAAGCGGCTCTGTGATCTCCATCGCTTTCTTCTTGTGCCTTCTTCTTGTCCTCGCTGCCGTCGTCAAAGCCAGTTTGTTCCCCTTTATCAACTGGCTACCTCGTGCGATGGAAGGCCCCACTCCCTCCAGCGCTGTCTTCTATGGCGCGCTCTCCACACACCTTGGCATCTTCCTGTTGCTTCGCATGTTTCCCCTGCTCCAAGCCACCCCCGGCATCCTTCCCCTCTTGATCGTTCTCGGCACGATCAGCGTTATCCTCGGCACGCTCTTTGGTCAGATCCAAACCGACGCCAAAAACTCCCTTGCAGACGCCACCATCGTTCAACTCGGGTTTATGCTGATCGAGATCGGCCTCGGATGGATCACCCTCGCCCAAATCCACCTCTTTAGCCACGCACTCTTGCGCTCTTACCAGTTCCTCAAAGTCCCTTCCGCCCTTCACACCCACCACGAGATCACTTCCCTCTATGGCGGAGCCTACCAAAGCCCCGGCCTTTTCTTCTGGCAACGCTTGCCAAAACGCCTCCAACGCTGGCTCTACTTCGTCGCCATCGAACGCGCACTCCTCGAAGCCTTCTTCGATCGCGTCCTCGTCAACCCCCTCCTCAAGTTCTCTCGCCGCCTCAACCAATGGGACGAACACTTGCTCCAAACCATCTCCCCCACACCCGCCGACTCGCCCAACCTCCCCTCCACCGAATCCCCCAAACCCGAACTTGTCGACCCCGCCCTCCACTCGCTCAAACACGAACTCCTTGTCCTCGATGCACCCGAACATTAAATCCTCTACACTTCTCATCCTCGATACACCCGAACATTAAATCCTCTACGCTCCTTATCCTCGATACGCACAAACGTTAACTTCTTGATACACCCAAACATCAACCCACACCCGCCTTGACGGGAGGATTCGCATGCACCATGACGCCCCACAGATCCTAAACCTACAAATCGATCCTGCCCGACGCCTCCTTCAGATCAACTGGAACGTCAATCTCAAACGTTCCGCCTCGGGCATCCCCACCCAAACCCCCGAATTCGTCGCCGAACAAGGCCGCAGCGTCCGCCTGTTCGACTTGCGCGATGACAACGAACTGCTCGGCTTTTTGGGCCATATCCCCGGCATCGTCCGCGTTCGTCCTGCTGATCTTCCCCTGCTCGCACAAGCCTATCCCTCCGATACCGCCATCATCCTTGTCTCCAATCACGGAAATCGCGCAGGAAAAGCCGCGCTCTACCTTGAGATGCTCGGCATGAAGTTTGTCGCCGCCATGTACGGCGGTATGCAAGAGTGGAAGCGTATGGGATACCTTGTCAGCCGACACACCCGCGTCCTCAAACGCCTCTTCTCCCTCGATACCCCCGATATCGGCCTCGAAGATTACGTAAAGCTCCAAAACACCACCAAAGCCGGACAACACCTTGATGGCCGCGATGTCGAAACCCACCTCGGCGATCCCGCAAATATCCGCTGGATCCGCCTCGCAGCCCTCCTCAGCCACGGCAAACGCTCTTGTGTCGATGGACGCGATGAAAAGGGTGTCATCGGTGTCCCCGGTGGCGACGCTGGCGACTTCCTCCTTGCCCTCGCTGCGGTCGAGCGTGTCACCCAACAACACATCGATCTCAACCACCTCCCCCAACTTCTCCAAAACTACGTCGACTCCTTTGGCCGCTTCTATATGCACTCCGATATCGATTGCGCAAACGCCATGATCCGCAGCATCCGACAAGATCCCCGCCTCGCAACACAAGTCCCACAACTCCAACGCGCCGAAGATTGGCGCGCTTACTTCGCCAGTCCTCCCCCCGAACTCCGCGAAGCCATCCTCGAACATCTCCTCCAACCCCCGCACATCGGATGCGGACATATCCGACTCATGATGCTTCACGGCGAAGAATACGGCATCCGACGCGAACTCGTCGAACACTTCCTCCGCGCCTTCCATCACCTCCGATGGAGCGGCGTCACCGATCTCGAATTTATCATCCTTGGCGGGCGCCACGACGAAGGCGCCATCATGAACGTCCACGTCACCGATGACGTCGAACCCTTCAGCAAACTACCCCTCGTCTCCCCCGCCTGCGGAAATAGCCAGATGTTCGTCAACCACCCCCAAGTCTCCGCCTACGCTCGCAAACAATCCGGCCTCTTTATGCTCCGGCAACCCAAACTCCTACCCCTCCAAGAACAACACCACGACGCTTTCCTCCAAGAGATCCAAGACCTCGCTCAGTCCCAACTCTTCACCACCCTCCACCACCTCGCCAAAGGTCTCCCCCTCTACAACGTCTGCTTCCACGCCGAGCGCATGTTCACTCTCGAATACAACGGCTGTATCGAATAAGACTATATCCGAGTGATGTACACAGCAAAGGAGAGTGCGTAGACGCCCTATGATTGGGCAGCCACGGGGGGCTGCCCCTACCTCTTTACGATCACACAACGAGCGGATTTCGTACAAGACGAAACTCGCCAATTTTCCGTATCGTTAACGCTGCCCGCCCCCCATCCGACCCGCCCCCGAGTGTTCCTCTTCTTTCCGTGTTTTCCTCTTCCCCCCTGTGTTCCTCTTCCCCCCTGTGTTCCGTGTTTTACGAAGCGTGAGACTCCCGTTGGTCGTCTTCCGTGTTTTCCGTGGACTTATTTTCCGTTGATCCGATGGTGGTGTTCGGCGTGACCGTTTCCGTTCGATGTGCCGTTGGAGATGCCGTTGGTGTGTTGTTCTTCGTGGGTTTCGGCGGTGTCGTTTTGTGCGTCGCGCTCGGTCACCAAGGCGGCGATGTGATCGTTGAGGAAGTAGCCTTCGAGGACGGAGGTCGGGATATAACGAGCGCCTGCGATGTGTTGCAAGCATTCGGATGAATGGCAATGACAAACGAAGGGCTCTGCCATATCCCATTCGGTCGAGGGGTAGAAGAAGGTCAGTTCTTCGCCGGCTTTGAGATCACGCGTTGCGGTCACCAGCATCCGACGCATATCGAACAGCATGGTGGGTGCGCAAGAGTGATTGCCACACGCCCAAACTTCGCCGATATCGATGTGCTGATTCGGGCCCGTTTGCACGGTGTAGCGGGTGGGATAGTCTTGCTCGGACACACGGGGCAACACGTCGATGACTTGGCCAGCTTTGAAGGGGCGGTTGGTGAATAGGCTCTTGTTTCCGTCGGTGGAGATGAAGGTGATCACGTTCGCGCTCTGATGAAGCGCTGTCATCGGGATGGAAAAAGAATACAGAGAAGACGATCCGTTGGTGTTTCGGCTCATTTCAGGGGGGGTCCTTTCGCGCAAAGCAAAAAATTCAATCAACAAACGATCCAGCGGTGCTTGGGGTGGGCTCGATAACGGAAAGCGCAAGTTTGGACCCTAGACGTTTCTTTTCTCTATGCCCGCGCCAAAGCGCTTAGATCATTGCGGAGAATACAGCGAAAATTTGCATGTCTACAAAAAACTTTTATATGCTTGAAAAGCATTGCCTTTTGTACAAATTCATTCGTTCACTTTCCCGATCTCCAAATCGACGCTCCTTCGGGGGATTCCGCAGCCCCCCCTTGTTATAAACAAGTGCTATCGGTCAAAATCAAATTTTGAAATACGCGCTGTGTTGCCCTGTGATCCACGCCCCGATCAGCGTGATCACGATCACGTTGATCACGATCACATGATCGCGATCTGCGTGATCAAGATCACATGACGCAAGCGTCGTAGCCCGATGGACGGATGTGGGCAGATGGATGGATGCGGGCAGATGGATGGATGCGGGCAGACGGATGTGGGCGGATGGATGCGGGCAGACGCAACGGATACAGGCAGACGGATGTGGGCGGATGGATGCGGGCAGACGCAACGGATACAGGCGGATGGATGTGGGCAGATGTACGCAAGCAGCACGCAAGGCTCGGTACGCAGAGGCTCAAGGACTCTCGAAGCTCAAACGGCGTCCAAGGCGGCCCATGTATTCGGCCCGACGATGCCATCCACCGTCAAACCTGCATTGCTTTGGAAGTCACACACAGCTTGCAAAGTCCCCTGACCAAAGATCCCATCCACATCGATGTCGTACCCTGCGCGCACAAGGGCATTTTGCAGATCCACCACATCGTCGCCTTGCGCACCGAGACCCAACAAGCGCACTGCGGGTTCATCATCCCAGCTCACCCCCAAAGCGGCCCATGTATTCGGCCCCACGATGCCATCCACCACCAAACCCGCATTCTCTTGAAAATCAAACACCGCTGCTTCGGTCCCACCACCAAAGATCCCATCCACATCGATATCATAACCTGCACGCACCAAGGCTTCTTGCAACACAGAAACGGCTTCACCACGCGCACCACGACTCAGATTCATGGGGAACCTCCAACCGTAAGGGGGCTTTGTTTTGGGGTATCACGAAAAAACACAAAAGGCCCATCACAACAACGCGATCGACCCGTTGTTTCGCAAGGCTAAAGGAGATCCTCCACCAAAGCAAGCAGATTTTCCGCGACATCCGCCGCCTTCGCTCCCCAAGCCATCCACACACTTCTGTCTGCCCTCCGCTCGATGCTCTCCCCCGCTCAATCTCCCCGATGGTTCGGATCCATCGATAACAGCGTCCCGCGCACCAACGACACGATCTGTTGGCGCACCCAACGATGCTCTGGGGCTTCCGCCAACCGCATCGGCCACGCCATCTCCACCCGAAACGACGGCAAGACCAACGGTGGGTGAAACACAAACAGCGGATAATACTGCGCCATCTGCAACACTACTTGCGCAGGCATCGTTGCAACCAGTTCTGTCCCCTGCAAGACGGGCGCAACCGCCAAAAAAGACGGTATCCGCACCCCCACCCGACGAGACTTCCCTTGCTCCTGTAACGCCCGATCCACCGCACCTTCACCTTCCCCCGTCGTGCTCACCAACACGTGCGGATACCCAATAAAACGCTCAACCGTGATCTCACCCCCCAACAGCGGGTGTTTGACGGATACCATGCTCAAAAACTCTTCCGTGTACAACAAGCACGATCCAAGGTGCGAAGGCAGCCTCGGAAGCACGCCCAACGCCAAATCTACCTCTCCTTCTTCCAACGCCATCGGCGCATACTGCGGCTTCATCGACAACACCGTCACATTGACCTGCGGTGCTTCTTGTTGCAATACACGCAAAAAAGACGGTATCAAGGCCGACATCACATAATCCAACGCCGTGATCCGAATGTGTACCCTCGACTCCTTCGGCACAAACGCAGCCTCCCCTTCGATCGCCCTCCGCACCTGCCGAAGCGCCGATCGCAACGGCCCTTGCAAGTGCAACGCTCGCGGCGTCATCTCCATCCCCCCTTTCACCCGCACCAACAGCGCATCTCCAAACAACCCTCGCAAACGCCGTAGCGTCTGGCTCATCGCTGGTTGCGTCACAAACAACCGACCCGCCGCCCTCGATACGCTCCTCTCCTCCAACAACACATCCAACGCCACCAACAAATTCAGATCGATCTTCGCCAGATCTATCTCCATCGCCCTCGCTCCTTGCGTTCTCTTCGCATTTCAATATCATTTCTACTTATGTTGCGATAAAAAAGAATCATTTGAAATCATAATGGTTTGTGTGTAGATCATCAAGTAAGAAACAAGATCGCCAAACAGCCTGATCCACCGCCTGCGCAAACAGACGCTTTGTCGGCAGGCCCAACCCAAAAAAAGGGAAACCCATGAGCAAGATCTTATTGACAGGTGCAACAGGAACCATCGGAAGCCAAGTCCTTCACCAACTCCTTGACGCGCACGCAGACCTGCGCGTTGGCGTCCGAAACCCCGCAAAATCCGCCGACATCGCAGCACGCGGAGCCGAAGTCGTTGCCCTTGATTACGAGCAGCCCGCCACCCTCGATAGCGCCATGAAAGGCGCGCACACCCTGTTTTTGCTCACCCCTTTTGTCGAAGATCCTGTCCCCTACACCCAACTCGCCCTTGAGGCGGCCAAACGCAACGGCATCCAACACATCGTCCGTCTTTCCGTCGTCGGAGCCGATCCCAACGGTATCGGGCCGGGCCGCTATCACGGCACATGCGATGCCTTGCTCAAAGACAGCGGTATCGCATGGACGATCCTTGCCCCCACCTTTTTCCAAGACAACGTGCTCAACTACACAGGTGGAAGTATCCAACGCGATAACGCCTTCTATGGAGCCGCTGGCAACGGCAAGATCTCCTATGTTAGCGCCTTTGATATCGCCCGGGTCGCTTGCACAGCCCTCTTGCAACCTTCCGCCCACAGGGGCCAAACCTACGTCCTCACAGGCCCTGAAGCACTCAGCGAACACGACGTCGCCCGTATCCTCAGCGAGATCCTTGGTCGTGAGATCCGTTATATCAACCTCGCTCCCGAACAATTCGCAGGAGGCATGCGCGCCAACCATCTCCCCGAATGGATGATCCAATACATGCTCGACCTCGAACAGATCAAAGCCAATGGTTGGGCCGAAGCCGTCTCCCACGATATCGAAAAAGTCCTCCACTCCCCCGCCACCCGTATGAAAGACTACCTCACCACCCAAAAACAACGTCTCCTTTGATACGATAGGACTACAACGCGATCTGATCAGCCCATGCCTCCGCCTCTTTCAACAGCGGCAGCAGCGCATCTCCCCATCCATGATCCAGCGATAGCTCCTGCAACGGTCCCGTCGGCGCAAACAAGATCCGCAACGAGTAGACCGCTTCTCGTTCCAGCAACGTCCGCACACGCCGCACTTCTTCGCATCGCAACAACACAGGCAACAACTGTTCGATCTCACGGATCACTTCGGCTGCATACGGATCCATCGCACCATCAAAGCTGCATCCCAACAATCGCTGCTTGACCTGCCCCAATATCCGCGTAATACAAGCATTCCCAACGGGTTGTTCCATCTTCCGCTCCTCCCTCTTTGCGCACCACAAAGACAGCGCTTCCCATCCACCGACCTTGTGCTGTTTCCGTCCTCGTCCTTCTTCCCTTGTGTGAGTACGCTCCAGAATTATCACAACCTTCTCCCAAAAGATATCCCCCTCGCGCTTCCAACAGCGATCGGACTCACGCGATGGTCATGGGGTTTGTGGACTGCGTTGGATGGTCTGCTCGCCCCGCCTCGATCATCGATCCTGCACATCGCCTTTCTGCTCGCCCCACCTCGACCATCGATCCTGCGCATCGCCTTTCTGCTCGCCCCACCCCGATCATCGATCCTGCGCATCGCCTTTCTGCTCGCCCCACCTCGACCATCGATCCTGCGCATCGCCTTTCTGCTCACCCCACCTCGACCATCGATCCTGCGCATCGCCTTTCTGCTCAGACGAGCCGAGCGTTGATCGACCAAAAGACTTTTTCTCTGATTCGACTTCACTGTCTTAAAAAAAGAAGATTTTTTCTAAAAAAAGTATGGCTGGATCAAAGAGCCTTGCCAAAAGAAAAAAACTGTTGTTAAACGTTCCGAGTTGTAGCACCCCATCGAAAAGGATTTCACCGACAACCTACCCAACGTTGCTTTGCGCACAAGCAGCAGCGAGAACACGGTCAAAGGCTTGTGCAAACCACCCTTTGTCATCGGAGATGCGATGGATACAAAAAAATCAGGTCTCGAAGCCCTCCAGCGCGTTCAACCACGACTGGATGCCCTCCAAACGCTCCCTGCCAAACGTCTTGGCATCGACGCCGAAACATTGGCACCCACACTCCAAAAACGACTGGACGATTTCAACCAAGACAAGGATACGATACGGGCTGCGTTCGCGCCGTCCGTACAAGCCACGCTTTCTTCTTGGCTAGAAGAGATGCCTTGGTTGGTGCGTGCGTGGCTGTACGTGTCGAGCGACTACGACCGCACACCGACAGCCGTGTCGCCGCGCAGCGCCTTGGGACAAGAAGCCTTTTCATTACGCCCGGCAGTGATGCACAACCTCGATCTGATGGAAAAGATCGGTCTGATCTCTTCGACGGAGGCCGATCAGATCCGCGAAGGTCGGGGCTTCGACGATCTCGGCGGGGATTTTCGAACGATGGGTCCCAAGCTGTTGACGGTGTGGTCGGTTCTTGGACCGATCCAAAAGATGCACACAGACGCCCGTCTCCATCTTGATGAGGCCAAGATCCATCAAGTAATTGAGCTGGGTACCCTGATCGGAGAGACCGAAAAGGCGGCCAAAGATCCCAAAAGTTCCACCAGCTTGCTCGAAAAGAAGTTGTTGGCCCTCGAAAGCCTTTTGGAAGAAGGTTGGTCGTATCTGCGCGTCATGCTTCCTGCTGCGTACACTGCGGCGGGAACCCCCAAAAAAGCGGAAGCCGTCGCACAAACCTTGCGCGGCCTGCAACGCACGCTCACCCTCGCAACCCCCAACACGTCTCCCTCTGTTCCCACCCCAACGCCCATAACCCCCTAAACAACGGGGGTATATGACAGGGGCAGATCTCGCGTGACCCTCACCCCCCGCCCCCCTCTCCCTGCTGTCGCAGAGGCGAGGAGGAGAAGAAGGCGGATGCTCTCAGATACGAGAGCCGCCCATTGCGTTATCGTAAAGAGGTAGGGGCAGCCCCCTGTGGATGCCCAGTAATCGGGCGTCTACGTATTCTCCTTTGCTGTGTGCATCACTCGGATATCGTATGACACGATGTATCCGAGTGTTAGCCCCCTGTGGATGCCCAGTAATCGGGCGTCTACGTATTCTCCTTGGCTGTGTGCATCACTCGGATATCGTATAACCCAGGAAGCCGCCGAGATTTATCCCGTGCGGAGGCTCACTCAGAGATCTTCATCGAGAAGAAGGCGGGGAGCGGGAGGGGCAGGCGGATGGAGCAGAGCGCGAACATCGGCTCCGTTTGGGGCTTGAAAGGCGCGCAGATCGAACAGCGGAAGGATGGCGAAAAGATGGTCAAAGATATCGGCGATCAGTTTCTCGTAGGGAACCCAGCTTTGCTCGCGGGTAAAGACATAGATCTCGATGGGAAGGCCATTTGCGGAGGGAGGCATTTGGCGGATCAAAAAGGTCATCTGGGTATCGATCTTGGGGTGTTGCTCCATGTAGGCTTCGAGGTAAGCGCGAAATGTCCCGACATTGGTCAGGCGTCGGCCATTGGCTGGCGAGTTTGATTCGATGTGATGTTCGGCATTCCAACGGCTGATCTCGGCAAGGCGTTTGTCGAGGTAAGGCTGCAAGAGTTGGATCTTTTGAAGATCTGCAAGCAGCGCCTCATCGAGAAAACGGATGCTGTTGATATCGATCGATACGGCGCGTTTGATACGGCGGACCCCCGAGTCAAACATCCCGCGCCAGTTTTTGAAAGACTCGGCAGTAAGGGCATACGTGGGGATGGTGGTGATGGTCTTGTCCCAGTTTTGGACGTGAACGGTGGTCAAGGAAAAGCGGATCACACTGCCGTCGGCTTCGTACTTGGGCATCTCGATCCAATCGCCTTCTCGGACCAGATCGAGCGTGCTGATCTGCACGCTTGCCACAAAGCCGAGGATGCTATCGCGAAACACCAAGATCAGCACCGCTGTAAACGCTCCCAACCCCCCAAGCAAGGCCCAAGGCGAACGCTCCAAAAACTCCGCCACGATCAACACGGCGGCCACAGTCCC
The DNA here is from genome assembly GCA_023150835.1 of Myxococcota bacterium. Taxonomy (GTDB): domain Bacteria; phylum Myxococcota_C; class UBA6777; order UBA6777; family UBA6777; genus JAKLKB01. Next base: position 158,698 of record JAKLKB010000001.1, on the reverse strand, counting down.
CAACAACAGCTTGATCACTTGCCCATAGCTTTCGAGCGGCTTGTAGCGCATCCCTTCCATCGCCCGAAAGATCCCCAAAAACGCATCGACCGCCCCTTCGAGCGCCCACACCACCACGAGAATAATGATCGACACCGCCACATGTTGAAGCAGCGATCTTCCCCATGTTCCCGAAGGAAAGATCACTTGAGAGGCCCCCCAAAGCACCAACGCTGGCGCAAGATGCGATAGCCGCTCAAAGACGTGATGCTCCATCAACGCATCATCCCACTTGGTCTCGGTGCGTTTGACCACAGCATGAATCCCTCGCACCAACCAACGCCGCGAAAACAGATCGACCAACCACGCCATCAACAGCGCAAACACCAACGTCAACAACTGCAACAAAAACCGCGACAGCCCTCCCACCCCAAAGTACTCAAAGATCGATCGCATCACCGGCAAAAACTCCCGCTGCTGCGCCAACGGATCTTGCATAGCCATCCATCCCCACATCTCCGATACTCCTTTGCGTGCCTACCTCTTCGACCTCTTCGACCTCTTCGACCTCTTCGACCTCTTCGACCTCTTCGACCCCTTCGGCCTCTTCGACCTCTTCGACCTCTTCGACCTCTTCGGCCTCTTCGACCTCTTCGACCTCTTCGACCTCTTCGACCTCTTCGACCTCTTCGGCCTCTTCGACCTCTTCGACCTCTTCGACCCCTTCGACCGTGTTTTCCGTGCCTTCTGTGTTTTCCGTGGACTCTTCTTTGGTGGGGTTAATCGTCAAGCAGCGAAAGTGTTGCACGTTGGAGGGTGGGATCTTCGGGGTGAGTGCGACAGGAAAAGCCCAAGGATCGGACGAGTTCGATCATGCTGCGATTTTCGGAGAGGATATCGCCGTACATCTCGGAGAGACCGCGAAGGCGTGCGGCATGGATCAGTTCGCGCATCAAGCGGCTACCGAGACCTTTTCCTTGCCAAGCGTCGGCGACAACGACAGCGAATTCGCAGTTTTTGCCGTCAGCAAGGGTGGCATAACGAGCGACGGCGATCTCTAGGGGTTTTCCGCTTGGGGATTCGATCACCGCGATCAAGGCGATCTCACGGTCATAATCGAGTTGCGTAAAGCGCACAAGTTCTTGGGTGCTGAGATCTTGGAGTGCGTGCATGAAGCGGAAATAGCGGGAGGCGGGAGAGAGGCCGCGCACGAATTCCAGTTCGATCAGGGCATCTTCGGGGCGGATGGGTCGGATCGTCACATCGGTACCATCGGAGAGTTGCCATTGGGAGACGAGGTGAGCGGGATAAGGATGGAGGGCCATGTGGGCGTAGGGACGGGATGCAGAAGAAAGGTGTTCGATGGCGATCCGAGCGTCGAGAGCGACGGCTCCGTTGTCATCAACGAGCAGGGGGTTGATATCCATTTCGACGATCCATGGGAGTTCGCAGACCATCTCGGAGACGCGCAGGAGGACATTTTCGAGAGCGGCGGTGTGGACAGCGGGCAAGTGGCGGAAAGGTTCGAGGAGTTTGGCAGCGCGGGTGCGTTGGATCATGCGTTGTATCAAAAAGGCGTTGAGAGGGGGCAGAGCGATAGCGCGATCGCGCAAGACTTCGACGTAGACGCCGCCGAGACCGAAGCTGATGGCGGGTCCAAAGACTTGATCGCGGACGACACCGACCATGACTTCGCGGCTGGTGGGGGAAGATATCATTTTTTCGACAAGTACCCCTGCGATCGTGGCGTTGGGTCGGCGCGTTTGGACTTCGGAGATCATCTCACCGTAAGCGCTGCGGACTTGGGGGGCGTCGCGGATACCGAGTCGAACGCCGCCCACATCGGTTTTGTGGGAGATATCGTTGGACTGGATCTTCATGGCGACGGGGAATCCGAGGGTTTCGGCAGCGACAAGGGCTTCGTGGGCGCTGTGGGTTTCGATGGCATGGGCGGTAGGGATGTGAAAAGCACGCAACAGCGCTTTGGATTCCAGTTGGTTGAGCAGGGTACGCCCCGAAGCAAGGACGCCTTCGAGGATCAGACGTGCGCCTTGGATATCGGGGGGGCGTTCGTCGGAGAGCGGCCCGGGCGTTTGCAAAAGAGAGGCTTGGTTTTGATGATAACGGGCCAAAAAGGAAAAGGCTTCGACGGCGGTCTCTGGACTTGAAAAGTGCGGGATGTGGTGGGAAGCAAAGAGCGCACGGGCATCGGCGACTTGGACCCCGCCCATCCAGCTTGTCAAGACGGGCTTTTTCTGATCGGCAACGGCATCGATGACAGCCTGAGCGGCTTCCAAAGGGGCGGTCATGGCTTGTGGAGAGAGCATCGCCAAGAGGCCATCGACTTGTTCGTCTTGGATACAAGCGGAGACAGCGGCGCGATAGGCTTCGGGGGCTGCATCGCCCAAGATATCGACGGGGTTGTTGTGGGACCAATGCGCAGGAAGCACAGCATCGAGCTTTTGCATGGTTTCGGGGGACAATGACGCCAACGCCACACCGAGATCGACGGCGCGATCGGCGACCATCACACCGGGACCACCGCCGTTGGTGAGGATCGCCAGTCGCCCACCTTTGACGCGGTGGCCGCTGGCCAAAAGCTGCGCGGTAGAAAAAAGCTGATCGATACTAAAGACGCGCACAGCGCCTGCCCGTTCCAATGCGGCATCAAAGACATCATCCATCCCGACGAGCGAACCCGTGTGAGAACGTGCGGCTTGTGCGCCTTGCTGATGACGGCCTGCCTTGATCACGATCACAGGTTTGAGACGCGCAGCCATCCGTAAACCGCTCATAAAGCGCCGAGGATGTCGCACGCCTTCGATATACAACAAGATGCTATGTGTATCGGGATCCAAAGCCACATACTCAAGAACTTCACCAAAGCCGATATCGGCCAAGTCACCGAGCGAAACAACGGTTGAGAATCCAACGTCCCGTTCTTCGGCCCAATCCAAGATCGAGGTACACAGCGCACCAGATTGCGAGATCAGCGCCTGATGACCGACCTTTGCGATGCCTTTGCTAAAGGTGGCATTCAAGCCGAGGATCGGGCGCATCATCCCAAGGCAGTTGGGCCCCATCAAGCGCACTCCCACACGACGGGCTTCTTCGAGCATCTGTGTTTGGAGATGTTGCCCAGCGCTGCCTGTCTCGCTGAAGCCTGCGGAGATCACCAAAGCGTGGCGGATCTCCTGTTCACCACAAGCGCGTATCAAGCTTGGCAGGGTCTTGGCGGGCGTCACCACGATCACCAAGTCCACTTGCGCACCGATATCCTTGAGTTCAGGGACACAACGCAAGCCAAGTACTTGTTTGTATCGTGGGTTGACAGGATAAAGCGCCCCTTGAAAGGGGGCTTGCAACAGATTGGATAAGATCTGCCGTCCGACGGAACCCTCGCGTTCGCTTGCGCCGATCACGGCGATGGATCGGGGAGAAAAGAATCGTTCAAGGTAATGAGGATTCACAAAAACCTCCATGCGCTCGGGGCTGTCGGTGGGAGAAGAAGGCACGATATCAGGATGGTGCGGGATGTGTACGCGCCAAAGTCAAAAAGCGCAAGGGACCGGCTTGTCCTTGGGCCTCAAAGCATTCGATCTCGCACCAAGAAGAAGCCTCGATCGGTGGAAAGAATGTGTCTCCGTGTACCGCGCAGCCGATCTCTGTGACGTATAAGCGTGTAGCAAGCGGGAGAGTTGCCGCGTAGAGCTTCGCGCCACCGATCACGACGGGGCATGGATCTTCGGTTCTTGCGGCCACGAGGGCCGTTGCAAGATCTGCGAAGACCTCGCACCCACGAGCGTGTAAGTCGGAGCGTTGAGAGAGGATCAGATTTCGCCGATCGGGCAAGGGCCGTCCGATCGATTCGTAGGTGACGCGGCCCATCAAGATGGCATGGCCGAGGGTTCGCTGTCGAAAGTACCGTAGATCGGCAGGTTCGTGCCAAGGCATACCTCCTGAGTAGCCGATCACGCCCTCAACGGTCATGGCGACGATCACAGCCAACGGCGGCAAGATCGATTCGGATGGGAAACGCGATGGATCGGGGGTATGAGGGATCGGCTCGTAGGTCTTTGTCATCAAACAGCGACCTCTGCGGGGGTATGAGGGATCGGCTCGTAGGTCTTTGTCATCAAACAGCGACCTCTGCGGGGGTATGGGATCAACTCACGGGATCGGCTCGTCGGTCATGGTCGTCAAACAGCGACTTCTGCGGCGATATGAGGGTGAGGATCGTAGCCTTCGATGCGAAAGTCTTCGGGGACAAAAGACAAGATATCGTGTTTTTGTGGGTTGATATGCAGGGTGGGCAAAACACGAGGCACACGAGAACATTGGAGACGAGCGAGATCGAGATGGTTGCGGTAGAGATGAACATCCCCGAAGGTGTGAACCAATTCACCCGCAGTCAGATCGCAACATTGCGCGATCAACATCGTCAACAGCGCATAACTGGCGATATTGAAGGGAACCCCCAAAAAAACATCGGCGGAGCGTTGGTACAACTGACAGCTCAGACGACTACGGCTGACATAGAATTGAAACAGCGTATGGCAAGGGGGCAGCGTCACTTGATCGACTTCACGGGGATTCCACGCCGAGACGATCAAACGGCGCGAAGAAGGCGAGCGTCGGATCTCCTCGATCACCCGAAGGATCTGATCGATACCATCCGATGCGTAACGACCGTCGGGCTGGAGAGTGGCACCAAAGTTTCGCCATTGGTGGCCATAGATCGGGCCAAGATCTCCAGCATCCCGACCAAATCGCGCACATTCTTCGGCGGTGGCCCAAGGATCCCAGATCCGAACACCTTGCGCTTGCAACCACGAAGCATCGGTATCTCCGCGCAAAAACCACAGCAACTCTGCAATGATACCGCGCACAAACAGCTTTTTGGTGGTGAGCAAAGGAAAGCCTCGTGCAAGGTCAAAGCGCATCTGATAACCGAAGACACCGCGAGTTCCAACACCCGTTCGATCTTCGCGGTCTTCACCGCGCTCAAGCAGATGCGTCAAAAGATCCAGATAAGCCCGCATGATCGGAGAATGCCCTTGTTTTTGTGGTTTGAGAAAAATACACAGAACTTGTTTTTGTAGCTCGACTTCTCTAAGCGAGGCCCAGTTCGGTTTCGAAAGCTTGTTGGAGTTTGTCGACGAGGCGTTCGATCAAGTCCCACGACGGGCCTTCGACCATGATCCGCAGCTTGTTTTCTGTGCCTGAGTAGCGGATCAAGACCCGCCCCTCTGCGCCGAGTTCGGCTTCTGCGGAAGCGACAGCAAGGCGCAAAGCAGGGATATCTTGCCAAGGTCGTTTCTCGCGCACAGGAAAGTTTCGCAAGATCTGAGGGAACGGCTCAAGTTCTGCGGCAAGAGACGAAAGAGGCCGATCTTCGGAGATCATCAACGCAAGGATCTGAAGAGCAGCAAGCAGCCCGTCTCCTGTAGTCGAATACTCCGAAAAGATCAGATGCCCCGATTGTTCTCCGCCGAGCGTTGCGCCCAAAGCGCGCATCCGTTCGCTGACGTAGCGATCCCCAACGGGAGTGCGTTCCATACGGATACCGTGTTTTTTCAGCGCACGTTCGAGACCGAGATTGCTCATCACCGTCGTGACCAAGACCTCTCCGCCCAAAGCACCGCGCCGCGAAAGATGGATCGCCGCCATCATCATCAGATGATCGCCATCCAAAACGGCCCCTGTTTCATCCACGACGATCAAACGGTCTGCGTCTCCGTCTAGCGCCAGACCGACTTGCGCACGATGCAAGCGCACAGCGTCTCGGAGGATGTGCGGCGCAAGTGACCCACAACCCTCGTTGATATTGCGCCCATTTGGTTGATCATGTAGTGCGACCACCTCAGCTCCAAGAGCCTCAAACAAAGCAGGTCCAACCCAAAAGGCCGCTCCATTGGCCGCATCGACCACCACGCGCACCCCGCTCAATCGACGACCAAGCGTCCATGCCGATCGCAGATGTGTCACAAAACGCTCCGAAGCTCCTTGCTCGGCGCGGATTTCTCCGATGGATTCGGCGTTTGGAAAGATCATCTCCCCCGTCAACACGCGCTGCATCGCGGATTCAAGGCGGATCTCGGCTTCATCAGAGAGCTTGTGCCCCTGTGCATCGAAGATCTTGATCCCATTGTCTTGATAAGGATTGTGTGAAGCCGAGATCATCACCCCGGCCCCTGCGCCTTCGGCGCACGTCAACCACGCTACGGCAGGCGTTGGCAAAACTCCAACCAACGAGATCTCCGCCCCCATCGCAGCGGCTCCTGCGGCAAATGCAGCTTCAAGCATCGGCCCCGAACGACGGGTATCTCGACCGATCACCACCCGCAACGGAGCCTTGCACGACCGCAACCACTCGACCAACGCAACTCCCGCAGCATGCGCTATCGTCGTTGTCATCGGTGGCTGATTCACGACACCTCGAATACCATCCGTTCCAAAAAATTGCTTTTGTGCGCCCATCTCGCTGTCTTCCTTCGTGCTATTCGTTGTCTTCTTTGTCTTCGCTCTTTGCACTTTTCCCATCGGATGGGGGCAATTTTTTGCGGGTTTTCGGCTTTTTGCGGGTTTTCGGCTTTTTGCGGGTTTTCGGCTTTTTGCGGGTCTTTGTCGGTTCTGCGCGACGTTCTGGGGGGGCCTCTTCTCTTCTTTGAGGGGGGGCATGGGGAGCGGGAGGAGCAGCCGAGATCTTGACGGTGATTTGAACTGTTGTGGGAGTGGGAGGAGAGACGACTTTCAGATCAGGAGCCGCAAAGCGCACGCGCAAGGGCACATCGTAGGTGCCTGCACCTTTGGTGGAGAATGGAGTGGCATCGGCTTCGACGATCACATCTTTGGCTTGGAGGGGATGAAGTTGGGAGAGCGGGCCAAACAACGTTACATCCGCAGTTTCTTGCGAGAGAGAGACTTGTGTTTGCGCAGGGACAGGAAATCCGAGAAGCTTGATCGGCAGCCGAGCGAACCTTTTTTTATCCAAGACCCGATGAACGCGGAGTTTGACGCGCACTTTGGGAACTCCCAAAAACTGCACATAACGTCCGGGGGTTTCGAGCAAAAGCTCGCGCACGGTATCTTGGGTGATCCCAGAGATATCGAGGGGACGAGTCGGGACATGGCGAATCGTTTTGACAATGCTATCGGGGCCTTCGATCGGGACTTCAAGGGGAAAGGCATTCACAGGAGGCAACAGCTTGTAGCCGAGCGGCATGATGCCTTGGATCTGCACGCGCACAGGGAGCGTGCTTTTGGCGACTTTGTCCAGTTCAAAGTTCAGGATGGACGGACTTAAACGGATGACTTGGACTTCGGGAGGAAACAGCGGGCGCAACTGTTCGACATAAAGCTGGTATTGTGTGGGACCGGGCGAAACATTCTTCAATTGGAAGGTGTAGGACAGCGAGTGGGCATCGACACCACGCAGCTTGGTTTCGGGTCCACGCAGCGTCACCTTGAGGATGGAGACTGCTTCGGAGACCATCACCAGATTCTTAGGCAGCTTATAGAGCACTTTGACTTCGACTGTCGAAACGCGGTCTTGCTCGCCTTTGACGTAGCGAAACAAAACCACCGACAAAAAGAACGCAAACAGTTTGAGTCCAAGATTCTCAAACAACGCAGCGCGCAACCAAGACAACATCCAAAAACCTCCGAGATCTCAGGCCGAAGCATCCGGGTCAGGCGGCGCTTTTTCTCCTGAAGGGACAGGCGTATTTGCGGCCCTTGGGTTGGGCAAGATCGCCGAAGAATAAGGCGAGCGAGGCAGATCGTGGTCGAATTCGGGATCGCTGTCCACCGTTTGTGGGATCTTGCCCAGCATCACCGTTGGAACATTCGACAGATCGGGTGCTTCCGAAGACCTTTGCTGTTCTGATCGCGTTCCCTTCGAGATTATCGTCTGTGGGGTGGGAGTCGGGGCATCGGTTGTGTTTGGGGACTTTGATTCAGTGACAGGTGGAGCAGAGGGCTGCGCTTCTTTTGCGTTCTTCGGCTCTTGCGCTTCTTTTGCGTTCTTCGGCTCTTGCGCCGAAGGAGCGGAAGAATCGGTGGTTTTGAACGGTTTCGATTCCTCCGTAGGGCGGTTGACAAAGGATTTGGAGGGTTCTTTAAATGAAGAGAAGGAACCCGAGTGTTTTGGCGGGGGTTTTTCGTTCTGTTGTGCTTTTGCGGGATCTTTTGCGGGTTCGGGCGCGGAGGGCTGTGCTGTTTTTGGGGATTCCTTGGTGGGGGCGTTAAAGTCGATGCGGTCTTCGCCGTCGATGGCGTCCTCCATATCGATGCGCTTCACAACGATCTGCTTGGGAGCGGCTGGTTTGGGGGGTTCGCTGGCTTGCTGGGGCGGAGTCGGCTTGGACGGGTCGGAGGCTCGATCGGACTTGTCCGAGCTACGGTCTTCTTGGCGAGGGACGGGGCTTTCGGTTGATCGCTTAGGCTCATCGAGACGAGAGGCATCAAGATTCGAGTCTTTTTCGTCTTCGTTGCGAGCGTTCCAGACGGTTTCGGTGATCATCAACGGCTTCAACCGCGTATCGGTGTGTTTACCGCTATCGCTGGTGGTGGTGCGGATCTCGCTTTGAAAAGACTTTTTGGTCTCTTGCTTGGGCTTAAAGGGCTTGAGGCGGGTGTTGCTGTTGTTGGGGTTGGGGGCCGAAGCGGTCGGGGGAGTTGTGGGCAAGGCGCTTTGCGTCTCGACATCTTTGAAGGGTTCAACGCGAGTGGTGATGGGGATCTTTGGCGGATCAGCGGGCTTTTTGTCCGCCGATTTTTTCTCGGCAGGCTTTTTCTCGGCGGCTTTGGCTTCAGGAGAAAGCGATTTTTGTTCGAGGAGTTGGGGAGCACGAGGCCAAAGAGCAGCAAGAACTTCGTTGTAAAGAGCCGAAGGATCGAGACCTCGGGAGATCTTTCCGTCGCGGCAAAGAGATATCTTTCCGTCAGTTTCGGAGACGACGACCACCAAAGCATCGGTAGATTCGGTGAGGCCGATGGCGGCGCGATGTCGCGTGCCGAGGTGTTTAGAGATCTCGGGATTTTGCGTGAGAGGCAAAAAGCAACCAGCGCGCACGATTCGGCCCTGATGAAGCACCGCTGCGCCGTCATGCAGCGGAGAATACGGAAGAAACAGGCTAAATAACAATTCTTCGGAGATCACCGCATCGATCGGGGTTCCTTCTTGGACGTGATCGCGGATATCCGCAGCGCGTTCGATCACGATCAAGGCCCCGACTTTTTTGGTCGAGAGGACGTTGACCGCTTTGACCATCTCATCGAGCCCGGCCATCTCTTCTTCGGAAAGGCGAGCTCCTCGTTGAAAGGGGTTAATTCCCACACGGCTCAGACCTCGGCGCAGATCGTCTTGGAAGATGATCAAGATCACCAAGATAAACGAGTTAAAGAATTGATCGAGGATGAAAGAAAAGGTCTGCATCCCGAACTGGCGGGAGACAAAGTAGGACGCGACCACCAACAGCAGGCCAAGCAACATCCGAACCGCTTTTGTGCCTTTCAGCAGCAAAAGGCCCCGATACAGCAAGTAGTACACAAGGAGGATATCAAACAACGCCACCCAAAAAAAACGGTCCGGCCAAGCCAAGGTCAGGCCCGAGTTTGTGGTGAATTGTAACAACCATTCTTTCATGGAAAAAATCTTTGCGTTCGAGAAGCTTGCGAGCGTGTAGAAAGCACGATCACAACGCATCTACTGAGACCCGTAAGAATTGCGAGGGGGGATGTCCCACCAAAGAGGCACATCGCGTCCATTGAACCGAACCTCAGCGCACAACGCAAGCCTCTTTGTTGTGATATCCTGCGATTTCACAGACGACATAAGCCAAAAGATGTTTCTTTTCAGGGATGTTTGATCTTCACGAAGAAGGTAGCCCGATCGCAGAAAGGACGCGCAGCAGCTTTCTGGTTTCCGCCACATCATGAACACGCAAGATCTGGGCACCCGACTGAAACGCCGCAGCAGCGGCTGCCAGCGAGCCTTCCAAGCGTTCTGTCGGAGCAGCACCGCCAAGCAAATTCCCCAAGAAAGACTTGCGCGAAGCACCGATCAAGATCGGTAGGCCAAAACTTCGCAAAGCGGCGAACTCCCGAAGGATACGCAGATTGTCTTGGGGGCGCTTGCCAAAGCCGATCCCGGGGTCGATCGCGATCTGCTCGAACGCAACGCCCGCACAGACGGCTTGCTCTAGGCCAACCGATAGCTCCGAACCGATCTCAGACCACAACACCTCGTAATGCGGTGCTTGTTGCATATTTTTGGGGGTATGGCGGCTGTGCATCAAGATCAAAAAGGCCCCTGCTACGGCCACTTCCGTTGCAAGTGTGGGATCAAAACGCAAGCCACTTATATCGTTGACGATATCGGCCCCACACGCCAAAGCTTCGTGTGCCACCGCAGATTTGTAGGTGTCGATGGAAAGAGGGATCGCGCTGTGTTTTCGTAGTCCTTCGATCACAGGTAAAACGCGATCGATCTCTTCCGATGCACAAACCGCTGCAGCACCCGGCCTCGTGGATTCCCCTCCGATATCCAAGATCGCCGCGCCTTCTTCGACCAACCGTAGCCCATGCTCGATCGCTGCCGAAACTCCCAGATAACGGCCCCCATCGGAGAAAGAATCGGGGGTGACGTTGACGATACCCATCAGCACAGGTGCATTCGTCCAATCCAGCACAGAACCTCGGATGCGCCAAGGAGAGGGAAGACACCGCACCTTGTCCCACCACGCCGCCAACTCGCGATACACAGAGGCCATCGAGGGGTCATCGTTCAATACTTCGATCAATCGGGCCAGTCGCACAGGATCACCATCCAAATACACGCATCCTACGGACTCGATCTCTTGCGGGGCCGTTAGCGGGCGCGTACCGAGAGCGAGCGAAGCCATTGGATGATGCGTATGGATGGCGATCTGAGCGATGCCTTGGAGCTTTTGCGTGTAGATATCGACCAAGCAACGAGCCTGTTCGAGAGAGAGAGCGTCGATACGCACCAAGCGCATCGGGCCGATCCCTGCGAGGGTAGACCAGATTTGTGGATCAAGGCCGTCTTCGTAATGTTCGGGCCAACCGGACGGATCCGCAAAGGGTTGTGTATTGAGGCTCCAACGGATGGACATGTGAACGAATCCACAAAGGGTTGTGCGTGGGGGGTACTGACGGGTGGGCGTTTAGCTTTTGGAGGGGTCTTGGGTGGGTTCGTTATCGCCAAAGAGTTTTTCGACATCAAGGAAGGAGCCTTTTTTCTCTTCTTTGTTTTCTGTGGTGGCCACAAAAGAGGCTCCGCTTTCCTTGGTCGGCGGGGTTTGGGGCGGATCAGACGGTTTGCCGCCTTGAATCAAGCGATCGAGATCATCGCTGTTGATCACTTCGCGCTCCACGAGCAGATCTGCGATCGAGCGCAAGATCTCGACGTTTTCGGAAAGTAGCTTTTTAGCGCGATCGTAGTTGGCCACCACGATATCATGGACTTCTCTGTCGATATCGATCGCGGTAGCTTCGGAATAATCGCGATGTCGTGCGATCTCGCGGCCCAAAAAGATCTGTTCTTCTTTTTGTCCAAAAGCCAGCGGGCCAAGTTTTTCGGACATCCCCCACTCGCAAACCATCTTGCGCGCCATATTGGTGGCGCGGTTGATATCGTCGGAAGCTCCAGCGGTTTTTTGACCGTAGAGGACTTCGTCGGCAGCGCGTCCGCCCATCATAAAGGCGATCATGTCTTCGAGGTATTCGCGGTAGACGTCTTTGCGTTCTTCGACAGGAAGGGTCATTGTCACGCCAAGCGCCCGACCACGCGGGATCACGGTCACTTTGTGAACGGGATCGGTGTGCTTGAGCAGTTTGCCAACCAAAGCGTGCCCGGCCTCATGGACCGCTGTTCGGCGCTTTTCTTCTTCGCTCAAGATCATCGAACGGCGCTCACGGCCCATCATCACTTTGTCTTTGGATTCTTCAAAGTGAGTCATGTAGACGCGATCTTTGCCTCGACGCGCCGCCACCAACGCGGATTCGTTCACAAGGTTTTCGAGATCTGCGCCCGAGAATCCGGGGGTTCCGCGTGCGATCACATGGATATTCACATCGTCCGCAAGCGGCGAACGGCGTGTGTGGACGCGCAAGATCTGTTCGCGGCCATTCAGATCGGGCAGAGGCACCACCACCCGTCGGTCAAAGCGTCCCGGGCGTTGAAGGGCGGGATCGAGGACATCGGGGCGGTTGGTGGCGGCGATCAAGATCACGCCTTCGTTGGATTCAAAACCGTCCATCTCCACGAGCAATTGGTTGAGGGTTTGCTCGCGTTCGTCGTGTCCTCCGCCAAGGCCCGCTCCACGATGGCGACCTACCGCATCGATCTCGTCGATAAAGATAATGCAAGGTGCATTTCTCTTGCCTTGTTCAAAAAGATCACGGACACGGCTTGCGCCGACCCCCACAAACATCTCCACAAAGTCCGAACCTGAGATACTAAAGAAAGGAACTCCTGCTTCACCTGCAACAGCACGCGCCAACAGCGTTTTCCCTGTCCCGGGTGATCCCATCAACAAAACACCTTTCGGGATGCGCCCACCCAATCGAGTAAACTTCTTGGGGTCTTTCAGGAATTGAACGACTTCTTCGAGTTCGTCTTTGGCTTCGTCCACACCTGCCACATCATCAAAGGTCACTTTGTTGTGGTGATCGCTCAACAGCTTGGCGCGGCTCTTTCCAAAGGACATGGCCTTGCCACCGCCACTTTGGAGCTGCCGCATAAACAACACAAACACCACGATCAGAAAAATGATCGGAAGCCACGAGATCACGATCTGCTGCCAAAAAGAGTTTTGCTCGACAGGCTTGTAATGGACTGTCACACCGTGTTTGAGCAAAAAGTCATTGAGCTTTTCGCCCACCACTCCGACCGTTCGGAATCGATCGGAACGGTGGTTCTTGGCTTCGAGAGGTTCGGGCTTTTTGACATCTTTGGCTTTGAATTGGCCTTCGTAGACTTGGCCTCGAACGGTGACTTCTTGGATGTTCCCCTTTTCCACCTCTTTCATAAACTCGCTAAAGGGGATCGGCTTGGCTCCGCTGGCAGGCTTAAAGATCTGGTAAATGCTGACGAAAATAAGAATCAGCAAAGCCCACAGCAACAAGGTGCGATGTGGTTGTTTCAATCTCATACTCCTTCTTGGCTTGTTCGATGATCGGCCCGAACGATGCGACGATAGAGGGCCGTCAGCCGAGGCTTTCGCGCAACTCCCGCACAGCGTGGTGGTCTTGTGTGGAAGAGGAAAACCGACCGAGGACTTCGGCCCGTGTAGGCGACCCAACCTCGTTTGCGTGGCGCGTAAAAGCAAGCGCGCTATCTGTGCAGCAAACACAACGGTCACCACATTTTAGATGCAAGTCGGCACACAACCGACGCTTGATCGCAGTGAATAGTAGTGTGTGACTTGCGGTCGGTCAAATAGGTTTCACAGGATGCTGACCACAAAGGTCAGTTCAAATTCAAGCCGAACTTGGATCTCCCCCACAGGATAAGGCATCCCGGGTTCGACTTGAAACGCGGACGAATAACGCACCGCAAAACGATACTGACGGATCAACTTCAACGCCGTCTCCACCCCACCCGCGTTCCACAACAACGGCACACGAACATCCGCATCTCCCGCCTTAATCACAGGCGTCGAAGCCACCAGACCGTTTGCAAAGTCCTGTTCTCGAACGGTTCCCGCCTCACTTTTGGGAGCCATCGCGACTTCGCCTTGGTTCATTGTAACGGGCGATGTATTGGCCTGAATCGTCATCCAAACGCGGTTGATGTGGATGGCCTTGACACGATCTTTGTATTGTTGGAACTCCGTGTTGGTGGTCAGATCCAGATCGCTGTTGATGCGCAACAAAAACTCGCGTTGTGGCAGTCCGTCAGGAACCTTCCCGTTTTGATCTTTGATCCCCGCCGCAGACAGGGCATCTTCGGGGCGCATCTGAAAGAGAAAGTCCTTTTTCACGCGCACTGCAACGTCCGATGCTCGGTCGCAGATCATCCCGCTCAAACCCGCCCACAACAACGCTCCAAAAAACAAGATCCCGCGCAGCCCATCTCGATGACGACGCTTTGCTGTCCGACCCATTTCCATCTGCTTTTTCCTTCCATCCACCGAAACCACGATACCACCGAAGCGATCAAACCTACATCCCAAACCACGATGCCACCGAAGCGATCAAACCTACATCCCAAACCACGATACCACCGAAGCGATCATATCAAGCTCCCAAACCACGATGCCACCGAAGCGATCAAACCTACATCCCAAATCACGATGCCACCGAAGCGATCAAACCTACATCCCAAACCACGATGCCACCGAAGCGATCAAACCTACATCCCAAACCACGATACCACCGAGGGCATCGACCCAAACGACGCTCTACAACATCTTCGGGCGAACGTCTGACAAAGACGGCCAACAGAACTCGACAATCTGCCGCTCTTCTTCTGCAAAGAAAAGATGCTGCAACGAAACCAGCCAAGGGGCGGGCTGCAAAGTCAACCGAAGGCAGGGCTGACTCTCCGTCTCCAGCGGCTGCGCGATGCTCGGCAACCAGACGACGCTCTGCTCGTACGCAAGAACAGGCCAGATATCACGCAAAAAAACAGGGACGTGTTGATCAACCAACCAGCGCTTGAGCGAGCGATGCCCCGCCTTCAAACGAACGATATCGCCGACACGACGGGTCCGAAGGCACGCTCCCCGATCGCCGAACTCCAAACGAGGGATCAGCACAGACCATCCTTCGCAATCCACCTGTTTTGGCTGAGAATCCGCCTGCAGTCGCTCAGAACTCGCCTGCTGTTTGCAGGGAGAAGACTCATGTGGTAGAGAAAGATCCCGTGTTCGCGATGCTTCAAGCGGCAGTGCTGTTGGGTGGAAAAACCTTTGCTCGTTCCGCCAATACGGGGTCAAGGGAGCCGCGCTCCCTTGTGGGGTATGGGGCAAAGCCCCACAAAACGGCTCACTCGCATCGCTCAAAAAAAGCCCACCCCAAGGCGTACGAACCTGCGATGGGATGGACATTTTAGAGATCTCGATGCGCTGCGTGGTTTCATCCTGTGATGGAAAGGCGTGGGGGGGTAGGAACCACAAAGACGCGAAGGTACGGATCACGCAAAAAGGCGCAGGCAGCGAGGCTTTCTTTGCTTCGTGTTGTCCTGCGACGATCAAAGCGAGATGTTCGATCTGTTCTTCGGGGAGGGTTGCCTCGTACACCTCCCAGATCGCCCGTTGCAAACAGCGCCACAGCAAGGATGGCGCAAGAGGCCGTAGGGAGGCCAACGACAAACAAAGGATCCCTCCGCTTGCCACACACAAAGGCGCTTTCCACAGAGACTCGATCTGTTCGGCAAAAAACACCTCGTCTTGCCGAGTGCGCCATGCAAGATGCGCAAGATGCGTTCGCAACTGTGGATTATAGGTGTGTTCAAGCAACGGAAGCAGTAAGTGACGGATCTGATTGCGTTGATAATCTGTTTTGAGGTTGGTTGGATCTTCACACCATGTCCAAGACTGCTCGTCGAAAACAGCTTGGATCTCGGAGCGAGAGAGGCACAAGAGCGGGCGCACCCATCGATCACGGATCGGCCAGATCCCGGCCAATCCACGAGGCCCCGTACCGCGCAAAAAGCGCTGCAACAACGTTTCGGCTTGATCGTCGCGATGGTGGCCGAGTGCGATGCGTGTGCAATGGTGTTCGGTGGCGAGGCGCTCCAAACACGCCAACCGAGCCTCGCGTGCGCGTTCTTGAAGTGAGGCCCCTTGCACCGAAAGCTCCAACGCTGCGGCGATCGCCATCCGCCCGGATCGGGCGGCCAATGCGCGCACCCAAGCAGCCTCTGCCTGTGTTTGGTCGGGGCGCAAGCCATGATCGACGTACACCGCGATGATCTCTTCGATCCCCAAGGTCTCACCGAGAGCACAAAGCACTTCCCATAAAAAGACCGAATCGATCCCCCCCGAAACACCGACCAAAACGCGATCCCCCGTAAAAAACAGCCCTTCTTTGCGGACAAACGCAGCCACTTGTGCGCAACAGGTGCTCCATCGAGAAGGTTTTTTTCTGTCCACTGTGTCGCGCTTATTTGGAGAAGGGATTGAGGGAAAGCACAACGTCGATCGAGATCTTGAGTTTGATCTTGCCTTTGGGGACTTCCATCCCTGCTTTGAGGACGTATTGGGAGAGGGCTTTGATGTTGAACGCGAACTTGACGATGTAGCGGCCTGCGGCGTCTTTTTGGGCTTCGGTTTTGATCATATCGTCGATCGCGCCTGTTTCCCCCGGATTGATCGAGCGCAGGCTACCGACTTCTTGCTCGTTGGATTTGTCTTTCTCGGACATCTTCAAGGTGAGTGCAGGAAGGGCCACATTGACGGTGTTTTCGAGGGCCGTCACCTTGACAGAGTTGACTTTGACGTGCTTGAGGGCGCTTCCGTACTTTTGCACGTTGAGGTCATCCGAGATATCGACCAGTTGTTCGATGTCGACAGGAACGGGGACATCGGGTGCGCCTTGTGGGATCTTGCCTTCGGGAGTTTTTTGCACTCCGCTTTTGCCGAGGCTTTGTGCGGCGGCTTGGTCGATATCCACCGTGAATTCAAAGTCGCGTTTGATCGGGAAAGGGATATTGGCATTTTGCAAACACTGCGCAGCAGTCAACAACGGAAAAAGCACGCCACACAAGACAAACAAGGACAAGATACGCTGAAAAGACTTGCGTTGGTTCATCGATCGATACTCCTCTGGGCTTGAGCCCTATGGCTACGGGCAGCAATACAGGCATACTAGGCGCATTCACAAGCGAAAGCAAGACGCTACACGCTACCGCTCTACCTGAGAGCCGCCCCAAATTGTACACGGTCGCAACACATGTAGGCTCACTACAACGCCCGCCTCGGTGTTTGCGCAGACCTCTATACTCAAAAAGACGGCTCCACAAAGGGCGACCGCAGCGAGAAGATTCGCAATTGACAGCGTGGGGTTGGATGGCGTAGGCTGAGGAAAAATGAGGAGATCGCCTTGCAAACGCCCCCATTCTCACCTTCCCTCGCAACAGCCGAGCGCGTGTATTCTGTATCACAGCTCAAGCTCTATGAGCTTTGCCCCAAGCGCTACCAATTCCAGCACATCGACCGCATCAAGACGGAGACGCAACACATCGAATCCTACGTGGGTTGTCGTGTGCATGATGCCTTAGAACATCTCCATAAGCTGCTTGATGCGGGGCAACTGCCCTCGATCAGCGACCTGTTGGGCTATTATTGGCGTCAATGGGAGCTTTTGTGGAGCAACCAGATCGAGATGTCCCAAAGCCCGAATGGTCGGGAGTGGCACCGCCGATTTGGTGAAAAATGCCTGCGCCGTTATTACACGTATTTCTATCCGTTCCACACGCCCGAGATCGCTCTGATCGGACTCGAATGGAAGTTTCAGATCACCCTCCAAGGAGAGCAGAGGATCTACCGAATGCGCGGCAAACTCGACCGATTGTCGCGCCATATCGACGGGACGTATATCATCCACGATTACAAAACAGCCAAGTATGTCCCCTCCTATCACAAGCTCCAAAGCGATATCCAACCCGGCGTGTATCAGCTTGCCGTTCAACATACATTTGTAGACGCTCATCACATCGAGGTCTTGTGGTTTTATCTTGCAAGCCAGCGCGAACTCAACCCGACGCTTCCACAGCACGCACTCGCAGCCTTGGAGCGCTCTTTGATCCAACGCATCGAAGAGATCGAAGCCTGTACAGAGTTTGTCCCTCGGCTTTCTCCTGCTTGTCGTTTTTGCGACTACAAACAACACTGCCCCGCCTACCAAGAACAACGCTTTTCTCAAGGCGCAGAGCGCAGACGCTATCTTCCGACAGATTGGGGAGATTAAGCGCGATATCCGCGACCGATATCCCGAGCAGTACGATAGGTCGCTGTCTTCCGATAGATGGGGGAGAGTGAGCGATCTCACCACGTGCGTTGTGGGTGCATTGGGTTGGAGGGATGGCCCCTTGCGTCAAAGACCGCAGATGCGTATCAAGAGACGGACAATGCAAGAGACTCTCGGCCCCCCAGACGAAGGAGCCAGAATTTGAAGTGCGTGCGATGCAAAAAAAATCTATCCGATCTTCGCTCCTCTTGTGATTGCGGACAAGATCCGTACGCAGGATTGATCCTTCACGAACGCTACGAACTACTCGGAGAGTTGGGGGCTGGCGGGATGGGTTTGATCTATCGCGCCATCAAGCGAGACGACGGAACTTTGTGCGTCATCAAGATCAGCCGTTGGGCGCAAGCACTTGAAGAGATGCGAAAGCTCGATCCGACCGAGGCTCGCGAAGAAGAACGCGCACGGATTGAGCGGGAATTTACGCTTCTCGAAAAAGCATCGAGCCGCAGCAAACATGTTGTGCGTGTGTACGATCATTTTGCAGAAGATCCGCGCATTGGCCTGTATTATCCGATGGAATTCCTTGATGGCCAACCGTTGTCCCAGATCGACGGATGGGGCCAACCGATGGACCCGATCCGCGCATTAAAGCTGATGGCTCAAATCAACGAAGGGATCGGCGTTGCGCACGGTCTTGGGGTGGTGCATCGGGACTTAAACGCAGACAACATCTTTATTGTGCGCTTTGATGGGAGCGATGACTTCGTCAAGTTGATCGACTTTGGGATCGCACGCAACCTCTACAGCCGCCGCAAACTGTTTCAAACGGGTGATCACTTGGCTTTTGGGCATCTGGACTTTCTCGCTCCTGAGCAGGTGGGGTACTCTCATGCGACACAAAGCTACGATCGAGAAGTCGCTGCAAAGCTCGATCATCGGGCGGATATCTACTCGCTCGGCGTGATCATGTTTATGATGATCACGGGTTATCCGCCGTTTGAGACAAAAACGTTCGAAGACCTCGCGTTGCGCGATTGGGAATATCCCCCCGGATTGGAGCAAGCCGCCGACGATAACCTCCTTGTGGGAGGGTTGCGCGATATCGTGACAGCATGCTTGCAGCCTGACCCCAACCAGCGGCCTTCTGACGTGCTTGTCCTTGGGGATATGCTCTACCATCTACTGCGCGAGTTGCAGCGCGATCCAACCATCGCCAACCCACATGGTGAAACCCTCGACTTAACCCATGAATTCGGTGAGATCGAACTCCCCGACGATCTAGACACCCTTGGGGCGTCCTTAATCGATCAAGCACTTCAACCGATGCCCTCTCAATTGGGCCTTCCTACCATGCGTTCCTCCAAAGCTGGATTGTCGAACGCGGCCCAACCCCGCCCATCTCCGCCCAAAGCTCCTGCTCCATCTTTACCCAAAGCTCCTGCTCCATCTTTACCCAAAGCTCCTGCTCCATCTTTACCCAAAGCTCCTGCTCCATCTTTACCCAAAGCTCCTGCTCCACCGCACCCGCCGTCCGCCAAAAAAACACCACCCCTCCCGCCCCCTAGCCCTTCGGGAAACAAGCCCGTTTTTTCTGCGACAGCCGCTCTCTCTGCAACATCGCCTCCGTCGCCCAAAGAACCGCCACCACCGCCCTTTTCCAAGCCATCCTCGCAGGTCTCTCCAGCCGAAGACTCGCCGTTGCTCTATCTCGACGAAGGTGATCAAAACGACACCATCGCAACCCCCGTTGCTGCGTGGTTACAGTCCTCTTCGGAGAAATCCCCCGCTGCTGCGTGGTTACAACAATCCTCAGCACAAACTCCCGCTGCTGCGTGGCCACAGCCTTCTTCGGACAAATCTCCCGCTGCTGCGTGGTCTCAGCCTTCATTGGAGAAATCCCCCGCTGCTGCGTGGTCACAGCCTTCATTGGAGAAATCCCCCGCTGCTGCGTGGCCACAGCCTTCTTCGGACAAATCTCCCGCTGCTGCGTGGTCTCAGCCTTCTGCGGACAAATCTCCCGCTGCTGCGTGGACGAATGAAAACACCGATGAAAACCCCATCATTGCGCAACAACCCGGGCCTTTGGTTGGTTTGTCTGCAACGCCGATGGCTTCGGTAGAATCGCGAAAGGCTTCTCAAACAACCCGCGCAGCGTCGGAGCCTGATCAAGAAAGCCATCCATCGGCGCTGTCGGATGCTCAAGCCCAAGCCCTCAAAACGAAGATGATCTTGCTGTTGGGGATCGCGGGCATTTTGATCGCCTTGAGTGCTTTCTTCTTTTTGGGCCGCTAGTAGGTGGTTTTCCACTTCGACGCAAAAAAACGTTTTTCCCTCTTGATGCAAAAAAACAAGACACCATCATGGCAAAAAAATCATCGAATCCTGCAAAGACGACCGTAAACGAATCTCCAAGTTTTGGGCTTTCGTTGGGCGATGTGCTACGAAAAGCCGTAACATCGGCTCCATCGAACCCTTCGGAACCCTCTATGCCTGCTGCCTCGCCACAGCCGACACTTTCTCCGTCTCCATCTGCTGCGAAACAAGCGCAACCTCCGCCTCTTCAGCGTTGCCGTTCGATCGTGGTGCGGCACGAACGCAAAGGACACGGCGGAAAAACCGTCACAACCGTGAGTGGCATTGAAGCCCCGCCTGATTCTCTTGCAGCGCTCGCGCAAAAGATGCGAAAAGCCATTGGATGCGGAGCACGAGCGGAGGACGCGATGATCATCCTTCAAGGCGATCTTGTGGAGCGGGTGCGTTCTTGGCTGGAGGCCGAAGGCGCGCCCAACGTTGTTCTCGGTACAAGGCCCGATCGTTCGAGATGAGCAGCCTTGATGGGGGATGTTTTTTTGGGTGAGGGATCGTTTGGAGGGAAGGGCTAAAAGCCGACGGAGAGATTAAAAAATCCGTTGATTCCGGGCATAGGGACAAGAGAGCTAAAGTTGGGTTCTCGTGCGCTACGGTATCCGATATCGTTGTAGTTCCAGTTGAGGATATTTTCGGCGGTAGCGGAGAGAGAGAGCTTTTTGATGGGCCAATTTTCGGGGGGTCGCCAGAGGTAGCCTGCGGAGAGGTGAAGGACAAAATAAGGATCGATTTGAGGGCCACGTTGGACGGTAATCTCGCCATTTTCGGCCTGATCGAAGCCCGTGTTTTGCCGTGTGGACTGGACGTTGAGGCGTATACTTCCGAAGAAGTGAGAGAGGTCGTGCGAGTGAGAGCGGAAATCGAAGATCAGGGAGCCTTGAAGGAGGGGGATATCTTGAAGGAGGATGGGATTTTCGGCACCGCTGCGGAGTCCTTGGACATCAAGACGTGGGAAAAGAACGGCAAGGGCAGCAGAGATATCCATCCAAGGCACAAGTTTTAAGACGGTGTAGAGGCGGCCTCCGAGCGTCATTTGATTTCCGATATTGATATTTCGGACTTCATTTTGTCGGAAGGGGACAAAGATCAGGGCGTCCACGTTGTTAAGCCAGTGATGGAAGACGCTGACGGTAAAATACCACTTTGAAAAAAGTCCTGCGTAGACGTTGAGTTCAACGGAGTGCTTGTCTTGCGGCAAGAGGTCGCGAGCATCGAGGGCACGAGCGACGTTGGAGCCATAAAGTTGCCAGTTGGAGGGCGAGAGGAAGGCGTAGCCATAGGAAAGGCGGGCCTGAAGAGATTCACCAAACTTTCCGATCAAAGAGGCCCGACCGACGAGCGGTGCGCTGAAACGATAGCAAGGGGAAAGAGGCCGATAGCAGTTGGGAACGATATCCAGATCGCCACGCGCCCAATCCCAATCGGAGCGCACACCGACGCTTGCGCTGAGCCAGTTAACGATGTTGACGTCAGCTTGTAAAAAGGCGCTAAAGCGGATGTGTTCAAAATGGTTTCCTGCGCCTGTACTTGTGGGAACGGCGGCGGCAAAGCGATCGGGATCGGGACGATCAGAGATCACGTAGGCCCCTTGGATGTGTTCGATCGCGGTATCAAAACCAACGGACATACGCAGGCGGCTGTTGAGCAGTTGAAAATCCAGTTTGGGTTGTGCTTGGAATGACTGCGAGATCACGTAGTGATAGCGGGGCTGCCAAGCAAACTCCGTCCAAGTGCAAGGGATCTGGTTGTTGCCGGTGGGGTCGGTGCAAGGTTTTTCGGGATTGACAAAAACGCGTTGTTGCCCGTCAAAAAACACCCGAGAAGAAGAAGTGGGGATCTCGTGTCTTCGGTAGATCAAGTTCAAATTGAGATAGATGACTTGGGCCTTTTCACCGACGCCAGAAGACCAGAGTTCGCTTTTGAGGTGGTGCAACGAGACGGCGAGGTTGCGGACAGTCCATGTGGTGTTGGCTTGGCGCAAGTAGGCGGGATAACGGAGTCCTTCGCCTGTGTCCATGCTCCACAAAAAGAAGCGCAAGAACCAGTTGTCAAAGCGCAAGCCTGCTTCCCCGACAAAGGTCTGATTTCGATCAGAGTATGTCGGATTGGCATACAGCCCGCTGTTGGCGGGGTCGTCTCGAAAAGCCGAATCAAGGCGTTTTCGGTAGTTTGCAACTTCTTGATCGATCTTGTTTTGTTCGGAGCTAGGAAAGGCGCGTTGATAATCGAGTCGGTATTGTGCGGCGCGTTGATCTAAAAAGCCTCGGATATCGGGGTTATCGAGACTCCATCGTTGATTTGCGCCATCATCGCGTGCGTCGCTGAGATAAAGGCGACCGCGTACGTACCAAGAGAACAAGTTTTTGGCGAGGTTTTTGTTGCTGCGCTTGTTGTAGCTGTGGCCAAGCATGAGATCGAGAGCCCACATATTGGTGCGGATATCTTTGGTAAAGGAGAGATCACCGTATCCATCGGCGAGATCTTCTGCTTTTTTGGTATCGATAAAAACGACCCCAGAGACGGCGTTTGCACCAAAGCGGGTGGCGGCGGGTCCGTAGAATACGGTGATATTTTTAATGAAATAGGTGGAGTATTGGTAAGAAAGCCAGATCGAGCGCCGCCAAAGATCTTGTTCGAGAACACCATCCACAAAGAGCATAAACTTCTCGTTGTTTTGGGACTGTTCGCCGTCCATGATCAAGTTGACCCAGCCTTGACCAAAGCCGCCACGAGTAGAAAAACCGGGCAGATCGCGCAATATCTCGTAGACCGAGCGGTATCCGCGTGCTTGGATCTGTTGGTGAGTCAGAACGATCACCATACCGGGGATCTCGTTGGTGAGAAGGGGATAAGCCGATCCTGTGTCGATGGTCCCTTCGATGGGGTTGACGCGTTCGTCCGCGTTGGCCGGCAAAGGGAAAGAAAGAAGCAGCCCAAGAACAAGAAGAGCCAAGATCCGTCGCAAACAACCATCCATGAAGGCGCATCTCCCGACAAGTGAAACAAGACGAAGGGGCCGACGTGTACAAACGGCGAAGGGCATCTTAGCCCCAGAAGGGGAGCCTGTGCAAGATCGGCAAGTCGCTCAAGGTTTTTTGGGGGGGATGGGGGGAAGGGGAGAAAACAGGGGTTCTTGGGTAATTAGGAGCAGTAGTTGTTGTGCGCTTCGGTAGTTCGGTTCTTTGCGCAGTGTTTCTCGGAGATAACGCAAAGCGGTGTGGGGTTGGCCGAGTTGTATCCACAACCAGACAACGATTCGAGCGGAATCAAGGGTGGGATCGATGTTCAAGAGTTCGCGAGCCGCCCAAAGCCGGCGTTCAACCGAAGCAGAAAAGATCAAGCGAGCGCGTGTATAGTCTGCATAGATCGGCCCGCCCATTAAGACGGGTAGCGGGAAGACACCGACCACTTGATTGGCCCAGCGCGCCAAGAACAAAGTACGCATCCAATAACGCTGCTCTGGGGAGAGTTGTTTGGCGCTTACGGAGACTCCGAGGCGCGAGAAAAGGGTGGGGAAATTGTCGGCATATCGGGCCAGTTCGAGGGTTTGTGCAAACGAGGGAGAGTGGGTGGGGGGCCGTTTGAGCAGAGAGCCGCCTCGGGCAAGAAAGCGTTCAAGGGCTTCTTCGAGTTGTTTGAGTCGCAAAAAGCCTAACAGTCGGTATTTTGGGAGTCCATAGAAACGAAGATGGCGGTGCATACGGTATCGAACTTCGCTGCGCTGCATGGTTCCTTCTTGCCATTCACGCAGGGCTTGTCTTTCAAGATAAGCGAGCAGGTCTCGATCTTGTTTGGTCAGCTTCATGGAAGAGGCGATCATAAATGCCCTTGTATAGGTCAAATGGGACGGTTCGAGAGGAAGAGCAAAAGGCAAAGGGCGGAAAAAAGCAGCGGCTTGAAGGTCATACCGCAGCTCGCGGCGAAGAAGGGCCGCGATATCGGGGGCAGTGACAGGCTGCGAAGTGGAGGAGAATTTCGTACGGGAAGAGGTTGTGGGTCGAGAAGTTGCAGGGCGGTGTGTCAGGGAAGAAGGCGACGTATCGGTCGGATTTGTTTTTTTGAGGGCGTGAGGACGAGAGGTTTGCGCACAAAGCGCCGAAGGAAACGTGATGGCGCACAGGCACAGTAAAAAAGAGCGAAGTCTCCGAAAGATGGGCAAGACAAACAAGTCCATGATGTAACCGCCCGAGTGTTGGTTCGGTGCGAGCTTCTGAAGAAGAAACTACGCCCCAAAAGTGATGGGAAAGAAGCCCCTGTGGAACTCAAAAAGCACAATCAAGGCAAGAAGCAACAGGAGCGAAGAAGCGGGGGTGTTTATACCACTTTATGATCGACGTGAGCAAGGAGGAAACAGACCGAGAAAAAGCAAACGGGCAGCTTGGGGAGGCGTTATACGAGATCCATACGTGATGTGATCGACGTGCGCAGGGGAAGCGCCCCAAGGCTGTCAAAAAAGAGGACAATCACAACGGATTGGGGCGAAGTTTCGGGCGCATATCTCTCGAAGATCGTACGAGATAAAAAGAGGACAGAAGGCTCTGTCGACGATAAAGGCGATCGGCCTTTGCCTTGTGGAGCAGCAAGAGAAAGAAGACAGGAGAGGCAGTAGGAGTGGAAGGAAGGAGGGGTAATGGGAGCTGGACTGGTGCTTTGTGTGGAACGTCCCGAAACCTGTTTGTAACAGGAGCGGAACGAAAGAAGGGGTAATGGGAGCGGAACGAAGGGAGGGATTATTGGGCGGTTTTGGTCGGTTTGTCGGTTTTATCGTAAAGGTGAACCAATTCGATGAGAGCGACAGGCGCGTTATCGCCTTGACGAGCATCGAGCTTGAGGATGCGTGTGTATCCTCCGGGGCGTTGAGCGAAAACGGGAGCGTACTCGTTGAACACTTTGCGAGCGACGTCTTTGTCTTGGAGAAAAGACAGCGCCTGACGGAAAAGGTGCAAGTATTTTTGCTGGTATTCTTCGTCTGGAAGCTCGGCAGGGAAAGAAGAGCGAAGGGCTCGTTTTCCGAGCGTGATCATTTTTTCGGCTTCGCGGCGAAGTTCTTTGGCGCGAGCTTCGGTGGTGGTGATCTTTCCGTGCTCAAGGAAAGAAGTGACCAAGTTGCGCATCATCGCGCGGCGATGGCTGCTGTTACGCCCGAGCCGACGGCCATCCTTGCGGTGTCTCATAATTGTGTCCTCGTATGGTTATGCGTCCGTGTTTTTCTTTGCATGGATCCTGTTTTCAGACAGGTCAAGCGAACGAAAGAGAAGAAGCGTACAAGAAATGCAAAAGCAGGGGGCGATGGTTTTTCTTGCAGCACAAACGCGGATGTTCTTAGTGGCGTTATGAAGCGAGGGCTGTGAGGGTGGCAAAGTTCTACACAGCCCGCGAAGAAACGCGAAGATCAGGCGTTGTTTTTGCGTTCTTTTTCTTTCAGATCTTTCGGGGGCCAACTATCCAACTTCATTCCGAGGCTGAGGCCCATTTCGGCCAAGACATCGCGGATTTCTTTGAGCGATTTGCGGCCGAAGTTTTTGGTGTTGAGCATCTCCTGTTCGGAGCGTTGAACAAGTTCGCCAATATAACGGATGTTTGCGTTGGAGAGACAGTTCGCGGATCGAACAGAGAGTTCGAGTTCATCGACAGTTTTCAGCAAGTTCTCGTTGAGTTTTTGCTCTTCTTCGGAGACCTCGGCATCAGGCGCATCGTCGATATCTTCAAAATTCAAGAAGATCGAGAGTTGCTCACGCAAAATCTTTGCGGCGAAAGCGACGGCGTCATCGGGCCGAACGGAGCCGTTGGTAAAGACTTCGATGGTGAGTTTATCGTAGTCAGTCACCTGACCAACACGTGCGTTGGTGACGAGATAGTTCACTTTTTTGATGGGGGAGAAGATGGCATCTACGCCGATGGTGCCGACAGGGAGTTCGCCCCACTGTTTGCGTTCAGCGGGGACATAACCGCGTCCGCTGTGGGCGGTAAACTCGGCTTGAAGTCGAGCATCTTCCATCAAAGTTGCGATGTGTTGGTCGGGATTGAGGATCGCGATATCAGGAGGAGTTTGGATATCACGCGCTCTGACGATCACCTTTTCCCCGGGTTTTCCTTTGACATCAACACGAAGCTTGCGAACATCAGGTTTGTAGTCGTCAAACTTCAAGACAACTTCTTTTAGATTTAAGAGGATATCTGTGACGTCTTCAAGAACACCGGGAAGGGTTTGAAATTCGTGGTGCGCGCCCTCGATTTTTGCAGCAGAGATCGCAGCACCTTGGATAGAGGAGAGCAAAACACGACGCAGGGAGTTTCCAAGCGTGACCCCAAAACCACGTTCGAGGGGTTCCGCAACGAACTTGCCGTACGTATCACTAAGGGAATCCTGATCGACCTGTAGGCTTTTGGGGCTGATCAGCTCACGCCAAAATCTATACATAGGCAATCACTCCATCGGCTCATGGGCAAGGGGGCGGTCCTACGACGAGTAAGAGGACCCCCCAACGAGATTAAGATGCCCGATAACGGCTACCAACACACGCGCATCACGATACTGAAGAGACACGCGGGAGGATGAACAAAAACCCGCCCTCTTTCATCGAAGAGTGATGGCGGGTTGGATGCAACAGCAAAGGGTTTTTGCAAGAAGATCCAAGGGACTCTCTCACAAGGAGAGAGATATCACGCACCAAGCGCGACATTCAGACGCGGCGACGTTTGGGAGGTCGGCAGCCGTTGTGTGGGATCGGCGTGACGTCGCGGATCAAGGAGATCTTTAATCCAGAAGCAGCGAGAGAGCGCAAGGCGGCTTCTCGGCCAGATCCGGGACCTTTGACGTGTACGGAGAGGCTTTTCATGCCATGTTCTTTGGCTTTGCGCGAGGCATCTTCGGCGGCTTGCTGTGCAGCATAAGGCGTGCTTTTGCGGGAGCCTTTAAAGCCGCGCTCACCAGCGCTTGACCATGTGAGAACATTTCCGGAGGGGTCGGAGATGGTCACGATGGTGTTGTTGAAAGTGGATTGGATATGCGCGACGCCAACAGGGATATTCTTTTTAACTTTTTTGCGTCCGCTTTTGGCTCGTTTTGGTTTCGCCATCGTCGTATCCTATCGGGTGAATTAGCGCTTGCGCATCATGTTACGGCGGGGGCCTTTACGGGTCCGCGCGTTGGTTTTGGTACGTTGGCCGCGAACAGGAAGGCCACGTCGGTGACGAAGTCCCCGATAGCATCCGATGTCCATAAGGCGCTTGATGTTCATAGAGATCTCACGTCGGAGATCCCCTTCTACTTTGTGCTCTTGCTCGATAACCTTACGGATACGTTGGACTTCACCTTCGCTCAACTGATAGGTGCGCGTGGAAGCGGGGACGTCCGCTTTTTCCAAGATTTTGTTGGCGGTGTGAGGCCCGACCCCATAAAGGTAAGTCAAGGCGATATCGATGCGTTTGTTGCGCGGCAGGTCGATACCAGCGATGCGTGCCATGCTCTTTCTCCCTTAGCCCTGACGCTGTTTATGCTTGGGGTTATCGCAGATCACTCGAACGACGCCACGTCGTTTGACGACCTTGCATTTATCGCAGATTTTTTTCACAGAAGCTCGAACTTTCATTGTTTAGCCCGTGAGACCCAAGTACGTTTGCCTTGGGAAGGAGGGCCTTCACCGAGATTGCGGTTTTGGCCCGTGTTGTAGAGGGTGAGGGATGGAGTGTTTCGACTTTTCCCTCTATTTCGTGACTTTTTCCTGTGGGAGGGTTCTCTCAGGTTGGTTTGAGGTACACGATCACGTTGAGATCGTCAAGCGGTAGAACTGTTTCGACCGCGAATTTTTGTACCACGAGACCCGGTCAGACCTTCATAATGGCGAGTGATCAGGTGCGACTCGATCTGTTGTGCGGTATCAAGGGCAACACCGACAACGATCAGCAAAGATGTCCCTCCAAAATAAAAGGGAACGCCGTACTTTGCGATCAAGATGTTGGGCAACACGCAAACAGCCGAGAGATAGACGGCTCCCGCAAAGGTGATTCGGGAAAGCACAAAGTCGATATACTCAGCAGTTTGTTTTCCGGGGCGATATCCGGGGATATAGCCGCCGTTTTTCTTGATATTGTCTGCGACGTCGGTCGGGTTAAATGTGACGGCAGTATAAAAGTAAGCAAAGAAGACGGTGAGAGCGACATAAATGCTGTTATAGAGAAGGCCATCAAAGCGCAAGTTATCGGAAACGGGCTTGAGGATAGGGAGCCACTGGGAAACGGTAGCAGGGAACATCAAGACCGACGATGCAAAGATCGGGGGGATCACACCGGCAGTATTGACTTTGAGGGGTAGGTGTGAGGCTTGACCGCCTGTGACTTGGTTTCCGATGACGCGCTTGGCGTATTGGACAGGGATACGTCGATGTGCGCGTTCAAAAAAGACGATCACACCAACAACAAGGATCATAAAGGCAACGAGGAGAAGAAGTTCGACGAGCTTTTCGGAGAACATATCGACAGTTGAGGCGATAGCCGAAGGGAAAGCTGCGACAATACCCGCATAAATCAGGAGGCTGATCCCATTTCCGATGCCATGTTCGGTCATTTTCTCACCGAGCCACATCAAGAAAACAGCACCACACGTCAGGGTCAACACAGTCATGAAAATAAACATGAAGTCGGCATAAACCACCAATCCGGGGATGGTGACGCTTTGGCTGCGAAGCCAGAAGCCGATCCCGATCCCTTGCACGATGCTCAGCAGGATGGTGCCGTAGCGTGTGTATTGGTTGATTTTTTGTCGTCCGACCTCGCCTTCTTTAGAAAGACGAGTCAACGTGGGGACAACGACTTGCAAGAGTTGGATGATGATCGAGGCACTAATGTAGGGCATGATGCCCAACGCAAAGATCGACATCCGTTCGAGAGCGCCGCCCGTGAACATGTTAAATAGGCCGAGTAGACCGCCTCTTCCGCCGCCACCGCCGCCGACCATTCGCATCATTTTTTCACGGTTTACGCCCGGGATAGTAATAAATACCCCGACGCGGTAGACCGCGAGCATACCGAGAGTAAAAAGGATGCGACGCCGAAGTTCGGGGACGCGCGTGATGTTTGCGAAGTTACTGAGCACTTTCGATTACCTCGACGGTTCCGCCTGCGGCCTCGATTTTTTCACGGGCAGCAGCCGAGAAGCGATGCGCACGAACAGTCAGCGCGACGTTAATTTCACCATCCCCAAGAACTTTGACGCCTGCGTTATTGAGATTCAAAGGAGCGAGGCCGCGTTGAGCGAGAGTCTCGACGTCGACAATAGAACCAGCAGAAAACGTTTGAAGGTCACGCACGTTAACGACGTGGTATTCTTGGCGAAAGAGGTTGGTAAAGCCACGTTTGGGGAGGCGACGTTGGAGAGGCATTTGGCCCCCTTCAAATCGGGGGTGAGGTCCTGCTCCAGCGCGAGCGTGTTGGCCTTTATGGCCGCGGCCAGCTGTTTTACCGAGGCCGGAACCGGGGCCACGACCCACGCGCTTTTTCTTTTTTACTGCGCCTTTTGGGGGTTGCAGGCGCGACAGCATCTTGTCAGACATTTTATCGTTCCTTCCACTCGACAAGGTGCTCGACAGCGCGAACCATGCCGCGCGTTTCTGGCGTATCGTTGATCTCGACACTGTGGCCGATTTTGCGCAACCCGAGGCTGCGCAAAGTGGAACGTTGTCGTAGTGGGCGACCGATCACGCTGCGAACTTGAGTGATTTGAAGTTTTTTTGCCATAGGTCCGGTCTCCTCTTAGCGCTGGATCTCGTCAAGCGCTTTACCACGCATTTGCGCCGTATCTTCGGGCGAGCGTAGCTGCTCAAGAGCGTTGAGCGTAGCTTTTACGACGTTGTGTGGGTTGGTTGTTCCGAGACACTTAGTCAAGATGTTTTTGATACCAGCAGATTCAAGGACAGCGCGAACAGCACCACCCGCGATAACGCCCGTACCAGAAGAAGCAGGGCGCAAAAGGACGCGTGCTGCGCCAAAATGGCCGATGACTTCATGGGGGATGGTTTCGTTCATTACGGGAACGGCGATGAGTTCGCGTTTTGCACGATCACTGCCTTTTCGGATGGCTTCGGGAACTTCGTTGGCTTTTCCAAGCCCGCTGCCAACGCAACCTTCGTTATTACCAACCACGACAAGCGCGTTGAAAGAAAAGCGGCGACCGCCTTTTACAACTTTCGCAGTGCGGTTGATCATGACAACCCGCTCTTTCAGGTCTTCGGGGTTGAGCTGTTCCATTTGCTCGCGATTCAACGTGGCCACATGATCCTCCTAGAATTCCAGACCGCCTTCACGGGCGCCGTCTGCGAGAGCTTGAACACGACCGTGGTAAATGTAACCATTGCGGTCGAAGACAACAGAAGTGATGCCAAGTTCTTTACAACGCTCAGCGAGCAGTTGGCCTACACGTGCAGCGCGTTCCTTCTTTTTTAAGGATTTGAGATCTTCGCGGAGTTGTGGCGATTGGTCCGAAACCGAGGCAAGGGTATGCCCGGCTTGGTCATCGATGATTTGTGCATAGATAAACTTGCTGCTACGAAAGACTGTCAGGCGGGGGCGCTCAGGAGTACCCGAGATCGTCGCACGGATGCGTCGCTTACGACGTAAACGCGCCTGCAGTTTTGGATTGGTCTTGCCCATCCTAGCCTCCTTAGAGCACACCTCGGGATCAATGAGGGGGGCAGATAACACGTCGAAGAAAATTCGTCAACGAAAAATTACTTTTTGCCGCCTTTGCCGCCTTTACCACCTGTTTTTCCGACTTTTGTGCGAACTTGTTCGCCGGTGTAGCGGATCCCTTTGCCTTTGTAAGCGTCAGGGGGGCGCAATTCACGAAGAGTAGCGGCGACTTGACCGAGCTGGCCTTTGTCGTTGCCTTTCAAGATGATCTTGATACGATCTTGGACTTCGGCCTTGATTCCATCAGGGATAGGAAATTGGATGGGATGGCTATAGCCAAGTTCGCCTTTTTTGAAGACGATGCAATCCGCACCATTGACTTTTTCAATGGCAGCACGGTATCCGACACCAACCAATTCAAGGCTTTTAACGAAGCCTTGCGTCACACCCGTGACCATATTGGCAAAAAGTGCTCGGTAGAGGCCATGGAAAGCACGGGTCGTACGTTCGTCGTCTTTTCGGGTGAGGACGATCTGGTTTTCTTCGAAAGCGACATGGATATCGTTTCGAAAGGATTGGCTGAGTTCGCCGCGCGGTCCTTTGATCGTGATGTTTTGATTTTCGATCTTGACGTTTACGTTGGCGGGAACACGGATCGGCAGTTTGCCTATGCGGCTCATGGCACTTGCCCTTTTTGATCTAGCGCGAGGAATAGCCTCGTCGCTGGTTAGCGATGACTGGAAACTACCAGACGTAACAAAGAACTTCGCCACCAACGTTGGTTTCGCGTGCTTTTTTGTCGCTCATCAGCCCGCTGGAAGTGGAGAGGATGGCGATTCCAAGGCCCGAACGAACGCGAGGAAGAGTGCGAGTGTCTGCATACACGCGTCGTCCAGGACGGCTGATCCGACGAAGACCTTGGATAGAGGATTCGTTACGGCGTTTGTAGCGCAGTTGGATGGTCAGGACATCTTGGGGGGGTTGTTCTTGCACCGAGAAGTCCTCGATGTAGCCTTCTTCTTGAAGGATCTCCGCGATACGGAGTTTAATTTTTGATAAAGGAATCGTCACTTGCTGATGTTTTGCGAGGATCGCGTTGCGGATCCGCGTCAGCATATCGGCGATCGGATCAGAGATCGCAGCCATGGGAGCACTCCTCATTCTTCATAACGCTCAACCGACCCTGAGGGCGGGAGATACAGCAAAGGGGTACACAGTCAGTTCCAACGCCCAAAACACAGGGCAGATCGTTTAAGCGCGGCGGAAAGGCATCCCAAGGTGCTTCAGCAGAGCACGGCCCTCGTCATCGCTTTGTGCGGAGGTCACGATCGTGATATTCATACCGCGGATCTTGTCGATCTTGTCGTAGTCGATTTCTGGAAAAATAATTTGTTCACGGATCCCCAGAGAATAGTTGCCTTTTCCATCAAAAGCTTTTTGAGAGATGCCGCGAAAGTCACGTACGCGTGGAAGAGCGACGTTCATCAATCGCTCCAGAAATTCGTACATACGTTGTTTGCGTAGGGTGACACAACAACCGATACGCATCCCTTCGCGCAATTTGAAGCCTGCGATAGAAAGGCGGGCGCGCGTCACGATGGGTTTTTGGCCTGCGATAATTTCGAGATCTTGGAGAGCAGCGTCCACCACTTTCGGGTTTTGGACAGCTTCGCCAAGACCGATGTTGATCACTACTTTTTCGATCTGCGGAACCTGCATACGGTTTTTGTAGCCAAACTCCCGCATCAGCGCGCCGACGACTTCGTTTTCATATTTTTCTTTGAGAGGAATTGCTCTCGCCATACCGTCACCTGTTTCTTTCTATTACCGGTCCAATCATCAAAAGAACACGGTACGAAGACGACTCAAAGACGCATCACAGTTTGCGTGCGTGAAAAGAGTGGTCTGTCGGCTTTTACGGGAAGCGTCAATCCAAGATCTCGCCACTTTTTTTGGCGTAGCGGACTTTTTTCAAGGGCTTGACTGGAGTACCCGCAGCTTCGAGACGCTGCCGCTCTTCGTCAGAGATATCAAAGACCAATTTAAAACCGACACGGGTGGGTTCGTTGGTTTTGGGGTCCACGATCATCACGTTGCTGATGTCGATCGGGGCTTCCTTACGCAGGATCTCACTTTCCGATTGGCCCGTCACGCCGCGCTTGTGGCGTTTGATGATATTTATCTTTTCAACCCACACGCGGTTTTTACTAGATTGCACACGGATCACACGACCACGAGTGTCTTTGTATGCACCCGCAATCACTTCGACGAGATCGCCTTTACGGATCTTGGCAGCCATTAGAGTACCTCCGGAGCCAAGGAGACGATCTTCATGAATTGTTTTGCGCGCAATTCACGGGCTACGGGTCCAAAGATACGCGTACCGATCGGCTCATTTTGGTTGTTCAACAACACCGCTGAATTTTCATCAAAGCGGATGTACGAACCATCTGGACGTCCAAGTTCTTTGCGGGTACGAACGACCACAGCCTTGTGAACGTCACCTTTTTTTACTTTTGAGTTGGGCAGAGCTTCTTTGACGGAAACAACGATCACATCACCGATCGAAGCGTAGCGTCTTCTTGAACCACCCAACACCTTGATGCACATCACTTTTTTGGCGCCAGAGTTGTCTGCGACCTCGAGCGCGGTTTGCATCTGAATCATGGAACTCCTCCTGCGCCGAAACGCGCCAACGGCGCTTATTCGGGAGACTTTTCAATCGTCCGCTGAACACGCCAGCGCTTGTCACGGCTGATCGGGCGCGTTTCTTCGATCATGACACGATCACCCACACGACAAAGATTTTGTTCATCGTGCGCTTTATAACGATTTCGGCGCGTCGTATACTTCTTGAATTGGCGGTTTTGAACGAAGCGCTCGACCTCAACCACCACCGTCTTGTCCATTTTGTCGCTCACAACGATCCCAGTTAGGGTTCGGCGATTGCCCTTTTGCTCACTCATCGGTAAACCTTATGCTTTTCAGTGCTTGCTCGGTTCAGAGGCCGAGTCTTGCCGTAGAAATGCGCACCATACATTGGGGAGGATCTTGTTTTGCGTGGACCCGTTCTTTGTGAGGTGCCAAGACGCATCAAAAGATCAAGCGGACTCTTAAAGAGCGCCGTTTTATACAGCAGTCTTTGATCTGCTGTCAAGAGTTATTTTTGCACAAGAAGCATTGCTTTTTTTGTGCGTTTGCGAGGTGGGCGCTCAAGGATAGGAGGAAGACGCGATGGGCTGGGCGGATGCCCGACTCAAGCGTGGAGCGCACGCTCACGCAAGATCGTGCTGAGGCGCGCAATATTTCGTTTCACATGGGCAATGCGACGAAAGTTTTCGAGCTGGCCTGTGTGATGTTGGAAGCGCAAATTGAACAGTTCTTGTTTCAACTCGACGAGTTGTTTGGATAACTCGTCAACTGTACGATTGCGCAATTCTTCTGTTTTTAGGATATGTTCGGACATGATTTAAAACTCCTCCCGTACAATCACTTTGGTCGGGATGGGGAGCTTGGCAGCCGCAAGGGTCAACGCTTCACGCGCCAAATCCTCGGAGACACCTTCCAATTCGTACATAACACGACCGGGTTTCACGACAGCAACCCACAATTCAGGGTTCCCTTTACCTTTTCCCATCCGTGTTTCTGCAGGCTTTTTAGTCACAGAGCGATCAGGAAAAATGCGAATCCACATCTTCCCACTACGACGGATATGGCGATTGATCGCGATACGCGCTGCTTCGATTTGGCGAGCTGTGATGCGCGCTGAACCTTGTGCTTGAAGACCAATATCACCAAAGCTCAGCGAATCTCCGCGCTTTGCATTTCCGGTAACACGGCCTTTGCGCTGCTTTCGCCATTTGGTGCGTTTTGGAGACAGCATGACGACGACTCCCTATTCTCTTTGCACAACCGCTCAGACAGAGCGTGGTGCGCGATTCTTCTCTGGCAGGACTTCCCCACGGAAGATCCAGACTTTGACACCAATAGTTCCGTAGGTCGTCTTTGCGATCGCATAACCGTACTGGATATCTGCACGCAACGTATGAAGAGGAACACGACCTTCGCGGTACCATTCTTGGCGAGCCATCTCCGCGCCACCAAGACGACCCGAACAACAGATCCGGATGCCGCCCGCGCCCATTTTCATGGCGGTACCGACCGCTTTTTTCATTGCGCGGCGGAAAGCGACACGACGAACCAACTGCATTGCTACGGTTTCTGCCACAAGTTGAGCATCCAGTTCGGGCTTGCGCACTTCCTCGATGTGCAGGATCACTTCGGAACTTGTCAGTTTTCCCAACTCAGCTTTCAATCGATCGATCTCAGCACCTTTTCGGCCGATCACGATACCGGGGCGGGCTGTGTGGATGCTGATCTTGACCTTATTGGCCGCACGCTCGATCTCTACTTTTGCAACGCCAGCGTTTTCACACGCTTTTTTGACATACTTGCGAAGTATATCATCTTCTTTCAAGCAATGCGCGTAGTTTTTCTCTTCGTACCAGTTCGAGTTCCAAGAGCGGATCACGCCCAAACGAAACCCAACGGGATGAACTTTCTGACCCATCGCTTAATCCTCTTCTCTCAAGACCACAGTCACGTGGCTGGTGCGCTTGTGGATACGGGCTGCTCGACCCATGGCGCGTGGCATAAAGCGCTTTAACACAGGACCGCCATCCACCCACGCATCAGAGATTTTGAGGGTATCAGGGTTTAGTCCTTCTTGTTCCGCGTTTGCGAGCGCGGATTGAAGCAACACGCTCACAGGCTTGGCTGCGTTGCGAGGTGAAAAATTCAAGATCCGCATGGCTTCGTCCACGGATTTCCCACGGATCTGATCAATCACAAGACGTACTTTGCGAGGAGCCACACGAACCGAGTGGAGGTGGGCGCGCGCAAAATCCAACTTGCCGTTTTCTTGACGCTGACGCTTGCGCACTTGGCGTGGGCTGCGTTTGCTTTTTTTTGTACGAATACTCTTTTTGTCTTCCATCGAACCCATCCTCCAGCCCGCCGCTCTTATCGACCTTTGCGATCTCCGGCGTGAGACTTAAAGGTACGGCTCGGAGCGAATTCGCCCAACTTGTGCCCTACCATATTTTCCGTCACGTACACCGGAGTATGCGTTTTTCCGTTATGAACAGCGAACGTATGGCCCACAAACTCAGGGAGAATCGTCGAGCGGCGGCTCCACGTTTTGATCACTTTGTGTGAGCTTTCTTCGTTGGCCTGAAGGACTTTCTTCAGGAGATGTTCGTCCGCGAAGGGACCTTTCCGAATCGAGCGTGCCATCGGCTCCTCCAGCTCTTTCGCTTACTTCTTGCGTTTGGTCACGATGTATTTATTGGACGACTTTCGCTTAGAGCGAGTCTTGTAACCTTTTGTGGGTTTTCCCCAAGGGGTACAAGGATGACGCCCACCGCTCGAACGGCCTTCACCACCACCCATCGGGTGATCGACAGGGTTCATCGCGACACCCCGAACGCTCGGACGACGCCCAAGCCAACGCGAGCGACCCGCTTTTCCTATCGCAACGTTGTAGTGGTCGATGTTTCCAACTTGTCCGACTGTTGCACGACAACGTTGGGGAACTTGGCGAACTTCGCCAGAAGGCAAACGTAGCAGCGCATACTTGCCTTCTTTCGCCATCAAGATCGCGCCCACGCCCGCGCTGCGCACAAGCTGGCCACCGCGACCCGGTTTCATCTCGATGTTATGAAGCACGATACCCGTCGGAATGTTGGACAACGGCAAGCTATTGCCGGGTTTGATATCCGCGCTATCGCTGCTGACCACCTCGTCTCCCACGTTGAGGCCTTGGGGAGCGAGAATGTAACTCTTTTCACCGTCGCGGTAAAACAACAACGCGATGCGGGAAGTTCGGTTAGGATCGTACTCAATCGCGGCGACCCGCGCCGGCACATCAAGCTTGCTGCGCTTGAAGTCGATCACGCGATACTTGCGCTTGGCACCACCGCCACGATGACGGCAAGTGATCTCGCCCTCATTGTTGCGACCAGCGCGACGATTGAGCGTTTCCAGAAGGCGCTTTTCGGGGCTTGACTTGGTGATCTCGGCAAAGTCTGCCACGCTCATCCCGCGCCGCCCTGCAGAGGTCGGTTTATATTTCTTGATGCCCATGATCTTATCCCTGTACTGCTCAGGTATTTTCGAAGAACTCGATTTTTTGCCCCTCGTGCAAGGTCACGATCGCTTTTTTTCGGTTCGGGCGCTTTCCTTGCGTCCGACCAAAGCGTTTGATCTTGCCGCGCACGATCAGCGTTTGCACGTCTTTTACCCGAACATCAAAGATCTTCTCCACCGCTTGGCGGATCTCGATCTTATTGGCGTCCAAACGCACGATAAAACTCACCTGGTTGTTCGCACCACGCAGCACAGAGCTTTTCTCCGTAAAGAGCGGATGCTTGATAATTTCGTAGGGAGACTTGCTCATTTGCTATTCCTTCGCAAGGCAACGTTTGTTGTGGCGTCCGAATTGTCCGCTCAAACGGCTTTTTCGGATACGCCTGTCCTTGGTTTCGGTCGTCCTTCTTCCGAGGAGATCAGCCTTCGTTGCTTTCCGCTTCTTGCGCTTTGCGAGAGCGCGTCAACCGAGCCACAAGCGCTTCCGCAGCGCGGCGCGTCAACACCAGATGATCGTAACGTAGCACATCAAACACGTTCACTCCGATCGGAGGAAGTGTTTGGAAGTTTTCCAAGTTGCGGCAAGAAAGCAACAGATTGTTGTTTTCTTCGTCCACGATCAACGCTTTATTCAGACCAAAACGTTCCAACACGCTTTTGAGTCCTTTGGTCTTGGCCTGTGCAAGGTCAAGATCTTCAAGAATCGTCAGTCGCTGGTTTTTGGCAAGATGCGATAACGCGCCACATAGCGCTTGTTGGCGCACTTTTTTGGGAAGTGTGTAAGAATAATCACGGGGCTGGGGGCCATGAACCACGGCTCCACCAACCATGTGATGCGCACGCGTCGAACCTTGGCGCGCACGGCCTGTTCCTTTTTGGCGGAACGGCTTGATACCACCACCGCTTACGTAGGCGCGTGTCTTCGCACATGCTGTACCAGCGCGGCGGTTTGCGAGTTGGTTTCGCACCGCTTCCCAAAACAGGTGTTCTTTGATTTCGGCACCAAAGACGCGATCGTCCAACTCGATTTGCGAGACTTTTTCTCGATTTTGATTGTAGACATCAAAGGTCGCCATCGTCTCTTTCCTCACTTACGCCGGATCAGCACAAAGTTGTTGCTCGCCCCGGGTACTGCACCCTTGACTAGCAGCAAATTGTTTTCTGCATCGACCTCGACGATCTCCAAATTGTGGATCGTCACTCGCTTATTGCCCATGTGGCCGCCCATGCGGTGTCCTGGGAAAACGCGCGCAGGGAAGGTGTTTTGGCCGATCGAACCAGGGCGACGGTGCGTCATCGAACCGTGAGTCTCGCGACCACCACGGAAACCATGACGACGGACAACTCCTTGAAAACCGCGACCTTTGCTGGTCCCGGTCACAGAGATACGTTGGCCTGCTTCAAAACCTTCTGTCTTGAGTTCTTGGCCCACCTCGTACGTATCGATTTGTTCGACACGAAACTCGGCGATCTTGTAGAACGCGCCTTTGTCCGCTTTCTTAAAATGGCCTAAGGCGGGTTTGTTGCAGCGTTTTGCAACTTTTTCAGCAAAGCCCAACTGGATTGCGTTGTAGCCTTCTTTGCTGTGTGTTTTCTTTTGCAAGACCGTACACGGTCCTGCTTGAATCACGGTCACTGGAACACGACGACCATCTTTGAATATCTGGGTCATGCCCAGCTTTTTTCCGATAAGTCCACTTGCCATGGCCTGACCCCTCTCCTCTACCTTCGTTGGGGTGAGTCCATCCTTGCAGGGGGAAGGACTTGAGTCATTGCCTCAAAACGCCTGAACGAAAGGCTCAGGGGCGTCAAACTTGCTTAATTTCTACGTCTACACCAGCCGACAGATCGAGCTTCATCAAGGCTTCGAGCGTGTCTTGGGTAGGATCCAAGATCTCCACGAGGCGCTTGTGGGTACGAATCTCGAACTGTTCGCGGCTTTTTTTGTCTACGTGCGGCGAACGCAGCACCGTATAACGGTTGATTTTCGTCGGCAACGGGATCGGGCCGGCGACTTGGGAACGCGTCTTGCGTGCAGTATCCACGATCTCACGGGTCGACTGATCCAACAGTTTGTGATCGTAGGCTTTGAGGCAGATCCGAATTTTGGTGGTGTACATTCTTCTCGTTCCGTCGTTTCTTGGGTCTTTTTGTTTTCCGTCCAATCACCAGCCACCGCTTGTACGTCAGGGAGCTTTTGAAAGGAACCAAACATCTTTCGCTTGATGGAAAAGCCATCTGATGTTTACGCTCGCCCACTTCGCGTTCGAGCGGGAAAACCTACCAACGATAGTGAGCAAAAGCTTTATTCGCTTCGGCCATGCGGTGCGTGTCTTCGCGTTTTTTCACAGCAGAACCGCGATCATTGAAAGCATCCAACAATTCGCCTGCCAATTTTTCGCGCATGGTCCGCTCGTTGCGCTGTTTTGCATAGCCGATCAACCAACGGATCGCAAGAGCTGTACGACGCTCTGCGCGTACTTCGACCGGAACTTGATAGGTCGAACCACCCACACGACGGCTTTTGACTTCCACTTGGGGGCGCAGGTTATCCAATGCCTTACGAAACACCTCAAGGGGTTCGCGGCGAGTTTTCGCTGCGATGATCTCAAATGCACCATACACGATATGTTCTGCGACAGACTTCTTGCCGCAGCGCATCACGTTTGCGATACAACGGGCCACCAACGCGTCTTTAAAGACAGGGTCCACATGGGCTCGTTTTTTGTGGACGACTTTACGCCTTGGCATCGGGGGTCTCCTCTACGTTTATTTCTCAGCTCATCCGCTTGTTGTTTTTTGGGCTGCATCTTGAACTCGTGGCCGACGTTCTCGTCTACGGCCACACAAAACCAACACGATCAAGATACGATCTGCTTTGCTCAGGACTTGGGACGTTTGGTTCCGTATTTGGATCGACCTTGACGGCGTTTTTGCACTCCCACAGAGTCCAATGCACCGCGGATGATGTGGTAGCGAACCCCCGGAAGATCCTTGACACGACCACCACGGATCAATACCACAGAGTGTTCTTGGAGGTTATGACCTTCACCGGGGATGTACGCGGTCACTTCCATTTGGTTGGTCAACCGCACACGAGCAACTTTCCGCAACGCAGAGTTTGGTTTTTTTGGCGTCGTTGTATAGACGCGCGTACAAACACCGCGCTTTTGGGGGCAGTTTTTCAAGGCAGGAGCGGCCGTTTTCTTTTTCCGCTGAACCCGACCGTGACGGATCAATTGATTGATTGTCGGCATAGAGTGCCTCTCCTCGTTCCATATCTGTGCGCATCCGCGACATCGCGGATGCCGCTGGGCGCTATACACATCACGCGTTTCGTGTCGAGTTCGCGATAAGAAACACGCGCACACGGCGAGACACGAAAAAGACTCGATGCTTCGGAGCTTATATGATTTGCAGGCGATCAAACGCTGCGAAAATAGTCGGGGAGGGTTCCCCGTGATCGAATGATCAAAAAAGTGTAGATGGGTCACGAAACATGGTTCGGAGGACCCGGAAAGAAAACTTGAGTGCTTGTGTGTGAAGGCACACTTTTCAAGCGTTTGCGTTACGTTCCCGCAAGTGGAGTGGGGTTATATCGCCCTTCTTTCTTTCTGTCAAGCCTTTTTTCTTTCAACATCACGGTTTCTGTTTCTTTCGCGTGATCGGTGCCGTCGTTTGCGGGCTTGCAGCCACGCTTGCGTCTGCGATCTTCAAAAAATGCAACAGCCCTTGACCGATCCCGCGTGCGATCTCAGATCGATATCTTGTTGTCCCCAACAATCGCTCCTCCGTTGGGTTCGTTAAAAAAGACGCCTCAACCAAGATACCCGGAACTTCCGAAGCAAAAAGCAAATAAAACAACCCATCACGCACTCCCAAATCCCGAACATACGGATAGGCCCCTTGTACCCCTTGCACCATCCCGCGCTGGATCGCTACGCCCAGAATCCTTGAAACCACCGAGTGATTTTGTACTTGCATACCACTAAGGATCATATTCACATCCTGAAATAGGCTTGGATCCACTCCTTGGTTTTCACGAGCCATCAACGCATCAGACGCCATCAACCGCGACGCATAAAAGCGCTCGTCCCAATTTAACAAATAAGTCGCCAGACCCTGTATCTTGCGATCTCGGTTCGCGTTAATATGCACAGATATCAACAAATCCGCAGCCTTTCGCTTCACCAACAAAGCCCGTTGCGAGATCGAGATGTACTCGTCTTGCTCTCGCGTCAAAAAAAATTCCACTGACGTTCTTGGACGCAACCACTTCACCAATCGACGAGCGATATCCAACGTCACCGTCTTTTCTCTCAGCCTCGTTCGCAAGCCAACCGCCCCATCCTCTCGCCCTCCATGCCCCGCGTCGATCGCCACCCGACGCACACGAACAGGAAACGGCAAACGCAACGGACCCTCATAACGCAAAACATACGGGCGCCTTTCGGGCGGAGAGGGCAGGTTCCCCTCAACGGGCAGCCCCAACGTACTGGATTCTCTAACATTCTTCTGCAATGAGGGTTGTTGGAGCGGCAAAGGGGTCTTTGTCGTTGGGCGCGCTGGCAACTTCTGATCCGCTAGATCGATCACGATCCGCACAGGATCACTCAATACCGTGACTTGCGAACGCCCCACCTCTCCTAATTCCAGAACCACCCGCGTGGTCCGCAACGTGTGACGTGCGACACGCACTCGACGCAAACGCCGCCCTTGCACCAGCAACGGCCCCCGCCTCCACTTCCGAATCGGCAAACAAGGCGTCAAATCAACATACAGCCGTGGGGGAAGTCCTTGATGCACGACTGCAGGCGCTTCTCCTTCTTCGATCTGCACCCGCCCGCTCAACAACAACACCACTCGCGTATAATTCTCACGCTTTTCGTAGCGAATCTCTCGCAAAACACGCATCCGTGTTCGCTTCGCTGCGTGGGGTTGTTCCACTCCTATCCATCCCAACAAAAAGAATCCTATCGCCCAGATCTTGTTGCGCATCGCTTCTACCGCTTTATTTCAAAAACACTTCCTTGCACTTCTCGAAAACCCTTTTGCTTCTTAATAAATCGACGTGGATGCGGGTGCAAACGGACCGTTGGATTGGCTTTCATACGTCCTCCACAACGGCCCTATGTCCTTGATATTTCTTTTCGCACATCGCACGCCGTGTTCGGCGCATCGCTTTGTTATGCCAGAACCTGCGCTCGCGCAAGTCCCCTCCCTTACGATACATCACCTCCCCTCCTCGCACAAAAACACGCTTCTTTCTTCCTCGCGGTTGATCTCTGCGCAAGCATAGCGTAACATACAACCCCAATTTCGCTTAAGCGCCGTCTCTTGCGAATCGAGGAGTTTGCCTTGACACGCGATCGCTCCAAATCCCCTCCAGATCCAAAACAGCCCTTTCACCCCTCCGAAACGGCACACCTTCATCCCTCCAACCACATCTCCCCGCTTCCCAAAAAACACGCTCCTCAAGCACCAAACAACCCCCCATCTCATCGACACACTCAACCGCCCACCTCTCCACAACACCGACAATCCTCCCCGCCTTATCCTCACAACCCCGCTCAAAAACAGACTTTTTCAAGCGACCAACTTCATGAAATCTCCCCAGAAGTCTGGGATATCGAAGAAAATCGCCCTCCACTTCCTGAACACTCCCCCTCTCGTTCTGTCATAAGCACCCCACGACATTATCGCCCAACACAACCAGACTACCCCCCACCCACCCATCAACCTCGCTCAAAAACCAACCTCCCGCAATTCTCGAAAACAGATCTCCCTTCCGCCTATTCGCCTCCTTCCGTCCAAATCGATGCTTATCCACCCGCAAACCTTCCCGCTCCTCATCGCGGACTTTCTGGCTCTTACCCTGCTCCCCATTTTGGGCAACATACCCCCGCCTACTCCCCCTCTCCTCAAGCCCCTTACCCACAACGCAGCCCCTCCAGCGATCAATACAACGCTCGGCACTGGACCCCTCCCGAAGAACCCCTCGGTGAGTCTCTCTCTTTTGCCGATCTGCCCATGGCTGATGACGATCTCCCCGAACACATCGCCATGCAAGAACAAGATCTCGATGTTTTTGACGACTTTCTCTCAGCCAACACCTCCCCTCCTTTCAAGCCCGACCACTCTCTCACTCCCCTCACCAGCGTACAAGAAATCAGCGATCTCCTCGGTGAACCCTTGCGATTTGAAGATCGGCTCTCTTCTGAAACAGAACTGCCTTCTTTCTACGAACAACCCCCTCCCCGCAATCCGCCGCTCTCGGCCTCCGCCCTCCCTGACCTTCCCTCGCTCTC
The DNA here is from genome assembly GCA_023150835.1 of Myxococcota bacterium. Lineage (GTDB taxonomy): Bacteria > Myxococcota_C > UBA6777 > UBA6777 > UBA6777 > JAKLKB01. The sequence goes on along the minus strand of JAKLKB010000001.1, from coordinate 115,331 downwards.
CGAAGATCTCCGCTCCGCCATCCGTAAAACCGTCGAGCCTGCCCCTCGACACACAGCCTCCCACTCACCCCCTTCCCTCCCTGACCCCACCTTCCATCTCCCCGAAGCTCCGCCCTCACAAACGTACTATCCTCGCCCACAACCCCGCAACGACGAACACCCAACACCACCCGCTCTCGATTCCTCTCCGACCGAAGGCGGACTTCGCTACTCCACAGGAAAACGCAACCCCTCTAAGCCGAATCCTAACCCAGCTACGCCCAAACAACCCCCCCCCCCACGCCAAAATACCCTGCCCAAAGAGAAAAAAGCCTCGGCAAGTCATTCAAAGATGCAGGAGCTTTTAAAAGACTTCGTCCATAGCGAAAACGAGACAAATTCAACGCTTCAGCGCTTTTTGATCCGCCGTAGTGAAAAGCAATTTGGACCCTTCCACGAAGAAGAAATCTTTGATATGTTGAACAAACATGAATTGGACGGCAACGAAGAACTCGCTCCCTTGATCGCGGAGTCTCCCGAAGCACTCCAATGGCAGCCGCTCTACACTTGGCCGAGCTTTTCACCTCTGATCCAATGGCTCGATCAAAATCCCCTTCGGGTCGCCATGCCCGGAACCCGCACACGCAGCGAAGGCTCTACCGAGGCTCTCATTACTTCTTCACGCGAAAATATGCCCGCCCCCACAAAAACCTCCTTTTGGCGAAGCATCCACCCCGCTGTATGGACGCTTGCGAGCCTTCTTTTCTTTGGTAGCGTCTTCGCCACTTTTTGGGCCTTTCGCAGCGCATCTTTCCGACGAAGCCAACGCCTAAAAAAACCTCCGCTTTCCCTCACACAACGCGCTCTCCAACTCGATCACATCCAAGCACATCGCACGCTTAGCCGAAAAGCCATGCAGGCCTATCAACAACAAAAAAACCCTGCGGATTGGCTCGCCATCCGCTACGCTTATCTTCTCTTTGATAGCCACGGCACCGAACGCTCGATGCGCGCAGATGTCGAGATCATCTGGCGCGATCTCCTCAAACAAAAGTTTTCTCCCACCCTCCAAAAAGAATTTTCTCTCGTTGAATTGAGCCGCGCAGTCGCTTTACGCTCCCAAGATGACCTTCAAAAACTCTACCCACAGCTTCGACAATCTCTAAAAACACGCATTCAAGACCCCGTATGGGGATATATGATTGCCCGAATGTTCGAACTCATGGGGCGCGAAAAGCCCGCCATCGAGATCTATCGCTCCCTTTGCCAAAAACACACCGCTTACGTCCTACCTTGTTGGCGACAAGCGCTTTATCACCTCCGACACAACCAAGAAAACCAAGCCACCGCCTTTTTGCTCCAAGCCAAAAGCCGCGCCCCTGAACACCTCCCCGCCCTTCTCACCCTCCTCCAACACGCTTGGCGAAAAGATACGCCCGAATGGAACGCCCAAATCCTTCAGATCCGTCAAGCCATCCAACAAAAAACCCTCCAAGCACACTACCCACAATCTCTTATGGCCCAATACTACGCGCTCGAAGCACGCTACCTCTGGAGCGAAAACCAAGCGGACGAAGCCCTTCGCGCCCTCGAAAAAGCCCACAACCTTGAGCCTCAAGACGACGATATCCTCCAACGCCGTCTGCGCTATGCTTTTTGGGCTGGACAACCCCAACGTGCCTTGGACGACATTCAAAAAACTTACCCCCAACACATCCCCCAACAGCCCGAGATGCTTTTGCTTTACTTCCAGCTTTTGCGCCACTTCAACCTGCGCAAGCCTTGGCAACAAGCCCTCCGCCACCTTCAGAAAAAAGGACTTGCCCACCCCCGCAATCGCTTCCTCACTCTCTACATCCAAGGACAATGGTTTGAACTCCAAGGCAAACCAGAGATCGCCTTGCAAGCCTACCGCCAAGCCCTCCAAGAGCGTTGGCGCCCCAAAACCCCCTTTGCCTATCCCGCACTCATGCGCCTCTTGTTGGCCCAAGAAGAACCCGATCTCAACGAACGCACCAAATACCTTGATGACTTTTCCCGCGATTACCCAAACCAACCCGAACCCCTCTATTGGCGCGCTCTTTCACTTGACCCCGCAAAAGAATCCGCCGAACGTCTTGCTCTCCAACAGACACTGCGCTCCCGCTTTCCCCGTTCCCCTTATGGCTACGAATTGGTCGCCCTTGATACGAAACGTCCCCCCCATGAACGTCTCGCCTTCTTACGTCAAGCCTACACCCTTGGCGACGGACGCATCCGCTTGATCTACCCGCTGATCCAGATGCTTTCCAACCTAGGCCAAACCAAAGAAGCCCTACCCTACCTCAAACACGCCCTCCAAACACGACCTCCAAACGAACATTGTAAGATCTTTTCAATGCAATCTCTCGCCCTCGCCAGCATCGGAAAATGCGAAGAGATCCCCTCATCCGAACAATGCCCTACTCATCAGTTTGCCCTCGCCAACGGCATTTGCCTATTGCGCGATGCAAAGGCAGAACAAGCTCTCCCACTCTTCCAACGCGCAGAAGCCCAAAGCAAAGAAAAAACCGCGATGCAATTCGGACAAGCTCTTGCCTATGTTGCCTCCGAAAATCTACCCAAAGCCATCCGTATTCTTGAGATATTACTCAAAAAAGAGACGGATTTCCTTCCTGCATGGCTGCTCTGGCTTCAACTCGCCACAGACGCCAAAACCCGCGCTGCCTTGCGGCTCTTCCACAAAAAGTCCACTCCTCCTCCTGACGCAGATATCCTTCACGCTTGGCCTTTTTTACTGGATCTTCTGTTTCAAGACGCTCCCACCTCCACAAAAAAACGCAAAAAGTGGGAGGCTCTTCCGTCGATTACACCACGCGTTCGCGCACTGTTGCAGATCCTCTTTGACCTCCAACAACAACCCAACACCGCAAAGGCTCGCTTTGCCGCTCTTGCTCGTGACTACCCCTCATGGGAGATCCCATGGCTCGCACAAAGCGAGATCGCACGCCGCGAAAACAACCCTCCTGCTTGTCGCTCGCCCCTCGTTCAACTTCGCGGCAGCACGCCACCCCCCTCCTCTTCCATGCGACTTCTGCTCGCTTACCTCTACGCACGTTGTCTCCCACAAACCTCCGATGAATGAGCCTTTTTACTGGATCTTCCGACCCTCCCAAGCCTATACCCTCTTTTTCCGCACCTCTATCTCTGCCGAAACAGGAGTCCTCTCATGCCTTCTCTCTCACGTACCACACCCCATGTTTTGCACCTACCCCTCGCTGTTTTTGGCGCGATCTTGGGTGCGTGGGCGGTTGTCTTTGGTTTTCTGCTTCCTTTCTTTTGGCCGCCTTCGATCCGATGGCTCCTCCATTCGCCCGTATCCATCGGCTTTCCCCTCTTTGGGATCTCTGTTCTCACCAGTGCCATCCTCAGCCCTTTTCTCTTGATCTTGGGGCTGCAACCGATCGCACCCACGCTCCATGCACGCCTCTATACCTTGTTCCGAAAGACCCTTGCCATCGAACTTTTGCTCGGTTCTTTCCTCTGGCTCTTGAGCGACATCGTGCGTCTTTTCCAAGCCGATCCTGCCCTCCAGATGATGCTTACCCGCAAACTGATCTTGATGGATCCTGCCTTCATCCGGACCTTTCCCGGCCTCTTTCTTGCGCCGCTGTCTCTTTCCCTTGGCTACGGCTTGCTCACACACGACCACCTGCGCGATCAGATCGGCCTCTTCCTTACTACCCTCGCTTACGAAAGCCTCGTGCTACTCGCCATCTTCGGGCATATCCTCCAAGGTGCCGCCGATCAAGCCGGATTGATCGCTCAAGCCATCACCCAAAAAGCCATCCTCGGACTCCATTCGGACATCGCACAACCCCTCGCAAAGCTTCTCCAATCGCTCTTTCCCTCGCTCACCGCAAGCGCGCTCAGCAAACACATCGCGGGTTTAATCGTCGCACTCTATATCGCCCTTCCTTCGGGCGCTTTGTTGTGGTCATGGAGCAAACAACGCCGACTGTCCGCACGCTCCGTCGCATTGCTTTTTCTCAGCCCTTTTCTTCTCGTATTGCTGCTGGATCGGGCCTCCGCGCTCGCTTCTCCCCTTGCGGCCAACCTCCTCCTCAGCGCGACGGCTGCGCTGCTCTCCGTCCCTCTTCTTCTCACCCTTGTGTCGGCCTTGCTCCCTCTTTACGCGCTGCTCGGCCTCTCTCTCCGACAGCCCAAGCCCTCTTACCCCCAAGTCGCTGTCATCTGGCTGCTTTTTGGTTTTTCTTTCTTTTTGCTTCGCCTCTTTGTCTTCTACAGCAACACCCTCCCCGCAGGGCAAAACCTCCACAAGATCACCCTTTTGCTCGCTTTGATCGTACCCATCGCAGGCATCGCGGGCGTTTGGTGTATGCAGCCCGAACTGCGCCTGCGCGTACAACTGCTTTTTAGCGCGCCTCTTTGGGTTCCCTTCTTTTTCCTCTTTTTCCTCTGGTCTCTTATCCTCAACACAACCCTCTACTTCCTTAGTGATCTCTCAAAACGCACCCTACAACCTCCACGATGGATGCGGATCTTTCCTTTGTCTGTCCTCAGCTTGCTACTCTTTCCGCTGTTGCTCGTTCTCGACTTTGTCGTAGGCATGATGCGTCAACTCGGAGAAAATGCCCTCGACGCACTCTATCCACGCGAAGAACGCATCACTTCCGAGGGCGAATCCACCCAAGCACCCGCTCTTTCCGTTGCTTATGTGCTAGGTGCGCTGCTCTTGCTCAGCTTGCCTTTGTGGGGCCTCCCCGCCCTGCTTTATCTTGCGGTTCGCTTGTTTGTCTATGAAGCCATCATCCTCCAATTGCTCGGTGGCTCCGATGAAAACGATGACCCACAAGCCTCCGATACCTCCAAATAAAAAGGCTCGCTACCCTAATCGGCGCTTTGCATGGCAAAGACGCCTTCCCAAAACGCTGGAGGGACGGGCTTTTCGGACGCCTGCGCAAAAACGACGACGGCGCGATCTTCAAACTGATCGAACAAGCCAAAGCCTTGTTTTAGAGTCCCACATCTACCCCATAACGCCCGTCTATCCGTCATCTACACCATCTGCGTTGTTGGTTTTGTTTTTGTGGGGCGCGGCCCCACACCCCGCAAGGGGTCTTAGCCCCCTTGACCCCATGTTGGCGAAGAGATCATCGTTCTTTCACTCAAGCAACACTGCCGCTTGAAATGCCGCGAACACAAATTTTATCTCGTTATAAGTAAGTATCACTAAGTTTCTTCAACTTTCGCGCCCGAAGAACGGGTTCGTTCAAAAAAGATGGCGATGAAGAGGTCACCGACGCAACAGATCGAGGGCAATAGCATCAGGCCAAGCACCAGACAGAGACGGATGGCCCAGCTCACCGAGCGATGAATGTCGTTTGTTTCTCAATGCCTGCAAACAAAGCTGCGTCAAAACCCTAAGGAAGCAGTACAAAGAAGACAGCAAACAAGCCAACTCCTTGAAACTCACCAGCCGGTGCATCGAAGAGTGTTGGAGCCGCCGCCTTGGGGCTGCGCAGCGGAGGCGAGGGGGGAGAAAAGCGGAGCATCCGAAAGGATGGTGAAGGATTGCAAACGTTGCCTTGCATCGAAGACGGGTGGAACGAAAGAATAGAAGAGAAAGAAAAGGAGACGATGCATAAAAAGACGGATAATCCGCCATCTTTCAATCACGCACTAGGCAGATTTTGTATGATGTGGCAAACAGCCCCTGTGCTTGCAGGCGTTGAAACAACGCTGCGATTGATTTGAACAAGCCCTCGATCTTCCAAGATTTATTTTTTCTTCTTTTTGCTGCTTTTGTTGGCGGCTTGTTGCGAGACAGAGGATTTCGGGGTGGGCTTGTGCTGATTCGGAGCAGTGTTCTTTTTCGGAGGAGCGGTCTTTGCCGAAGGAGCGGTCTTTGTGGAAACAGCAGAGGCTTCATCCGAGGGTGGGTTTGCGGGGGCTTTGGGGGCGGCCTCTTTGGCCTTATTCGATGCCTTTGCAGGAGAAGATGCAGACGAAAGAGGCGGATCTTTCGGAGAAGATGGGCGCTGCCGATCTTTGGGCGCTGCCCCGCTTTTGGAAGCCGAAACCTTGAAAGGCGAAGGATTGCGATAAGGCGAAGCATCATCCCCCACAAAGGAGGTGCGATTTTGTTGGAGTCGGATCATCATTACCACCCCGACGAGGAACATCGGGACAGAATAAAACATCCCCGAAGTGAACCATCCCAACGACCAAGCGATACTCGGATCGCGCACAAATTCAACCATCGTCCGAAATAGACCATAGAAGGCGACAAACGCCCACGCCATCACACCCCGCGCAGGCTTGCGGCTTTTGATAAATAACAAGATCAACATCAGCACCAAGCCCTCAAGCAACGCCTCGTAAAGCTGCGAAGCGTGGCGTGGCTCTGTGTACGGGCGCAGCGCCGCAGGAAGCTTGATCCATTTCTCGTATCCACCGACCTTATCGTAAAGGGGAAACCGCATCCCCCAGATCGAAGATGTCTTCGTACCGTAAAGTTCGGCGTTAAAGAAGTTCCCCATCCGACCGAAGAACAGACCGGGCGTCGCCGCAAGAACCGCCCAGTCTCCGATGTGCGAAAACTTGTAATTGTAGCGACGCAAAAACAGCAAGATCGCCACAAATACCCCGAACAGCCCGCCGTGAAAAGACATCCCAGACAAGGCAAAATGGCTAAACTTCCCATCAGGCCGATAATGGAAGCCGATGACTTCCCAAGGCCGCAAAACAAACACTTCTGGGCTGTAGAGGATGTAGTTGCCCACCCGCGCACCGATCATCAAACCAAGGATAAGATACATCATCAGGTCGTAGAGTCCGCCCTCTTCTTCAAGCGGGATCTTGAACTCCTTGGTCTTGATGTAATGGCGCATGATCAAAAAGCCAGACAGAAAGCCCAACACATACATCGTACCGTACCAACGCAGCGGGATATCCGGCGAGATGATAAACGGCGATAACCACTCTGGATACTTCATCAAACGTTGCTCCTTTTTACAAACTGCACACCAAGCAGACAGATCAAACACACCGTACATGGGAACTTTTTCACGATCCAGCCAACCATCCGCACAAGCGTTCGGCCAGAAACCACAAGGCACAAACAAGATTTAGATCGCAAAACGTCGTGTGTCGTTCAACGAGATCGCGCTCTGTATCCCACCGCTGACCCCAACGAAATGAGATAGGGCCAAAGAAAACTCGACAAGCCCCGATGCGCTCGCGCAGCAAAGTACAAAGAAGCGACTTGGCACGCAAGTAGGCTCCCCCCTCCACACGCCGCGCACATCGCCGATCGAAACCTACGAAGGAGACGAGACTCTTGAAAAAAAACAAACGCCTCAAACAAAGCGTGCTGTGGCTCTTTGGCACAGCACTACTCCTCGGCGGCAGCCTCGCTTGTGAACCCCGTCAGATCGCCCAAAACGTCGATCGCCTCACCAAAGCCCCCCTCAGCTTTATCGACTGGGGCTGGGCTACACCGCCGATGCCGCGCTTTGCGCCCTTGCGCTTTTCCGACAAATCTCCGATCCCTCCCGCGCCTGCGCTTGCTCCATCTCCTGCCCCTCCCACCGCACAAAAACAACTCGCCGCCCTTCCCGCCGAAGGCCCACTGTGTTCATCCCAAAAATTAAAGCTCCAAGATCGCGGATTTGCCGAGCGGATCAAACGCTCCATCGGAAAAGGCCGCAGCTACCGGCTGCTCCTCGAAACCGACAAGCCCCTTTACAAACCAAGCGAAACCATCTGGGTGCGCGGTGTCGAGATCCAAGAATACACCAACGACACCCGCCAAGCCCTCGATGCCGCGATCTTTGAATTGCGCGGACCTCGCGGCGATATCGTGCACCGACACAAACTCCCCGTCGCTCAAGGCCACACCATGACCGCCTTTTCTCTCAGCAGCGACGCAAAAGGCGGTGAGTACACACTCCACCTCCACTTCGAAAGCACCCAAAGCAAGGCCGAGAAAAAAATCTTTGTCATGGCCTACCAACCACCTCGCCTCCAAATGAAAATGGAATTCGTACGCAAAGGATACGGACCCGGCGATACCATCGAGGCCACGCTGCGCGTCAAGACCGCTGCAGGGGTGATCTTGGCCAACCACCCCGTCCGCGCAGAAGCCGCCCTCTCAGGCCGCGTATTTCGCCAATGGACCGCCAAAACCAACGACAAAGGTCACGTCTTGTTGCGCGCCGATCTACCGAAAGAAACCTCTTCCGAAGAAGGCACCCTGACGGCCTTCGTGACGGAGTCGGGCGCACAAGAATCGCTCTCTCGCGCCATCCCCCTTCGCGCCAAGCGCCTGTTGGTCGGGTTTTTCCCCGAGGGCGGCGGTCTGGTCAGCGGACTCCAAAACCGCGTCTACTTCTCGATCCGTCGAGAGATCGACCAAAAGCCCCAAGACGTCGAAGGGATCATCGAAGACAGCACAGGAACCAAGATCGCCGAAGTTCGATCTTTCTACGATGGCATGGGCCGATTCAGCTTCGTTCCAATAGACAAACAAACCTACACGTTGCGAATTACACGCCCCATCGGCCTAACCGAACGCTACCCCTTGCCCTCCACAAGCCGCAATGTCGGTTTGACCATGCGGCTGGTGGACGATTGGCACACCAAAAACGCCGATCTCCAGATCCTTGTCGAAGCGCAAAAGCCCCGTCAGATCGTTGTCATGGCGATGCAACACGAGCAGATCATCGGACACCAAAGCTACACGCTCCAACAAGGCGCACAGCACCTCAAACTCCCGTTGACCGCGCAAAAACGAGGGATCGTGCGCCTGACGTTGTTTGATGCAGCGTATCGCACCCCACTCGCCGAGCGCTTGGTGTTTCGACACCTCGACCAACAAGTCAAGATCGAGATTATCCCCGATCAACCGAGCTATCAGCCCCGTCAAACCGCGCATCTCAAACTCCGCGTGACGGACCTCCAAGGAAAACCGCTCAAAGATGCCCGCCTTGGTGTCGCGGTCGTCGATGATACCGTCCTCACCTACGCCGATGACCACGAACCACACCTGCTCACCCAACGCCACCTCACCGCCCAACTCGTCGGCAAGATCTACAAGCCCAACCGCTACTTCCGCGCTTCCAACAAACAACGCTTCGCCGCCATCGACCTCGTGATGGGAACTCACGGGTGGCGCGACTTTTCATGGAAGATCCTCAAAATAGGACGCCCTCCCAAAGCCCTCGCAGCACTCACCGAGATCCCCGATACATCGTTTCTTCAACAACCGCTCGCCCAAGATGAATCCGCGATCCAACAAGCGCTGTGGCTCCGCCAAAACCGAAGGTATCGACGTTTTCGCGGCTATGGCGGGTACACAGTACAACGCTACGAATCCCCCGCCGAACCCACGACAACGATCCAAAGCCCTGCTGAGCCTTCGGGAGGCATCGGTATGCGAGGCGATGGAGTCAGCGGCGGAGGCACTGCGCTCGGACTGTTGGGCGGCGAGACAAGACGCGGTAACATCGGCGGAATGGGACGCGGCTACGGCAGCCGAAGCCGAACAGAAAACGGCTCCTCTCCGCGCTCCAAACGCCGCGCAAAACCCGCCATCACCGCCCCCCCCACACCTGCCGCGTCTCCCGCCGACTTACCCACCCCCACCCCTGCCGCAAGACCTACCCCTTCCGCACACGCACAAAAGCCCGAATCACCGCCGCCTGCGCGGATCCCGATGCCTTCCCCCGATCTTGAAAAAAGCCCCTCCGTTGCAAGCAACACACAAAGCGCCCCCTCCGCAGAACCTGCGCCCTCACAAGAACAACAGCGCGCCAACCCCGATCCTGCGCCTGTGATGGGCAACGTAGCCGCGAAACAATCTCCCCCTGCTGATATCGTCCGACCGATCAGCGCAGACGAAGCAGCTCGTCCGAAAAAATCGCGGGCTCGTCGTGTACGCCGTTCTCGTCGAGGAGCGCGTGGCAAGCGAGACAAAGCCCGACGCAGATGGAGTGCCGCCGATCATCGCGGCATGGCTCCCCCCACAGCGATCGCAACCACACCCACAGCTTCGTTGTTTGCACGACTCTCTTGGCAAACTCCTCGCGTCTTCCCGATCCGCTTTTACGCCCAAGCCAACACAGCCCCCACACCACCCGCACAACCAACCCAAGCCCAAGCCCCCACACAACGCACAGACTTTCGCGAAACCCTGTATTGGAACCCGTTGATCAAAACGGATGCTTGGGGAGAAGCCAAGATCAGCTTCGGTCTCAACGATAGCATCACCTCTTTTCGGATCCTCACCACCAGCGTTGGCGGCGGATACATCGGACGAAAAACACATACCATCGCCTCCAAGCGGCCCTTCTTCCTCGCCGTCCGCATCCCCAACGAAGTCTCCTCCTCCGACGCGATGGTCCTCCCCATCACCTTACGCAACGACAGCAAAACCCCCCTCACCCTCCACACCAAGCTCCAGATCAGCCATCACTTTAAACTGCTCGAAGATCCTTTTGCAGACGGCCTCACCCTTCAGCCCAACGAAGGTATCACCACCTTTTTGCCGCTACGTGTTCAAGCCCCACGCGGCGAAGGTTCCGTCAGCATCACCGCCACCTCCCAAGGTCTCTCCGATGCGATCTCACAATCTATCCGCATCCGACCTCGCGGATTCCCCCGCCAAATCGGTGTTTCCGGCACCCTTCGAAACGAAAAAACCCAACAGTTCGCCTTGCAACTCCCTCCAGCCAGAGATTTCACCAATCTCCACACCCAACTCAAACTCTACACCTCTTCCCTCCAAGGCATGACCCAAGCCGCCGCTGGTATGCTCCGCTATCCGTCGGGTTGCTTTGAACAAACTTCCGCCACCAACTACCCCAACATCATGGCCTTGCGCTACCTCAAACAAAAACGCATCGACAATCCCGCCCTTTACGCCCGCGCCCATCGCTATCTCGCTTCGGGATATCGCCGTCTGATCAGCTTTGAGATCCGAGGCGGTGGCTTCGATTGGTACGGCTCCCCTCCCGCTGACGAAGCCCTCTCCGCTTACGGCCTCCTCCAATTCCTCGCCATGCGCGAAGTCTATCCCGTCAGCAAAGCCCTGCTCGAACGCACACGCCGTTGGCTCAAAAGCCGCCGAAACGGAAATGGCGGCTTTCGTACAGGCCGAAGCTACGGCGACTTTGGAAACACTTCCCGCGATGTTCATAACGCCTACATCACTTTCGCTCTGTTTGAAGCAGGTGAACGTGACCTATCCACCGAGCTTTCCGCCACGCAACATACCGCAACGAAGTCCCAAGACGCCTACCTACTCGCTCTCGCTACCCTCGCCACCCAACATGCCAACGGCCCCAAAAGCGCCCAAGCTTCGGCTTATTTGAACCAACTGCTCAAACAACGCCGCGCAGGTGGGCATTTCCAAGGCCGCCGTGGCTCGTTTGTCGGCTCCTACGGTCGCAACCTCGCCATCGAAACCACCTCCTTCGCCATCCTCGCCATGCTACGCGCCCGTATGCCCGAAGAACAGATCACGCCTTCGCTATCTTGGCTTCAACAACAACGCAGTATGTACGGGCGTTATGGAGCCACCCAAGCCACCGTTCTCGCCCTCCAAGCCCTTGCCGCCTTTGAACAACGCTTCCCTTCCACCTCCGCCAAGTACGACCTACTCGCCTCACTCGACGACACTCCCTTCTTCGCCCAAACCCTCGATCCCCAACAAAGCAACGTAAGTAGCTCCATCTACAAAAAAATCCCCCTACATCCGGGAAAAAATCAACTCAACGTTTCGCTCAAAGGCAAAGCCAACATCCCCTTTAGCGCCCACGCCTCCTTCTACATCTACACACCTCCTTCCGCCCCGAACGCCCCCATACACCTTGAGATCGAGATGAGCAAACGCCGCCTCAAACTCGGCGAGATCACCCGCCTCTCCGCCTCGATCCTCAATAAAAGCGACCAACCCCAAGCCATGACTCTCGCACGCATCGCCTTTCCCGGCGGCCTCACCCCCCAGATCTGGCAACTCAAAGAACTCAAAGAAAAAAACATCGTCGACTTTTATGAACTCCATCCCCGCGAACTGATCGTCTATTTGCGCCAGATGGAACCGAAAGCCCGACGCACCCTCCACCTCGACCTCGTCGCCCACGTCACCGGCAACTACACGGGCCCCGCCTCTTCTGCCTACCCCTACTACAACGACGACCTCAAGTTCTGGCAGCACCCCCTCCGCATCAGCATCGTCCCCTAAACCGCCCCTCTGCTCTCTGCAACTCTACGCACTTTTTCTGCCCGCTTGTTCACAAACCACCATATCGCCCTTGACAGGCCGCGAAACGGATTGGTATGTTCCCCCCCCGATTGCTCTCGATTGTCCCCACCACCGCCGAGATAACAGATCCATGAAAAAAATCTACCTTGTCCGACACGGCAAAGCCCTCAAACAAACGGGCCTTCTTGACGCTGAACGCCCACTCGTCCACGAAGGGACCCAAGAATCCCGCCATGCCGCCCAATTCTTGCTCCACGCAGGTCTCACTCCTCCGCTCTTGCTTTCAAGCCCCGCACGTCGCGCCGCAGAAACCGCCAAGATCTTCTGCGAAGAATGGCAACGCCCCCTCGAAAGCATCCACATCAACGAACGCCTCTACACCGACGATCACGAAGGACTGTGGCGGCTGTTGCGCACACTCGACGATCAACACGAAGCTGTCTGCTTGTTTGGTCATAACCCCTCCTTTGAAGACCTCGCCCGCGCTCTCTCTAACCACTACAATCAGCCACTCCCGACAGGCGGCCTCATCGGCATCTCCTGCCCTGTCGAGTTTTGGCGCGATCTCCAAAAGCAAATCAATACCTTTGATTTTCTCGAAGTCCTCCCAGCCAACTCACCCAAACGCCTAGAAAAACAAACACCAGAAAAACAAACATCAGAAAAACAAACATCAGAAAAACAAACATCAGAAAAACAAACACCAGAAAAACAAATCCAAAAACATTTACAAATACAACTTACGGAAAAACTCGAAGCAGCCGCACAAACTCTTGTTTCAGAACTTTCACCCAAGATGAAAGAGATCATCGAAAAAGCGGCAAAAAAACTGGCGAAAAAAGTATCTGCTGAAAAAGTATCTGCTGAAAAAGAAGAAAGCGAAAAAATAGAAAAAAAAACAAAAAAACAGAATCCTTCTGAAAAAATAGCTTCCGCCGAGAAAGAGAAAGAAAAGCCGCGAAAAGCGAAAAAGGAAGAGCTTCGCTCCGCAGAAAAGCAAAAGAAAACAGAGAAGCAAAAAAAAGTAAATCTCAAGCATCTCGCGCTGTTTGGTCGATGCAAAGGTTGTAAGCGAAAGCCCAAACCCATCTCTCCCAAGATCCTTGAAAAGATCGCCCGCAATCTCCAAAACACTCCGCCTTCCTCCACTCCCAACAGCCCTCTTTTGCCTTCGCATCGGCCCTCTTCGCCTGCTCACGAAACGGCCTCGCTGTCTTCACCTTCGATCGACTCGCTGTCTTCACCTTCGATCGACTCGCTGTCTTCGCCTACTCACGAGACGGCCTCGCTGTCTTCGCCTACTCACGAGACGGCCTCGCTGTCTTCGCCTACTCACGAGACGGCCTCGCTGTCTTCGCCTTCGATCGACTCGCTCTCTTCGTCCTTCATGCCTCCCCCCACCGAACCCGCGCTCACCACCGACACCAGCCGAATCGATGCCACCGCAGAACTCCCCCAAGGATCGGACTCTTCGACCTCTGTTAACCTTCATTCGCCGCCAGATCCGCTCGTCGAGACCGTCCCCCCAACACAAGACACACCTCCCTTGACAACTTCCCCCACAGCACCCCCTCGCCGCCAGCGTCCCTCAAAAACCAATCCAACCCCAAAAACCAATCCAACCCCAAAAACCAATCCAACCCCAAAAACCAATCCAACCCCAAAAACCAATCCAACCCCAAAAACCAACTCCAGCAAAACAAATCCATCGACTCAATCGAACCGCTCGCCCCGATCCAAGTTGCCCCCTTCTGAATAACATCAAGGATGTTCTCTTATGCCAAAAAAGAAGATATCTTATACCAATCGTGATATCAGTTGGCTGTCGTTTAATGCACGCGTCCTTCAAGAAGCCAATGATCGGCAGGTTCCGCTGTTGGAGAAGGTCAAGTTTTTGGGGATCTTTTCATCGAACTTGGATGAGTTTTTTCGTGTGCGTGTTGCCACCCTCAAGCGCGCACTACAAAGCCGCAAGGAAGCAGAAAAGGTCTTAAAAACAGATCCCCAAGAAGTGCTGGATGAGATCCACGAGCGCGTGGTGCAGCTACAGGATCTTTTTGAGCAAACCTACCAAAAGATTCTTGCGGATCTTGCGGCACACCAGATCTGGATCTTGAGCGAGAAGCAACTGTCCAAAGAGCAAGAAGCCTTTGTGCGCGAGTACTTTCGATCACGAGTGCAGCCCAGTCTTGTTCCGATCATCATGGGCGCGCACATCAAGAAATTTCCTTACCTTAAAGACAAGAGTATTTACTTTGCGATCTACCTTTCACAAGAAGATCGGAAAAAGTATGCATTGATCGAGATCCCCTCGGAAGACTTATCGCGTTTTGTGGTGCTTCCAAGCCCCGCAGGAACGCATCAGATCATCTTGCTCGATGATGTCATCCGCCTCAATCTCGATCAGATCTTTGCGGTATTCGACTTTGAAACGATCGAAGCCTACACGATCAAGCTGACACGCGATGCAGAGCTTGATATCCACAACGACGCCTTTGAAAGCTACATCGACAAGATATCGAAAAGCCTCAAGCAGCGGAAAAGAGGGCGTCCAGTACGTTTTGTGTACGACGAGACCATGCCTACTGATCTGCTGCAATTTTTTGGGAAAAAGCTTGGACTGACACAGCGAGACAACTGGATCCCGGGGGGACGCTACCACAACTTTAAAGACTTTATCGACTTTCCAACGATCGGCTCAGAAAGCCTTCGTTATCCGCCTTTTCAGACGGTTGCCCATGACGGGTTTCACGGCGAAAAAAGCCTATTGAACGCGATCAAGCAGCGCGATATCATGCTGCACTATCCGTATCATTCGTTTGATTCGATGATCGATCTTTTGCGCGAGGCCGCGATCGATCCGAAGGTCGAGGCGATCAAGATGACGTTGTATCGGGTGGCGAAAAACTCCAACATCGTCAATGCGCTGATCAACGCGGTGAAAAACGGAACCGATGTGACCGTCGTGATGGAGCTACAAGCCCGATTTGACGAAGAGGCCAACATCTACTGGGCCAACAAACTCGAAGAAGAAGGGGCCAAGGTGTTGTATGGTGTCCCGGGCTACAAAGTCCACGCCAAGCTGTGCTTGATTCGACGTGTTGAACAAGGCAAGCGGGTGCATTACGCCAATCTGAGTACGGGCAACTACAACGAAGTGACCTCACGGTTTTACAGCGATTGCAGCCTATTTACCGCCGATCCACGCATCACCAACGAAGTCAGTCAGATCTTTCAATTTTTTGAAGACAACATCAAAGTGGGGCGTTATCAGCACTTGGTGGTGTCGCCGTTTCAAATGCGCAAACGATTTTTGCGCCTGATCGACAACGAGATCGCCTGCGCCAAACAAGGATTGGACGCCTATATCTATTTGAAGATCAACAGCTTGGTGGATCAAGAGATGATCGACAAGTTGTATTTAGCAAGTTGCGCGGGCGTGAAGATCCACGCGATTGTTCGTTCGAATTGCTCTCTGATTCCAAATGTCCCCGAACTAAGCGAAAACATCGAGGTGATCAGCATCGTCGGTCGCTTTCTCGAACACACCCGATTGATGGTCTTTTGCAACGGAGGCGATCCGTTGTATTACTTGACGTCGGCAGATTGGATGAACCGCAATCTCAATCATCGGATCGAAGTGGCCTGTCCGATCTATGACGCCTCGATCCAAGAGGAGATCCGAAGCTTTTTTGATATCCAACTGCGCGACAACTGCAAAGCGCGGATCTTGGATGCACAGCAACGCAATGTTTACAAAAAGAAGGGCCGCAAAAAGGTCCATGCCCAAGAGGCATTTCGCGACTACTTAGAAGAAAAAACACAGGAGGATTCGTGAAATTTGCGGCCATCGATATCGGTTCTAACGCAGCGCGGCTGTTGATCTCCAACGTGATCGAGACAAAGGGCAAAGTGGCCTTCAAGAAAGAATCCTTGTTGCGCGTCCCGTTGCGTTTGGGGGACGATGCGTTCGCCTTGGGTCGGATCACCGAAGCCAAGGCGGAGGACTTGCTCGAAACGATGAAGGCTTTTCGTTCGCTGTTGCGAGTGCAAAAGCCCTTGGATTGGATGGCTTGTGGGACGGCCGCTTTGCGTGGTGCAGAAAATGGCTCTGCGTTGATCGAGCAGATCGCGCAGCAAACGGGGCTTCAGGTGGAGATTATCGACGGAAAACGCGAAGCCGAGATTATCTGTGCAAGCCCGCTCGAAGAAAAGCTCGATCCAGCGCGTTCGTACCTCTACATCGACGTGGGGGGGGGCAGCACAGAAGTGACACTGATGCGACAACAACAGCGAGTCAACGCGAATTCTTTTTTGCTTGGGACGCTGCGGGCCTTGCATGGGCAAGCCATCGCGGGCGAAGCAGAGCGCTTTCGCCAGTGGTTACAAACGTATGCTCTCCCGTACCAGCCGCTGAGTGCGATCGGAACAGGCGGAAACATCAACACGTTACACAAGCTCACAGGAATGAAAAGCAGCAAGCCCCTGACGCTCGACAAGATCGACGAGATGCTTGGGATGTTGCGTGGCTACAGCGTGGAGGAGCGGATCGAAGTGTTGGGACTGCGTCCAGACCGCGCCGATGTCATCGTGCATGCGACCGAGATCTACCGCAGCGCGATGATCGCGGCAGGCACGCAAGAGATGTTTGTGCCGCAGATCGGATTGGTGGATGGTATCGTCTCGCTGCTGTACGAAAAGCACCGTCAAAAGGCGATCTAGGGGCGAACGGCCGTCAGAAGTTCGTGATACCACCGGATATAATCGTGCGCGATGTGATCCCACGAAAAGTCGCGTTTCATCGCATTTTTGACCAGTTCATTCCAGAGGTTTGGTTTTCTCCAGATCAGCAGGGCTTTTTGGATGGCGGAGGCGAGGGCATTGGGTTCAGGTTCATCGAACAAGAAGCCTGTTCCTGTGAGGTGTTCGGGTTCAAACATCTCGACCGTGTCGGCCAAGCCGCCGGTGCGTCGGACGATCGGTGGTGTGCCGTAGCGCATGGCGTACATCTGCACGAGACCACACGGCTCAAACAAAGAGGGCATCAGGCACAGATCGGAACCTGCGAGGATACGGTGGGCGAGGGCTTGATCAAAAAGGAAGCGGGCTTGGAGATGTTCGGGGTGGCGTTCCATCAAAACGCGCAAAGAAGCCTCTAGGCGGGGATCCCCCGTCCCCAAGATCGCAAGCCGCGCCCCTTGTTGGATCAGCATCGGCACGCAAGCCGCGACCAGATCGAGACCCTTTTGGGCGGTCAAGCGCGTGACCATCCCAAATATCGGGCGTTTGTCATCGTTCGACCATCCCAACTCTTCTTGCAAGGCGCGCCGACAGACGGCTTTTCCATCGAGTTCTTCGCTATTGTAAACGGCGGGCAAGGCGGGTTGGCTTTGGGGATCCCACACGTCGGCGTCGATACCGTTGAGGATGCCCATCACCTGATGACGCCGCGACCACAACACCCCTTGCAGACCGTGACCAAACGCGGGTTCTTCGACGATCTCATACGCATAAGTCGGACTGACGGTGTGGATACCATCGGCAAACAGCAAGCCAGCTTTCATCATGTTGAACTGGCCGTAAAACTCGTAGGGTCCGAAAGGTTCGGCGTATGAGCGAGAGATACCGATATCTTCGATGGATGCGAGGGGATGGATGCCTTGGTAAGCGAGGTTGTGGACGCTCAACACCGCACGGGCGTGATGAAGCGGAGAAGCTTTGTGTTCTTCGCGCAGCAGCGGGAGTGTCAGCGCAGCGTGCATATCGTGCGCGTGAACGATATCCCATTCGCCTCCAAGCAACAGCGCACCAAACAAAGCGCCTCGACACAGCGCCGTCCAACGCACCAAGCTATCGGCGTAATCATACGAGGCCCCGGGCGCATGATAGATCCCCGCTCGATCAAATAGCGGAGGGCAGTCGACCAACAAGACTTGAAATCCTTCGGGATGACGGGCTTCAAACAAACGCAAGTTGTAGCTCGAATAAGGCCCCCACGCCATCCGAAAAGGAGAACGATGCAGCGCACGCACAGGCATCAGCGGCTCGCGCAAACACAGATAACGCGGCAACACCAAGACGACTTCGGCTCCTTGGCGGCACAAAGCACTTGGAAGGGCCGCGATCACGTCGCCCAAACCGCCAACTTTGGCCCAAGGTGCGATCTCCGCAGCCACCATCAAGATCCGCAATGATGATTTTCTCGAATCCACCGACCTATTCCCTTTCTTGATGTTGCGCGCTGTGTTCTGCACCAAGCGGCGACGGCGCGATCTTTCCTTGGACCAAGGTAAAACACGGATACCGTTCGATATCGGGCAATTGGATGTACGCAAGACTGGTCGTCGAAAGCAAGACCTGACCGTGGGTTTCTTCGAGGAATCCAAAGAACATACCCGAATGACGGGGATCAAGCTCACCGGCTACATCGTCCAACAACAACAACGGATGTTCGCCTGTGCGGGCTTTGATCTCGGATATCTCCGCGATCTTGAGTGCCAACACCAACGCCCGTGTTTGTCCTTGACTGGCGACTTGTTTGAAAGGGCGACCGGCAAAAGAAAATTCGAGATCATCAAGATGAGGCCCGATCAAGGCCATCCGTCGGTCCAATTCACGCGACTGGATCTTTTGGATCTGCGCCAAAAAGCGCGCAAAGATATCTTGTTCGTAGGCGACCACCACTTCGGTCGAGGGATGTTCGCCGAGGGTCGGAAGTGAGCCAAGCGTCGACTGGTAGCGCACATCGATCTCGATCAGCAGATCGGGAAAGATCCGATAGTAGGCATCGCGCAGATGAGGCCGCAGGCTTTCAAGCAACCCGACACGACGGCGGATCAGTCGCGCTCCCGCTTGTGCAAACTGCTCGGCCAACACGTCCAGCAGCGCACGATCGGGCGAAGACGATTTGAGCAGAGCATTGCGGTGATCGAGCAGTTTGAGGTATTGCCGAACTTCTCGGAGATATCGGATATCTGTGTTAAAGACAGCCCGATCCAGAAAACGCCTTCGCAAAGTCGGCGATCCCCGCACCAACTGGATCTCTTCGGGTGTAAAGGCGACGATCTGCAACTCGCTAAAGTAGTCGTCGAGGCTTAATGGTGGCCCACCATTGAGAAAGATATCGCGCTTTTGTCGACCAAATTGTACGGACAACGTGCGTTCGATACGCCCGCAGATATCGCCCGACAAAGAGGCTTGGGACTCTCCCCACGCCAACAGATCGATTGGACGCACCGAACGCAACGGGCGCAACGTAAACAAATAGTAGATCGCTTCGAGCAGATTGGTCTTGCCTTGGCCATTTTCCCCGCAAAAAAAGTTAAAGCGAGGATGCAGCGTGACAGGCTCATGCGCCAAGTTGCGGAAATGGTGGGATGCGAATTGCGCGAGGTGCAGCGTCAAGCCCAGAGGTCTCCCAAAACGCACAAAGAGAGATCACAAAGTCCGATACTCGGCATAAATCAAAGCCCATCAACCCACTACAAACGCATCGGCATGATCACGTTGAGGTGAGGACGAGCCTTGCCTTTTTCGGCCTCGCTTGCGGGATCTTGGTAGGGCTTCAACAAGCAAGGACTCAAATAGTTGGTGAATTCGAGCAAGACCTCGGCAGTATCGATCACATTCAAGGCCTCAATAAAATAGCTCGCATTGAATCCGATCTCGATATCTCCGCCACCTTCGCGCAAACGGACTTCTTCTTTGGCTTGGCCGCGACCTGTGTGTTGGCTAAAGAGATGTAGCGCGTCTTCTTTGATCTGCACGCGCACCCCCCCTGTCTTTTCAGGCGACAGCAGCGAGATCCGACGCAACCCTTCGAGCAAGTCGACGCGAGGAACGCGGCACACGATGCTCGGCGTGCGTGGGATCACTTGCCGATAATCTGGAAATGAGCCTTCCACCAGCAGCGAGGTCAGCGTTTGTGGGCCGTGTTGGAACGTCACTTTTTTGTCTTGAAAGCCAAATCGCACTTCTCCTTGACGATCGTCGAGCGTCTTGCGCAACTCGCCGAGCAGTTTGCGCGGCAGGATCTTTCCCGGGGAAAGGACAAATTTTTCGGGAGGAGCGCCTTCTGCAAGCGCCAACCGGTGGCCGTCGGTGGCGACAGCGCGGATATTTTCGCCTTCATGGCATTCCAAGAAGACGCCGCCAAGATAATAACGCGCTTCATCCTGCGAGACCGCAAAGACCGTTCGATCGATCAATTGCAACAGATCTTCGACCTTGTACGCATAAGAGCGATCAGGGGAGATGCCCTCTGTATCGGGGAAATCACCTGCGGGGAGTGTGTGCAATTGAAACTCGATCCGCCGATCACCCGTCGAAAGCTCCAATTGCCCCTTGTCCAAGAGGACTTCGAGGCGCAACGGCTCATCGGGCATGGTGCGCACGATCTCGTACAGATCGCGTGCAGACACGGTGATCTCGCCCGGGACTTCGACTTGGGCTTCGGTCGTCGCCTGAAATGTCAGTTCTTCGTCCGTGGCCGTCACCTCAAGCCCCCGCTCCACCGTCGCTTTCAATCGTAGGTGCATCAAGATCGGTCTCGACGTCTTTTTGGGAACGACGCTTTGTGCGATCTGCACCACCTTGAGCAAGGGCTTGCAACCTATCAACAATCGCATGAATCTCTCTCCACGTGAACGCCGCACCAACGGGCGACATCTCACCTCTGTTTATCTTGGACACGACACGCCAAGCGTTCTACCTTTTTCTTTCTCCAAGACAACCCCCCCCACCCAAACGCCTTGGCGACGGCGCTTTCTTATCGACACATCGCTCAAACACATCGCCTCCAATCACCCAAGACGACGCATCCCCTCCGCTCAACCTTCGCGGATCCGCGCTTCGAGTTCGTTGATCTCCGAGCGCAACACAGGATCATCCGGTAAAAGCTGCTCGATCCGCTGACAAGCGTTGATCGCGGTTGAATGATCCTTGCCACCAAATCCCGTCCCGATCTCCGCAAAGGACGCTTGGGCGAGCTTTCGACACAGGTACATCGCGACTTGACGCGGCAACAACACTTGCTTGTGCCGCTTGTTTCCGCGAAGATCATGCAGCTTCACCTCGTAATACTCGGCGACCATCTGTTGGATCACTTCGACCGAGGCGACAGGCTGGCGCTCGGGCATCAAACCGCGCAACACGTCTCGCGCCATCCGCAAGGTCACTTGACGGCCCGTCAATTCTGCAAAGGCCCGCAAGCGCACCAACGCCCCTTCGAGTTCACGGATGTTGTTTTGCATGGACGAAGCCAGATACAACACCAACTCGTTATCCAAATTCAGGCCGTTGTTCTCGGCTTTTTGGGTGACGATCGCCATCCGCGTTTCCAGTTCGGGTTCTTGGATATCCGCGATCAATCCCCACTGAAAACGCGAACGCAAGCGCTCTTCCAACGCAGGGATCTCCTGCGGATAGCGATCCGACGTGACGATGATCTGCTTGCTTGAACTGTGCAAGAAATTGAAGGTATGGAAGAATTCTTCTTGGGTCATCTTCTTGCCCGCGATGAATTGGATATCGTCAAGCATCAACACATCGCATTGATCCCGATAACGCGAACGAAACTCCGAAAGCTTGTCAAAGCGTACCGCTGTGATCATCTCGTTGACGAACTGTTCGGACGAGATGTAAAGGACTCGCGGACTTTGCGGATGTTCGAGCAAAGCCCAGCCGATCGCATGAAGCAAGTGCGTTTTGCCCAAACCAACGCCACCATAGATAAACAGCGGGTTATAACTGCCCGCAGGTTCGTTCGCGACCGCCAAACAAGCCGCGTGCGCAAATTGGTTAGATGGCCCCACCACAAAGCTTTCGAAGGTATAGCGCTCGTTGAGGCGGGGCGTCGTAAAGGGTTCAAAAAAGTGACCTTCTGCGATCGCTGTCGAGGACGCAGGGGACGAAAACGGCACTTCCAACGCCAGCGGCTCGACCTCTTGGTAGGTGAGTTCGATCTGCAAAGAGCCGCCGTACACACTTTCGCCGATCTCGTGGATATCGTTGAGATAATTCTGCGCGATCCAATCCTGAAAGTACTGGTTCGGTACAAACAAACGCAGCACCCCTCCCGAAAGGCTCGGGCGGACGGGTTCGATCCAGATCTTAAAGTTTTGGGGACTGATCCGCTCTTGCAAACCCTCGAACATGGCTTGCCAGAGCATCGTTCCCTTCACTTCTTCTTCATGCATCCTGTTTCGCACTCCAACCCAAAGACAAGTGTGCGCCCCCCAAAAGGGCACAAGTCCCGATGATCTTGTTTGCTCATGACGTTGTTGTATCGGATGACAGTTGATGACGCTTCGCGCTCCCTCGACGCTAGAGCTTGATGTGCCAGCGCGGACTTTGTCTTCTTGCGGAGCCGACGACTTTGCCAACACACAAACCAGCCTCACCCAAAAATGTCAAGAGGCCGCCACGCAAAAGAAACCCGCCTGACACAGCCACGCAATGTTTTCTCTGGTCTCGCAACGGAAAGTAAGCTACAAGAGGGAAACTGCCAAGGCAAGCAGGGAGGCTCCCCCACCCCCCTTTTCCCGCGTGTTGCGCCGTCCCTTGCGTGTGCCTTCTCCAAACCATCCAAAGCCTGCGCAGATCATCCACGCAGTGCTTCTCCCACAGAGAGGAACCAAGGATGCAAGGCCCCCTATCATTCGAGATCCAGATCACGGAATTGCCCACCCTCGAGGACATCAAAGAGTTCACCTCCATCGACGACAAAGCAGGTATCTCCGAATACCTTCAAAAAGAGTTCGATGCCTACATCTCCATGCGCATCGGAAACACCGACATCCTCGCCAATTATCCCGAAGCCTTTATCTTGCCCGTCCACGCTTTTGTCAAAAGTATGTCCAACGGCCTGCGTATCTTGGCCGAAGAAAAAGCCGTTCGTATCCCGATCTACCTCCAACAATACGACGTCGAGCCGGGCAGCCGCGCACATTACCTTCACTGGCGACTTGAGGATGGCCGCCTGTTGATGCGCTTTGAATGGAGTGGCTTTAAAGAAGCCCCTGCTTTTCTTCGCGATCTTGGAGAAGTCGAGATCCACACCGCCCAAACTCAAAAAGCCATCTCGGACGTGGTCGGAGCCTACGTCCAACGCATCGCCCTGCTGTTGCGGCAGCTTGAGGGCTGGACCAACGAAGATCTCGAAGAACTGTTCGACGGATTTTAATACGATATCCGCGTGATGTACACAGCAAACAAGAGCACGTAGACGCCCTGTAATAGGGCAGCCACAGGGGGCTGCCCCTACGTTTTGGGATCACACAACAGGCGAACTTCTTGGGACCACACAACAGGCGAACTTCGTACAACACCAATCGATCCGCCTGATTCTTTCGGTTTCACGGTCTTCTGTTCTCCATCCACTGAACCTATCCTCCCAATCATCCACCTGACAACTCAGCGAGGTTCCAACGTGTACGCAGCCTCCATCCAGCCCGCTATCGTCGCCCACACACACTTATCCCGCCCAAGCTTAGGCCAGCAACACCGCCTCTTCGCGGCCTTCGCTGTATTTGGGCGCTGGCTTGGCTTGGCCTTCTTGGGGCCACTGCTTGGACTCGGCTTTTTTGCCGCAGCATCCGCCATCTCCGAGGCTCACGCCAGCCGGCCTTATGCACGAAGTGTCGTGTTGTCGGGCGTGTATTACTACGGCTTCTTAAAAGGCCGACCCGAACCCGAAGAATCGATCCGCATCACGAATCTTACACAACAAACGGTCGATGTATCGGGCTGGATGATCTCGGATATGTACACCAAGCGCAGCCCCCGCAAACGCAAACCTCGCCGTGTCCGAACACGCCAAGGCCAAAAACGCGGAAAATGGGGGCGAACCAAACGCGAAGAAACCTACCAGCCCACAGGAAAACGCCGCCGCATCATCCTCCCCGCCAACACGCGCCTGCGACCGCGCCAAACCATCTGGGTCGCTCACCAAGCCGATGGCTTTCGACAAATGTTCGGCTTTTTGCCCGATATCCAAGGCGCAAGCGATCACCCGAATCTCCCCAAAGCCGATATCCCCGAAGGATGGCCCAATCTGCCATCCACTCGTGGCGTCGTCTCTCTTCACGACGCAAGCGAAAACACCGTCGATGTCGTTTGTTATGACGCCCTCAAAGACGGACAAGATAGCCCTCTGGATACCAGCTTGATCCCCACAGGCCATTGGGTCGGTCCTCCCGTCAAGATGCACAGCGCCAACCCTTTCGCTGCACGCGGCCAAGTCCTCGCTCGTGACCGCGATGAACGCGGCCACCCGATCCCCGACACCAACACCGCCGCCGATTGGAACAATAGCTTCTCTGCCACACGCCTTGGCGCAGATCTCACCCATCGCGTCGAACGCCCGGGACAAAGCCTCTTTACGCCACAGCGATACAAAGATATCCCCGTCGATATCCTCGCAACATCCGCCCCTGAAAACAATTTTGACGCATTACTCCAACGCCTCCGCAGCGCTCGTTCGCAGATCCTCCTTAACGTCTACCTCTTTACCAACCCCCAAATCGCCCAAACCATGATCCAAGCCAAACAGCGGGGCGTCGACGTGCGCATCTTGTTTGAAGGTGTGCCTGTGGGTGGCGTCCCCAAAAAAGCCCGCTACTACGCCAACAAGATGTTTCGTGCAGGCATCCCGATCTTGTGGATGCGCGGAGATCGCAAACAGCGGATTATCCGACGATACCGATTTAATCACGCCAAATACGCGATCGTCGATCGCACGTGGGCTGTGATCGGCACCGAAAACTACGGTGCAACCGGCCATCCACCCACTCCGACCTTCGGCAACCGAGGATGGGAGATCCACATCCGTTCCCCTCTGCTTGTTCGCGATCTTCTTGCGGTCTGGAAGCACGACACCTCGACAGCTTCGCATCTCGATCTGCTCCACGCCAAGGACGCCGACGGCACACGTTGGGACGCACCTCCCGACACCTTCAAGCCCAAAGAGCGCTCTTATCCGCCCCTTTATCGCTATCGACGCCCCCCCCTCCGCGTCCAAGGCCGCGCCGATCTCGAACTCGTCCTCTCTCCCGACAACAGCCTTCACGAAAAACAAAGTCTGATCGGCTCGATCTTGTCCTGCCAACACGAAGTCCTGATCCTACAAAACTCGATCCCGTTGTTTTGGGGAAAAAAGCGCCAACGCTCTTTCCTCCAAACCCCCAACCTCCCGCTGATGGCCGTGATCCAAGCCGCCCGAAAAGGCTGCCGTGTCCGCGTTTTAATCGATAGCACTTGGTACAATATCGATGTCCGCGACGAACGTAAAAACGACAAGACCGTCGCCATGCTCAACAAACTGGCCGAACAAGAAAAATTGAATCTGCGTGCGCGCCTGATCAATCTACCCGCCGTAGGCGTCGCAAAGATCCATGCCAAGGGCGTGATCGTCGATCGCAAAGAAGTCTTTGTTGGATCGATCAACTGGACAGAAAACAGTTTCAAAGGCAACCGTGAAGTCGGTGTGATCGTCCGCCACCCCAAAGTCGCCAGCTACTACGCCGATCTGTTCATCCGCGACTGGCTGCACTCCCGCATCTTCCAGATCGTTTTGCGTGGGCCTTCTCCTGTGTACAAACAACCGTCCATCCGCTCCGAAGTCCTCGCACGATACCACCCCTCCGATACCCTTGATGTGATCGCCGAAGTCCCCGGATATTACCAAGTCCGCATCGCCCCTCGCACCCTCGGCTACATTCTCAAAGGCGACCACGAACTCCACTTTTCCCCCTACGAAGCCCGCTTCCAAGTCGGACACACGGGCGTGATCACTGGACGCATCGTCGCCGTCAAAGAACGGCGCAAGATGTTCCAGATCTTTTTTGCCAAACCCGTCGAACGCCAACTCGTCGCGATCCTTTGGAAAACCAGCGTACCCGCTTTCCAACAGTCCTTCTCCAACCAAACCCCCGCCCAAGCCCTCGTCGGCAAGTACGTACAGATCCAAGGCGCGATCACCCAATACAAAGGCTCCGCACAGATCAGCCTCAACGGCCCACAACAACTCCACTTCCTCCGTTGAGGCCGTCTTGCTGTGATCGCCAACTTCTGCTACACCTCCCGAAACAGACGCAGCAGATCTTTTCCACACAACTGGCTGCCCTCAAAAGGATTGTTCGATGGAACGCTTCCGTCCGAATCTTCTTTCCACCTCCCGATATCGCCTCTGCTTGTGGCTTGTTCGCGGTATCGTACTCACGGGCCTTTTCGGCATCTTCGCCTCTTGCGGCTTTAACTTTACCCAAGGCCAATCCTGCCTTCGCACCTACGAATGTATCCCCGGACTGTTTTGCGATCGCGGCGTATGCATCGACGTTTCCAAACAAGGCTGCAAAGACAACGCCGATTGCCCAAGCAATACCGCATGCCGCTTTGACCTCTGCGTCCCCAAACAGCTTTTGATCGAATGCGACCAGATCACCAAGCCCTGCGCCCAAGGACTCTCCTGTAAAAGCGGATACTGCACCCGCAACGGCGAAGGCTCTCCCTGCCAAGTCGACAACGACTGCCCCGACCCCACCAGCCTGATCTGCGACGAACGCTTCGGCAACGTCTGTCGCGTCGGCAAACGTTGCGAAGTCGCCGAAGACTGCGATCAAGGTTTTGCTTGCGTCCAACGCCGCTGCGAGATCAAGGTCGAAGAACCTTCTTGCTCCGACAGCAGCGATTGCCCCAACGAAGATTTTTTCTGTAACTCCGATGGGCGCTGTGTCCTCAAAGAATAAGAAGGTGCTGTCTCCTCAAAGGACAAACAACGCAACACCTCGCCTGACCGCTTCGATCACCTCGCTCGATATCATCGCCCATCACCTCGATCACCCAAACCCCCTTGTCGAGAGGAACGCCGTGCGATCACAACAAACCGCATCCGCCTTGGTTTTCGCCTTTTTCTTCGCTTGGTTTCTTTGCACTCCCTCGCTTCATGCAGAAGAAAAAAAACAGCCGCCCACCGCCACGCACACACCCACCAACCCCACCGCCACAAACAACGACACCTCTGCGCTCGCCCTCACAGCGCGCTATCTCGTCCACCTCCACGACAAGATCCAAAGATCTTGGGATATCCAAAAACTCCCTCTGATGGACATCCACAAACGCAGCACCACCCTCACGTTGTGGATCGATGCCCAAGGCAAATTACAAAAGATCAAGATCGCTCAATCCAGCGGGCTTGATGCCTTTGATCACTCCCTTCTCAAGGCCGTTTACAAAGCCTCTCCCTTTGACAAACCCCATCCCTCCTTCCTCGAAGATGCCCAAAAAAACGGACTCGATATCGTCTTTCGACGCCGCGCTTTCAACCGCAAACTCGTCCCCCTCAAACTCAAACACGCCGGTGAAAACATCGTCCCCAACTGGACCCCGGGAAAACCCAAAAAGTAAACGCACCACAGATATCCCAACCCAATAGAATCCATCCATGACGCTGCTGTTGCCTTCGCTCTCCCCAACCCCCACCCGCCTCACCACTTCCCGCCGCCACCCCCGCTGCGCGACCCACCATAGCTACGGCCCCCACCATAACGCGACCCACCCGCCGGACTCCCATAACGCGCCCCACCGTAAGACTGCGAACGCCGATAACGCGCCGCTGCTCCGGGCGCAACATAACGTCCACTCGGGCCTCGGCGATAATACACGCCGCGATTCCAACCCATCGGTCGATGATGCGAATAATACGTCGTTCGATAATGCCCGTAGTAGGCGGGATAACGTCCATAATAATAGCCATAACGCCCCGCAAACGCCCCACCACGCCACCAGTACGGCGATCCGTACCAACCAAAAGACGCCCGCCACCACACCGCATGCCAGATCATCGGATACAAGAAAAATCCCACAAAGAAGGGCGTCATCCCCGCCGAGACCGAATAAGCATAATCAGGTTGGCGATAGTAATAACCCGAACCATCGCGCAAAGAGTACGCAAGCTGTCGCGTATCTTTGTTGTATGGCTTGGTTTGTTGAAAAGCAAAGATCAGCTTGTCTTCGCCATTTTGATAACCGGGTTTGTTGTTTTCGTCGATGTATCCGTACAAAGTGAGCAGATCATTGTTGCGTTTGGGGTCCACACGCACAGGCTTGGGCAACAATGTGGTTGGATCGGCGTTCGGTTTCTGGCGCTTCAACGTCGCGAAATAGATCGCGTTGACTTCGTCCTCAAAACGCTTCATCCACCCTTCAAAATCCTTCTCGTCTTTGCCCTTGGTGGTCCACAACGCCTCCTCCACCGACTTGAGATCGATCTTGGGATCGCCCACTTCGACGGCCTGCATCGCTGGATGCGATGGCATCGAGGTTGGCACACCTCCTCTTTGATAAGGCTGCCCGCTGATATAACGCCCGACCATCGGCTGCGGCGGAGTCGTCTCCGCCAAAAGTATGTACACCACAACACCCGCCGCCACCACCAAAGCCGCGATCAACCAAAACCACGCCATATTCGGCCCTGCTTGACGTGGATACACTTCTCCTTGGTAGCCTTCTCGCACTTCGTAACGCTCGGGTCTTCCTCGATAACGCGACATCCTCTCCTCCCTTTCGTTCGCGAAGCCATGCCTCGCTTCTTTCGGTGTATCGCGACTTTTCGACTTCGTTCAAAGCCCGCAACGGCCACGCCACAACCCACCTCGCATCCCGCTGCCGCTCCCCCAAACTAACACCGCTGCAAACATTTTCAACCCCTGCCCCTTCGTCCTCCGCTCAAGAGATCTTCGACAAAGCTAACCAGCTTGGCAAAAAGTCTTGATGGTGTCGTAGAGCACGCGCAGCCCCCACAAAAATCCCTCGACAGGAACGCGCTCATTGTGCCCATGAAAAAGCTGAGAGAACGTATAATCGGCATCTTTCGGCAATTGGAGGGGCGAAAACCCATAACACACCGTGCCAAGGCGGGAAAATTGACAGGCGTCTGTAAAGCCCGGAATCATGTACGGAATCGGGATCCCTGCACCGTCGTGCTGGCGGATCTTTCGCTCGATCAAGCGGTAAAGATCCGTGTGATAAGGATTGACCACCGCTGGCGCTTCTTCGTCGATGATGAACTCGACAGCATCGCCTGTGACGGCCCTCAACTCGCGCACCAGATCGGCCCCCGAGAATCCCGGCAACAGCCGACCATCCAACAAGCACGTTGCTTCCGAAGGGATCACATTCAACTTTACGCCTGCTTGGAGAATGGTCGGTGAGGCAGTGTTGTGTAACAGCGCATAAAAGGTCGCGGCCAGTCCTTTCGGGATCACCTTGTCTAGCAAAAGATTGCTGACTTGTGGTTGGGTCAAGAGTTTGAGGATCATCCCCACAGGCAGCTTTTGCGTGTCTGCCAGCTTCGACAAAAAAGCTTCGACGATCGGCGTATTGTGTTGCGGCAATCGTGACTTACCCACTTTTTCCACCGCTTCTGCTAGGCGGATCACCGCGCTATCGCGCTTGGGCATCGAGCCGTGTCCGGGTTCCCCACGTGCGATCATCCGCAACTTCACACGACCTTTTTCGGCCACTTGGATCGGGTACAACGTCACGCCGTTGACGTACATCGTGAAACCACCGACTTCTCCGATCATGTATTCCGCACGCACCTTCTCGGGATGCTCGTCCACCAAAAAACGCGAGCCATACCGACACCCTTCTTCTTCGTCCGCTACCGCGCAAAAGATCACATCCCTCGCCAGCCTCACTCCCTCCGCTTTGAGGCGCAACAACACCATCATCGACATCGCAACCATGTTCTTCATATCCAACGCACCTCGTGCCCAGATATGTCCGTCCGCCTCGACGGCACCAAAAGGATCATGCTTCCAATGCTCCCGATCCACCGGCACTACATCGGTATGTCCCGCCAGCAGCAACGGCTTGGCCGAACCATCCCCCTCCAAGCGAGCGATTAGATTCGCCCGTTGCGGTGCGGACTCCAAGATCGTTGTCGCGATCCCGCTCGCCTCCAAAACCCCTGCTATATACGCCGCAGCAGGGCGTTCGTTGCCGGGCGGATTCACTGTCGGGATCCGCAGCAACGCCTTGAAATGCGACAACGCTTCGCGCTCCCATGTCTGCACCGAAAAGGGCGCTTCCTCGACCGTTTGACTGTTGAATACCTGCTCTGTCATACCGAAACCTCCGCGATATTCGCTGTCCATGACTTTTCTCGACCGCGCATCCTCTCCAAGATCCGCTCAAAGATCAAGATCACACACCTGCTCTTGCCTTTTCGCCGCCCCCACACTACGCTGATATCCCCGCAATCTCACCGCAACGCATCGTTCCACAACATCCGCGTGTGCATCCATCGGAGAATTTTCCATGAAACATCGGTCTCTTTCTTTCTCTCTTCTTGTGCTGACAAAGCTCTTTGTCTTTCTTCTGCTTGGATTTTCCACAAAAGCCCATGCCATCACGGTTTCTGGCACCCTCTACACCAACACACAATGGACCAAAGCCCAATCTCCCGTCATTGTCACAGGTGACCTGACCGTCAACACAGGCGTGACGTTGACCATCGATCCCGGCGTCGAGGTCTTGTTTCGCTCAAGCGACGGCTCTGTCAGCGGCAACGACACCGCACGTGTAGAACTCATCCTCAACGGAAGCCTCGTCGCCAACGGAACTTCCAACGAACGCATCCAATTTCGCTGCGAAACAGGAACGACGCGAGGTTGTTGGTACGGGATCCGCATCGCAACCAACGTCAACGCGACACTCAGCCACGCTTTGATCCGCGATGCCCAATACGGCCTCTACCTCGAAGGTAGCGCAACCTCCAACGTGACCGACACCGAGATCACAAACACCGCACAATACGCCGTTTACGCCTCCGCAGGCTCCATCCCCACCCTCACTCGCGCCAACATCCACCGCAACAGCAACGGCGTCTACACCAACAACGCAAAACTCACGATGCGCGGCTCTCTCGTGTACCGAAACACCAGCACCTACGCCGTCTACGTCTCCTCCACCACCGCCTCGGGCGAAACCCTCCTCGACAACAACACGATCACTCTCAACACCTACTACGGGCTTTACACAAACGTCGGTGCCAGCGGCGGTACCGTCACCGTCCAAAACAACATCCTCTCCAAAAACTACTCCACCAGCACAGACTTCTACAACGCCAGCACCACCTATATGCCTACCTGCAAAAACAACCTGATCTGGGACACTTCCGGCACCACCGTTGAGCGCGCCAATTGCACCGACACCACCGTCTACAACCCCCTCTTCGTCAACGAAACCACCGATGACTTCCGCCTCTACGACCGCTCTCCCGCCCGAAAAGCCGGCATCAACGGCGTCGATCTCGGTGCCTTCCAATGGACCGCCCAAGTCACCAACGTCCTACACGGAAAACTCTTCCAAGATCTCACCCTTCCTGCGGGCGATTACACCCTCACAGGCGATCTCCTCGTTCCGCCCGGCATCACACTCACTCTCCAAGCAGGCGCACGAATCTCCGCATCCACCGACGATATGGTCGGGGGGGCCGATCCCGCCCGCGCCGAGATCGTCGTTCAAGGAAACTTGATCGCCCAAGGCACCTCCAGTCAACGCGCCGAACTCAAAGGCGCTTCGACCTCTCGTGGCATCTGGTACGGCATCCGCGTGTTGTCTGGTGGAAAGGCCAGTTTCCGCGATGTCTTGCTGCGCGATGGACAGTACGGCGCATCCGCCGAATCATCGGGCATCCTCGACGCAAGCGATATCGAGATCACCAACACCGCACAGTACGCCTTCTACGCAAGCAGCAGCGCGGAACTCTCGCTGGTTCGAGGAAAAGTTCATCGCAACACCAACGGCCTCTACTCCAACAACGCCACCACCCGCATCACATTCACACAGATCTATCGAAATACCAGCACCTACGCCGTGTACATCTCTTCGACCAACGCTTCGGGCCTCACGCTGCTCGATCACAACACGATCACTCTCAACACCTACTACGGACTCTACACAAACGTCGGCGCCAGCGGCGGTATCGTCACCGTCCAAAACAATATCCTCTCCAAAAACTACTCCGCCAGCACAGACTTCTACAACGCCAGCACCACCTATATGCCCACCTGCAAAAACAACCTGATCTGGGATACCTCTGGCACCACCGTTGAGCGCGTCACCTGCACCAATACCGTGATCTCCAACCCTCTCTTCGTTAACGAAACCACCGACGACTTCAACCTCACCAGCAACAGCCCCGCACGCCAAAAAGGAACCGATGGCTCGGACCTTGGCGCACTCCCCTTCCAGCCGATCCTCGCCCAGATCGTCGTCACCCCAACACCCGCCAACCTTGTCGTCGGACAAAGCCAACAATTCACCGCCATAGGCTACGATAGCAACGGCAGCCAAGTGAACGGGTTGACCTTTACTTGGGCGCTCGTCAACGGCGGCGGGACTCTCTCGGCCACAGGACTCTTTACGGCCAACACCACCGCCAAAACCTACACCAGCACCATCGAGGCCACTTCGGGCAGCATCAAAGGCTACGCCACCGTCAATGTTCTCCCCGGACCCACCACCAAAGTGGAAGTCTTGCCCACAAAAACTACCGTCAAAGCGGGAGAAAGCGCAAAGGTGACAGCCCGTATTACCGATCAATACGGCAATATCATCACGAACAAATCCGTCGCATGGACCGCAACTCCCAACGCAGGCACCATCACCTCGGATGGTACGCTTTCCGCAGGAACAATCGCAGGCACCTATCCCGCCAGTATCACCGCAACCGTCGATGGCGTCTCAGGAACAGGAGACGTCGAGATCATCCCCAACGATCTCAACAAACTCGAAGTCTCCCCCAACCCCGCCCAAGTCCAAATCAACAAAACACAACAATTCTCCGTCGTTGGAAAAGATCGCTACAACAACACCCTCGCCACCACCCCCTCCGTCACATGGGCCGTGATCGCAGGCGGTGGAACCATCGATCCCACGGGGCTTTTCACCGCCAACACCACGCCCGGAACCTTTGCCAACACCGTCGAAGCCCGCAGCGGAAACATCCGTGGTTACGCCACCGTCGAAGTGACGCCCTCTGGCCCTGCCGTTGCTTCCGTCACCGTCACACCCGTCAGCGCCACACTCCAACCCAACGGGCAACAACTCTTCACCGCCTCCGCCTACGATAGCAACAACCAACGCATCTCTGGCACCAGTTTTAGCTGGTCTCTCCCCGGTGGTGGCGGAAGCATCGCCCCGAGCGGAGGACTCCGCACCCAAGCCACCTTTACCGCCGGCACCACCGAAGGCACCTTTACCGTGACGGCCACCGCTGGAGGCATCAACGGCAACGCCTCCGTGATCATCAAAAAAGCCGCAACACTCGCCAAGATCAACGTCTCTCCCGCTACCGCCACCCTCAAGGTCAACGCCCAACAAACCTTCACCGCCACAGGCGAAGACACCAACGGACAACCGATCGCCCTTGGAACCGTCACATGGAGCGCAAGCAGCGGCACGATCACACAAGTCGGCCTCTATACCGCCCCCAACACCGCAGGTTCCGTCACCGTCACCGCCGAAAGCAACGGCATCAAGGGCATCGCCTCGCTCCAGATCACCCAAGGACAAGCACCCACCGCACCCACCCTCACTTCTCCCGCCAACGCCGCCACCGCCACTTCACTCACTCCCGCTCTCACCCTCACCAACAGCACCGACGCAGACGGCGACAAACTCACCTACACCTTTGAAGTCGCCACCGACGCCAACTTTGCCCAAAAGATCGCCTCCCAAAGCGTCCCCGAAACCCCCAACACCACGCAATGGACCGTCACACCACCCCTCCAAGAAAACAAAACCTACTACTGGCGCGCACAAGCCTCCGATGGCTCCCTACAAAGCCCTTGGTCCGCTGTCTTCTCTTTCACCGTCAACGCTCAAAACGACCCGCCCACCGCACCCGCACTCTCTTCGCCCGTCGATGGCGGCCAAGTCGCCTCCCTCCAACCCACCCTCGAAGTCACCAACGCCACCGACCCCGAAGCCTCCGCCCTCGTCTATCGCTTTGAGATCGCCACCGACAAAAACTTCCAACAAGTCCTCTCCCGTTCTGCCGCCGTCACCGAAGGCCGCTCTGGCGCAACAAGCTGGAAAGTCGATGTCCAACTCACCGACAACACGCTCTACTACTGGCGCGCCAAAGCCACCGATACAGCGGGCGCTGACGGGCCTTGGATGAATCCCGCCTCGTTCACCGTCTCCCTCGCCAACAAAGCCCCCTCCGCACCTCAACCCCGTAAACCCAAAGACGCCGACACCGTTTCCACCAACCCACCCGACTTTGAAGTCATCAACTCCATCGATCCTGATAACGAACCTGTCACCCTCGCGATCGAGGTCGATACCGTCAAAACCTTCGATAGCACCGACAAGATCGCAAAAGACAAGATCGCACAAGACGCCAGCGGCATCACCACGTGGAAACCCGCTGCCCCGCTCAAAGAAAATACAGCTTACTTCTGGCGCACCCGCGCATCCGACGGAAAGACCACCACACCTTGGGTCTTCGGTGGCGAATTCTTTGTCAACAGCAAAAATGACCTACCCACCGCACCCATCCTCCAAGAACCCACCAACGGAAACACCCTTCCCTCCATCCAAGCCACCTTGCGCGCCGCCGAATCCTCCGATCCCGACAAAGACAAACTCACCTACCACTTCCAACTCTCCACACAAAAAGACTTTTCCAACGATGTGATCGAAAACAATCAACTCCTTCCCACCAACAACTCCGTCTCTTGGCAACCCGCAGGACTCGAGGCAGGGAAAACCTACCATTGGCGCGCTCGCGCTCACGACGGCAAAGAAAACGGCCCTTGGTCCGACACTTGGACCTTTCACATCCAATCCTCCAATCCCTCCGAAACCCACCAAGAAGCCAAAACAAACGAACCCACCGACGACGGCGGCACCAACGATGGCAACACCAACGATAGCAACACCAACGACGGCAACACCAACGATGGCAACACCAATGACGACAGCACCAACGATGGCAACACCAATGACGACAGCACCAAAGAGATCGGCCAAAGCAACGAAAATAACGCCGACACCAAAACCCCCGGTGGTGGCTGCGGTTGCCAAGGCTCCTCTCCCTCCTCCCCTGCCTTCTTCCTCTTCTTTCTGTTGATCTTTGCCCTCCGACAACGCCGCTCTCCCAAACCATCCCCCCAACCCAGCACACGTTGCACGATATCCGAGTGATATCTCGATTGACTTTTCTTTGGGTACAAAAGACTCTTTGACAACGATCACGCATTTGTGGACTCCAGTTGCATCTCTAGCCCGTCGGGGACGGAGCATCGATGGAGAGCGAATCACCCTTCGTTGATCAGAAATACTCAACGTCGAAGGAACAGTACACCTGATCCACACAGCGCAAGGAGACAACGATGTACGCAGCACCCTCATATTACGAAGAGAAGCAAGCGGAAGAAGTGTATGTAGAACGGACGTGGGAGATCTCGGCAGCAGCACGCAAACTCAAAGAGCTGCGGATGATTCGGCCTTCTCGCGAAGATACCACACGGATCGCGGCTTTTGGGATCGACTGCCAAGTGGACTTTTGCGCACCGCAAGGCGCGCTGTATGTTCGGGGGGCGGTAGAAGACACCAAACGCACGTTGGGTTGGTTTTATCGCAACCTTTCGCACATCACTTCGCTGTATTTTACGCTCGATACACACAGCATCCATCAGATCTTTCATCCCGCTTGGTGGCGGGATGCTTCGGGCCGTCCTCCCGCCCCGTTGACGGTGATCCACGCAGAAGATATCGAAGCGGGCCATTGGACCGCCACGCGCCATCCCGAAGCCAGTCTGGCCTACTGCAAAGCCCTCGAAGCCAGCGGAAAATACGTCCTGACGATCTGGCCCTACCACACCCTGCGCGGAACTGCGGGACATGCGTTGATGCCTGCACTCGGTGAAGCGGCTCTCTTCCACAGCCTCGTGCGTGGAGAACCCATCCATTTTGAAGCCAAAGGCAGCGAAACCCTCACCGAAAGCTATTCGGTCTTTGCCCCCGAAGTGACGGAGCTAGAAGGCAAGACCCTCGGCGGTTTTCGCGAAAGTCTTCTTGCAAGCTTGCTCAGTTACGACCGCGTCTATGTATTCGGGCAAGCAAGCTCCCACTGTGTCCGCGCAACCTTGCTCGATATCAAAAAACATCTCGAACACACCCACCCAGAACAACTGCGCAAGTTCTACATCCTCAAGGATGCGATGTCGCCCGTCCCACCGCCCCCACTGCATCCTCTACCTGACCACCTCAACTTCCCACAGATCGCAGAACAAACCTTGCTCCTGCTCCAACAAGCAGGGATGCACCTCGTCACCACACAGGAAGACATCCCACAATAAGCGACAAACCCTTACGCTTGCCTCGATCACGGCGATCTCCTTGAGATGGCTCTCTTTTACGATCACACAACAGGCGGATTTCATATCAACCCCGCTCGCCCCGCCCAGATCGACCACTTCCGCCCCATGCACAACGCCTCTGCAAATTAGCGCCC
The DNA here is from genome assembly GCA_023150835.1 of Myxococcota bacterium. Classification (GTDB taxonomy): domain Bacteria; phylum Myxococcota_C; class UBA6777; order UBA6777; family UBA6777; genus JAKLKB01. The sequence goes on along the minus strand of JAKLKB010000001.1, from coordinate 78,555 downwards.
TCGCTGCGCTTGCCAACACGCCCACAAAGGGTTATCCATAGACCCCGCTGCTCGGTGCTTTTTTCGTATCGCCCACGCGGCCCCTCGCAACCAAACGCTCTGCGCGCAATACACCACACCCCAAACCAAGGAGACTCCCCCATGAAAGCTTATGCTTGGCCTACTCTCGCAACACTTTTCTCTCTCGCCGTGTATTTCTACACCGCTGTGCGCGTCGGTGGCGCACGGGCAAAATACAAAGTGCCCGTCCCGCACACCACAGGAAACGAGGAATTTGAGCGCTTTTTCCGCGTCCAACAAAACACGCTTGAACAGCTTGCTTTCTTTTTGCCGTCTCTTTGGCTGTTTTCGATGTATATCTCCCCGATGTGGGGCGGTATCGCGGGTGGTGTGTGGGCGGTGGGACGTATCCTCTATGCGCAAGGCTATTATATCGCGGCCAACAAACGCGGAACGGGCTTTGCCATCAGTTCGCTCGCAGGTCTCGTCCTGTGGGGCGGTGCGCTTGTGGGTGTGATCCTCTCGCTTGTTCGTGGCTAAACGGGGCGTCGCACTCGTGGGTGTGATCCTCTCGATTGTTCGCGGTTAAAGAAAACGACCGTATATCGGACCGCATCGACATCCTACTTGTTTTCGCTGGACATCCTTTCTCACGCGCTGCATCTTTCGATCTGCATATCGGCGGCGCGCCACCGTCAAAAAATTGTACGCCCTGTTGGAGGTTTGCTACAAACAACTTCTCCACTGTGCAAAACAGGCGTCGCACCCGAATCAACAGAAAGTATGTCTGTTTGTTGTAGAGAGCCCTGCCAAAGTCTCGTCGGGTAGGGCATGTAGGATATCGCAATGTTTTCACTCTTTCATGCCCCTTCCAATCGCCCTTCTCTCGATGATTTTGCGCGATTTCACACGCAATCCCTCTCCCGTTGGCCCCATCACCAAACCACACAACTCACCACACGCTGCCACGGTCGCCTCTTCGAAGGTTGGGCTGAAAAGCTCTCCCAACACTTCGGATCAGACGCCATCCAATGGGCCCGCCAAGACGCGCTCGGTGATCTCGATCTACTTCCCCAAGACATCGACAAACACGCGATGTATCCGCTTTCTTGGCTGTTGCGTCTTACCGAGGTCGTCGCCGATCGCTGGATGGATGGGGAACTCGATGGCTTCCTTCAACTGGCTCTCGACGCGCTCCAAACTTCACAAAGCCACCGCGTTCGCTTGGTACGTGGGGCCATCCAAACCATGCCGATGACCCTGATCTTGCGCAAAGCCACCGGACTTTACCAACGCGCCTACAACCAAGGCATCCTGCGTATGCTTCAACACAAACACGCTGCCACCCTCCAGTTTGAAGGCTCCGCCCATCACGATCATCCCACATGGCAAGCCCTCCAAGTCCTCTCCCTCGAAGCCCTCCTCCGACTCGCTTACGGCAAACGCTACGAGATCGCCACCCAGCACCCTGCCCCCGGGGCTTTTCACCTCCTTCTTTCTTGGCGCTAGACTTCTATGTGCCCTGCAAAATACCTCGGAAGGACGGACGGAAAGACAGAGATGAAGGTGGATCTCAAGCGTTCTCCGCTCGGAACGCTGTGCGAACCCAACAGCAAAATGGGTCCGTTCGTTCACATCCCGTTGGGCAAGGATTTACGGCGTTTTCCAGAGATCCCCCGCGACAGCGATTTGTATCAAAAGCTATACAAAACGAGATATTCGACAACCCTCCCCACCTAATCATACGATATCCGAGCGATGTGTGATCGTAAGATATTGCGTAGACGCCCGATTCTTGGGCAGACACAGGGGGCTGCCCCTACACCGTTACGGTAACGCTATGGGCGGATTTCGTATCAGAGGGTGTTTGCGAAAAAGCGAGAGCTTTTGGACTGGTACACAGAAACATCGGAGGAATGGACGTCTTGTGATGTCCCCTCCCCCCCCAACTACGTAGCGATTCCTAGATCGACCGCGTGTTATGGGGGGTGATACGATATCCGAGCGATGTGTGATCGTAAGATATTGCGTAGACGCCCGATTCTTGGGCAGCCATACCTGTCTGCCCCCATACGCGCCTTGTTAAGGTGGAAACACCGAATAGTCTAACCTGATCGCCGTTTCTTTTTCTACCCCCCCCCTCAATCCCCCCGTGAACGGGGGGAAGTTGGAACGGGCAGCGTCTGCGTCTCGTGCAAACAGCGTGCGTCATGAAAAAACAACATCCCCGCTGCTTCCGACTTTCGCTCCCTCCCCTGTTCACGGGGGAGGGCTGGGGTGGGGGGGCCAACAAGCGCTTCACCTAACGCCTATGGGGGCTGCCCCTACACCGTTAAGGTAACACTATGGGCGGATTTCGTATGAGGAGGTAAGAACATCGCGAATCCAACCAACTTCTCTCCAGAGCAAACCTTTTTCGCAAACACCCTCTCATTACACGCGCTGCTTTTTCATGATCTTTTGTGCTTCGTGTGCTCTGCGGGGCTTCGGCTTGTCGACTTCACTTAACACTTGCTCCCAAAACGAAAGTCGGTCGTGAACCCCCTTCCGCGTTGGCGATCAAGAAAAAAGTCGGTCGCGAACCCCCTTCCACGTTGGCGATCAAGAAAAAAGTCGGTCGCGAACCCCCTTCCGCGTTGGCGATCAAGAAAAAAGTTAGTCGCGAACTCCCCTCCACGTTGACGACCAAGAAAAAAGTCAGTCGCGCCCCCCCCTCCACGTTGACGACCAAGAAAAAAGTTGGTCGCGAACCCCCTCCTGAGCGGCTGAGTGAAAAAAAGTCAGCCGCGACCGCTGTGAACACAACACAAGATATCTTGTATCGATCGATTAATACGAAATCCGCCCACTGCGTGAACGATGTAGGGGCAGCCCCCTGTGGCTGCCCAATGATAGGGCGTCTACGTACTATCCTTGTGTGTACACATCACTCGGATCTTGTATCGATCGATTAATACGAAATCCGCCCATTGCGTGATCGAACGATGTAGGGGCAGCCCCCTGTGGCTGCCCAATGATAGGGCGTCTACGTACTATCCTTGTGTGTACACATCACTCGGATCTCGTATCGATCGATTAATACGAAATCCGCCCATTGCGTGATCGAACGATGTATGGGCAGCCCCCTGTGCTGCCCAATGATAGGGCGTCTACGTACGATCCTTGTGTGTACACATCACTCGGATCTCGTATCGATCGATTAATACGAAATCCGCCCACTGCGTGAACGATGTAGGGGCAGCCCCCTGTGGCTGCCCAATGATAGGGCGTCTACGTACGATCCTTGTGTGTACACATCACTCGGATATCGATTAAGCGCGTGCTTTTGCGAAGGCTTGTGTGAAGTCCGCTTGGATATCGGAGAGATGTTCCAATCCGACGCTGACACGCACCATCCCGGGTCGGACACCTGCTGCGCGCTGTGTTTCTTCGGGGAGTTGCGAGTGAGTGGTGGATGCGGGATGGATCACCAAGGTTCGTGTATCGCCCATGTTCGCGAGGTGCGAAGCGAGTTTGACGTTGTTGATGAACTTTTTCGCGGCTTCATAACCGCCCCGCACACCAAACGTAAGAACAGCCCCTGGGCGGCCACCAAAGTATTTCTTTGCTCGCTCGTGGCTCGGATGTCCGGGAAGTCCGGGATAATTGACCCACTCGACCTCTTCGTTGACGAGCAACCATTCGGCCAGCGCCTGCGCGTTGTCTGCATGGCGTTCCGCACGCAAAGACAGCGTCTCGATCCCCAACAGCAGCAAAAAGGCTTCGAACGGTCCCAAGCATTGGCCTTGATCGCGCAAGACATCTGCGCGGGCTTTCAAGATAAACCCGGGCAGCGGTGCATCGGCGAACACCAAACCGTGATAGCCGGGGGCTGGTTCTGTCAGCAATGGATAACGGCCATTTTTCCAATCGAAATTCCCGCTATCGACGATCAAACCGCCGATGGCTGCGCCATGACCGCCGATCCACTTGGTTGCAGAACTCACCACCACCGCAGCACCATATTCGATCGGACGAAACAGCGCACCACCCATCCCAAAGGTGTTGTCCACGATCAACGCCACGCCGAGCTTGTGGGCGGCTTCTGCGATCGCTTCAAATTCGGGGATATTCAGTGCGGGATTGCCCAAGGATTCGACGTACCAAGCACGCGTCTTGTCATCGGTCAACTTCACAAACTCTTCGACCCGCTCTTCACTGCTTGTGAAGCGCACATCCAGCCCAAGGCGCGGCAATGTCACACGAAATTGGTTGACCGTTCCGCCGTACAGGTTGGGCGTCGAGATGATATTGTCCCCATGCTGCGCGATGTTGGTCAGCGCCAAGAACTGAGCCGCATGTCCCGAACTGGTCGCCAAGCCCGCAACACCGCCTTCGAGCGCAGCCGCACGCGCTTCAAGAACCCCTGTGGTGGGGTTCATGATCCGTGTGTAGATATTCCCCAACTCTTTGAGTGCAAAAAGGTTTGCGGCGTGTTCGGTATTATCGAAGACATAACTGGTGGTCGCGTAGATCGGCACTTGACGCGATTTGGTCGTTGGTTCGGGCGTATAACCAGCGTGCAACTGCAAGGTCTCGAACTTCAAGCTCATCCTTCACCTCGTCGTATGTTCCGTGTGCGCCGCACCTCAACACCGCATTCGCGCCTCGGTTCGTTGTGTAGGCCGAGAGATCGAGCGCGATCGAGGCCAACAGGGACCATCCCTTTTGACGGCAGGATCACCATCTTGCGCAGGTGGCCTGCCCTGTCAAGAGATTTCCTAGATTATGCGTATGATTTCCTGTACGCGGCCCGAAAAGCCCTCGCCTCGGCCTAAAGACAATACCCACCCACCCAATTTTTTCCTTGCACGCAGACATTCCCGCAAGCTCCGCAACGAGCCTGTCGGATTAAGCAAGTGCAGGGTTGGCGATCATCGACCAAGGAAGAGAACCATCGCGTTCTTCGGGAAGCAGCGGCCCCGCGTACTTTGCAAGTGCCGGACTCTGGAGGCGAGCAGGCGCAGGCTCATCAAGCTCGATGCAACGCAACAGCTCGTCGATATTTCCGAACAAAAGGCTGTTGTCGCGGGGAATGTAGCGCGACAGCTTTTGTCGATAGCGCTCGGAGTCTTGGACAAAACGCGCCACACGCTCGCGCTCAAGCGAAAAAGTCCAATCACCATAACCGAGTTGCTTGAGATAGCGCGCATTAAACTCTTGCTCAAATTGCCCTTGGATCGGGACGGCCAACATCGGAACATGCAGGTGTACAGCTTCGCTCATCATCGAAAATCCTCCACCCGCGATCACCGCCCGCGCCGTCCGAAAATCCTCGATAAATCCCTCTTGCGAAAAGGGCCGCAGGTGGATGTGCCCGTCTATATCGCCTATTTCGGGCATCCCGTACACACGAAATTCGTAAGGCAAGCCACGCAACATCTCGACGATCCCGCCGCGTAAGGCCGCCGAAGGGTACACCAAGATATGTTCCCTTGGTTCGGCTTTGGCCGCGAGGATCTCAGGCCGCAAGATCGGTGAAACCAAGGTCGTTCGGGGCTTTTTGACAGGCGGAAAGAAAAAGCTCGTCGCGATGTAGTGGTAGGCCCCGGGCAGCTTTAGACTCGTAAACCACTTGGTCAATTGAAAGTCTCGGCTTTTCTGGTTGGTGATATAAGACGGATGCACACAACGACTGATCGCCTGTTGGTTGTCGATGCTCACAAACGGCACGCCGTGATTCAACGCATAAAAATAAGCCCACGATTCAAAGTCGCTGATCACCGCTTGTGGAGCAAAGCCGTCTAAGCTCATCTCGATGTAGGTGATCACGTTTTGAATCAGGTTTTTCGGGGCTTTCCACAGGTTCTGCCAAAAGGTCGCCCCCAGATCCATCTTGTTGCCCTCAAAAGCCAAGGTCAGACCTTGGATCTCGCGGACTTTGATCCGCGCTTGCCCCGCAAACGCATCGCGAAGAAAAATATAGGCTTTTCCTGAGACCACCACCTGCACTTCGTGGCCTCGCGACAAAAGATGTGCCAAGATCACTTTGCTGCGGGTCGCATGACCCATGCCTTCGCCAACCACACCATAAAGGATACGCATGACGCTCTCCTCTTCGCTTTGTTGGGTAATACGCAGCGCTCACAAACCGCGATCATATCGAGCCATACGAACCACCACGATGCGCTGTATCTGTCGTTCGACCCCCAATGCGAAGGCTATGCCGACAAACCCACCCAAACAGAACCCGCCCACAACAAAAGGAAATCAACCTTTTTGCCTGCCTTTTCTGTCCCTATTCCCCCCTTCCGCTCCCTTGTTTTTGCGATAGAACTTACGCAGTGGGCAAAAAACCCCGAGTTCACAGCACGTCAAGCCGCACGGCTGCTTGTTTGAAACACCACCGATCACAAAGGCCCACACGGGGTCAAGGGGCCACAGGTCTATGGTGGGGCGTGGGGTAAAACCCCACCAAACCCCCATCGCTGCGCGTCATACGAAATCAGCCCAGAGTTCGATCGCAAGATGTAGGGGCAGCCCCCCGTGGCTGCCCAACTACAGGGCGTCTGGGCACTCTCCTTCGGTCACACATCACTCGGATATCGTATCATTTGGACGCGAGAAGAAAAACACGCGGTGGGAAGCAAGGGTAGCAGTGAGCATCGTCACAAAAGCCCATCGTACGGGGCTGTGACAAAAAAATGACAAACAAGTGAACGGATGTATTCGCGATCACAACAGGCCACAGCGATCACAACAGGCCACAGCGATCCCCCTTGGCGACTATTTGCCCCCATCCATCGGCGGTTGTTTGTGCGAACCCGTCGGCGGTGGTTTCAGAGCGGAGGCGGAACGCAAGAGACGCAACGCGCTGGAGTGGTGCGCTTCAAGCTCTGAAATCCCCATCTGATGGGAAAGATCACGTAATGTTTCTAGTCGTCGGAGCGGATCACAGCCCAGATTCCAGCACAGTTTCGCCATGCAATGTGGGCAAAGAAACGCAGGATGCCGATCGGCTTCTTCAAGATGGTTGGAACCGTTCATCACGCAGTCATGACCGATACAATGGGGCAAGGAAAGGATATGCCCGGCTTCGTGTAGCGAGGTCTTCAAGGTGCGGATCAGGAGTTGTTGGAAGGCTTTTGGTGAGTGGGAAGGATCGCCATAACGGGACATTGACCACACACCGACCCGTTCACTCAACGAAGCCTGACCAAAGACATAACTCCAGCCCATGCCGGGCCAAAGATCGTGCTGTGTCAGGGCGATCAACATCATCGCGTCTTTTGGCAAACGGGGTTTCAGAATGTGAAACAACACATAAGGCGTGTGAAGTTGTAGATTTCCTTGCGGTTTTTCGCGTGTAGCCCACGAAGGCAAAGGCAAACGCTCCCACGCAGGGCGTAACACCACACGCAAGCAAAAAAACGCCTCCATATAGCGTGCGACCTGCAACACCACACGTCGATGGTGCGCAGACATCTCCCCCAAAGGCTGCAAGTAGATCACCTTGCGTTGTGCAGAAGGCCGCACAGGCTGAGACGCCTTGTATTCTTCAAAAGATTGACCTTCTTCGTGTTGAAGCCTCAGCCAATCTCCTTGGACCGGCAAAGACTTGGGTACAAAGAGTTGACGAAGAGGGGGATACGGCGGGGGAAGAAGATCTTTGGAGAGGCGCGCAATACGCTGTTGAAGCTGCTGCATCGGAGGAGATAACGAGGGTTCGCGAGAGCGCGGGGCTTGCGGGGCAGTTCTTGCGCCCGAGGCTTCGGGAGGATCCAAAGACAGAGGGCGGTTTTGTAGATAGAGATCCAAAGAAACCCCACCGATCGCCAAGATCAAACCGCACAAACTCAACAACCAAAAGGGGTTACTGAGGATATAAACCAAGCGCGCTTCGCGAGAAAGGCCCGCAGCAAACAAGATATCAGGCTCGGCTTCGGAGATCTCGGGGCTATGGGCCAATCGAAAGAGTTCGTCTTCTTCCCATCCCCACGGATGGATGGCGCTCTCTTCTGTAGAGAAACGTGCTGATTCGTCGCATTCCAACGGATGGTTCGCGTTCTCCGCTGTCGGCGGATGGTTCACCTCGTTCCATCCTTTCGGATACGTCGCGCTCTTTTCTATCGACGGAGGTGTCGTGTTCTCCGCTGTCGGCGGATGTGTCAAATCTTTCCATCCTCTCGGATGGATCGAACCTATCTCTGTAGGCGCGCACACCGCTTCCCGCGAGAGAAAGACGGGTTCTCCGAACGACACCTCATCAGGGGGGAAATGATCTGAGGATTCGACTTTTGACATCGCCATACCGCTCCGATCCAAACGCACGACCCGCAACGACACAAACAAGGTTTTGGCCTCGCCCAAAGACAATGCCCGCCTCCAAAAGTTCCTGTGGGCGATCCATTTATCACACCCGATCAAGGCAGCAGCACAAGCTTGCCGACTGTTTGGCCCGACTCCAAAGCAGCCTCCACAAAGGCCAAGCCCATCACACGCGCCAAAACACCTCGCCTCTCGGAATGTTGACACTCCCCATCCCACAAGCTACCCTCCACAGACGCTTGGAACACAAGTCCCACATCCATCAAAAGGAGCCAAGATCATGGTCAAATTGGGCTTTCTCGGTTTAGGGATTATGGGGTCTGCGATGGCCCGCAACCTTCTTCACGCTGGGTTCGACCTTACCGTATGGAACCGCGACCGCGAAAAGATGGCCCCTCTCACCGAAGCAGGTGCCAAGCCCGCAGAAAGCCCCGCTGATGTCGCCTCCACCTGCGATATCACCATAGCGATGGTCTCCAATCCCGAAGCTTCCCATGCCATCGCCTTCGGAAAAGACGGCGTGATCGAAGGACTCAGCCAAGGCAAAGGCTACGTCGAGATGTCCACCATCGATCCACAAACCTCCCATGCCATCGCCAAAGCCGTTCGCGCCAAAGATGCACGCTATCTCGAAGCCCCTGTATCCGGCAGTAAAAAACCTGCCGAAGATGCGACACTTGTGCTCCTCGCCGCTGGCGATCATGCCCTCTACGACGAGATGAAAGAAGCCTTCGAGGCCATCGGAAAACTCACCGTCTATCTCGGCGAAGTCGGACAAGGCAGTGCCATGAAACTCGTCGTCAACATGATCATGGGCGGCATGATGGCCGCTTTTTGCGAAGGGATCGCCCTCGCACAAGCCAACCATCTCGCCCCCGAAGATCTCTTCGCCGTTCTTGATGCAGGGGCCACCGCCAACCCGATGTTTCGTCTCAAAGGCCCGATGATCGAACAAGAACAGTTCTCCCCTTCCTTTCCCCTCCAACACATGCAAAAAGATCTGCGTCTTGCCCTTGCACTCGGCGAGATCTGCGCTCTCCCTCTGCCCACCATCGCCGCCGCCAACGCCCAATTTTTGCGCGCTCGCGGCATGGGCCTCGAAACACTCGATTTTTCCGCTGTTTGGAAAGCCATCCAAACAGTCAAGCCCTGACAAATCCTCTTCGCTGTTTGGAAAACCAGTCAACCAAACCCGAACAAACCGCCCGCCACGCTCGAACCCAACGAACGGTACACCGAGGTTTCACTATGTCTCTTCACGCGATGATCCAAGACCCTGAGATCTCCATCGAACAGATCGGAAACTTTCTTGATGCCCTCCCCCCCAAGTATCGGCTCGAACAGATCTATGCTATCCCCACAAAACTCTTCGCGACGCTCTACGAAAAAGCCGCCCTCGCGATGCCCGTCACACTCGACTTTTTTGTCCCTCACAACCGCCCTCCCCTCCAACCCGTTGTCCATCACGGTATCAATACCCTCCCACTCTTCCAGAATTATCGGCAGTTTAAAAAGGTGTTTTGTCGCCCAAACGATGGAACGCCCCGCATCTTCGGATACAACGACAACGGCTTTTTGCTCAACCGCCTCCTCGGTCCCGGATACTTCGTCGCTTATTCCACGCGCCAACGCTTCGAATGGCACGAACGCGGGGCCGTTGTGATCGATTATTACCAAGTCCCCGAAGCCGCCGTCGCCAAAGGGTGGCCCACCGTCCGCCCCAACGATCAAGGACTCCAAGTCCTCGTCTACCACGAAACCCGCGACTTTATGCGACGGATATCCCGCCATGTCTCCATCGGCGGCGTCTGGAAACGCGGCGACAAGATCGACGTCCACTTTCTGCTCTGTCGTGAAGAACTCCCCGGTGTCTAACCAAAGAGAGGGCCGCGACGCAGCCTTCTTTTTGGTTGGGATAGATTGTCCCAAAAATCAACGCAACGTTCTGAGAGCAGGACGCATCTCATAGGCGCACTTGAGCAGGAGCCTGTGGGGCAACATCCCCAAAAGCCTTCGCGCTGCTCGCCTCTGTTTTTCTGCCAACAACCCCCTGTTCTGGAACAAAGGAGTCCTTCCCATGAAAAAGATTCTCTTGATCGCAGCCTTTTTGATCGTCGCCCCTTTTGCCGCCCACGCCGAAACCCTCAACGTCGACGTCGTTCACTCCAGCGTCACCTTTAAGGTTCGTCACTTTTTCTCTAATGTGAACGGAAAGTTCGGGAAATTCAAAGTAAAACTAGATTATGATGTCGCAAACCCTGAAAAGAGCAAAGTCGAAGCCCACATCGCAGTCGCCAGCGTCGACACCAACAACAAAAAGCGCGATGGTCACTTGCAAAATGCTGACTTCTTTAACGCTCCCAAGCACCCCCGCTTGATCTTCAAAAGTACTGCCGTCAAAAAAACAGGCGAAAACACCTTGGATATCACGGGCGCTCTGACCATCCGAGGCATCACCAAATCCGTTGTTCTCAAAGCCACTTACAACGGCTCCATGCAACACCCCCAAACCAAAAAGACGCACCACGGCTTCACAGCCACCCTTACCATCAACCGTCACGACTTCAAAGTCTCCTACGGCAAAGGTATCGTCGGCGCGGATGTCACCATCAGTCTCGATATCGCCGCTGTTGGTAAGTGATGATGGGTTCGCTCTTGCGCTTGTGTTGCTTCTGATCCAAGATCCCCCCGTTTGGCCTAACCCCACAATAGCTGGTGGCTCACCCCTTTTTTCTCTACACATCCACGCAACACCCGCAGGAGAGCGCGATGAAACGATGGTTCTTTGTTGTCCTTGGCAGTTGGCTTGCCTTGCCGAGTCTGGCGACTGCTCGCCCTTATGTGATCGACTACAAACAATCGAGCCTCGCTTTTGAGGTGTCTACGCTTTATCCCGTCAAAGGCCGTTTTTCACAGTTCCAAGCGACCGTGGATTACGATGAAAAACAGCCCGAAAAAAGCAAGATCTCCGCCATCATCCGAACGGACAGCATCCAAACGGGCATTCCTCGACGAGACGAACATCTCAAAGAGGCCGACTTCTTCAACACGGATGCTTATCGCCGCGCCACCTTTGAAAGCACAAAGATCCAAAAAGACAAACAAAACAACCTGATCATCGACGGAACTCTGACGATTCGTGGCATTGCTGTGAGCGTCCAACTGACCGCGACCGTCAGCGAGATCAAAACAGACGACAAAGGCAAGCCTTATCGGACCTTTACGGCGACTACAAAGATCAACCGACACGACTTTGAAGTCTCGCACTCTTACGATACCGTAGGCCCCTACGTCACCATCACCATCCAACTGACCGCCTCCCCCAAATAAATCCCCCTCTTTTCAATCCCCTCTTTTTTCCGAGGCTATCGACAACACAGACGTTGCGAAGGTATCAAGACTTGCTGCTGGCCGCTGGGAGTTTTCCACAGCAAGCGCAAAACGGCCATCCATCCGCGCTCAAAGAACTCGATCCGCAAAGGATGCCAGCCTTTTTGGAGCCGCGCTCGGCGACAGCGGGTTCGGGCATGACCGACCCGCCATTCGTTGATCAACATCTTGCGGTGCAGGTACAACCGCGCACCGTCGTCCACACGCACACAGATCTCGTAGAGGCCTGCTTCGGGGGCTTCTAGATAACCTTCCCAACGGACGCTGTAGTGATCTTTCGGAACACCCGGCATCGGTTCGCCGTCGCTTGAAAAATTCAGCTCATAATCTGCACGTTGGCGCACATAACGCTCGAAGTTTTGCCCCGCATAATAACGCCCCGTGATCCCGCCTTTTGCGGAGCCTGTCGGTAACGCTGCCGCTGCAAAATGCGGAGGGCGCATCCATAACCAACCCGCCACCGCGATCGCGATCACACTCACCAGCGAGCCGATCCACACCAAACGTCGGCGCTTTTCTCGGCGTGTGCGCTCTGTTACGTCCGTCCACTCGGTGCGTACGCGCTTTTTGAGCGCTTCGGCGGCCTGTTGGAGCGGGTGCATCAATTGATCGATCTCTAGGTCGTTTTCCCCGTAGCTTTGGGTCACCACAACGGAAAGGGCTTGGTGGCGTCCCACAAAAGATCGGATCTGTAGGGGATACGCAGCAAAAGACAGCGGAAACCATTTGCCATCCCCGCAGATATCGCGTTGAAAGCACCCCCAACCTTCGGTATCTGAGCGAAAGACTCGGCCATCGCAGGCGAATCCCCAACGCACCACCTGAAGAAACAACATCTCCAGCTTGCGGGCGATCAGCCATGTGTGCAGCCCCGTTGTGGTGAACTCTTGCTCTAACAGCCACAGCACCCGTAAGATCTCGTCCATCGCCGCGTGTACATAGCGGCGGGCCGAGGCAAGGTTCTTGGCACGCAATCCCTCCAACCCACGCAACAGTCGTGCGTCTGGATCTTCTCCCAGCGCCTTGAGATCGTCCGCTTCTTGGGAGGACAAAAACAACGGCTCGATCCAGATCCGCTCGCCCAGTGTCGCTTTTGCGATCTCCTCTAACGCTGCGGTGTTCTGTTCTAGCCGATAATCCGACACATGAAACACCATACGATACGCTTGCCAGTCTCCCCATCCTTGATCTCCCCCAAGCAACGGCTCTTTGGAGACTGACAGCGGTTCAACCTGTACTTCGCGGATCCACGCAAAACGCGACTTTAGCTCACCCACCAAACGATCGATCATCCCGAAAGATCCTTTTCAACACACTACCTCGCGCCCCAATCGGCGCATTCACCTCGCTAAAAAAGCGCAACATACACGAACCTTCTCCCCAAAAACAAGACCATCCACGCTCAACCCACTTTTTCCGCGCCTCGATCCGCCTTCCTCACCTCCGCCGTCCCTCCGCCCCAACAGGCCCCTTGCCTCCCTTCGCCGTTTCTCCTATCGTCACTCAAGTCAAGATAGGACTTACGCAGTTCGATACGAAAAAGGCCCATGTTCGGGCGCGGGCGGTTCGCGAACCGCCCCTACAACGCGTTGATTCTTCACGGTTTCCCTTTTCAACTGCGTAAGTCCTATCAAGAAAAGGCCGTCTTCTTCACACGATCAGAGCGGGCAAACCATGCAAACAGGCCAAATCACCTCTCCTCACCGCAGTGATACGCCTTTTTTGGAGTTTCGCGATATCCACAAAGCCTTCGGAAAGCTCCAAGTCCTTAAAAGTATCCATCTCTCGGTGTATCGGGGAGAAACGGTGTCTTTGGTCGGGAATTCTGGAACAGGAAAATCGATCCTCGTCAAGATGTTGATCGGCCTTGTCAAGCCCGATCAGGGCGATATCTTGGTTGAAGGCCAGCGCGTCAACGACTTGCGCGAAACGGAGTGGATGCCCCTGCGCAAGCGGCTTTCGATGGTCTTCCAAGCCAACGCGCTGTTTGATTCGTTGACGGTGTACGAAAACCTTGCTTATCCACTGCGTGAAAATGACAGCGTCCCCGAAGAAGAGATCCGAAAGCGTGCCGCCCGTGTTCTTGCCGATGTCAAACTCCCGGGTATCGAAGCGCTTTATCCTTCTGAACTTTCGGGGGGGATGCGCAAGCGCGTCGGGTTTGCGCGAGCCATCATCACTCAACCCGAATGCGTCTTGTACGACGAACCCACCGCTGGACTCGATCCGATCAGCACCACCGTGATCGATCGGATGATCCGGCGCTTCCAACGCGATCTCGGAGTCACTTCGATCGTGATCACCCACGATCTCAAAAGCGCCGTCAGTGTAGGAGATCGGATCGCTCTTTTGCATGACGGCGTGGTCTGGGCCGTCGCTCCGCCCGATCAAATCCTCATCGATCCTGACCCCGTCGTCCAGCGCTTCTTTGAAGGCTACCAGATGAGCAAAAAGATCCTCGGCTGATCTTGCGCAAACATCACGCCACAGCCTGCGACTTGCCGTTGACAGCGTTTGTGTGATCCAGTATCGTCTGCGTTTTCCCAAAGATGCAGGTGATTCGCGATGTCGACAACGCACATTCCCCCGTACCTTCGCTTTCTTCCCCCTACGCTTCTTGCCCACTTAAACGCCTCCGCTGAACCTGTTGTGGCGGTCTCGGGATTGTCTCGCACACCCGGACTTGTCGAACAGTTTGGCCGCATTGAAACGGACGACGCCATGCGTTTTGTGGTTGCGCTGTACGAACAAGTACGCGATCCCTTGTGTGCGATCTTGCTCCAGCGCCAAGAAGATCGGGCTTTTGTGGATCAGCAGACCTTGGCGTGTGTCGAACACAACAAAGGCCGCGATTACCGTTCTGCCTCTTATGAAACGGTGATCGGAAAGCCCGATCACAACGGGCGCATCGTTGTTGGGCCTTCTTTACAACCTCTGCCAACCCACACCGTCGACGTCCCTCCCTCAATGCAAGGCGAACACATCACCTTGTTTGGCCCCCCTGATGATCCGCGCATGGCGATCAATGCGATGAATTCGCTGCATCGACGCCTGCCGAACGAACCTGCGATCATCGCTCGGCTTGTCGAAGAAAGCGGCCAGATGCCCCGCTGGGGCGCGGATAACGAAGACTCGATGACCCCTCTCGCGCCAACGCTACTCGCCGCAAATGCCCATCTTCTCGGCTGTTATGATGGATCGCTGACCTATGACGACCCAACGACGGGACGTCACTATGCCATCGCCTCTACTGGCTTGGCCAAAGCCATCAAACGCATCCCGGGTCTGGCATTGCCCGATGGACACCACCTTTGGCACGGTCAACCTCTGCCGCTTCATCTCGTGGACTTTGCACTTCAACTCTTCCACAACTGGCGTTATCCCGAAGCCTTGGTCTTTTACGTCCCCAAGCTCGAAAGCGAAGAAGAAGCCGCCTACTTCAAGACCCTGATCCGTTGTGCCGAAGAACAACTCCAAACGCTCCATCCTTCCTACAAGATCGGCTCGATCCGTTTGTTTGTGGTCTTTGAACATCCACGAGCGATCTTTCGCATTCGAGAGATCGCAGAGGCGCTCGCTCCGTATTTTCTAGGCGGATCACTTGGATGGCATGACTTCCTTGCTTCGACCGCTCGGCTATTCCGCCATGACCCGAACTACCGCATCCCTGTAAAAGCCGATCCCAACATCGTGATCAACCGCATCAAAGCCTCCCACGATCGGCTCGTCCGTGAACTCTCGCCCATCCAAGGCATCAAGATCGGCGGAATGTACGGCATCCTTTACGAAGACGGCGATCCCCGATCCTTCGAGGTTTGCATGGTCGGCTACATCAAAGATGTCGTCACTCAACTCAAACGTGGACTCGACGGCTTTTGGGTCGCCCACCCCAACTTTGTGCGGATCGGCATCGCGCTCGTTGAAGCATGGCGACGCCGCCAACGCGATCCCCAAAGCACCGATCTCCACGAACTGATCTGCGCACTCGTCCCAAGCCCCACCGAACAAGCGCCATTGCTCCGATTCGTCGACGGTCCCGATATCTCTGGCCTCTCCGAAGATGATCCGCTTTATCTTCGCGGAATCCTCGCCGCAGATCTCGCTGTATCCGATGTGATCGCCAACGATCATCCCGATGAAGTCCGCTACAATATCTTTCAAGCCCTACAATATCTCGCCGATTGGCTGCGTGGCAACGGCTGTGTGGCCCTTCCTGCCGCCATGACCAACGCTTCGGGCGAAAGCGTCTTCGTTCGTGTGATGGATGACCTCGCCACCACCGAACGCTCCCGCTGGGAACTCTGGGCCGAAGTCGCCCACAAGCGCGTCTCTTTGCAGACCTTTGAGCGCCTTCTTGCCGAAGAAGTCGACTTCTTGCGCGAAGGTCGGCAAACGCCCACCAAGCGCGTCCAGATCCGATGGCAAGGCGAGTGTGCGCGTTGGTATCCCATCGCGATCAAGCTGTTGCGCCAACTCGTCACCGATCCCGAACCCGTCGAATTTGTTTCTGAACTGCTCTTGCCCTTCACCTTCGACGTGATCCGAAACGCCGAAGATCCGTGGGCTGCCGCTTGCTCTCTTTGTCCCAAACACTACCACGAGGCTCCCTCATCCCCCTGACCCGTAAAACTCCGAAGCCCTTGATGCACCTATCCTCTCTATCACTTCAGAACGTCTTTTCTCGCATGAGTGACACGATATCCGAATGATGTGTGATCGTAGGACTGTGCATAGACGCCCGATTATTGGGCAGCTACAGGGGGCTGCCCTTACCTCTTTACGATAACGCAACGGGCGGATCTCGTATGAAACGAGATCAGGCACCGCATCGCAAACACCCAATACACGGAGATCTGCCGATGGAAGGCTATATTCTGGACTGGTTCAACTTGTTCTTTCGCTGGTTTCACTTGATTACGGGGGCCGCGTGGATCGGGACATCCTTTTATTTTAACTGGCTGAATCACAATATCCGCTCCCCTGAAACGCCAAAAGACGGTATCAAGGGAGAACTTTTCGCGGTTCACGGTGGCGCTTTTTACCAAGTCCTCAAGTACGATGGCGCCCCCAAAGTCCTCCCCAAGACGCTGCATTGGTTCAAGTGGGAAGCCTATTTTACTTGGATCACAGGCATTTGTTTGTTGACGGTGGTGTACTACTGGGACACCAAGATCTACCTGCTCCAATCGACAGTCGGCGGGCTTCAACCTTGGCAAGCCATCGCGATCAGCGTCGGTTTTATCACCGCCTCATGGTTGGTGTACGACCTGATGTGCAGATCCCCTTTGCACAAACAGCCGATGTTCCTTGCGATCCTTGGCTTGATCTTGTTGACCATCGCCTCGTTTGCGTTGACACGGATCTATCAACCTCGTGCGGCCTTTATGCACGTCGGTGTGATCATCGGAACCATCATGGCGGCCAACGTCTTTTTTGTGATCATCCCCAACCAGCGGATTATGGTGGACGCGATGATCGCTGGACAACCTCCCGATATCTCCAAAGGGGCCGCAGGAGCGATGCGATCGCTTCACAACAACTACCTCACCTTGCCTGTCTTGTTTATCATGCTCAGCAACCATTATCCGACGGTCTTTGGGCATCACCTGAACTGGGCGATCCTTGCGGGGCTTTCGGTGATCAGCATGGGCGTTCGGCATTATTTCAACCTCAAGCACAACGGCGAACACAAAGTCTGGATCTTGCCGGTGGCCGCTGTTGCGATGGTTGCGTTGGCCTTGGTCAGCAAGCCCCGTCCTGCCGAGCCTCTCGCCACATCCCGACCGATCGGCGCACATGGCGCACGTGTCACCTTCCAACAGATCCAGCCGATCCTCCAAGTACGATGCCTTTCTTGCCATGCTGCGAAGCCCAGCTTCCCGGGCTTTCTGGCCCCACCCCAAGGCATTATGCTCGAACGCTACGAACAAGCACGCGCTGTCCACGCCAAGATCAAAAGCAGCACCGTCGACTCCCAATACATGCCCCTCGGCAACCTCACCAAGATCACCCCCGAAGAACGCGCTCTGCTCGGGGCTTGGATCCAACAAGGTATGCCCCAATAATCCGTTCTCTCTCCAAACAAGGCCGACTACACTCCTTTTTCTTCGATAGGATCGACGTAGTTTGCCAAAACCCCCGTGTTCGTGGTATTTCAAGCGACAGAGTCGTCTGGGTGAAAAACCAGTGATCTGTTCGCCCCTCACGGGGTCAAGGGGCGACAGTCCCTTGTGGGGCGTGGGGCAAAGCCCCACAAATCCGTCCAGATGTACCGTTCCTTTTGACTTCAATCGCACGAGGTTTTCTTATGTGGGGATTACGCTCCAAACGCATCATCTACCAAGACAGCGTTCAATCCGGCATCTTGCTTGTGGATGGTGAACGCATCCTTGATCTGATCCAAGAACCACCTGCTGACCTACTGGTCGAAGATGTCGGAGAGACCGTCATCATGGCGGGTGGCGTCGACACACACGTCCACATCAACGAGCCCGGGCGCACCACATGGGAGGGGTTTGAGACGGCCACAAAAGCCGCTTTGCTCGGTGGCATCACGACGTTGATCGATATGCCGCTCAATAGCTCTCCCGTCACCACCACGTCGGCGGCGTTTTCGGCCAAAAAGGCCAGTTATGAGGGCAAACTTTACGCACACACGGGCTTTTGGGCGGGGGTGATCCCCCACCACCTGCACGAACTCGCTGCGTTGCTTGAAGCTGGAACCTTCGGTGGTAAGGCGTTTTTGTGCGATTCGGGGATCGATGAATTCCCTGCGGCTGATTGGGAGACGACCCGCCAAGCCTTGCAGATCCTCAAGCGTTTTGATGCCCCGCTGTTGGCGCATGCTGAGATCGCAAGACCCCTCGAACTCCCCGATCTATCGGCGCGATCTTACCAACGCTTTTTGCGCTCTCGCCCTCCCGCATGGGAACTCGAAGCGATCGCTGGCTTGATCGATCTGTGCCGATCGACGCGTGCGCACGTCCACATCGTCCATCTTTCGACCGCAGAGGCGTTGCCGATGATCGCGGCTGCCAAAGAGGAAGGGCTTCCGCTGACGGTCGAGACTTGTCCGCATTATCTTTGCCTTTATGCTGAGGCGATCCCTGACGGAGCAACACTTTACAAATGCGCTCCACCGATCCGCGAGGACGCCAACCGCGAAGCACTCTGGAAAGCCCTTGGGGGCGGCTTGATCGACTTTGTGGTCAGCGATCATTCGCCTTGCCCCCCTTCGCTCAAATGCCTCGATACAGGCAGCTTTGCGGAGGCGTGGGGTGGGATCTCTTCGTTGGATCTAAGCTTGTCGTTGCTGTGGACCGAAGCCCAAAAACGCGGCTTTGGGATCGAACACATCGCAAGATGGCTCGCCAAAGGCCCTGCTGCGCTGGTAAAACTCCCCCAAAAAGGCTCGCTCGCCCCCCAAAAAGATGCTGATCTGATCTTGTGGGAACCCGAAACCGCTTTTACGGTCGGCGTCGAACACCTCGGCAGTCGGCACAAATGTACGCCTTACCTTGGCATGCCCCTCAAAGGCCGTGTGCAAGCCGCTTATCTCAAAGGCCAACTCGCTTACCAACGCGGCGTATGGAAAGCGCATCCCCACGGCGAAGCACTTTTTGCGCAGCACTCTACCCCCTAAATTTTTGTATCACGATACTTTGTCGTACGGAGTTTTCGATGAAAATAGAACAGGGTATCGGTATCTCGAATGGTATCGATCTTCTTTGTGAGCAGCTCGGTGGCCGTGCTTTGTTGTGTTCGGATGATTTCTTTGCCGAGATGAACAATCTTGTGAAACCCGGGCGGGGCGTCTTTATCCCCGACAAATACACCGAACGCGGCAAGTGGATGGACGGGTGGGAAAGCCGACGAAAACGCGAAGAGGGCCATGATTGGTGCATCTTGCGCCTCGGTGTCCCGGGCGTGATCTCTGTCCTTGATATCGACACCAACCATTTTCTCGGCAATCACCCCTCGTTTGCATCGGTCGAAGCCTGCTTTGCCCCCGATGCTTCGGAAGATCCACCCTCGTTGTATGCGCTCCCGTGGAAGCCCTTCCTTGCGCCTGTTTCTTTGCAACGCGGTTCGCAAAACCTCTTTGCGACGCAACACCTTGAGCCTGTTTCGCATCTCAAGCTGCACATCTATCCTGACGGTGGCGTCTCACGTTTTCGCGCTTATGGCCGTCCTACGCCGCTTTGGAAGCCGAGCGAAGATGATCTGCGTTTTCCTCTTGAAGCAGGCGAAGTCGATCTCGCGGCGATGCGCAATGGCGGCGAGCCCTTGGTGTGTTCCGATATGTTTTTTGGGGTGATGTCCAACCTGATCGCCCCCGGACGCGCTCGTGTGATGGGCGAAGGGTGGGAAACTCGACGCAGCCGACGCCCCGGCTTTGATTGGATCATCGTTAAGCTCGGAGCCATCGGAGATATCCGCTTTGTTGTGGTCGATACCAACCACTTCAAAGGCAACTTCCCCGAGTCTTTCAGCCTGCACGGCATCTTGGCCCCCAACCTCCAGATCACCGACCTCCAACACAACGATGCCGCCCCTTGGCAAGAGATCCTTTCCCGACGCCCCCTCCAAGCCCACCACGAACATCTCTTCCGCCAAGAGCTCCAATCCCCCGGCCCCTTCAGCCATATCAAACTTCAGATCTACCCCGACGGCGGTGTCAGCCGCCTTCGCCTCTACGGGCAACGCACCTCGGGCTAAACCATCAGGCGGTTTCGGAACCTTGTTTGGCGGGGAGTTTTTCTTGCTTGGCGACAACGACTTTGGCTTTGGGTTCGGGGAGCAGGACGCCCAAAGACAAGACGATGCTCACGATCAGCAGCAGAAGGTGTTGCAACATCCAAGAACCCACGTTGGGGAAGAGTCCATAATCATTCAACACCCATCCCAAGGTCGCAAAGAAGGCGATGGTGAGCAAGATCCCCAATCCACCGATCTTTCGGCGTGTGCTGCGCAGAAACCAAAACCATCCCCCCAACAACAAAACCCCCACAAAGGCTTTGAGAGAGTGCGGGCCGACCAGCTTTCCAGCACCAAAGAACCCATCCCACCAAGGTTTCAGAGCCCAATGGTAATATGAGGCCCCTTCGGGGTTGTAGGTCAGATGCACCAACACAAACACCAGAACGAGCCGCAAGTTGCGGAAGAACCGAATGAGTCGACTTCCATCATTCGTCATGGTTCGCTCCTTTTGACAAGATACCCACGCGATCCTGCTGGATCTCCCGATGGGGTGGTTGTATTGGAGGCCGAGTGGGTGGTGTGGCCTTCTGCATTGGCCCCGTGATTTGCTTCTGCCAGAGCGGGGGGGGTTGTCCAATTTTTGAACGGATGCTTTGTGCGGCTCACGAACGCTCCTTTCTTGATGAGGGACGCGACATCGCCTAGATGGGGGAGGCGCTGTTTGACACGGTGGGTCGTGTCTTTGCGCGAGGCAAGACACCCCAACCCTCGATCTCCTCAAAAGGCAAGGCGAAATGTTTGTTGTGTTGGTTTGCTTTCGAATTCTTTCAGGCTTGACCCTCTCAAGCGGCGCACAATCTAGCTTCTTTCTTCCCTTCTGACAAGCGATCAAAGCGTCTGGCACAAGATCTGCGTAACGGGCCTCCAACTCCCCAAGATCGCCGATATCTTGGACAGACCCAACAACAACACCCATCGAACACCGATCACCGACAAAGAAAGAGAAAGAGAAACGCCATGAATGCCATGAATGCCTTCCATACGCCCAACCCCAATGCCCTCGAATTCCCCCAAGATATCGAACAACTCACCTCCCAACTGCGCCGCGCACAACAACGCCTCCAACAAGCCGAAGCACGCATCCTCCAGCTACAAACCGCGCTCGATCAAGCCGTCGCCCAAAAACAGGCACTCGATCAGACGCTTGCTCAAAAACAGGCCCTCGATCAGACTCTTACTCAAAAACACACTCCACCCCAAAAGATCGACGATCCACACTCGCTTTCACTCTCTTGGCTACCCAAAGAGATCCCGCCGCTTGATCTGCTCCAAGAAACCCCCCGTCCCTTCGCTCCTTCCGTTTCTTCCAAAGAGGTTCTTTCGCTTTCGTGGGATCTCAGCGCGGAGATCGACGGCTTCTTTGGACCTTCGCACGACGACACACAACCCGTCCCCAAAGAGAAGCCGATCTTCCCGGGTGATCAGGTTGCTTTTTCTCCTGAAAAACGCGCTCAATTTGCAGCCCTTTCTGCACACAACAAGTCGCCACAACCGCCTTTTGCAGAGACTCTCCCTCAGCCGCTTGTGTCCACCGCCTCGCATCGCCTTCAAAACCTCAGCGAAGAAACCATCGAATCAAGCCTACGCCAACTCGCTCACGAATTGAAAAAGTCGCCTACCCCCGCCCCCCAAAGTAACGCTATCCAAAACGTCGATCCGATGGCGACTTTCTGCGATCCTGATGCTGCCGTCAAACACTTCGATCAACTTCAAGCCTTGCGTGCTGTGTTTGCTCACAAACAAGCTGCGGCTTCTTCCTTCTCCTCAAACAAAAACCCGTCCCAAGGCGATCTTCGCACGGCCTTGAGCGAACACGCGGCCTTGAGCGAACGCCCTTTCTCCACACCCCATCCATCGCACGAACAACGAACACCACCCCCGCCGCATCACGCATCCTCCTCATCCCGTGGGAAACTCCCCGTTGTTTCCCATGATGTTCCCCAACACGTCGAGACCGTTTCTTCTCCTTTCGAGCCGATGCCTCGGCGGATCTTGCCCGTCGATCGCACCGTCGATGCCGCCTTCCAAGATATCCTCCCCCTCTTTCGCAAATAAGTTTTTCGCCGGATTCTTTTGAACATCGCTCTCCTCGTTGCGTCTATGGCCATCGCAGGAGCGCGGGATGTATCTTGGCGGCACGCAGAGACTCACAAATCAGGACTGCGTGTCCCGCATATCGAGGAACATCAACGACTTTTGCTTCAGTGGGTCCCGGGTTCGAGTCCCGGCGGAGGCCCAAAACCTCCGTAGCTCAGCGGCAGAGCGACTGGCCTCAAAGGGTCCTGGGTTCGACTCCCAGTGAAGGCGTAAGCCTTCATAGCTCAGTGGGTAGAGCATCTGACTGTTAATCAGAAACAACCTCCTTTTTGGTTCCTTGGAGTGGTAAGCCAGCCGAAGACGCGGGCAGACGCGGTGCGTGGTGGGCTGTTGTGGTCGCAAAGTGCATCCGATCTTTCTTTTCTTCCCGTGTGTTCGCTCTTTCGAGAGCCATGCGGCAGACAAGAAACCGTTCGATGCCTCGGTCTCCCTTCACGATCCACAAACCCCTGACGCTTGGCCTCTCGGCTGGCCTTCCCCCTCCGCTCTCTTCCTTTCGTTTCTTCTCTTCTGCTTTCGTTGCTTGTGTGGGCTTTGCTGTTTGTGTGGGTCGTGGTTTGGGGGATCTTTTTCACAGAGATGTCACTTGTGATGTGATGGTGTTTAAGTAAACCTCTACGCGGTCTGCGTTTTTTGTAACGCAGCGAAGCCTCATTCCACAGGAGTTTTCGATGAATAACGCAAAGCGTGTGTTGATCACGGGTGCGAGTGCTGGGTTTGGTTTTGATGTTGTCAAAGCGTTGGCTCAAAAAGGCCATACCGTTTACGCAACGATGCGCGGTGTGACGGGCAAAAACGCTGCAAAAGCAGAGGCGCTTCGTTCGTGGGCGGCAGAGCAGGGTCGCCGCGTGCATGTGTTGGAACTGGATGTGACCGATCCGTCCTCGGTGGAAAAAGCCGTTTCGCAAGCGGTAGCTCTCGGTGGGATCGATGTGTTGATCAACAACGCAGGTGTCGGTACATGGGGGATCGATGAAGCCTTTTCCATCGAACAAGCCCAACAGATCTTTGACATCAACGTGTTTGGCGTGATGCGGATGAACCATGCGGTGATGCCGCATTTTCGGGCTTCTGGAAAAGGTCTGGTGATCTACATCAGTTCGGGGTTGGGGCGGATCGTCTTTCCGTTTATGGGGATCTATGGGGCCAGCAAGTTTGCTGTGGAAGGCTACGCAGAAAGCGCACACTACGAGCTTTCACCTCTCGGCATCCAAAGCGTGATCGTTGAGCCGGGCGCGTACGGAACCACCTTCCTCACCAACTCGTTGTTCCCTCAACGCGATATCTCCGCTGAGTACGGCCAAACCACAGAGATCTTCAAAGCATTCGGTGGAGCTTTTGAAGAACGTGCAAAAGCCGGTGGATTGGGCGATCCTTCTGAAGTGGTTGCGGCTCTCGTTGAAGAAGTGGAACGTGAGGGTGAGCGCCCGCTGCGCCGTCCTGTTGGTCGCGATGTGGAGCAAGGTGTGACGGCCATCAACGCCACTTGCCAAGGAATTCAAGATTATCTTGCTGGTGCATTCGGCTTTAAGGCTCGCTGATCTCGTTTCCTCGCTTCCTGTTTTCCCCATCCCATCGCCTCATCGTGGCGGCGCTTTTGATGCACCGCACGAATCAGCTTCTATCCTCCCCATCCCATCGCTTCTTAACCATCACCTCGATACTAATTCTTGACGCAAACGCCAGCGGGATTGAGGTGGTAGCCGGGCAAGCAAGGCTTTTTGAGGCACTTGCCGAGACCACCGACGCGATACATCCCGGGGGGGCAAGGCAGTTTTTGCACGCAAACGCCGTTGATGCGGTGCCATCCGGGTTTGCAGGGCTTGTTGATACACTTGCCAAGACCACCGATACGGTACATCCCGGGGGGGCAAGCGCCTTTTTCCACGCAGACGCCATTGATGCGGTGCCATCCGGGTTTGCAGGGCTTGTTGAGGCATTTGCCGAGGCCGCCGATACGATACATACCGGGGGGGCAAGCGCCTTTTTCCACGCAAACACCGTTGATGCGGTGCCATCCGGGTTTACAGGGCTTGTTGATACACTTGCCAAGGCCCGCAACGCGATACATCCCGGGGGGACAAGCGTCTTTTTTCACGCAGAGTCCTGCGGGGCCTCGGTGCCATCCGGGCTTGCAGAGCTTCGCACGGCATTTTCCAAACAATTTGTAATAGCCGGGAGGGCAGGGCGCAGGGGTGGCTTCGCTTGGGGCGGGCAGCAACAAAAGGCCGGCAAAAAGAACGGAAGCACGGAACAAGTTCGACAGAAGAGATTTCATGGAGGTTCCTCATCGTGTGGAGTGAAAGGAAGTACACAAACGCACTTCCGCCTATGGGACGGATACGAGGCGGATCTATTCAAGCAAGATCATCTTTGGGGGGGTCAAAGAAAGGCGGTGGGATCAAAGTTTGAGGGTGGTGACGTCGACGCGTTGGTCGCGTTTTTTGAGGACGACGTTTTTTTCAAACATCTCTTGTTGGGGGGTTCCAGCGTTGAGGACGATCAGGACACTGGCGTGGGTCTCGTTGCCGAGGACGTTGGAGCGGTGGCCATAAAAATGGAGCTGGAGCTTGTAGGGACCGGATGGACCTTGACGATTTTCGTAGCGTTCGGGTCCGTAGCCTCGGGTGATATCTTGGAGCAAAGCCCCGCCATTGCGGGTATTTCGATTTTTGTAAGAGCAGGTCTCTCCGTTGGGTTCGTAGATCCAGAGATCAACATCGGTGTTGTCGGTGTTCCAAGTGAGCGTGACGCGCAGTCTGGCTTGGGGAACAGAAAGCCCAAGCAAGGGCTTGCGTTGTTCGAGCAGTGCCTTGACGGAAGCACTGGTACGTTGGGCGTTTGTGGCCTCATAAGCGAGCAGAGCGTATTCTTCGCGTGCGATGGTTTTGATCTCACCAAAGCGTTCGTGCCAATTCCCAGCAAGCAGGACTTCGTAAAGGGCGGCTGCAAGGGCGTAACGTCGGAGCTTTTGCATGGTGCGTGCAAGATCGCGAAAGGCGTGTGGCTCGAAAGATCGGCGTTCGAGGACGCGCAAGAAGACACCCGCCGCATCTTTGGGGCGCTCCCATGCCGTCAGATAATATCCGACAAGTCGAAGCGCCCGTGGATTGGACGGATGCAGTTCGACGATGCAGGACAAGCTGCGGATCGCTCCGCCGATCTTGGATTTTTTGAGTCGGCGCTTGGCTTCGGTTACGAAGGGATCGAAGTTTTCGGCGCTTTTGTCGCGATCGGCAAGGTAGGCTTTCGGTACGTCGCCTTGGGTCCAGATCTGCTCCATCACAGGGCTTTCAAAGGCAAAGTGGGCTTGTTCTTCGGCTTGAAGCAAGGCGAGGGCTGCGCGTCCTGCGCTCGAATCGAGGGCTTTGGCGCGTTGGAGGACTTTGCGAAATATCGCACGCCAACGCGCACGCATACTGATCGGTGCGCCTTTTTGGGCAAAAAGATCTCGGATGAACAGATCCAGCTGATCGAGCTTGTGGGCTTTTTGCTGTTGATCGAGTCCGTATTGCTTGTACTCTTTGTCGGTCTCAAGAACCAACAGCGAACAGTGGGCATTGGGGATGTGAAAGTGCTGCGCATAAGCCACGATCAGATCCGTCAGTTTGGGATCATCCAGTTCGGCGAGTTGAGCGATGGCGATCTCGCCCCATGCGCGGGGAGCGAGATCACCGTGTGCTTTCACGCCGAGCGTATAAGGCAGCGAGATCGGTTGGCCGTCAAAAGAGCCTTTGAGCGTGATCACCGCCTTGCCATCGCGTTGATAGCGACTTGCAAAAGCCAACAAAGCCCCGGGGTAAAGGGTGGTTTGACGCCCTGCCACCAAGATCTCGGTCGCTTCGATGCCTTCGATCTCGATCTTGTCGAGTGACATCGCTTGATGGGTATGGGCTGTCGAACAACGCTCGATCTCGGCTTCCCCAAAACAAGTGAAGACCGCACCGTCTTGTCGCGTCAGCCGTTGGTAGAGCGTGGTGTCTTCGTTGCCAAGGCCGAAACTATAAGCAAACCAGCGCGTTTGACCCCATCGCTGTTG
Organism: Myxococcota bacterium; assembly: GCA_023150835.1. Classification (GTDB taxonomy): domain Bacteria; phylum Myxococcota_C; class UBA6777; order UBA6777; family UBA6777; genus JAKLKB01. The sequence continues at coordinate 51,962 of JAKLKB010000001.1, read as the reverse complement.
TTTGGACCAGCGGCCAAGGATCTGATGGATATCGCGGTTGCCCCAGTTGAGTTGGCCGTCGCTGAGAAAAAAGATATCCAACGCTTGTTTGGAGGTGGCCTCTTGCCAAGGGGCCGAAGCAAGGGCTTCAAGGGCTGCACTCAGATCGGTCGCACCTTCAAGCAAGATGCGGCGGAGCTTCTTGAATACAGCGGCGCGTGTCTGAGCAGTGTTTTCTAACCAGCCGTCCGCTTTGGCCCAACGTGTCCCCACATCAAAAAACAAGATGTTGAATTGCTGGATCTGCGGGTTATTTTGTAAGATCTTTTCAAGGAGAGACACACTTACGCCGAAGCGTTGGGGCGTTTCAGAGAGCGATGTATCGAGCAAAAAGACCGCTTGCGAAGCGCCCTTGCTTGCGCTCTTTTGGGGGAGATCGACCGCGAGTTGAGCGTAAAGATAGCGACGATCTTGGAGGGGATCGATCCCTGCAACCCAAGCCGCTTTGGTCGAGGTCGGTTGGAAATAGAAATCAGCGTTGCGATCAGGCTTTTCGGTTTCCCACAAACAACGGACGAAATGCTTTTGTTGTTTTTGCATACAGCGGATCTTGCGCAGATTATGGCGAGAGAGCTGCGCAAGCTGTGGGTTGTAGGAAAGCGAAAAGTCGATCAGTCCGGCCACTTCGTCAGGAAAAGCAAAGGAGTACACGCGCTGATCTTGGAAGCGTGGGAGAGTTTGTTCGTAGGCGATGATCACGCGGTTGTGGCCGTTGGCAGGGACAGGGAAGACGCGGCCCGAAAAGGTGTTGGGAGCGTCTTGTTCGAGCAACGCAGGATCGATGTTTTGGCGCGTGATCTCTTCGTATACTTCGCGGCCTTTTTCCGCTGCCACAAGACGAGCTTCTCGAAGGGTTCCCCAGTCTTCTTTGGGACTGGTGCGTGCGATGGCTTGGGGATCCATCGCTGCGATGGCTTGGGGAGTAGGCAATTTTCCTGAAAAGAAGCGGGGTTCTTGAGGGCGTTGGTTGCCCACAAACATCGCATAATAGGACACCGACGCATCGCTTGGCAGTGTGTACTTGAATGTCCCCTCAAGGGTGTGCGCGTGTGGATTGTAGTAGATATGATCCATGATCGTTCGCACGCGCAAGCCTTCGACTTGTACGGTGACGCGGAGCTTTTTGAGTTGAAGGAAGCTGCCGCCCCCTACAGAGACTTTGGACAGGACAGTGCCTTTGGCGGTTCGCTGCCAGACTTGGGCTTTTTGAGGATCTTTTGGCGCGTCTTTTTTGGGGGTTTTGGTCGTGGTGCTTTCTTTTGCGCCGCCTTTTCTTCTTTTCGCTCTAGCGGGACTGGGTGCGGGGATCGCGCCCGGGCTTGGAGCCTCTTCCGCAGCAGCCCGCTGTGAACGCTGATCTGCGGAGGATAAGCTGCTGCCATCGGCAGAGCGTCGTGAGCGCCGCGCTTCTAAGTGCATGGAGTCCTCGTCGGAGGCGGATCGTTTCGCTCGTTTCATTGCGGCGGGTTTGGCTGTGGGCACGGCGGTTTTGGGCTCGGGAGACAGTTTCGAGCAAGCGAAGGGTGTGCTACAAGAAACCAAGATCCCAAAAAAGAGGATACGCTTTAGAAAAAAAGAAGGGTGCGATCGGTGCTGTTTCTTTTTTAATCTCATGGAGAGGACTCTTTCCTTTGATTGGGTCGCTCGTCTTGAGCAAGAGGTGGCTGGACGGGAGGCAGAAGTCGTTTTGTCCTTTGTGTACGCATTGTGACGGTGATCGCGCTAAAGTTTTTCTTTTCTTTTCGCTCGATGGGGCTGGCTTGTGGACAAAACCCCATGTTCGCACCGATTCAAGCCGCAGGACGCCATACGAAATCCGCCCGTTGTGCGATCGTAAAGAGGTCGGGGCAGACAAGTGTGGCTGCCCAAGAATCGGGCGTCTACGAATGATGCTTTGTGTACACATCACCCGGATATCGTATGACCTCCTTTTTCCAGATCGGTCAAAGTAGTCGAAAAACAAGCAAAGCGACTCACGACTTCTGGTTTTCGGTGTGTTTCGTTTAGCGGAGGGCTGTTGTCGCAAGGGGGCGCGCAAGCGAAGGGATCAACAAGGAATCTTTGCGAAGGAAGAGTTCTTGACGGAGTTGTTGGATGCGTTGGCGGGGGAGAGGCGTGGTGGTGTGGGCAGCGTGAGCGGCTTGAGACCGTAGATAGGCGAGTTTGGCACATAGCGAGGGAAGCTCTTCTTGGAGAAAGCGCAGTTGGTGGGGGGGGAGGATGTCTTTGAGGTGGCGCGACCATGCCGTCCACAACAAGCGCTGCCCCGCAGTCACGAGGTAATTGTAAGCGATCTCATCTTTTTCATCCGATGGATCAGGTTTTTTCCATTGTTCTACCAGAAGAAAAGGCAAACTTCCGAGACCGATGTGGTTGTCGTAGCTTTGGAGGGGGCGTCCTGCAAGTCTCGGCAGATCGCGTTGTACATGAAGGCTCAGGCGACGCTCTGCAAAAAACACCAGCGGATCGACCAGATGGAGGTTCAGTAAAGCTTCAAGGCCCCGTGTCCATTGCAGCAAGATCGGCGCATGATCGGCCTCTTCTTCTTGGGACAGCAGCGTCCACAGACGCTCGGCGGAGGCAAAGGTCTGTTGGGTTCCTTTGGGCAAGAAAGCCCACACCTCTTCGCCCCATGCCTCGACATACACTTGTTCTTCGGGCGGATGGAGCGCCTCTGTTTCGGTTGAAGGCGGCAGATCCGACAACGGATAGGCTGGCAAAGCAGGGTGCGACAACAACAAAGAAAGTGTGTCGTTTTCTGGATCGCTTGCGTGAGGCTGGAGGGGCGGTTTGGGTTCGGAAGAGATATCTTCGAACAGTGTTTCTTGTTGTTGATGGAAAGCTTGTGTGGCCTCTTTGTCGATCGCCTCAACCCTCGGCATCAGTGGGTGATGTTCGCTGTTTGTGCGATTCGACAACATCGAGAACGTCCAAGGATGTTTGGCTTCGAGCAAAAGGTTTTGAACCGCCAAGCGACGCAATTCTTGGAGAGAAGCGAGGTCTTCAGCATCTTGCAGGGATGGCGAAGAGGCGATCTCTCCATCCGAATCTGTGGGCCTGTCGGAAAAGGACTCGGCAGATCCCGATTCCTCGGAGGAAGGGACATCACGGCCGCTATCGGGAGACTCGGCGGATAGGGCCTCATGGATGCCGCCCGAAGGCTCGGCGGATAGGGCCTCATGGACGCGATCGGAAGGCTCGGCGGATAGGGCATCATGGAGAGCATCGGAAGACTCGGAAGATGGGGCATCATGGAGAGCATCGGAAGACTCGGAAGATGGGGCATCATGGAGAGCATCGGAAGGCTCGGAGGATAGGGCATCATGGAGAGCATCGGGAGGCTCGGAGGATAGGGCATCATGGAGAGCATCGGAAGACTCGGAGGATAGGGCATTGTCGGAAAGATCGGAGGGGTATTTTTCGGACTCCCATCGTTCGCAAGCAGCGAGGGTATCGAGCCATCGGTTGCATTTGGAGGCGATGTGGGCGCGCAAGGGCCAGAGGTGTTTTTTGGGAGGGGGGGCGGAGATCCAAGCTTCGTCGAGAGTTTGGAGGGCATCAGAGGCGAGTTCCCATTGTTCGACGTGTACGGCGCAACAAGCCAAGAGCCAAGAGAGGTCTTGATTCCATCGGACGGAGTGTCGGTGTTGTTGTAGCCATGCGATGGCTTCGTGATTTCTTTCGAGCAGTGCGAGGGTATGGGCGACGACGAAGAAGTCTTCTTGGTTTGGGCGCAAGGCGAAGAGGGCTTGACGGGAGGCGAGGATCTCGGGGAGTTGCTTTTGGCGGTGGGCGAGGTGTGCGCGGCAGACCCAATAGCGTTCGCTGCGTTGTGCGGGGGGAGTGTAGGTTGCGATATGGTCTAACAAGGCGGCGGCTTGGTCTTCTTTGTGGAGTCGGCAAGCGATATCGACGCGCCAGAGATCGATCGAGAGAGCGAGGTCGGTGTCCTCGGAGGTTTCGATCGAGTCGAAGAAGGGGGCGGCAGCTTCGGGGCCTTGGGAGTGAAGGATGGCCAAGGCGTGAAGCATCGCGAGACGGGGAGTGAGGGGGATGGGGGGAGGTTGGAGGGCTTGAGCGAGGGGTTGCCATGCGCTTTGTTTGGCGCGGAGGGTGGCCCAGAGGAAGAGTTGAGACTCTTCTTGAGGGAGTGGGAGGCGAGCAAAGAGGGCATCAAGGAGGGGGAGAGCGTCTTTTTCGAGAAGGGCGTGCAGGAGATTGTTTTGAAGCGATGTACCCCACGAAGCCCAAAAAGCAGGGATCTCGGTGGAGGCATCAAGTGGATGAGTGGCAGGGTTCACGATGTATTGGGCGACACGTCGAAGCCATCGGGCTTTTGGGCTGGACTCGTTGGCGCTCCAGCGCGTGGTTTCTTGTGCAAGTTCTTCCCAACCAGAACACAAGGCGGCGATATCGCTGCGTGCTTCAAACAAGGGAGTGAGCGGGGGAACCTTACGTTTGAGAAGGACGCGCAAAAACACGGTCCGCTCGGTGTGATCGAGTCGAGTCAGGTAAAGGATGCCTGCTTCTAACAAGATCATCTCGCGCTGTGTGCGTTCGGTGTTGCTGTTGCTCGGATCAGCGGGTGTTTTAAGTGCAGAGATAAAGGACTCGTGAAGAATGGAGAGTGCTTCTTCTTCGCGATCTGCCAGAGAGATGGCGTTGGCCCAGACGATCCGCCAGATCGGGTCTTGGGTGAGTTCTTCTGCGCGGATGCAGGCGGCTTGTAAAAGATCAAGCTGTTTGGTATTGCGAAGACAAGTGATCCAACGCCAGAGAAAGTCTGGTTTTTGGGTCGCCTCGATTTGTTTTCCCCAAAGCTGGGCGGCTTCTTCCCACTGACGATCGTGCGAGAGCAAAAAGGCGCGGGTGGCCCACTCTTTGACGGTGTCATCGTGTTCGCGTGGGACATGGGCTTCCATGATCTCCGCTGCGCGTTCTAACAGATCCATCTCCATCGCCAGATGGATCAGTTCTCGCCAATCTTCGGGAGTTTTGGCGACTCGACAACCTTGTTCAAAAGCCATTTTTGCGATATCGGTGTCACGAGACAGGGAAAGTTGCGCAAGGCCGAGCCATCCTCGGATCTGATCGGGAGAAAACCCCCCTCGCCTTAGGATCGAAGAGGCGATCTCGGCTTGTTCTTCAGGTGCAGCGAGGAGCATACTTTCCCAAGAAAGGCGGGTGCGGACTTTTTGTGGTTGTTTTTCGATATCTTGTTTTCGGCAACATTGTTTGTATTTTTTGCCGCTACCACAAGGGCAAGGTTCATTGGCACCGGTCTTGGCCATCGTCTTTTGTCCGTGTTTGGGGGGGTGGAAGCTAGAGCAGAGAGAAAGGAGCGAAGCATATTTATACGATATCTGGGTGGTGTGTACACAAAGGATAGTACGTAGGCGACCTATTATCGGGCAGCCCCTGTGGCTGCCCCGACCTCTTCACGATCACACAACGGGCGGATTTCGTACTATTCGGTAGGGCTAGGAAGTCGAAAGGTTTTTTTGTTGATTTGGGGGGGGTTGATCTCGACTTTTTGGAATTGGATCGTGCTGGTTTTGTTGCCGCCGATATAGCTTTCAAGAACAAAGGGCATCAGCACTTTTTTGTCTCCAAACTTTAGCCATCGATAATCCCGTTGGAGGGTCGAGATCGAGACTTGTCCTTGGCCGAGGGGGTGGGGGCCAAGGTAACTACGTTTTCGCAGAAGAAAGGTTTTTTTTTCGATATAATAAGTGGTTTGAAGCCCTTTTTTATCGAGAAAAACAATGATATGGCAAGGCACGTCTTCGACACGGCGCGTTCCTGTTTGGCTCACTTGGATGCCATCTTGGGCGTAGCGCAGTTCGATCTCGTTGCGTGCGGCTTCGGCTTCGGCGACTTCGATCATGGAGCGTGGGAGATTGAGCAGTGCGCCGTTTTGGCGCAGCCATCCGCCGCCCGGGTAAGTGGTGAGAGAAAAGATCTGTGCGCCAAAGTACTGATCGACCCGCTGATGCGCGGGCTTCATGGAGTAAAGCTGCATACGTGCGGTGCGGTTGCCGATGCGTGTGACGGCGGTGACGTTGCCGGTGGCATGAAGCGAAGTGATGGCGGCGAGAGCTTCGCGCCCGCCCATGGCTTGGATCATCTTTTCGACGATGGCTTCGGCGGGATTGGGCGCTCTGCGTTCGGGGGGAGCGGGTGTGCTTTTTTCAGGCTTTTTCGGATCGACAAGCGGAGGATTTCCCCACGCAAGCCAAGATATCCCGAAAAAGACGAGGCACGATATCCAAAAGGCGCTTTGTCGATGGGTTCTGCGCACATGAACCTCCCTATTTTACACCAAGGGCTTGGCCGTCAGATCATCTTTCCAACGATGATCCCAAGCAAAAGGACGATCACGACGCCGATGATGATCAGGATCATATTGGGGCCGCCTCCCCTCGTTGGTTCGGGGAGGTTGGAACGCGCAGCAGAAGAAGATGCGCTTTGTCCGGGAGCGTGGGCAGAAGGATCGGCAAATTCGGATTTGTCTTTTTTTTGCAAAGCAGCTTGCAAGACGTTTTGAAGATCGCCTTCGGAAAGTTGCACTGTGCTACGAAAAGAGCCTTTTTTGGCGGCGGCCCCAGCGGCGTTTTCGATGACTTGGGGGGCGTCGTGCAGATCGACGATCTCTACGGTGAATTTGCCGACAACGAATTTGAAACCGGGTTCAAGGACTTTTTCGGTAATTTTCTGTTCGTTGAGATAGGTGCCGTTGGTGCTGCTATCATCGACCAGTTTGTACTGGAAATTGTCGAAAAGGATATGAAAGTGAGTGTTGGAGATGGCGGGATTTTCAAGCTGGAAATCGTTGCTCGGCCCGCTCCCAAAGAAGAAGGGAGACTTGGTGATCTTTTTACGCGCAAGTTCGTTGCCTTTGAGCTTTACGATGATCTCGGCCATAGATGTGTCCTGTGGAGTCAAAAGGGTGAAAGGAGCAGGAACAACTTAACGCTTCACAAGTAGCAAGCCCCCGTTGTTGCGTCAAGGCACAGCAGGCTTTGTATGGGAGGTGGGGCGGATCAGGGGCGAGTGCGGGGTGGGGCGATTTTTTCGGAAAGGGAGCGCAAGAGCTGGTGGATCTCTTCTTGGAGGTGGTAGGGATCGCGGCGTTGGCGTTGGAGTTTGAGCAAGAGGCGGCGAGCGAGGTCAGGTCGGCCTTGTTGGGCGGCGATCTGGGCGATGCGAAATCTTGCCCAAGGTCCGATCCAAGAGGGAGTGTGGGGGGTGGGAGAGAGGCGGGCGGCTTGTTGGAGGTGGCGGAGTGCCTCTTGTGTACGGTGGCGTGCCGAGAGAAGTAGGGCGTAGCTGTAGTGTGCGTGTCCGTGTTTGGGAAAATGGCGCAAGAGCATTTGGAAGTATTGTTCGGCGATCGCCCATTGTTCGGCTTTTCGGGCATGATTGGCGCGTTCGAGCAAAAAGGCGGGGCGGATGCCTTGGAGGGCGGATTGATGCGGATCGAGACGGACTTTGCGGGGGTGAAAAGGCAGAGGCAAGCGAAGTGTGTGGCGGCCTGTGGGGATCGTGAGGCCACGTAATAGGCGTAGGGATCGGCCTTGGATCAGCACAGGAAGCCAACCCGTTGCATCGCCGAGGTTCTCAACGACAAGAGTAAGCTGTCGGTTGGGTGGTTTGCCGCTGGCTTTCCAACGCAGGAGTCGAACCCAAGGCAGGCCGTCGCCTCGAACGGAAGATTGAAAAAAGGCCCGAAGAGATCGACCACTGTGTCGTTCGAGCACGCGGCGAAGATCTTTTGCGGTGGCGAATCCACCCCGATAAAGCTGGAAAAACAGGCGCAGCCCTTCCAAAAAGACTTTTTCACCGAGCATCCATTCCAGAGAAAAGAACACCAAGGTGCCTTTGGTGTAGGCAGTGCGCTGGATCATCTGATCCATTCCGCCCGGTCCCATCAGGTCGCTCGGCCACTTGCTTTGTAAGAAAGAGTCAAGATGGCGTCGAAGGGCCGCATACATCGTCGGTTTGCCATAAAGGAAGCCTAAAGCTTTGAGGGAAGCGTAGTTGGCAAGCCCTTCGTTGACCCATGCCGAACCTGCTTGGATGCCTGTGACGGCGTTTCCCCACCAAGTATGAGCGATCTCGTGCAGCAAGACTTGGCGGCGTGTAAACAGCGCATCCATCGGTCGATCAAGCGAGCCGTCCAAAAAGTGCAAGCGACGTTCGAGCAAGAGTGTCATGGGATAGCCCCTTGCACCCGCGCCTCCGAAAGTGATGACCCGCCAACGCCTCCATCGGCCTATGTGTGTGGTACGGAGCGCAGCGGGCGGAGCGACGGGAGTTTCAGAACGCATGATAGCGGGCCGACCTGTGGGTGGGCGGGCGGGCGTTGCAAAAGGCCGAACGATGGGGGGTTGGGCGTGCGTTGCAAAGGGCCGAACGATGGGGGGTTGGGCGTGCGTTGCAGAGGATGTGTCGCCAAAGCGATCCCACGGTTCACCCCAGAGCGCTTCAAAGTAGGCGCTACCTTTGGCGACAAGCTGTGCGATCTCTTGGAGCTTTGCGCGGGGTTCTTCGGGGCGCAGATAAAAGCTGACAAGGGTATCGGGGATCTTGCGCTCTTGACGTTTGGCGAGGAGTCGATCGGCTTGGAACCAAGGCAAGCCACGCACAGAAAGACCGCGTAAGCGTTCTCGGACCACTTGGTAATTGCCCGCGACCAACATCAACGCAGCTTCTTTGATCGGTGAGGCTCCATAACGCCGACGTGTCCGACCGTTGGGGAGAGGGAGTTGTTCAAGGAGCCGACCTGTGGAGAGCGGAAGCTCTTCTTTGGGAGCGTCGATGGTGAGGGTATAAGGAAAGCGATCACCTGCAAGCAATTCGCCACGTATGGGGTCGGCGAAAGCCGAAAGGCTCGGATACCAGCCATACAAAAAGTAGGTATCTCCGGGATCGATTTGGCAGAAGATTTGTCGGAAGAGGTGATTTTTTTGGCTGTAAAAGGTGATCTGATAGCGGATGCGGATCTGCGCGTGCGCGGAGGAAGGGGGGGAACGAGAAGAGCGCAAGAGTGTGATGGTTTCGAGTTCTCGGTTGTAGGGAAGGGGAGACCAAGCACCGTTGGGGGCTTGGGCGGATATCGCCAAGACGACGGCCATCTGCGAAAAGGACAAGGAGAGCGCACGCTGGTGGATCGGCCAGTACAACGCGATCTCGGCGGTGGTTTCCATCAGGTGCTTGGTGGGAAAGAGTTGGACGTGAAGGTGCATGGAGCGGATGTGCGGGGTGCGTTGGCGGGCAGGTTGCGAAAAAGCAAGGCGCGGCAAAAAAGCGCAAAGAAGCGCAACGTTGATCCACAAAGGAGCGAGGTAGCGGACAAAAAAAGCCGCATTCGCAGACCATTCAAGCGGAGCAGCTGTCCGTGTGAAAAACCTGTGTCCGCGCCGCCGATACGGGGTCAAGGGGGCAAAGCTCCCTTGTGGGGCGTGGGGCAATGCCCCACAAAGCGCATCGATCTGTGTTGATCCTGTGAAAAGAAGCGATCGGCGCGTCGTGAAAAGAAGCGATCGGAGCATCGTGGTTAAGCCCGTTTTGGGGGAGATGTGGTCAAGCCGATGCGTTGGGCGAATTCATCGGTGAGGATGCGATAGGCGCGACTGGCGGCGGAGCGTGGATCGAAGTTGTAGATGGTTTGTCCGGCGAGTTGGGCGCGAGCCACAGCAGAGGCGTTGCAGATCTCGGAACCAAAGAGTTTTTCGCCATATTGTTGTCTCAAACTCTCGACGATACTGCGGTTGAGCATCACGTTGCGGCGGTCGAGGCGGGTGCGGACGACGCCGAGCCATTGGAGGTTGGGGTTCAACATCTCGCGGACGGTTTGTGTGGTTTCGAGGATGGAGGCGACACCATCAAGGCTGAGGACGCTCATATCGCAGGGAACAAGGACAGCATCAGCGGCGACAAGAGCGTTGAGCGTAAGCGTTCCGATGTTGGGAGGGCAATCGATCACGATCAAGTCGTAGTGAGAGCGAGCGATCTTGCTACTTTGTTTGAGCAAAAGTTCTTTGCCGATGCGGGAGGCCATCTGTGCTTCGGTTTCGTTGAGGCTGCGGTCGCTGGGGATGGACCAAAGATGTTCGATGGCGGTGGGTTGGGCCAGTTCTTGGATATCGCGGTGTTTTTGTAAGAGCAGCCCACCGAGGGATTCGCCTTGTTGGGTGGGGAGAAGAGAAGACAGGCTCATCTGGACGTGGCCTTGGGCGTCCATATCGACGAGCAGGACTTTTCGTTTGTGGAAGGCGGCGATGCCAGCGGCAAGATGGACGGCGGTGGTGGTTTTTCCGACACCGCCTTTTTGAGCGGCGACGGCGACGACGATGGCTTGGCGGTCACCGATGGGGACGCGAGGGCCTTGGATCATGCGCTTGAGGTTGCCGAAGGTCTCTTTGAGGTCCATAATCGACAGATCTCCTTGTGCGAGATGAGAAGCAAGGGAGTCATCGTGCGGATAGCACGCGACCTTGGCGTTCGGTCTTGTTGTTTGGCGTGTAGTGTGGGATCGTGTCAACCAAAGCGCGCTTCGTTATAGCGCCCTTGGGGGGTGCGATCAACGGGGGTCTGCTGGTCTTCAAAGAGGACGTGTTTTCGCCGCCTGTGTCGGTAATAAAGGGTGAGCAGGATGTTCCAAGAGATATCCCAATGTCCCGAGTGCAAGGCTCCTTATTCTCCCTCAGAAGAAGGGTCGCTCTACTGCGCGCAATGCCGTTTCCCGTTGAAACTGATCGCCCATAAGTACCGTCTGTTGGGGCCGATCGCAGAGGGGGGATTTGGAACGATCTATCGTGCGGCGCATATCTACCTCGAAAGCGATCGAGAGCGAGCGATCAAGATCCTCAAAGCGCACGTTCTACAATCCCCCGAGAATATCGAGCGCTTTTATCGAGAAGTGCGTGTGACGATGTCGTTGTCGCAGCGCAACGAGCATATCGTGCGGATCTACGATGATTTTGGACAAGATCCAGATCTTGGTTTTTTTTATGTGATGGAGCATCTGCGTGGGCACCCGTTGTCGGCTGTGTTGGGACGGGGAGGGCTACCGCTGGCGTTTGTGTTGGATGTGGGTTGGCAAGTTTGCGATGCGATCGCGACGTGCCATCGGGCATCGGTGGTGCATCGCGATCTCAAGCCTGAGAATATCTTTTTGGCGGTGCGTGAAGGGCATGAAGCGTTTGTCAAGGTGTTGGACTTTGGTATCGCAAAGACGATGATCGATACGCAGGCTCCGCACCTGACGCAAGGGATCTTGGGGACGCCGATCTATATGTCGCCCGAACAAGCGCAAGGTTCGGGGATTGGGCCTGCGAGTGATGTGTATGCGTTGGGGATCATCTTGTATGAGATGTTGGCGGGGATACCACCGTTTGGCTACCCTTCGCCCAACCAGCAAGGCTCGTTTATGGAGATGTTGCGCGCCCATACTTCTGTCAAGCCGCCGCCTATCCGCGAAAAGTGTCGGGATGTTCCCGAAGAACTGGCGAGATGGGTCGATCAGATGCTGGCAAAATCTCCCGAAGATCGGCCCGCATCGATGGAGATGTTGCGTGATGCCTTTCGTTCGTTGCATCGGCGGTTTGGGGGAGCGACCACAGGATCTCACACACACGTCGCCGAAGAAGATCTGGCGGTGACGGATGTTCGGGGGTTTTGGTACCCTGTAGAAGGGCTGCCATCTTCGGTGCATTCGTCTGACGAAGACGCGATTCGAGAGACCGCGATCGCGCCGCTTCGGTCGGAGGATCTTGCGCCGCGTGTCCCTGCGATGAGCATCGCCAGCCCAAAAGCCCAAGCCATGCCGTTTTTGGACGCTCCCAAAAGTAGCCACAAACTGAGTTCCGCAACCCCCAAAGCCCAACCTCTGTCGATTGAATCGAACAGCGCTCTGAAAATTCCGAAAAAACGGCGACTTTGGCCTTGGGTGGTCGGCTTTTTGTGTCTTGTGGGGGTGGGGCTGTTGTTGTGGGGAGTGGACGAGATCTGGGACTGGATTGGATGGCAACCGAACGAATCATCCCCCCGTACGGCTATTTTGAGCCAACGTGCTGCTCCATCCATGAACCAACCGTCTGTGCCTTTGCCATCCCCTCCACAACGCCCGAACGACGGACCGAAACAACCCACAGCGAATCTCGTAAAACGCCCGAACGACGGGCCGACACAACGCGCACCGAGCGACACCGCAAATCTCGTAAAGCGCCCGAACGGCGGGCCGACGCAACGCGCACCGAGCGACACCACAAGCCCTACACCACGCCCGAACGACGGACCGAAACAAGCTGCCCAGAGGGATGCTGCAAATCAAGAGGCGCAAAAAGCCGAGGGCAAGGACGACAAGGCAACGACAAACGTGCAACGCCCTGAGCATAAGCCCAGTGCAGGGCCGCAAGGCGTCGATGATATGGGGGCGAGCGCGCTGGAAAAAGTCGCTGGAAAGTTAAGACAGATGAGCCAAACCAAGCGTCGGATGGAAGAGGCTTCGCGCAAAGGAGATCTTTTGGGGACGTTGCAAGGGGCCAAACAGATGTTGGGTCACGCGATGGAGTTTTTGCCACCCGCCAAACGTGGGGCAGCACAGCCCCCCCCTCCCCGTCGAGAAGCCCCCAAACCCTCAACACAACAAGAACAGAATCCAGCGCAACGCCCGAACGATCCGCATCAACAAGAACACACAACACCGAAAATCTCGAACAATCCGCACAAACAAGAACAGAATTCAGCGCAACACCCGAACGAACCGCCCCAACAAGAACACACCCCCCCCAAACCGCCGAATACATGGACTGAATCCGCCGCTTATCATGCAGGCAAACAGCGATTGGCAGAAGTGATGCGTTTTCGGATCCAGACGCGCTACCCGTATTTGGCACAGTACCAGACGCTGATGGAGTCATTGCAGCAGTTTACGGCATCCGAAGCGGTCGATAAGCTGCGAAAGGCCGGACCTACGGGGGGATCTTGTGTGCTGAGTTTGCAGGCAGCGGGGTATGCCTTCGCTGGAAAACAAGTGGTCTCCGCATACAAGAAATTGCATTCTTTTCGCGATCTATCTGTTGTGGAACGGGAGCGTTTGCGACGGATCGTGACAGAACAGGCCAAAGCAGCCTTTCGAGTCGCACAACAGATGGCAGAAGTCGCCGCGCAGGGATTGATCGGATACCCCCGAAGCGCCTGTTTTTTGGAGACCAAACGCAAACAGCGATCCTTGCAGGCTTTTCTGTTGCACCCACAGCATATGATGTTTCGCTGATCTCCGTTTTTCTTCGCCAAACACGGGGACAAGGGAGCCAAGGCCCTTGTGGGCAAGCACTCCTCAAGTTTTGGAACTCGCCCCGTCCAGCACAGCGACCGCGCAAGTTCGGCTGTGGTGGTCTTTGGGTGGGTCGATCATGGGTGAGATTGACCGAAGAATGGGCGTTTTTGCGCAGCGGCTTGGTTGTATTGATCGAGGAGTTGGGGCTGGTATCGGCTCCAAAGCAAGAGCGCACGGCGTTGTGCTTCAAAGCTTGCACAAGGAAGAACGTTTTTTTCGGTGGGATCTTGTTTGAGATCGTAGGCCCAGCAGCGTTGGTGTTTGAGGGAGTATTGGACCTTGATGTGATCGCGGCCAACCAAAGAGAGCGTGTTTTCGTTTCCGAAAAGAAAGAGATAACGACGGCGAGGTTGGGAGAGGAAAAGCGATTCGCCTTGAAAGAGGCGGGGATTGTAGGCGATGCCCATGGCGTCGAGCAGGGTGGGGAGGATATCAACGTGGCTGGTGTAGCGGAAGGAGACACCGGGGCGAAAAAGCTGCGGTTGGTAAAAGATCAGGGGGGTTTCAAAGTTTTCGTTGTAGCTGTATCGAGAATGTGTATAGTTTCCGCGATGTTGTCCAAAAGCTTCGCCGTGATCGCCTGTGATCACAAGGATGGTGCGCTGGAGCTTGTGGGTGTCCTTGAGGTGCTGGAAGAAGCGGGCGAATTGTTGATCGAGCAGGTAGAGGTTGTTGTAGTAGCGAGCGAGCGCAGAATGAATGTTCTTAAAAGGCCGATACTGTGGGCCGTAATCGGTGTACGGATAGTGCGGGACGAAGCTGGTGTAGGTCGCCCAAAAAGGCTCTTTCATGGTTTTGAAGTGTTTAAGAAAATGTGTTGCGGTGTCGACTTCGTGGCGAGCGAGGATGCGGCTTGGGTTGTGGGGGATGGGGAGTTTTGCGTAATCGATCAGGTTCTTGTGTCCCGCGTGTTGCATCATCCAATAAGGAAAGTACCAGTTGAGGGAGCTCGGGTTGATCAGATAATGGTCATATCCTTTTTGGGTAAAAGTTGGGTAAGCAGGGACAGCAAGGTCTTTGCGTAAAGAGAACATTTTGAGTTGAGGTGTGGGGTACAATCCGCTAAAGATCGAGAAATACGAACGAGGGCTTGAGTTGGAAGGCGAAAAGTGGCGGCGATAGACGCGACTTTGTTTCATTAGTTCCGAAAGGAAGGGCATGACAGGCTGGCCGTTGGGTTGTTTGGCAAAGATGTAGCGAGTGCCGGTGCTTTCCATGACCATCATCAAGACATTCCAGCGTTTTGCGCGTGTGGGCGGGAGATGGTGTTGGGGCTGGATCGAAGGATCGACAAAGACGGGATCAACGTGCGCGACGGAGCGCATCTGTTCGGGACTGAGAGCGAGGGGAGGCAAAGGCGTAGGTTGCGCAGGAGGCGAGAGCGTGGGGGGGATGGGCATGGGCAGGTGAGAGGGCGGCAACAACGGTCCACGAGCATGGGGAGGGGTCGAGGAGACGGGGTGGATCGACCGCTGCGCAAGTTTACGATGCAGAGAGGGCGACGGAAATTCGCGTACAGCAGGAGCATTGGTTTGCGTGGATGGAGTGGAGGGGAGGTGAGCGGAGGGTGTGGAGGGAGGGTGAGCGGAGGGTGAAGAAAGGACGGGTTGGGGGGAAGTCAAGCGCAGTACAGGCAAAGGTGCGGTGGTACGGGAGAGAGCCGTTTGTGCGTTGTTGCGGTAGGCTTGAAAGGAATCAGAAAGGACGAAAAAGAGGGGGTTATGGCGGATCTCGTTGGCAAGGCGAGAAGAGGAAGGGTCGTAGGGTTGGGCAAGATAAAGAAAAAAAATACCGCTGATCAGCAAGATCGCGAACTGTTGGGCGATGCGTTGGAGGGGGATGGCGAGGGTATAGAAGATCCAGAAGCTGATCATCGGAAGAAAAATAAAGACGAACTCTGTAAAGCGTAGATGAGGCAGCGCATTTTGTACGCCTGCGGTAGAAAAACTGGCGAAGCTTTCCATGATCACTTCAAAGACCAGACCGCTTTGCATGGTGACCATGAGCATATAGTGTGCGGTGTAAAGGAAGCCGACGAAGAACAGGCCGAGGTGAAAGCCAGCCCACGCTCCACGGCGTAGCCATCGGCGAAAGCGTCCATCTTGGAGGTGCATCTCGGCATGATAGGCCAGCCAGACAAGAGCAGCGAGCGAAGTCGCAAGGATCAGTTCGTGCCAGAGTTCCTTGAGCAAGACCACCACAGGAAAGATCTCAGGCCGAAAGCCAAACAAGCGGTCTTTTTCCCGAAAGAGCAAGGCGATCAGGCGCAGGCGATAGACAAGGGCAAACAGCATCATCGCCCCAAAGATCGCCGCCGAAGGATGCAGCGTGGGGCGTGTCCAAAGACGCAAGGTGCGAAGGGCACGTTGCCAAGGGGAGAGTTCCAACGCTACGCCCCCAGACCAAGCAAGGCGCGAGCTTCGGTGGGCGATGCGATATCGCGCCCTGCTTGGCGTGCGATGTGTGCGAGAGCCTCGATGAGTTGGCCGTTCGAAGCGGCTTTTTCACCGTTCGGCAAGTAAAAGGTATCTTCGAGTCCCGTACGAAGGTGTCCGCCAAGCTCCGCCGCTTTCTGATGAAGACTCCAGACTTCTTGACGCCCGATGCCGATCACCTGCCAGTGGGCATCTTTGGGGATCTCTTCGAGCAAAAGCGGCAGCCAATGGGCTTTTGCGGGCATCCCGCTTGCGACGCCCATGATCAAGGAGATATGGACAGGAGAAGCGATCAAGCCGACTTGACGGAAGAGATCGACGCTGCGAACAATTCCGACATCAAAGCACTCGCACTCGGGAACGATGTTGTGCTTTTTCATGGTCGCCAAAAAGCGCTCGATCTTTTCGATGGGATTATCAAAAAGGATCGGGGGCCACGCCCACTGGCCGCCAGAGCGAACTTTCAGATAATTGAGCGAACCTGCGTTCATGGCGGCCATCTCGGGTTTGACAGCTTCGAGACAACCGAGGGGACCGCTGAGATCGTCGCCGATCACGCCTGTGGTGAGGTTGAGGATCACGCCCGGGCAGGCTTCACGGATGGCGTGGCAAACCGCTTGGGCTTCTTGGGGGTTCCAGCTTGGGAGGTGTCCAAGATCGGGGTCTTGGTTGCGGATGTGGACGTGCATGATGGAGGCCCCCGCATCAAAGGCTTGTCGCGCACTTTGGGCCATCTGTGCGGGAGTTACAGGGATCGAGAAACTTTTGGGATCGGTAAGAACGCCGTTTAGAGCGCATGTAAGGATCACTTTGCGATCATGAGCCATCGCCACAACCTCCTCTGGTGTGAAGTGTCTGGAGGACGATATCGGGACGTGCGTTGCGTGTCAAGGCGGGTGGTGTAGGTGTTTCGATGCGGTGGAGGCGACTCTCTTTATTTGGTGATGCGGTTCGATAGGTGATGTGGGGTTTCACCCCACGCCCCGCCATAGGTCGCAGACCCCTTGACCCCGTATCGGCGAAACGAGCAAAGGCTTTTCAAACCAACCACTCTGTCGCTTGAGTGGGCGCGAGCACGGGGTTTTTTGTCAACGGCGTAGCTTCTGGGAGAATGAAAAAGAACGAGCAGCGAGAAGAAACGGTAGAAAGCAAAAGCAGCGTTGTTCAGGGAGAGACGCAGATATTGGCTTTGCACGTCGCGCCAGTCACGGCTTTGCAATCCGCGTCCGTTTTGCAGTACGAGCAGAATTTTTGAAGAGAGCAGATCTCGGTTCCAACAGCGCAACTTGGACAATCCTTGCCGATCTGACAGGACGCGTCGTCAGGGTTGCAGGTTTTAAAGCACTGATATCTCGGAGGATCGTTTCCGTCTTGTGTAGGAAGACACGATCCATTGAGGCAAGCATTCTCGTCGGTTTGGCCGTTGCAGTCGTCGTCGATGCCGTTGCAGATCTCGCTTGGATCTAGCAAGGGCGCACCCGCACCGATACAAGCCCCAAACGTGTCTTTGTTTTTCTCTTTGTTGTAGGCGCAGATCTGTACGCCCCAATTGCAACGCCCGACACCCGCCGTCCCGGTAGGCTGATCATAGCAAGGCCGCGTTTCGCCTTCTTTGCAATCGTGGCAATCGTTTTCGTCGACTTGACCGTCGCAATCGTCGTCCTCTTGGTTGCCGCAGATCTCTTTCGTCGGGTTGATCTGTCCTGTGCATGGGCCAAATTCAAGTGTTCCGCTTTGATCGAGGCGGCAGATCTGGGTGCCTTTGCGACAACGCCCTACGCCGAGTTTTTCGGGTTCTTCGAACCTGTCAAAACATTCACGGGAGAAGCCTAGCGCGCAGCTTTTGCAGCCATCATCGATCTTTCCGTTGCAGTCGTTGTCGATGCCGTCGCAGATCTCGGGTAAGGGGGGCTGTTGGCGAAAGCATTGGCTCCAAACAGCATTGAAACAGACTTGGAGACCGTAGCGACAATGGTCCTGTAGTGCGGAGTCTGCGTTTTGGCATGAGCGGACTTCTCCGTCACGACAAGAGCCACAGCGGTTATCGACCACGCCATCGCAATCGTCATCGATGCCGTTGCATCGTTCGGGTGTTGGGCCAAGAGCGCCGACGCAGGCTCCCCATACACCGTTGCCGCAAAGTTGTTGTCCTTGTTGGCAAGCGCCGATGCCGAGGGTCTTTGCGGGGCCTGTATAACAAGGCTGCGTTTTTCCGTCCTCGCATAAACAGCCTTCGTTGACTTGTCCATCGCAATTGTTGTCGAGGTTGTCTTTGCAATCTTCGGTCTGTGGGAGGGTTTGGCCTTCACAGCTACCGAAACGACCGTTGGTGCAGGTTCGTTTGCCCGTTTGACAGATCCCCGTGCAACGGAAGTCTCCGCTTGCATCGCGTTTACAGCCGCGAGATTCGGTATAGCAAGGCAGAGTCTCCCCTTCTTTGCAGCGGATCTCTGGGCAGTTGGGGACGCCTTCGTCGATCTGTCCGTTGCAGTTGTTGTCGAGCCGATCACAGACTTCGTCTTGGGGGAGGTTTTGTTGTGTGCATTTGCTCCATGTGAGGTCGGGTTGGCAGCGTTGGAGTCCGGCGGCGCAAGTGCCGAGATTCAAGGTGTCTTGGGATGCGCCGTCATAGCAGGGTCGTTCGGCACCGATGACTTTGCAAAAGGCGGTGCATCCGTCGTCTGCGTCGTCGACTTTTCCGTCGCAATCATCGTCGCGATTGTTGGTGCATTGTTGTTTTGCGGTTTGTGGATCTTTGCCCTCTTCGGCGACAGGAGAAAAGGCTTTGCAATCGCCCCAGAGTAGGGCTTGTAAGTAAGGCGGCTTGCAGATGCGCTCGCCCCATTCGCAAGAAGGGCTTGGGTCGGCTTGTGGAGGGATCTTGCAAGGGACGGCTGCACCGACTTGTGTGCAGCTTTGTCGTGCAAAAGCAAAGCACTTTCCGTCCTTGCAATATCCCTCGTAAGCTTGGTTGTTGCAATCACAGCGGGATTGACAAGGCAGCCCTTCGGTATTGGTGGTGGTGTTGCTGGTGTCGTTTTGGCAGGGCGTACTGCCTGTACAAGACCACGAGGTCCACAACGCCCCAACCATCAGCACAACCAGCCACAGCGCCAAACGCCGAGATACCCGTAAGATCCGCATCGACTCATCTCCTTGATGTTGTGTGCTGTGCATCATGCTCCCTTTTCTTCTCGGCAGCAGTCCCTTTTCTTCTTAACGCGACGCCGTTGTTTTTGTTTTGTGGGGTTGGAACCCCACGCCCGCAAGAGAACTGCGTCCCCTTGACCCCGTGTTGGCGAAGACAGCACAGGATTTTCACACAAACGACTGTGTCGCTTGGAGTGCCGCGAACACGGCTTTTTTGTTGACAAATCGCCTGTTCTCATTGGCAATGGTTGTTTATGCACGCTTTTCCGTTGCAATCGCTGTCTTGCTGACAATGGCCGCAAACAGAGGTTCTTGCGCCATTCGTCAAAAGAGTATTGGGTTGACAAGTTCCGTCGATCGGGCAAATGTTTGGATTTGCCGTGCAACGCTTCAAACAAACGCCTCCTTCTTGACCGTCTGGATAAGTGATCTTCGTGCAGGCCTCGCCAGGGTGGCAACTATCTTCGTCGATGTTTCCGTCGCAATCGTCGTCTTTGTTGTTGCAGACTTCTGGCGTAGGCACGACTTCGCCCAAACACGCGCTAAAAACACGGTTGGCTTCGCATATCTGAAATCCTGACTTGCATTGCCCGACATCCTCCGTCACAGAGCGACCCGAATAGCATTTTCGAATGAATCCTGGCTCACAGGAAGTGCAACTCTCATCGATTATGCCGTTGCAGTTGTTATCAATTCCATCGCAAATCTCGGAACGAGGGAGAACTTGACCGTTGCAAGTCGTTTCGTAAGCAATGTTTCCCGTTGTGGTGTTCTTTACGCACCATTGGATCCCAGACCTACATTCTGATTTATAAACCAAATCAGTCGAATTGCCTGTATAACAAGGCCTCGATGCTCCGAGAACGCAACCTGTACAATTGTCGTCGATCTGACCGTTGCAATCGTTATCAAGACCATCGCATATTTCGGCAGCAGGCTTGGTGTCTCCAAAACAGCTTCCAAATTTGCCGTCACTTCCGCAGATTTGGACGCCATCTTTGCAGATGCCCTTTCCACGGGTAGTGGGGTTGCCTGTGTAACAAGCTTGGGCGTCACCGAGCTTACAAATACAACCGTTGTCTACGGTGCCATCGCAGTTGTTGTCGAGGCCATCGCCGCAGATCTCCGCAGCGGCGGGTTTGACTTCGCCGAGGCAAGGGCCAAAGGCCGTTGTTCCTGTTGTGGGATCGAGTGCGCAGACACGGATTCCGTCTTTGCAGGTGCCTTTGTTTTGCGTCAACGTAGGCCCTGTATAACAGGCTTCGGCGGTTCCGAGTTTACAAGCACACTTTTCGTCGACTTGACCATCGCAGTTGTTGTCGAGGTTGTCGCCGCAGATCTCCGTAGAAGTCGGCAGGATCTCCCCGAAGCAAGGGCCAAAGGCGGCTTCTCCGCTTTGTTCGCGTGTGCAAAACTGGAGGCCCGCTTTGCAGGTACCTTTGCCTTGCGCCGCCTGTGGGCCGGTATAACAAGAGCGAGAAGTTCCAACAACGCAGCCCGTTGTGCAATTGTCGTCGATCTTGCCGTTGCAATCGTTGTCCAAACCGTCACAGATCTCAGGGCTAGGGAGGATCGCGCCTTGGCAAGGGCCAAAGAGGTGTTTTCCTGTTTGTTGGTTAGGGACACACACTTGGATTCCAGCGCGGCAAGGGGGGGTTTTGTCGGTTCCAGATGGGCCCGTATAACAAGGTCGCGCATAACCCGGGATACAGGTCTCTTGGCAATCTTCGTCCACGAGGCCATCGCAATCGTTGTCAAAGCCATCGCACAGCGAGTCATCCGGGGCGGGCTTGACGGCCCCTTGACACGGGCCGAATGCGTAAGTGTTGGTTTGTGCGTCAAGCACGCAAAGCTGCACCCCCGCAGCACAAGTGCCGACACCACGTTTGCTTTCGGGAGTCGTGTCGTCATAACAAGAGCGTGTTGTATTCGGCAAGCAGCCTTTGCAATCGTCGTCGATCTTGCCGTTGCAATCGTTATCGAGACCATCGCAGATCTCGGAAGATGCGGGCGTCACTTCACCGATGCAAGCACTCCAAGAACCACCACTACAGATCTGATAACCGTCTCGGCAGATCCCTTTGTTGCGTTTGTCATTGGGAGTCGCGGGTGCGCAGGCTTTGACATCGCCGCTGCGGCAAGTGCCGCATCCCTCGTCGACTTGGCCGTTGCAGTCGTCATCAAGGCCGTTGCAACGTTCGGGTGTAGGGCCTTGTTCTCCGCGACACTCGCTCCATCGGCCATCTTGGCACGTTTGAATCCCCACAAGACACGCTCCGATGCCCTTGGTATCGGTAGGCCCCGAATAACACTCTTGCGTCTTGCCTTCTTGGCAAAGGCAGCCTTCGTCGGGGATGCCGTTGCAGTTGTTGTCAAGTCCGTCCCCGCAGACTTCTTGAGCGGGCGTGATCTGAGATTCGCAAGAACTAAAACGACCATTGGTGCAAGTGCGTACCCCCGCTTTACACAGACCTGTGCATTGGAATTGCCCGTCGGGTTGGCGTTTGCATCCGATGGCATTGGTATAACAAGCCTGCTTTTCGCCCTCTTTGCAGATCTTTGCGGTGCAGTTGGGCAGATCTTCGTCGATGTTTCCGTCGCAGTTGTCATCCACGCCATTGCAAGTTTCGGCAGAAGGCAGGACTTGCGCTTCACAAGCCCCCCACTTGCGATCTTCGTTGCAGCGCTGGAGGCCGGGCGCACAGCGTCCTTGGTTCAGAACGTCTTTTTGATCGACGGGGACTTCGTAGCAGGGGCGGCGCTCGCCGGGCTGTTTGCAGTACGCCTTACAACCGTCGTCCGCAGCATCGATCAGGCCGTCGCAGTCGTCATCCTTGCCGTTGCTGCACTGTTCGGCAGCTTTGGCAGGATCGGAGCCTTCTTCTTTGACGATCTCGTAAGGGACGCAATTTCCCCACAAAGCATTGGTCAGATAATCGGGCTTGCAGGTACGCTCGCCCCACTCGCAGTTTTTCTTTTGATCGACGAGAAGTCCGAGGCGACAAGGGACACGCGAACCGATCAAGGTGCAGCTTTGGCGCGCAAAGGAAGTACACTTTCCAGCGATGCAGTACCCTTCGTAGCTTTGATTGCTGCAGTCGCAGGTTTGCTCGCAAGGAAGGCCGCTGGTGTCCGTGTTGGTCTTGCCTGCGTCGCCTTGGCAACGCTCGGAACCTGCGCAAGTGCAAGAGGAAACGATCAAAGCGACGACACACAAACTAAAAAAAATCAGACGAATTTGGAGGCGGATTCGGCGAAACATCAAACACCATTCCCTGCTCTGTTGGAGCGTATCGTATAAATTCTGATAGATGCTTTCTTGGTTTTTGCAATACCTCTCGTTGTGGATAGCAGAGTCGAAAGAAGAGAGCAACGGTATTTTTTGCAACGCTTGAAGAATGAAAGATTTTTTACGATGAAATGGCCGAAATCTACTTGTAGAGATGAGGAAAACAGAAGGATCAAGAATCGTCGCGGAGGAAGAATTGGCAGAAGGCGAGCAAGAGCAGATGAAGGGGCATGATGGATTGGAGGATCAAGAGAAGAAAGCGCGCAACGAAGGAAGGATTGTCGTGTTGTGCGGGTAGACGGGCAGAAGGGAGGGAAGGTATCGAATCGTAGAGCAAACGTTTTTGGAGGGCGTAGGGGAAGTTGATCTCGCGAAGGGTCGGATGGTAGGGGACAAAGAAGTGGCGGATGGGATGGAGGTGAGATCTTGCGGTGTTTGTCGGGGGAGCGAATGAAGAGAGAAGAAGGGCTGGACGCCAGCGCTGCGATATCGGCGGATGGATCGACTTGGGTATGTCTTGCCAACGGCGAAAAAAGCGAAGGCCGTCGGAAGAAGAGATCTCAAAAGAAAACAGGATCTGATCACGGAAAGGGACAACGATCATACCCCAGAAGGCATCGGGTTCTTGGGAAAGCACAAGAAAGATCTGCTTGTATTCGCCGAATTCGGTGAGTGGTTTGATGTGTTCTTGGAAGTCCTTGTTGCATTGGGCGTGGAAGCGTGCGTGGGTCTTGGCATCGGGGCGTCGGAAGTGTTGCGCATGAAACGCCAAGATACGGGGCCCATAGAACTGGAGGAACATCTCAGAGAAGTGTTGGAGTTTGTCGAAAAACTCGGCGGGTTGGGGAGAGGTTGAGGGCTTTGGCGAAAAAGCGGGATTTTTTTGAGCGAGGGGTTGAGGGGCAGCACGTTGTTTGAGCGCGTCGATGCGTTGTGAGAGAGCAATGTGGATGGAGATCAGGTTGTCGTAGCGTGCGTCGCGTGTGTAGGCAAAGACAAAGGCGGAAAGAACGGCGATGGAAAGTGCCGTTGCGATCACAAGGCGGATACGTCGGCCTGTGGTGTTGAGTTGGATGGGCGTTGTGACCGCAGGGATCGCAAAAAAGCTGCACAGAAAATACAGGAAGAGCGTTTCGGTGTAGAGCCAAGAAGCTGCGATCGGCCAAGGGAACTGTTGGAAGAGGACTTTTGCGGAAGCGAAGGCTTGGACGAGCAGCAAAACGACGATCCATTGGACAAGAATAAAGTGCGCTTTGAGTTCGAGGCGACCGCGTTCTTTGGAGAAGAAGAAAGAGAAGATGCCCGTGATCGGGAAGAACAGATAAAACAGCAGCGTTCGCTGCGGATACTTCTGATAATAACGCTCGATGTGTGTGAAGATCTTGAGACCTTCGCCGAGGACAGCGAGACGTTGAAGTTTTTCCATACGTTGTTCGGAGATCATCGGTCGGATCATCGCGGCAGCAAGGAGGACATAGGCAAGGATCAGGAGCTTGGGCTTACCGAGCAGCACACAACAGGCCGCGAAGACGATCGCCAGCGTAGACAACACAACAAAGCGAAACAGTAGATCCAAAGAACTGCGAAAGAATCCATCGGACTGATGGGGGGTTTGGGAAGATGGAAGCATGGTGATCCCTTTTCGGCGTTTCAGGGTGTGCGGGTGGCTTGGTCTTCGGGTTCGCGCAAGCGGATGTGGCAATAAAGGATCAAGAGGATGTGGATCGGCATCGTGAGTTGGAAAAGGAAAAGCAGCAAGCGCAAGAAGTACTCGTAGAGATCAGCCCACCAAAGAGGCGGAAGTGGCGGGGTATCGCCAAAGTGATCAAAGAGCAGCTTGGCGCTCAAAGCGCGTTCGAGGTGTAGTTGGCGCAAGGTTTCGTTGTAAAGCTGAAAGAATCGGCGTTTACGTTGGAGTTCTTGTTGCTGTGAAAGAAAACGGGTGTGCGCGTTCTTGAGAAAGCGTTCCCGCTCACGAAGAAATGTCGCAAGCCAATCGAATATCCGAATCGATTGTTGGATCTTCGCGTAATAAAGAGGCCGTTGATTTTCGGAAATTGCGGTCGGATCGGAAACAGCGTCGGGCATAAATTGCTGTACCACCTCGCGAAGGCGCATGGATACGCAATTTTCAGCCAGCATCTCGCGGTAGGGTTTCGGTGTTTTGAAATGTTTGGGAAGCCCATCAGGAAAGGAGGGGAGATCATTGAGTAGATTGGAGAGTCCGAGAGGTTTAGCCCATACATCGGCCCAGTACGTCGACAAAAAAGAGGAAGCGAAGGACCGTGATGTCGATGGGTTGGGAATCCTCAAAGCGAGACGCAGGCTATCGGCAAGGCGGCTTTGCTCGAAAGGGATCTCGCCGCATCTGTCGCTGATGAAGCGCAAGAGAGAACGCAAGCGGTCTTGTTCGTCTGGATTGTGGGGGAGAGTTGGGACGTCTGGTAGCTGATACGGTTCTGCTTCGATCACAGGAAAAGGCCCAAGTCCCTTGTGTATTGGGGAAACGGTGGGAGTCCGGGTTTTTGAGCGTCCCGACAGCGAGACGGCCTTCTTGGGTTCGGGCTTGGAAGGATCGACGTGAGGCGTTCGTTTTTTGGCGACTGTCGGGCTTTTTCGTGAGGGCACCGTCTGAGGCGGAGCGGAAGGTATCACAGCAGAGGACGGAGGCGCAGGTGGTTCGGTCGATCCGGAGGGAGCGGTTGGTGTTGGGGGAACGATCAGTACGGAGAATCGACGTGGTTGTGGGAAGAACTTCTCCGCAGAAGGGCGTGGTTTTGCGCGGCGTGGTTGGCGCAGATCGCGGACAACGAAACGGCGCCCTCGTCGCGGCCCAGCGGTCGGGCGTTTTGGGAAATGACGGAGGTGCTTGGGTCTTGGGGAGATGGCGAGGCGGGGGGGGCTTCCAGCAGCAGGATCGGTGGTCGTAGGCGTGCCTGTAGCCGTCGCAGCAGGAGGTGGGGGCGATGGGGTTGTGGACTGAGGTGGCGGGACATCGGCATCTTCAGCGTTTTGGCGGATGGGTGATTCGGTCTTTTTGGCACCTGTTCGGGGGGGGGTTGCGATGTTTTCGTTCGTTGGTTTGGCGAGTTCGTCTTTTTGTGCTCGGGCTTGCGGGGTTTGGCCTTCTTGATCTTTTTTGGCGGAGGCGGACTCTTCTTTGGCTTCTTTGCTCTTTTCTAGGCGGATCTCTTCGTCTTTTTTGGCGATGGAGGGTTCTTCTTCGGTGGGTTCAGGCTCGGCAGGAGCGGTGCGACGGCTGAGATCGCGCATGGAATCGACGATCACACGGGCCATGCGCTTTTGTGCGGCAAAGCGATAACGCCCACGCTCCCACCGTTGCACGAACCCATCGCGCTCGATCACGGGCAGATCTTCCCAACGACGGTAGAAATGGACGACGGCTTGTTCTTTGGGCAGGGTTGTGGACGGAAAGGTCGGGGCAGTGCTTCGCACGATCTTGAAAGCATAAAAGAGGTTTTCGCGAAAAGGCATCAAGATCATGCCCCAGATATCACCGGGTTCTTGGGTGAACGTGAGGAAGATCTGTTCGTGTTCACCAAACGAAGAGATGCGCTGAAGGGCCGATTGGAACTCCTTGTTGAGTCCATCGATAAAGTCTTCGTGGGCTTTTCGCGTGGGATTGAAGAAGTGTTGTTTGTGAAATTCGAGGATGCGAGGCGCAAGATGGCGCACATACATCTCGCTGATATCTTGGAAGTGCGTGAAGAATTCTTCGGTTTGGGGTTGCCCTTTGCGCTTGCGGGGCTGGAGGGGGGGGAGTCCTTGTTTGGCGCGCAGATAGTTGAGTTGAACCCGTTGTTTGAGGGCGTCCATCCGCCGATCCATCGCGATGTTGATCGGGATCAAGTTGTCGTAGCGCACGCCGCTTTTGTAGGCCCACAAAAAGCCGCTCATGATCACGATCGCGAAAAAAGAGACCAGCATGAGGCGGATACGTCGGCCTGTGACACTCAGGCGGATCGGCGTCGTGGCGGCAGGGATCGCAAAAAAGTTGCAGAGAAAATAGACGGAAAGCAGCTCCATGTAGAGCCATGCGCTTGCAAAACGCCAAGGGAAGTGTTGATAAAAACGCGAATACGACGCAAAGCCTTGGATCAGCAACAGCACCAGAATCCATTGCACAAGGATAAAGTGCGCTTTTAGCTCGCGGCGTCCGCGTTCTTTGGAAAAGAAAAATGAAAAGATCCCTGTGATGGGGAAAAACAGATAGAAAAAGATCGAACGCGGCGGATATTGTAGATAATAACGCTCCAGATGCGTAAAGATCTTGAGTCCTTCGCCGATCACGGCCATCTTTTGCAGCTTTTCCATGCGCTGTTCGGAGATCAACGGGCGCACCACCGCTGCCGTAAGCAACACATAAGCAAGAATCAAAAGCTCGTATTTTCCGAGCAACACGCAAAAAGCAACAAACAGAACACCGATAACAGACAAGAAGATCAAGCTAAAGAAGACATCGAACAGGATCGCAAAGACGCCATCCTCTTTCGGTTTTGGATGAGAGGTCGGTTCAGCCATGACGCGGGGCATCCTTTGGTTGCGTTTGGATCGACAGCGTGGGCGAAAAGTGTCTTGTCGACTCGACACCATCAACGAATCGCCACACCAAACGATCTATAGGCTGTTTTTTCGGTATTTTCTACAGGATAGGCATGATGCCGTTGAATCGTGTTCGTGGGGTTTCACCCCAGACCCCACCCTAGACTATCGCCCCTTGACCCCGTGTTGGCGAAGTGATCGCAAGTTTTTCAAACAAACGACACAGTCGCTTGAGGTAGCGCGAACACGGGGTTTTTCATCCACAAGTGCTCCAACGTTTTTCATCCACAAGTACTCCAAACCGAAGTGACGATTCTTCGGCGCACGACAGGAGGGGCTTGGCAAATGCACGAAAAGCCCCTACACTCCGCGCCCACACCAAGGACGGTTCAAGAAAGGAACAAGACCCAAGATGACCCCCATTCGCCCCATTTCTGAACGTTGGAAAACGATCGTGCAATTTTTTCTCTTTGGAATCATCGGAGGGAGCGGCGTTTTTGTCGACACAGCGGTGTTGGTTGTATGTGATCGTTTTTTTCACATGGACTTGCGACTTGCGGCGATCCCAGCTTTTGTGGTGGCCGTGTCGTGGAACTTTGAACTCAACCGCGTGATCACATTTCGCGAACAAAAGGTCGAGCGTCGCACCTCTTATGTGTCGTTTGTGTTGATCTGCGCCTTGGGTCTAGGCGTTCGGATCGGCAGTATGCACCTCCTGATCGAATATCTTGGCATGACCCCCCAAAAACACCTTGCCATCGGCCCTTTGCAGATGGCATGGCTGCCGTTGTCCTACGTCGCCAATTTTATCGGGATCTTTAATGCCTCGTTGTTCAACTTTCTCGGTAGCAAATATCTTGTCTTCACGCCCAAGCAGCCGTGATCGACGAGCCTGAGAGAAGGGCGATGATGTGGGGAGCGCGATCACACGGGGAGGGCGAAGGTGTCGTAAAGGTGGTGATACAGGCGAGAACAGCGGGAAAAAAACGATGTGGAGAAGGCGGGGTTCGAACCCGCGACCCATGAATGCCAAAAGGTTTGCTGTGGTGTCTTGTACAAGACACACATGATCATTGCTCTACCAACTGAGCTACTTCTCCATCGTGTTTCCACACCCGCGCAAACAGCGAAGAATGCGGAAACAAGGCAACGCGACTCTTTGAAAAACGGACAGGGAAGGAATCGAACCTCCGTTACCGGCGTGAGTTTTTGGTGTTGCTGTGGTGCTTTGTACAAAGCACGCTTGTTTCCGGTGTCCTACCACTAGACGACCCATCCAAGAAGCGCACTTCCGGCAGATTGCCAGAAGCGCACGAAAAACGCAAATCATACGATATCCAAATGATGTGTGATCGTAGGAGAGTGCGTAGAGGCCCGATTGTTGGGCAGCCACACCTGTCTGCCCCTACGCTTTTATGATCACACAATGGGCGGATCTCGTACAAGAAAACATCAAAAGGTGCCGATGTCACACGCGAAGCTGTCGCAACACTTCTTGATCGAGGGCTTGGAGCATCTGATCGAAAGCGTTGGCTTTTGCGGACTCTTTTTCCCCGAGGCTGAGAGGTTTGGGTTGTCCACCAAGCAAGAGAGTCAAGACGCTCCCATCAAAGCCGCCGATCATCGTGACGCCTTCGTCGTCAAGGGTGGAAGGGAAGTCTTGTCCACGTCCAGTGACCCACCACCAAACAATGCGGATCTTCGGGAGTCCGACGGCTGCGAGCTTTTGCATCGCGGCTTCGTAATTAGTTTGCGCATTTCCCCCATCAACGGGGTTAAACTGCATATCGCTGACCACAACCAGCGTTTGCGGGAAATCTGCCACGGGGATCTGCGGATCTTCTAGGCGAACGCGAACGATCTCGTCGATTACGGATTGAAAGCTGGTCGAACCCCACGCGGTGGTTGCGCTGGTGAGTTGCGAGACTTTATCGGAAAAACCACCCTTGAGAGTTTTGATCCGCGAGGTGCTGTCAAACATCACCACCACATCATGGAATGCACCTTCGTTGAGCGTGGAAAAGAAGATCCCCAAAGAAAGACAGATCTCGAACGCCGTCACACCGGGCGCAGCTTCAGCTTGCATCGATCCCGAAGTATCGAGGGCGCACCAGACGTTGCCTTGAAAGCCACCGTGATCGCGTTTGGCTTGCTCGATCAATCCGTCGAATTGGCGATCGTAGGTATATTTCTGTGCGATAGAGAGACGCCTGTTGGCCGCTTGGAACAACTCGTACACATAACCCGTGAACTTTGCGGTCGGCTGTTGGCTGATCCATGCAAGATAGCGCTCGCTGAGATCGTGGCGTTCGAGCGTGGTCTTTGCGTCCTTGCCTTGATGGGAGATCATCTGAAACAGCGCACGTCCCGGGATCTTGGAAAAATCCAAAGCGTCCCATAAACCCGCACTCATCTGACGTTGGAAGAGATGCGCGTTATGCTCAGGAGAGGCCTTGAATAGGCGATATGCTGCATCATTCCATCCCATCACTTTGCAAAATCCACGCGCCCAATTGTTTCGGGCCGTATGGCGGGGTGTATGAACGCTTCCTTTGCTGCGGATACGCGGGAGATATTTGGCGATCAAGCCGCGCATCGTATCGTCGGCAAGCCCGCGTTGAACCAACGCATACACCTTGGAACGATCGAGCACATCGATCAGATCGTCATGCCATAGATCGCTCCAGCGCCCGACCACAGGCACCAACCACACGTTTTTGTACAAGGTTTCTGGTTGCGAGATAGCAAGCCAACGCAAGGCTTTGCGGAACTCGTCACGAGCCCCCTGCCCTTTTTGCACCAACTCCGAAGTAAAAAAGCCCTGCGTGGTGCGCGTGATCAAGCGAACATAAAAGATGATCATCAGCGCAACCAACGGAGAGTCCGCCCACATCGCCGAGATATCCGCAAACACTTCGTTCTCACTTCGATCTCGGTATGTGCCGCACTTCGCGAAATAATCCACCAACGAAGAACCCGTCGTGGAATGCGAAAGCGCACCGTTTTCCGTAAAGAAGTCGCGCTTTTGAATGGCTTGCAAAAAGGCGTTTTTGTGGGTCACGGGGAACTCCTTTTTCGGTATCACAGAAGCAAAGAACAAAGGATCAAAGCAGAGTACGCGCTAACGCAAAAACACAGGTTTGGTTCAAAAGTAGGTTTGAAACCCCGATTGGATCACAAAGCCAAACGCTTCATAAGGTCGGCGTATCGGCGCAAATCCGATCACCATCCCAGAGGAAAAGCCGCTTTCCAAAAACCACGACACGCGAGGCAACAAAAACCCCTCGACCCCCGCAAGCACGCTTAGTCCAAACGTGGGCTGTGTGGATATCTTTGAAACAGCAGGGTTCGTGTTAAAGAAGTTCCACAGCGGCCAAAAATCTAACCGCGTCACCGCATAATAACGCAAAGCGCGATAGGGACTGGGTAAACGCACGATCAGATCCAACGTAAACGTGCTCAAGTTGTAAGATTCTTCGCCTTTGAGATGGAACATGAAGATCCAACCCACGCGAAACGCCAAAAAACGCGAAAGCGGCAACACCCCACGCAAACCAAATTGCGGCGAATTCCCCCAACTCCCGACCAAACCGCTCACACCGATCTCATTGCCTCCCCACCGTTCGGCCTTGAGCACCTTTTTCGACGGCAGCGATAGCTTCGTTGATTCCGAGGCACCGGTAGGCTGCGGTGCTGCTCCTGATGCCCCGTCCACAGGCTGCGCTGTAGAAGACGAGACCATCGTTGGGATCGATACGGACGAGAGCGGCGGCAAAATAGATGGTGGCGAGATGGCCGATGCAACGGATGATGGCGAGATGGCCGATGCAACGGATGGTGGCGAGATGGCCGATGCAACGGATGGTGGCGAGATGGCCGATGCAACGGATGGTGGCGAGATGGCCGAGGAAGACAACAGAGAAGAAGGATATCGCGTGGAGGGGGTTTGCGCGTAGCTCTGCCCCTCAAAGAACACCATCGCACCGAGGCCAAGCGCTCCCACCCTCACACCAAGCCACAAGGCGCAAATCAACCGCCAACAAGTTTTCTTGGCGAAAAAAAAGGGGGAGTGTCTCGGTTCCATGCGTCGTCTCAGGGAAAGCGTTTGGGGACAAGGCATTGGATCTTGGCACGCGCTTCGATGGATTTCAAGGGGTGTGCTTGGTGCAGCGAAAGGTCGGCCAGCCTCGGAAAGAAGGCGCTTGCCCGCAAGCCAGACGCCGCGCACAATACGAACAAAAACGGCGAGACCAGTCCAACGTAGCGGATCGCCCGAGCCGATCAAACATCACACACGCAACACGCGGACAATGACCAAGACCCACCCAATGCCCCCATTCATGCAAGATCAGCGAGACCCAAGCTTGCTCACGCAAAGCACTCGGAAGCCGCGTCGTAGAAAGCACCATCGCACGTCCTTTCGCCTCCGAAAGCCCCAAGACAGCATGATCCAAAAACCCCGGAATATCGGTCGAGATATCACCCTTGGTCACGCCGATGATCACCACGTTGCGCTCACCCACCGCAGACTCCACCCCCAAGCGCCGCAACTCCGCCAAGATCCGCTCCGCACGAAAACGACCATACCGCCGATCAAACACTTCGTCAGGCAAACGTCGCGACGATAACCAGCGCCAACGCAATAGCCCTTGCCTGATCAAAGTCCCGATCACAAGGGCTTGCTCGTATCGGCTCGGTGCAGGCTCCAATGGAACCAAGATCCCCAACACCGAAGACCTCGAAGACACCGAACGGATCGAAGACATCGAAGGCACCGAAGGCACCGAAGGCACCGAAGGCACCGAAGGCACCGAAGGCACCGAAGGCATTGGACGTTCCAATGACCGCCCTGCGGTCATCCAAAGAAGACCCAACAAAAAAGCCCGCAGGCTATAGTTGAAGAAAAAAGCGATGTCTGGCATCTTCGCATCCCGAATGCGGGGTCGAGGAGTTTAGAGAAGAGAGCGCAGGTTTTTCAACACAACAGCTTTGCCGCTTGAAACGGCGCGAACACGGCTTTTTTTTGGCGACTACGCCACTCCTTTTTTGGAGACACGCTTCGACGATATCAAACGGAGACCGAATTGAACACCATCCCTTCTGCCCATGTTTTAACACGTCTTACCACAGGCTCGGACCTTTGGCCTCTTCCTGCTTTTTTTGTGCGGACTCTTTGCTTGTTTGGCCTCCTCGCTCTCTTTCCCTTGCCGCTTTCGGCCACTCCAACGCCCACGACACGGCCCACTCCAACGCCCACGACACGGCCCACTCCAATACCGATGACACGGCCTACTCCAATACCGATGACACGGCCTACTCCAATACCGATGACACGGCCTACTCCAATACCGATGACACAGCCTACTTCAAAGATCACGACACAACCGACCCCAAAGCTCTCCACACAACCTGCCTCAAAGCCGATCACACCGACCACGCCACCCAGCCTTCACCATGCCTCACGCGTCCCACAACGTATCCCCCCAGAGATGGGCGTTTTCAGCTTTGCACTGCCGCGACACTATGAAGGTTGGATCGATGGTCTTTCGGTGGGTCGTTTGCCTGTGACTTACCTGCGGATCGCGGCGGGTGCGCATGTGATCGAAGTGGCAAAGCTCCGCCCTATCGGGGCACCGCAGGTCCCGCGTGCGCGTTTTTCGGTCGTGTTGCCTGCGGGTCAACACTTGGTGATCGGGGATCGTCGAGGCCGGTTTGGTTTTCGCTTTCAACGAGACGAAGACCACCGCGTCTTTTTGCGGATCTACCAACGAGGCAAACCGCCCACCGAACAGATCCGTGCGCCCGGACCGTATTGTCCGCCCAACCACCCGTGTCTTTTTCTTGCCTCGGGAGAACGTCTCTATTTGCGCGATGATGCCACACCATTGTTGCAATCGCCCACGATCGCGCAAAAAGCCGTACGTCCTTTTGCCGCTCAAAAAGGCGATGGATTCTTGACGTTGCACAGTTTTCCACCCGGAATTCTTTTGCTTGATGGCCGTGTTTACGCCCCCACCCCCGTTGCGCGTTTGCCCTTGCGCCCGGGTCGCTATCAAGCCTCGATCCGCAACGGATACATCGGGATGTTTTGGCAAAAAGAGATCGTAATCTTGCCCACCAAAGAAACCCGCGAGATCGGGGTACTTGCGCCGCCTCATGGGGGTGCGCTACGCCTCTTCGCAACACCACCTGCGCGGTTGTTCGTCGGCGATCACTACCGAGGCTGGACGCCCTATCTTGGGGGATTTTCGTCAGGCATTCATTCGATCTCGCTCTATCGCCCCCACCACCCGCCTTTACGCAAAACGCTGATCATCCAGCCTCATTCGGACCAAACACTCGCCTATTAAAGCCACCGTGAGGCCCGACATTCGGCGTTCCTGATCAAATCAAGCACCTTTGCGCTTTTTGATCTCTTCGATCATCTCGGGGACCACTTTGAACATATCCGCAACAAAGCCATAATCGGCGAGTTGGAAGATCGGGGCTTCGGGGTCTTTGTTGATCGCCACGATCACTTTCGAGCCTTTCATCCCTGCGAGGTGTTGGATGGCTCCTGAGATCCCGATGGCAAAGTAAAGCTCGGGTGCAACGACCTTTCCAGTCTGTCCGACTTGGAGTTCGTTGGGGACAAGGCCGGCATCACACGCTGCACGCGAAGCGCCCATCGCCGCCTTGAGCGTGTCCGCCAAGGACTCGATCATCTTGACGCCTTTTTCGTCTTTCATCGAACGACCGCCCGACACCACAACGCGAGCTTCGGTCAATTCGGGGCGTTCGGACTTGGTTTCTTCCATGTCCTCCACGCGGACTTTGTCGGCCTCTTCAAGAGAGATATTGAACTTGTTGACCTTGGCCTGATCGCTGCCCTGCTTTGGAGCTTCAAACGCGGTGGCGCGGATGCTCACCACTTTTTGCGCCGTTTCGACACGCACGCGGGCGATCACCGAACCCGCCCACACAGGGCGCTTGAACGTCCCGTCAGGCAGCATTTCCACGATATCCGACGCCATCCCTGCCCCCAAACGCCCTGCGATCCGAGGAAACAGATCTTTTCCTTGAACAGTCGCGGCACCTGTAATCATCTGCGCGTCGATCTCCGAAGCCAGCGCGCAGATCGCTTGGGTATAAGGTTCGGTGCGATACACTTCCAAGTCCGAATCATCGGCGAGATGGATGGCCTTGGCTCCGTAGCCTTGAAGTTCTTTGGCCAGACCGCCGATATCGCTGCCACCGAGAAAGATGTGCAGATCGAGACCGAGCTGGTTGGCGGCTTGTTTGGCGAATCCAAGCGCGTTGAAGGTCACTTTGCGCAGGCTGCCTTTGTATTGCTCGGCGATCACGAGAATGCTTGCCATGATCGATTCTCCTGTATTGACGGGGCTTCATGCGCCCCACGATCCGAAAAAAGCGTGAAAAAGCGATGATTAGAGGACTTTGGCTTCGTTTTGGAGTTTGTCGAGCAAGGTTTGAACGTTATCCACCACAACACCCGCTTGGCGCTCAGGCAGCGGTTCGTAGCCAAGGACGGTCACTTTGGGTTCTGCGGTGATGCCGAGATCCGCCAAGGTCAACTCGTCGAGAGGCTTTTTCTTGGCCTTGATGATGTTAGGAAGTGCCGGATAGCGCGGGATATTGAGACGCAAATCCACCGTGATCACCGCAGGCAGATCGATCTCGACCGTTTCCAAACCGCCGTCGATCTCGCGCACCACCGTTGCGGTGTCATCATCCAAGTCGATGGCAGGTTCTTTTTGTTTTTCGGCTTCCGATTCCAACGATTCGGTTTTGGCTGCGAAGGTGGCTTGGGGCCAACCAAGAAATTCGGCAAGAAGTTGTCCCGTTTGGTTGGCGTCGTCATCGATCGCTTGTTTGCCCATCAACACAAGGTTGGGTTCTTCGCGATCGACCACTGCTTTGAGGATACGGGCGGCAACGTCCGAATCGATCGGTTGCGTCGCTTTGACGAGGATGGCGCGATCCGCCCCGATCGCCAAACCCGTACGGAGTTGTTGGGTCGCGTCTTCTGTTCCGATGGCCACGACCACCACTTCGGCGCTGTGTTCGTCTTTGAGGCGCACCGCTTCTTCAAGCGCGATCTCATCGAATGGATTGATCATATAAGTCAACCCGTCCGTCACGATCCCTGTACCTTGGGCATTGATGCGGATCTTGGACTCGTAGTGTTCAACACGTTTGGTTGTCACGAGGATCTTCATAGAAAAAGTCTCCTTAACTCAACAACAGTTTGAATGGTTTCCGCTTGGCATTTGCGGAACATAGCAAGACGCTCTCTAAGCACCGCTTGGTGCAGAAACAGGGCATCGTCGAACTCCTTGCAAGATCATCTCACAGAGCGCTTCTGCGGACTCTTCGAGCGAAAGGTCACGACGCGACAACAGCCACGCCAGCGATATCTCGTCCATCGCACCAAAGATCGCTCGCGTGATCAAAGAAGGCCGCAGATCGGAGCGAAAAACACCTTCTTCGATCCCTTCTTGTAGGATCTCCCCGATGATCTTGAGGTACTCCCCAAACAACGGGTTCTTATACTCTTTGATGAAGATCGAAGACTGGCGAAGCTCCACAGAAATAATCTGCGCCACTTCGGGGTCATGTTCGACAAGACGTAGGTGGGTATGCAAAAAGGCGCGTAGTTTGCCTTCGGCCTCTTGTTCCTCCCGCAACGCATCCCGAAACAGCCGCAACGCTCGCGCCATCACCTCTTCGAATAACTCGATCAACAATTGATCTTTGTTTTTGAAATACAAATAGATCGTACCATCCGCCACTCCCGCAGCCTGTGCGATATCGTGAATCGTTGTTCGGTGAAACCCCCGCTCCGCAAGGACTCCGATCGCAGCACGCAAGATCCGCTCTTGTTTCGTCGAGTACTTTTCCTCCGTCGATGGCCGCTTGGCATCTTCTCTTTTGCTTGGTCGCCCACTCATCACTCAGACTACTCCCTCAAGGCTGAATCCCCGTTCACTTCAATGGTCGGTGAAGGTACTCGCTCAAGATTTCTTTGTCAAGGAGTGGAGGCGATGCTTGGGAAAGAAGCAGGAGTGGAATTTGATCTCCATCAAAACGAAGCGTTTGCCATCACGAGGCGAAATAGATATGTTAGGAGCGGTTTTGGGAAGAACAGAAACAAAGAAGGGCCTGTTGTATGCAGACGCAGAAGGCGCAAACCCACAAAATTTTCGGACCGATGCGTGCTGATTTTCCGTGCGGGCGGTCGATGTCAGCACACATCGACGGGAGGGGGCGCATCCACAAAACTTATGTTGCAAAATCTTCGAACAGATGGAGAGCGCAGGCGATCCTACGCGCCCTGTTTGCGATATGGTTGTTGGGAGCGTGGATGGGAACATACAACGCATCTAGCGCTCCGCTGTGCCGCGCCGAAGGGAAAACGTGCAAGCCCAACCAACCTTGCTGCGGAGAGCTTTCGTGCCGAAAAGGCATCTGTACGGCGTTTTGTCGCCCCGAAGGATACCCCTGCACACAAGGCAGCGAGTGCTGTCAGGCGCATTGCACAGAAAGCCGCTGTGGTGGTTCGTGCCGCTCCACAGGGGAAAGATGCTCACGAGCTCAAGAGTGCTGCTCACTTAAGTGCGCAGAAGACCGATGCACCGAAGGAAGCGGCGCGCTTCTATGCGATCCAGCCGAATGTTTGCGATGGGATCCGACCTTGCGACTTTGTCGCTCGCACTGCCAAAACGGAACTCGCTGCACGTTGGGGCGTTGCCGACGTCTCGGCGCAACCCGACGCTCTCCCCCACGTCTTGGGACCCCGGTTGAATCTCCGACCAACCCCTCCACTTCGACCAACCCCTCCACTTCGACAAATCCCTCCACTTCGACAAATCCTTCCACTTCGACAAATCCTTCCACTTCGACAAATCCTTCCACTTCGACAAATCCTTCCACTTCGACTAACCCCTCCACTTCGACCGATCCTTCCACTTCGACTAACCCCTCCACTTCGACAAATCCCTCTACGCCGCCGACATTGCGCCCTTTATCGCCTGCCATCGCTCCATTGAGACGTTCGCCGCCTCTCTTGTGTCG
Source organism: Myxococcota bacterium (assembly GCA_023150835.1). Taxonomy (GTDB): domain Bacteria; phylum Myxococcota_C; class UBA6777; order UBA6777; family UBA6777; genus JAKLKB01. The sequence goes on along the minus strand of JAKLKB010000001.1, from coordinate 15,067 downwards.
TTGGCAAGACTGTTCGCACCTCGACAAACAACAAAACCGATGTACCGTGATCTGCCCTGCTCATACGCGCTGTGATGGAGAAGGGCGTTGTTTGCCGCTGAGGGTGCGTTGCCCACGGACGCAGTGCTTGCGTTATGATGTCCGACAAAAGCGCTGTGTACCCCTTTGCTTTGAGAACCAGCGGTGCGTGCAAGGGCGCTGTGTGCATGGGCAAGTTTGTTTGCAGATACGTTGTATGCGGTTTGACGCACGCCTCAGACGCTGTGTTTCGGTATGCGCCAAAGAGACGCGTTGTGATGGCCATGGGCGGTGTGTGCCGTGGATGGGTTCGGGATGGTAAGCCAAGACTCTTGCTTGTTTTGCGTATAAAAAAAGGAGAATTTTTTGCATGGTTGCACAACAATTCAACTGGCGTCGCTTTGTTCAAACATCCCTATGTTTTGCTGCGTTGGCGGCCTTGCCATTTTTGTCCGTCTTTGCGGCTTGCCCGGGACCAAACCCAGACGAAGAAGTGATCAAAGAAGCCGATACATGGCGACCAGAAGGCGGTGAGATCATCCCCGAACCCACAAGCGAAACCAGCATCGAGCAAAACGCCGAGCAAACGAATACAAGATATCCCTATTCTTTCACCCGCGTGAATGTGGGCGATGCCAAAGCCTTGTCGCACATGGTGTCCACTTCTGCGGTGCAGATCGTGGGTGGTGAGTCCATCTTCCTCACGGAAGACAAGTCGGTGTGGCTGGATATCGCTCCTCCTGCGTTGGTGGGGAGTGTGAAACATCTGTCTATTCGAGAAAGTCGCGTGCTTGCGGTAGGTGGCGAAGAAGCGACGCCTTTTCAAGGGCAGATCATGCTTTCAAAAGATACAGGCCGAACGTGGACATCCGTATGGACGGGCAAAAAAGACCAAAAAGACGCTCGTCTGCGTGCGGTCGTATGGATCACCGATACGGTCGCTGTCGCGGCGGGTCGCTCGGGTCAATTTTATCGAACCGTTGATCGCGGGGAAACATGGTCCCCTCTTGCTGTCGGAGCATCGATGACAAACGCACAGCTCGAAGGGATGGTGCTTGTGGGTTCGAAGATCTTCGTCGTGGGTGATCAGGGCGGGATCTTTTTGACCGAAGACAACGGAGCGGCGTGGAAAGTGCTTCAACAAGAGAGCAGCCTCCCAACGCTTCGGGACATTCATTTCTTGCAAGACAAACTGATCGGTTACGCTGTGGGCACGCAAGGAGCGGTGTATCGGACAACGGATGGCGGCGCAACGTGGACCCGATATCAACAAATCCCTCTGCCCTCGAACGATGATGACTTGCGCGCCATCTCTTCGGACGGTGCGAATCGTATGGCGATCGTCTCGCGGAAGTACTATTACATCAGCCTCAACAAAGGCAATTCGTGGGAGCGCTTCGATTTCCAAGAAGGCTTTTTGCCGGAACGCTCTGAACTACGGGGGCTTCATTTTGCAGACAAAGACAATCTCTTCTTTCTCGCGAGCGATGGCCACATCCTCAAAGGGGTTTATCAACCCTGATCGCGAAGAAGCCCCCTTCCACAAAACGACGGTTCGTTTCGCATTCATCGCACGATCCACAGCCCCGACCCTTTGATTTGAGCAGATACGCGAGTGGAATCATGCAGTGATCGCGGTATCCACAATTCCAAACTTCTCCACCGATCCACCAATCCACCGAGTACACAGCCATGACCTTGATCGCCCAACACCTCAATGCCCTCGATCCTGCAAGTTGTCGAACCGCTCTAACCCGCTGCTGCGGCGCTTCGCGTTGGGTCGAAGCCATGCTCCAATCGCGCCCATTTGCCGATGATAACGCCGTGTTTGCGACCGCCGAACGGATCTGGGCCACCATGGAACGAGCCGATATCCTCGAAGCCTTTTCCCATCACCCCAAGATCGGCTCCGATATGCAAAGTCTACGCGCACGATTTCCACAAACGCACCAATGGTCCGGCCAAGAACAATCCGCCGTCCAACAAGCCAACGAGTCCATCCTTCAAGCTCTCGCCGATGGAAACCGCCGCTACGAACAGCGCTTTGGATACATCTTCATCGTGTGCGCAACAGGCAAAACCGCCGAAGAGATGTTGGCTTTGCTCCAACACCGGCTCCCCAACCCCCCTGAGATCGAACTCCCCATCGCTGCTGCCGAACAAGCCAAGATCACTGCGATCCGACTTCGCAAACTCCTCGACCCTCCGACCCCAAACACGTCAAACCACACACAGCCCTCTGCCTCCGCTCCACACCCAAACACCACCCCAGACCCAAACGCCGCTCCACACGCCTCCCGTGTCCCCTCCCCCGCTCTCCTCCAAGCGCCTTCGTCACCCCAAACCACACACACCACAGGAGCCTCCATGCGCAGCCCGATCACCACACACGCACTCGATACCCACCTCGGAAAGCCCGCGACCCAACTCCCCATCCAGCTCTACAAACGCGACGGATCGGGCGAGTGGAAGCTCCTTGCAAGCGGAACCACCAACAACGATGGCCGAATCGGCGATCTGCTCGCCCCCGGTAGCCTACAAACAGGCGTCTATCAGATGCGTTTTGACACAGGCACTTATTTTGCCGCACGTCAAACGCCCACCTTTTACCCCGAAGTACTCGTCACTTTCGCCATCCACGCCACCGACGAACACTACCATGTCCCTCTGCTGATCAGCCCTTTCGGCTTCTCCACCTACCGAGGCTCTTGAGCGCAACACCATCCCCCACAACCGTCAGCGATACGCACCATCCCATCCGAAAACGTGGTGTGATCGTGTGGCCCGTACGCGATACCTGCCGACGAGCCGCCGCCCAGATCAAAGAGGGTTGGAGCGGCGTTGGGGACACGCTAGGTCGATAGCTTTTCTGCGATCAACTTCGCGATATCGGGGACTTCTTCGTGGTAACAAAACAAGACGATATCGGCCTCTTTGTAACGGCCTTCGCGCTCGACAAGTTGCGCTTCGATGAAGCCTTTGCGCTCTTCGGGCGGAACATCCGCAAAGATCGGTAGCTTACGATCGTGGCGGAGACGCCAAAAAAGCCGCTCTGCGGGGCGTTGGATATAGATGCTGTGTCCGCTTTGTTTGATCAAAGCCCAATCTTCATCGGACAACGGGACGTGATCTGCGACGGCCACGACTGCTGGAGGCTCGGCAGCGAGGGATCGCAGCATCTGGCTTGTAGCGCGTCCGAACGCATCGCGCCCAAGGCGACGAAAAAGCGCCATCAAGTCCGAGCCGTGAGCCTTTTCAAGCCGCGCATCCAGATCGAAAAAGGGCAGTGCCAAACGCTCATAAAGCTTCTTTCCGATCGCCACCGTCCCCGTACCCGGAAATCCGACAAGATACACATGCTTCATGCCCCCATGCCTCCAAACCGCCGATAGATCGGCTTTGTATGATCAGACGCAGCTTGATACATCACATGAAAATCATGGAGTCCTGCAAGGGCTTCTTCGAGATCTTTGTCTTTGCGCACTTCAAAGGCGTTGAACCCGCAACGCGCAAGATAAAAGATCTGATCTCGCAAAACATCACCAAGCGCTCGCAACTCGCCCGTGTATCCGAGTTCATCACGCAAGATCCGCGCAATCGAATAACCCCGACCATCGTTGAAGTTGGGGAAGTCGATCGCGATCATCTCGAAGCGTACCAGTTCTTCTTTCAACTCACGCGGGTTGTCTTTCCCCGTCAGCCAGATCGCCACCTTGCCTTCATGTGCCAACAGCGCCTCTTGCTCGGCTTTCCAACGCGACCAAGGCACGATCACATCCCCCGCAGGCAACGCCTCTTGCGCACCCACCCGCTGCCAACGATCCTCGACGATCTGCCGATCCTTAATGATCTTTTGCATAGACTTTTTCCTTAAACGGCTCGGGTCCAACTCGACGATACGTATCCAAAAAGCGCTCGCCTTCTTCGCGACACCCGACGTAGGCCTCTAACAGCCGTCCCACCGCATCGACGATCTCATCGCGTGCGATCGCAGGCCCCAACCATTGCCCCAGCGACGCATCATCCGAAGCACTACCGCCAAGCATGATCTGATAAAATTCTTCTCCGCGTTTATCGATCCCCAAGATGCCGATGTGTCCGACATGATGATGACCACAGGCGTTGATACAACCCGACATCTTCAGCTTCAACTCGCCCAGATCATACAGGTAATCAAGGTTGTCAAAACGCTGCGCGATCGCCTCGGCGATCGGGATCGAAGAAGCGTTCGCAAGGCTACAATAATCAAGGCCCGGGCAGCAGATCTGATCCGTCAGCGTCCCGATATTCGGCCACGCCAGCTTGAGCGGATCCAGCGCCTTCCACAAAACGAACAGATCCGCGTTTTTCACATCCTGAAGCACAAGGTTTTGCTCATGGGTCGAGCTGATCATGCCAAAGCTGTATCGATCGGCCAGATCGGCAAGGGCGAGCATTTGTGGATCGGTGATGTCACCTGTGGGCGTACCCGGGATCTTTAACGAGATCGACACAACGTTGTATCCCGGAACTTTGTGGCTTGAGACGTTGTACTTCAACCATCGCGCAAAAGCCTTGTTTTCCGCAGCCTCCGCCTCAAACGACCGATCTTCGGCAGCATCGCTCTCATAGGGAGGATTCGGGAAAAAGGACTTGAGGCGTGCGATCTCTTCGTCGGGGACTTGCATGGCTCCATCCCGAAAATGCGCCCATTCTTCTTCGACTTGGCGGCGAAACTCTTCGATCCCCAACTCACGCACCAAGATCTTGATCCGCGCCTTAAACTTGTTGTCGCGGTTGCCATGTAAGTTGTACACCCGCACGATCGCCTCGATGTACGACAGCAGGTGCTTTTTCTCTAAGAAAGGATGGATCACTTCGCCGATCACGGGTGTACGGCCCAAACCGCCACCGACGATCACTTGGCATCCGATCTCCCCTTGTTCGTTCTTGACCAAACGAACGCCGATATCGTGAAAGGCCACAGCTGCGCGATCATGTGTGGCCCCTGTCATCGCGATCTTAAACTTGCGCGGAAGATACGAAAACTCAGGATGAAAAGTGGAATACTGGCGCATCAACTCGCAGTAAGGACGGGGATCTTCGATCTCGTCTCCTGCGACGCCCGCCAACGGATCCGCCGTAATGTTACGGATGCAGTTTCCGCTCGTTTGGATCGCGTGCATCTGCACCGACGCTAAAGCCGCAAGGATATCCGGCACATCTTCCAATTCGGGCCAGTTGTACTGGATATTTTGGCGCGTTGTAAAATGCCCAAACCCCCGATCATACCGCGCCGCAATATGCGCCAACATCCGCAACTGCCGCGATGACAACAGCCCATAAGGTATCGCTACCCGCAACATATAAGCATGCCGCTGCATATACAGGCCATTCATTAAACGCAGCGGACGAAACTCGTCTTCTGTCAGCTTTCCACCCAAACGCCGCTGGACTTGATCTCGAAACTGCTTCACTCGCTCATCGACGATCTGTTGATCCAACGTATTGTACTGATACATCCGCGCTCCCATGCCGCGCTCCCATGCCGAGCCGCTCCATCAAGCAACCCATAGAATGACCGATACCACCAAACAAGCGAGCAATCCGCTGTTTTACTTTCCTTGACTGCCATGCTTCCGCACGGTTCTTTCACCCGCTCCCCCGTTTCAGGTCATTTCATACACCCACCCTAGGAAATGTCAACGAATTTCATAGAACGCAACAAGGAAAATAAGCCCATCGCCTTCTCTCCGTAAGCGATCTGAAGAATTCTTGCACCCACAAACAGAGTTCGCTATCTTGGACAGGCTCGCCTGTACCCCACACACCCTGACGGCTCCCCTTCGCAGGGGTACAAAACGCGACATAGGCAGAGGATTCGCGCTCGATCAACCCCTCTCCCCCCTGCCCTCTCTCCCATCAAGACGACTTTCTTGTGGGCTTTATCATCCTCAAACATCCCACACCATCGAGTTTCATCGTGCCAAAACACCCCAACCCACTCAGCCCCCACATCCTATCCTCCGTACCACACACCACTCACACCGCCCCCCCCGTATCGCTCAAAGCCCACACATCCATATCCCCCTATAATCGGGCCTCTCGGAGTTCAAGACGCCAAGGGGCGACACGCTCGATCTTCCTCTTATATCCGTTGCTTTGGCTGTTTTTGGGGAGTGTCTGGTGGGGATGCCAAGCGGCCACCCTCCAACAAGCCCGTACAGCCGAGCAACAAAAGCGCGAAAAACAGGCCCTTGCCCTGTATCAAATTGTCGCGGAACGCCTCAACGATCCAGACGCCGCAAAAGCCCGCGCAGAGCGCATCCGCCTGCTGATCCACCAAGAAGCATGGACCTCCCTGCTCTCTGAAACGGCGGCCCTCGTCAACTTCCTCGACAAAGAGGACACATGGTTTCAACAGTTTCGCAACCAACCCGCTGTCTGGGAAAGCAGCGAACGCGCCATCGAAGGGGTCTTGGTGCTTTGCGGCCGCCAAGCCCACCAAAAGGCCAGCCTTCAAGGAGATCCGATGGCCTTTGCGGCGGTCGTTCGCTGTTTTGGCCTGTACCTCGACCATTTCTCACGCGGACCGCACCGCCAAGAAGCGGCCTTGCGACGCGGAGAATCGCTGGCTGTCCGAGAAGGCTGCCTGCCGGCCCTGCCTTGGTTGCGTCGTGCGATCTCCCCCCCGCCCGATCCCACCCCCAACATCCCTCCGCCGCTCTCCCCCCAACCCCCCGCATCGACCGCAGAGATCCTCTATCATGCACGCCTCAATCTCTTGCGCTGCGAGATGCGCCTCTGGCAACGCCATCGCCAAGATCCCCAACACGCCCGATGGCGCGACCCCAACTTCCAAAAACAACCCTTCTCGGCCATCCTTGCTTCTGCCGCTCCGCTGCTCCAGCAAAACCCCCAAGCCACCGCCCGCGCACTGATCCAACAAGCCGACATCCTTCAACGCAAACAAGCCCTCGGACAAAGCCTTCGCACTTTGTTGCTGGTGATCCAAACCCTCCCAAACACCCCCGAAACCCAACTCGCACAGATGCAAGCACTCCAGATCTTCGGACAAACCGACAACTGGGCGCCCTTGCTCGCAGCCATCCCCACCCCCACCCCCGCCCAAGCCAAAGAACTCTTCTGGCAACGTGTCAAAACACTTGTCTTGATCCACGGGATGCGCACCGCCCAAGCCCTGCTCCAACGCGGTCAAACCTTTCAAGCCGTCGAACAATTCCTCAACGTCCACAAACTCACCGCCGGACACCCCGAAGCCAATAACGCACTTTACCAAGCCGCCCTTGCTCTCGAATCCCGCAACGCCCTCCCCAACGCACGCGCTCTCTACAAACGCATCTACACCGAGTCCCCCGACGATCGCCTTGCCCTGATGGCGTGGTATCGCTACGCCTCTCTTCTCAAAAAAGAAAGAAAATTCCTTGAAGCAGGTCGCTCTTTTGAACGCCTCGCTCACCTCAACCCCATGCACATGATCACACCACGCGCTTACTTTAACGCTTATGAAGCCTATCAAGAACAAGGACTCGCAGACGAAGCCAAGCGCATCCGACGCATCCTTCAACGGCAATATCCGCTTTCCATGGAAGCCAAACAATTCAAAAAAAACCGCTGATAATTAAGTATCACTAAGTTTCTTCAACTTTTGCTCCCGAAGAACCTTGCTGCTCAAGCACCAAAGTTACAAAAATCAAGCGATACTGACTTACGAGATCCGCCCGTTGTATGATCGTAAAGAAGTAGGGGCAGCCCCCTGTGGCTGCCCAATAATCGGGCATCTACGCAATCTCCTTCGATCACATATCACTCGGATATCGTATGACACCGCGATAGCACCGCCTTGTTGCCCAATAATCGGGCATCTACGCAATCTCCTTCGATCACATATCACTCGGATATCGTATGACACCGCGATAGCACCGCCTTGTAGATAAAGCCGCAACGGTTCAATTCAAAAACAGCGCTGATACAGCGATAGGAGCCGCACTCATGCCCGATTACTCACCACGCCCTCTTTTGCCGACACCTCGATCCCTTGTGCAAAATGGGCGCTTTCAGCTCGGCACATACAAAGCCCCCTTCGTCGAGATCAACCCCCTCGATGCCGAGGTCCACTTTTCCCTTTGGCCTCGCTCTCTTAAACGTCTTCGACTCAAAGAATGGCAGCACTTCGCTTTTGCCAACGAGCGCGTGTACGTCAGCCTCGCTGTGTTCGATGCCAAACTGCTTGCTCTCGCACAAGTCTGCGTTTATGACCGCACTCTCGGCAAAACCATCTTCCACGAAAAGAAACTCCTGCCCGGCCAGCTTCAACCCCTTCCAAACGCCCTCTTTGATGCGCGCTTTGCTCTCGATACCAAGGACTTTCGCATCACCCTCCACAACCACCTCGCCCAAGGCACACACCACATCACCTTCGCTGTCGCCGCAACACGCACACTTCCCGCTGTATCGGGGCAGTTCACTTGCTTTGAACCGCTCGAACACACCGAACCCATCGTCGTCTGCTTGCCTTTTGATCAAGGACGTGCGCTTTATTCGCACAAGTGCATCACTCCCACCCAAGGCACCCTGCGCCTCGGCGAGCAACAGATCGACTTCCCCAAAGACCGCTCCTACGGTCTGATCGACATCCACAAAGGCTACTATCCCCACACCATGACATGGCAGTGGGCCACAGGCGGCGGCTATCGCCAAGATGGCACACTGCTCGGCTTTAACCTCACCAACAACCAAGTCCAAGACCAACACGCCTACAACGAAAATTGCCTCTGGGTGGACGGAAAGCTCCATCTGCTCCCCCCCGTTCAATTTTCTTATACTTCTGCTGATGGACTCGGTCATTGGTCGATCCGCGACACCTACGGAAGAGTCGATCTCACCTTCCAACCCGAAGTCATCCGCAAAGTCGACCTCAACGCCATCGTGATCCAAAGCCGTTATCGCGGTCCTTACGGCGCTTTCAACGGCTTCATCCTCGACAACGACGACAACAAGCACACCGTCGAACGCTGGTTTGGTATGTGTGAAGATTTCTTCTTGCGGGTCTAGCAGGACTTATGCGATTGATACGAAATCCGCCCCTTGTGTTATCGTAAAAATGTAGGGGCAGCCCCCTGTGGCTGCCCGATAGCAGGGCGAATACGCACGCCCCTACGATCACACATCTCTCGGATATCGTACAAGCTCAAAAGCGTCGAGTCTATTGGAAGATGCGGCCCCACCCTGTTCCGGGTCCATCGACCGTCCAACGGGCTTCGAGTTCAGCCCGACTATAACGAGCGGCTTTGCCATTTTCGACCGCGCCGGTGTATCCGTCGTGAAGGCTGCCATACGGATCATGGACGATGTAATCATTGCCCTGTTTTCCGATCACGGTGATCATGTGGCCTCCTGTCGGCGCATGAAGGGGTCCGCGATGGTTGATGCCGATCACCACGGGCTTTCCTTGCGCCAAGGCATTGTCAAGATCCTTGAAGTCGAGATTGTAGTGGAAGCTCGACTTGATGCCGTAATCGTTGAGAGCGGAGGTTTGTGCGCTGTGGTCGGTGGTATCGCCGTATTGGAGAACGCGGCGAAGGTACTGATCGTCGCCCGAGATATTCGCACCGAGATACTTGGCCGCCATCGCACAAGCGCTGCTGTTGCAAGTGCGATCAGGCATCGTGTAGTTGTCTGTTTGCGGATAGAAGGGGACATTGAGGACGCCACCCGGCAAGACTTGACCGCCGCCTTGTGTGCTTTGCAAGGCTTTGAGTGTTGTGGGTCCGACTTGGCCGTTTTGAACGATGTTGTTGGCGGCTTGAAATTTCTTCACCGAAGCCGCTGTATTGGGGCCAAACGAACCGTCTGCATCGGTCGGAAAACCGCGCTGTGACAACAAGCGTTGCAGATCGACCACTGCTGCGCCTTTGCTGCCTTCTCCCAACACATCACCCCGACCGACTTTGTTTTTGAGTGCCGAAAAGTCCGGTCTTTGTGCCATCTCCGCTTTTTCCAAAGCAGCGAGCGTTGTCGGTCCGAACTTGCCCGTCTGTTGGATGTTATGGGCCTTTTGAAAATCTTTGACCACCCCTTCGGTCGTAGGGCCAAAGTCGCCCGTCTGTTGCACGCCAAACCCCAACTGCGTCAACCGATCTTGCATCTCTTTGACCGCTGGGCCGCCTTGGCCTTTTTCCAAGACCTTGCCCTCGGACACTTCTTTCATGCTTGGTGCGTGGACCGTCGCAAACTGCGTTCCTTCGGGAGGCCGTGTCGGTTGCGTCGGCTGCGTCGGTTGTGTCGGTTGTGTCGGTTGTGTCGGTTGTGTCGGTTGTGTCGGTTGTGTCGGTTGTGTCGGTTGTGTCGGTTGTGTCGGTTGCGTGGAACCTGTGGTGCGTTGTTGGTATTCGGGGCTTTGTTTGAATTTCTCGGTCAAAAACGTGCGAACTGCGGCATTTGGATCGGTGGGGTCGGTGGGCTGGGCAGGCGCGGTGCTCGCTGCATTGCGGACTTCCATTGCTTTTTCTGTCCAATAACGCAGTCCGTCCGCATCTCCTTCACGCCCCAAGACATCACGATACACCTGCTTTGCCACTTCGCGGGTCTGAAACTCCGGGCTTTGGCGAAAACGCTGATCCAAAAAGGCCCCGATCTCTGCGTCACTTTTGCCTTGAGCGCGTTGCTGTCCAACTTGTTGATCCCAGTACTGCTTGCCTGCGGCATCCGGCTCGCGCCCCAAGGCTTGGCGATATGCGTCGATCACAGGATCACCCGAAGGCGGTGCAGAAGCCGCCGTTGCCAAAGGAGCCGCCGAAGCAAGACTCACGCTTCGCGTGCGCGGCGAAGCACCCGACGGGGACAGGGTCGCACCCTCCAAACCTCCCGATACATCGCGGCGAACGCTTTGTGTGGTGTTGGGCGCTGGGGCTGTATCGCCAAGCAGAGAAGAACGCACCGCTTGGTTTTGCCCTTCTGCTGTCGAAAATTCTCCGCTCAACGAAGGGCGCGTGACGGGTGCCGCATCGGAAGATGCTGATGCAGGCGCAGTTATCAAAGCAGAAGTCGACGCAGTATCAGTGCTTTTCGATTCTTTTTTTAACCGCGCATCAGGGGCCGTATTGTTTGGTGGAGGTTGAATCGCAGGCGGGTTTTTTTTGATCGTCGTAGACATCCAAAGCTCCTTGGGATTTGTTTGGAAGGCTCAAGGGTGCGTTCTCAAACGAAGCAGGTACACAACACAAAGTTTGGGTTCGCTCTCACATCGCCGATAGATATCGAAGGATCGCGCAAAAGTGTTTCCTAACACGCGGAAAAGAAAAGGCATTTTAGAACATGTTCTAATGCTTAACCTGTTGCCTTGGCGAGTATTTTAGAACTTTTGTTTTTTTTCAAAAAAAGGGAAAGAGGGGAAGAAAAGGTTTGTAGATTCGGGCTAGACAGAGGAAAGAGAGCGGCTAGAATATCGGGCGGCTTCTCGTTATTTGGTATGGCAAACAGCCGCAAAGCAAGGACGCGAGCGGAAGAGGGAAACGAGGCAAGCAAAAAGCAAGGAGCAGAAGGGAAAGCGACGTGTCAGACGAACAAGAGATGGTTCCCCGCAAAAAACCGAGACAGCGGCGCGCCCAAGAAACCGTCGAGGCTTTGTTGACGGCGACGGCTCAGTTGCTCGACGAGGAGGGATACGAGCAATTGAACACAAACCAGATCGCTCGTCGTGCGGGAGTGAGCATTGGTTCGTTGTACCAGTATTATCCGAACAAAGAAGCGTTGGTCTTTGCGCTTGTGGAGCGGTTGGCAGATCGGCAGTATGCGATCGTGAAGGAAAAGTTTGCGGAGATGGTGGAACTTCCGGTCGAAGAAGTCGCACGAGAGATCGTGGTGGCGCTTTTGGAGATCCGCCAATTGGAGCCTGAATTAAATCGGTTGCTTTCGGAGCAATTGCCGAGGACAGCGCAGTTTGGGAAGTTGCGGGGTTGGTTAGAGCGGCTGCATGGCTTGGTCAGCGCAGAGTTGCGCAGACGCCACCAAGAGATCCGCCCACCCGCTCCCGAGATCGCGGCGTATGTGATCGTGTACGGGATGCACGGGATCATCGAACAGATGGGGATGGACAAAGAGGGCGAAGTCGATCACGGCCAGTTGGTGCGAGAAGTCAGCGAGATGATGACGCGTTATTTGAGCAAACGCTCGTCAGATGACGAAACAAACGCAATGTTCGGATGATCCGAACACAGGTGCAGAGATCAAGAGAGGGGGGCAAGAGCTCAGGAAAGACGCATCGAGAAAAAACCCCGTATTTTCGGAGATTCGGCAGCGACAAGAGCGCTGCCCACAAGAAAAGAAACCCCCCCGTGTTCGCGCTATTTCGAGCGGCACAGATGTTGGTTTGAAAAATCCCTATTCACCCCGCCAATACGGGGTCAAGGGGCCAACGGTCCCTTGCGGGGTTTGGTACGCGGGATCCCCGACAACAAACCTGCACGCAAAGCCCGAGGCCAACGGTCCCTTGCGGGGTTTGGTACCTCGCCCCATCAAACCAAGCGAGGAAAAGCTCCAGCAACAAGAGAGCAGCAAGAGATCAGGGGACGGGCAAGAGAGCACATCGGACGCTGTGGTAGGGAGCGGGGACAGGGAACGAAAGGACGAGCGGTTGGTCGCCTTGGAAGCTTGAGATCGCGAGTCGTTGGGTGAGGGTGTAGCCGACAGGAGCGCGCTCAAATGCTTGAAGGAGGTGGACATCTCCTCGATACTGTTCGCAAAAGTCTACACCTTCGGGATCATCGCCTTCGGCCTGAAACAGAGCTTTGATATCTTTGCGAAACAAGGTGCATTGAAGCTGCACTTCTTTGGGGGCAGAAACGCCCGAGGGTCGGTAGATTTCCAACGCAAGCTGCAATTTGTAGAGCATGGGAAGAGGTTTGTCGGCGGCGGGTTCGTTTGTGGAAGAGTCGTCGTCCAAGAAGGCTTTTTGAGAAGGTTGTGCGGGGCGTGTTTTTCGGGCGGGTGCGGGTTCGGCGGCAGTGGGCGAGGCGGGGGTGGGTTTGGCCGCAGTAGGCGCGGCGGGGGTGGGTTTGGCTGCAGCAGGCGCGGCGGGGGTGGGTTTGGCCGCAGTAGGCGAGGCGACCGCAGGAGCGGTGTGTTGAGGAGATGGACTCTTCGGAAGGAGTAGCGGTGTAAAGCGTGTACGTACGGCCTTGAGAGAGAGGGATTGTTCACGCTTTTGCAAGATGGATTGTTCTTGTCGTTGTAGAGCAAGGCGTGTAAGCATCGGGATATCGGCGATGCGCAAGGATTGTTGCACCATCTCCAAGGCGCGGCTCCAATCCCCCGCCTTTTGGGCTTCGCGGATCCACGATTGGAGTTTGCGCAAACTGCGGGACTCGCCACCCATCATGCCATGAATGCGTATCAATGCCGCAGCATCTTCAAATTTTTCAGCCAAGGCCAACGCTTTTTTGAGGATGGACTGACCTTTGCGAATCCCCCCAAAACGCTCGGTTTCCGCAGCCGCACGCAACAACATCGCGTAGCTACGGTCCTGTTCTGCCATCAACAAAAAGACGGTCGCAGCTTGTTCGTGCTGTCGTGCTGCACTTTGTGCAACGCCCACACAGCGAGCGATCACAGCTTTTGCAAAAAGACTTGCGGCTTTTGGGTAATCTTTGCGCTCCAGAGCCAGTTGAGCAGCGGTCAAGTAATCTTTTGCTTTTTCAGCGGTTTCTGCGGCCTTGTCCCACATCTTGAGTTGGCGATAGAGGGCTGCTGCCGCCTTCCAATCGCCCCAATTTTCGTAAAGCTCGGCGGCTTTTTTCTTGCGTCCAAGATCCAACAGCAACGGAACCACTTCGCGTTCGGCCCCGACTTGCAGAAACAAACGGGCGGCATCTTCCTTCATTTGGATCTTGAGGAAGGCTTGCGCCGCTTCTCGGTACATCTTGGCTTGTTCGTAGGCACGAGCAGCACGGTCCCATTCCCGCGCTTTCGCAAAAAAGGCGGCGGCATTTTTGTATTGTTTTTGTTCAAGCAACAGCTCTGCGGCCTCAAGCCACGCATTGAATTTCACATACACTTCCAAGGCTTTGCGGCTATTTCCTTCGCGTCGGTAGATATCGGCCATCGCCTTCCAACGGCCCTCTTTCTCCAACAGCGGCATCGCCTCCGTGAAACGGCGTGATTGCAAAAGCTGCTCAACAGAGGGTTTGCGCAAAGCCCACACCAACAACACGGAAACCATCACCAACGTCGGGATGATCCACAACAACGGATTCTTCCGAAGGATCTGCAAGGGCTGTTTGCGCGGATCGCCTTCCTCGCTCGGTTGGATGGTCAGCATGGACTGGATCTTGTGCCTTCGTGTCGAATCCGAAGAAGTGATGGGTTGGCGTTTTTCCAACACCTTCATAATCTCCCGCTGCTCCGAAGACATCCCCGCTTCTTTTTGTTCGACCACTTCGTGCAGGTAAGAGTGAAGCAAGTTTTTGAGCCCGGCTTCGGGCTTTTGTTGAGATGGCCCCATCCCTTGATGTTCTAAATCCGCAGGCAGGATCCCTTGCGAAGAAGGTCCAGCAGTGGGCGTTTTCTGCGATGATCGAGATGTCTCCGCCGCAGGAGCCTCTTCTTCCCAAAAGGAGGGATCGAATTGAAAAGAAGAATCCGCCCTCGACGAGCCTTCTTGTGCATTTCCCAACGGTTGTTCGGAAGGTGACTTTTTCTTGTCGCTCATGGATCTCCGCCCGTCCTTGCCGTGGCTTGGTCGTGAAAACAACGCACGCAGCACGCTTTTGCGGCGATTCCGTTCGCCTCATCCAAAACGCTGCAGCGCCCTTGAGTATCCCCACCCGCACAAGAGAACACAAGGCCCACGCCCCTTAGCAGACTTTGTACATCGCCTTCTTTTTCAAAAAAAGCCGTCGATCACTTTGTACATCGCCTTTTTTTCCAAAAAAAGCCGTCGATCACTTTGTACATCGCCTTCTTTTTCAAAAAAAGCCGTCGATCACTTTGTACATCGCCTTCTTTTTCAAAAAAAGCCGTCGATCACTTTGTACATCGCCTTCTTTTTCAA
>JAKLKB010000219.1 GCA_023150835.1 Myxococcota bacterium | reverse complement strand
ATGCCGAGTTGTTCGGGTAGAGTGGGGTTGTCTTGTGTGAGTGTGGCGGGTTGGTTTTGGAGGTTTCGGGTGAATTGGGCGATGTCTTCGTAGTCGACGCGTATCTGGTGTTTGTGCAGGATGATCTGGATCGCGTGTTGCACGGCGCAGGCGGAATCAAAGCGTAGAGCGGGATCTTTGGCGAGAAGAGAGAGGATGATGTGTTCGATTTCTGGGGGGATGTTTGGGTTTTTTTGACGGGGGGGATCGGGTTGTTTGGAGACGATCTGGTAGAGGGTGGAAAAGATATCTTTGTTGTCGAAGGGGAGACATCCACAAAGGAGGGCATAAAAGATCACACCGAGAGAGAAGAGGTCGGAGCGATGATCGATGGATTCGTTGCGGATCTGTTCGGGCGACATAAAGGCGGGTGTACCGCGTAGTTTGGCGCTGTGGGTGGTGGGGGAGATATCTCTGACGCGTGCGATGCCAAAGTCGATGATCTTGATGAAGCCGTTTTGATCGAGGATGAGGTTTTTGAGTTTGAGATCGCGGTGGACGAGAGAGAAGGGCTTGTGTTCTTTGCTGGCGAATTGATGGGCGTGATGGAGTCCTTTGCAAGTATCAGCGATCAGTTGAGAGGCCAAAGGCCAAGGGAGGGGTTTTTGTCTTTTTTGGAGGTGTATTTGGAGCAGCGAATCGAGATCGATGCCGCGCACGAGTTCCATGGCGATGTAGACGCTGTGTTCGGTGCCTCCGACATCGTAGATCTCGACGATATGGGGATGGTGCATCTCAGAGACGATCCGTGCTTCGGAGATGAGGCGTTGTTGTGCTTCGTGGCGTTGTTCTGTGTTGTTGCGTAGGACTTTGAGCGCGATATGCTTTGTGAAGCCACCAACGCCGCGCAGTTTGACTTCCCAAACTTCTGCCTGCCCGCCTTCACCAAGGCGCTGGAGAAATTCGTATCTTTCAAACAGCAATCCTTCGCTCCAGTCCATCAAACACCTCTTGCGCTGGACACTTTGTTGCGCGTTGACTCGTTTGGTTTTTGCGGAGAGCAAACATCCCCAACACACGGAGGGGAGCTTCTGGCCGCTCTTATATTGCACAGAGGCTTTTTTTTGGGTAGGGGCAGCACGATCAGGGGCTTTGGGCGAGGAGCGGAAGTGTGATGGAAGGCGAAAGCGGGCGAGGCGCGAAAGTGTGATGGAAGGCGGATTTGGGCGAGACGGCAGAAGGGGGCGCGAGTTTCGCTTGACAGGGGGGGGCGGTTCTTTTAAGAGTGTCGCGCGGAAGGTGGGGGAGAGGGGTGGTTTGTCGTGATGGTAAGGATATTTCTTTCGTTTGCAGGAGTCACTCGTTGAGAAAAAAAGCCGTGTTCGCAACCGCCCGTGCTGGGATATCCGTAGGTTTGAGATGCGGAGGGTCAAGCGATCAACACGGGGTCAAGGGGGCGGTGCTCCCTTGCGGGGTGTGGGGTGGAACCCCACAAAAGCGATCGGATGTGTCAGTTTGTTGTTGAATGATTCTTTTTGCGTGAATGAAGGTGAAAGTGAAAAAGATGCTCAGCCATTGGGATATCGAGTCTGCACGACGTTTGTATAATGTGCGCCATTGGAGCGAAGGTTTTTTTGATGTGGATGTGCAAGGGCGCGTGTGTGCGCTACCGACAGCGA
Organism: Myxococcota bacterium; assembly: GCA_023150835.1. Lineage (GTDB taxonomy): Bacteria > Myxococcota_C > UBA6777 > UBA6777 > UBA6777 > JAKLKB01. The sequence continues at coordinate 3,136 of JAKLKB010000219.1, read as the reverse complement.
ACAAAGGGGCGCGGATCCCATTGGCCGAAGTGGTGGCCGAAGCGCAACGGATGGGCTTGAAGTTGCCGATCTTGATGCGTTTTTCGGACATCTTGGGCAAGCGTGTATCGTCCCTCAACGATGCGTTCGCCAAGATGATGAAGAACGCAAACTACAAAGGGCGCTATACCTGCGTGTATCCCGTCAAAGTCAATCAACGGGCAAGCGTGGTCAACGAGCTGGTCAAACGCGGCGGTGAGCGTCTGGGTTTGGAAGCAGGCAGTAAGCCCGAGCTGATCGCGATCTTGGCGTTGGCAGCGCAGCCGGGATGTACGATCGTCTGCAACGGCTACAAAGATCGCGAATACATCCGCCTTGCGCTGTTGGGCCGAGCGATGGGGTTGAATACCTACTTGGTGATCGAAAAGTCGGCGGAGTTTCAATTGGTGGTGGAAGAGTCCCGACTGTTGGGGATCGAGCCGTTGTTGGGTGTGCGTCTGCGCTTGTCTTCGCTGGGGGTGGGCAAGTGGCAAAATACAGGCGGAGAAAAGGCGAAGTTTGGACTGTCAGCGCGGCAGTTGTTGGATCTGACCGAAGAGGCCCGTCGTGCGGGGATGTTGTCGAGTTTGCGGCTGTTGCACTTTCACATGGGTTCGCAGATATCAAATGTGCGGGATATCCAGCAGGGCATCAGCGAAGCAGCGCGTTATTACGTGCAGCTTCGTCAACAAGGCGTACCCATCGACACAATGGACGTCGGTGGTGGACTCGCTGTCGACTATGAAGGCGGTCGTGGACGCAGCTTTTTTTCGATGAACTACGGTGCAGAACAGTACGCAGAAAATATCGTCGAAGCCCTTGAGCGCGTCTGTTCGGAGTTTTCACTGCCGCACCCCAACATCATCACCGAGTCAGGGCGGGCTTTGACCGCTCACCACGCTGTGCTGGTCACCAACGTCACAGCCCTCGAAACCGCCCCCGAATGGAGCGGTGATGCTCCCCCCAAAGATGCCCACTACGTCGTCAAAACCATGCACGTCCTCGCCGAAGAAGACGATGAACGCCCCCCGATCGAGGCTTACTACGAAGCGCAGCACTTCCACAGCGAAGGACGTTCGCTGTTTGGTCACGGGATGCTGTCGCTCGAAGAACGCGCTTGGCTAGACGAATTGTTCTTTGCTGTCTGTCGCAAAGTGTACCGCTCGCTGGAACCCAAAAATCGCGGACACCGCGACCTGTTGGACGAGTTGGGCGATATCTTGGCCGACAAATACTTTTGCAACTTCTCCGTCTTTCGCTCCATGCCCGATATCTGGGCGATCGATCAAGTCTTTCCGATCATGCCGCTCGAACGACTCAACGAACCCCCCGTCCGCCGCGCTCGCCTCGAAGACCTCACCTGCGATTCGGACGGTCGCATCGACCACTACGTCGAACAAGGCGGGATCACCTCAACCCTTCCCGTCCATCTCCCCCTCCCCAACAGCGATTATCTCCTCGGCGTCTTTCTGATCGGCGCTTACCAAGAAACCTTGGGCGATATCCACAACCTCTTCGGCAGCACCGACGCCGCAAATATCGAACTCTACGACGGTAGCTGGCGCATCACCCAAGTCACCAAAGGCAACACCGCCGACCAACTCTTGTCCGAAGTCGGCTACGATCCCAAACAAATGCGCGAAGCCCTCCACAAAAAACTCGAATATGCCCACCTCTCCGAAGAGATCCGCGCCATCGCCGTCGAAGCCTTGGACGAAGGTCTCACCAGCTATACCTACCTCGAACGTTAATTCTTCTTTCGCTCCTCTTCTTTTGATTTGTTTTTGTTTGTTCGTTTGTGTGGGGCGAGGTACCACGCGCCGCCATAGACTGTCGCCCCTTGACCCCGTGTTTGGCGAAGACAGCATCGTTTTTCACACTGATGACCCTGTCGCTTGAAGTGCTGCGAACACGGGGTTTTTTGTCAGCTTGTTGTCAATTGTGAGAAAGCGATCGAGGGCAAAATCTTTTTTGGTTTTTTTTGAACTCGCTTTTTCGATCTGCGTAGAAACGCCAAAATCGATCACACGCGCCGTTTTCGACTTATACGATATCCGAGTGATGTGTGATCGTAAGATATCGCGTAGACGCCCGATTCTTGGGCAGCCACAGGGGGCTGCCCCTACACCGTTACGGTGACACACCCTGCGGATTTCGTATTACGAAACAGCGCATTTTTCTTCAAAGGTTTTGTCGATGACACGCCAACATAACCAAACACAAGTCCTCCCCGCCATCGGTGTCGTCCATCCCCAAAACTGCCACACCTTGGTCGTTTGCCAACGCCGTCACAATCTTTGTATCCTCATCGTTCGCAAGATGATGCGCGCCAATCAGACCAGCAAACATCATCCACCTGACCCTTCGCCTGTACGCTTTCTTCCGCAATGTCGGAATCAAAAGCCGTCTGGGTGAATCGCTCAGACGGCTTTTTTATTTTCGTAAAAATTCTCCCTTTTGCCTTCGTAGTGAAACGGCTGATCATACTCGGCTTTTAACCGGTGAGTTGGGGGTTCAAATCCCCCCGAGGGCATCCGCTAGAGTGGTGAAAAGGTAATCACATTCGGCTGTTAACCGTTCGTTCCCAGTTCGAGTCTGGGCTCTAGCGCAATCATACGATATCCGAGAGATGTGTGGTTTAGGGTAGGTACGCTCCGCTGTAGACGCCCTGGAGTTGGGCAGCCACAGGGGGCTGCCCCTACTTTTTTTCGTTAACAACGAGCGAATTTCGTATCATTTCTTTGATCCGAAAAATCAAAGACTTTTTCTCATTTCTTTTTCGCCGTATCTTGCCGCTCCAAAGATTCCCGTGTTCGCGCTCGTTCAAGCGAGGCAGTCGTTGGTTTGGAGTACGACGGATCGTTTCGCCGATACGGGGTCAAGGGGACGAAGTTCCCTTGCGGGGTATGGGGCAGCGCCCCATACGCGCCTTGTTAAGGTGGAAACCTCGTAGAGTCGGTCTTGATCGCCTTTTTTTTTTCTCCCCCCCTCAATCCCCCCGGCCAACGGGGGGAAGTTGGAACGGGCAGCGTCTGCATTTGGTGCATACAGCGTGCGTCATGAAAAAACAAAATCCCCGATGCTTCCGACTTTCGCTCCCTCCCCTGTTCACGGGGGA
>JAKLKB010000043.1 GCA_023150835.1 Myxococcota bacterium | reverse complement strand
GCATTTCGTGCATACAGCGTGCGTCATGAAAAAACAAAATCCCCGATGCTTCCGACTTTCGCTCCCTCCCCTGTTCACGGGGGAGGGCGGGGTGGGGGGCTTTCCTCCGCTTAACAAGGCGCGTATGGGGCAGCGCCCCACAAAAACAGGACGCATCACAAAAACAGAACGCATCACAAAAACAGGAGAGTGGGGGCCACTTGCCAAGAATCCTCCCAAGAAACACATTGTGCGCCTCTTTTGGCAAGCCCCGAAAAGGATGTGGGGGGATGCCTTTTTTTCGTATGGATGGGATAAGAAGCACGATGCAAGCATGGTTGCGTTTTGTGGCGCTGGCGTTGATCTGGGGATCTTCGTATGTGTTGATCAAGTTGGTCGTGAAGCAGATCGATCCGATCACATTGGTGTGGTTTCGGTTGACGTTGGCAGCGGCGGTATTTTGTGTGTATTTGCGTTGGACGGGGCGGGTGATCTGGCCTGAGAAAGGGCGTTTGGCGTTGATTTATGTGGGGGTGATGAATACGGCGTTGCCGTTTGGGTTGGTGTCGTGGGGTCAACAGTTCATTGATAGCAGTTTGGGGACGATCTTAACGTCGACGACGCCGTTTTTTAGTTTGTTGTTGGCGCATTTTTTGGTGGAAGATGAGCGGCTGACATGGCAAAAACTGGGTGGTTTGTTGTTGGGATTTGCGGGGGTGGTGATCTTGAGTTTGCGGACGATGGGGGCGTTGCAGATGGGGGGGGATGCGTTGGCGGGTCAGTTTGCGGTGATGGGGGCAGCGGCGTGTTATGCGTCGAGCTTGATCGTGATCCGCCGATATCTCAAGCATGTGGAGCCGTTGGTGATCGCGGGGACGACGTTGTTGATTGGTGCGTTGGCGATGATCCCGCCGTTGTTGTTGGGTGCGGAGCCTTGGCGGGTGTTGTCTCAGGCCGAGGGATGGGCATGGTGGGTGACGATTGCGTTGAGCTTGATTCATACGGTGGTGGCGTATTTTCTGTTTTACAGCCTTGTTGCGGTGTGGGGGCCGCGAGCTTCGTTGGTGACGTATGCGATGCCCCCGGTGGGTGTGGCTTTGGGGGCGATCTTTTTGCGTGAAGTGATCGACGGGCGTTTGTTGTTGGGTGGGGTATTGATCTTGTGTGGGATCGTGTTGGTGCAAGTGCGCATGGCGCGATCATCTTTGCAACCGAGGGCGGGGCAGGTATAGTGGGGGCCTTGTGTTTTGCGCGCCGACATAGGGCGCGTCGGTAGAGGTGGAGAGAGCGATGGATTTCCAGATATCTTCGGAAGAACAGGACATACAAAGGCGTGCGCGGGCTTTTGCGCGCAGCGCGGTTGCGCCGTATGCGGGGCGTTGGGAACAACAAGAACACTTTCCAGCGGAGACGTTGCAGGCGTATGCGCGGGAGGGATTGGTCGGACTGACCGTCTCAAAAGCCTGTGGAGGGCCGGGGGCCACGACGGTGGCGTATGCGCTCTCGATTATGGAGTTGGCGCAGGCGTGTAGCGCGACGGCGGTGACGGTGGCGGTGAGCAGTATGGTGGCCGAGGTGCTTTCGCGTTTTGCGACACCCGAACAACAAGCGCGTTATCTTTTGCCGATCTTGTCGGGGGGATTTGTCGCGGGTTCATTCGCGTTATCGGAGCCGGGTGCGGGTTCGGATGCGGCGTCGTTGCGAACGCAGATGCAGATCGACGGAGAGTGCGGGATCATCAACGGAGAAAAGACATGGATCTCTTCGGGAACGCATGCAGGGGTGTTTGTGGTCTGGGTGCGCGACAATGGTGAAGGCAGCCGAGGGATCAGTACGGTGCTTGTACAGCCCGATGATGTAGGCTTTTCGATCGGTCGCAAGGAAGACAAGATGGGGCTGCGCGCCTCCTCGACGGTTTCGCTGCACTTCGGGGACTGTTCGATCCCTGTGGAAGCGCGTCGTTTGAGCGAAAAAGGTGGCGGTTTTCGGATCGCGATGACTGCGCTTGATGGCGGTCGGATCGGTGTTTCTTCGCAAGCGTGGGGCATCGCAAAAGGGGCGATGGAGGATTTGCGCGAAGGGCTGCGACAACAAGGGCGTTCGTTGCTTGGCGAAGAGCGCGCACAGATCGCTCAGATGGAGTCGGAGCTTTTGGCTGCGCGAGCGCTGATCTTGCGGGCGGCGTGGTTGAAGGATCAACGTAAGCCTTTTTCCGCCCAAGCTGCGATGGCAAAAGCTTTTGCGACGGAGTCAGCCAACCGTATCTGCCAACAAGCCGTCACATTGCTTGGAGAAGAAGGCTGCACGCAGCTTCATTCGCTCGAACGCCGATTGCGGGATTGCAAAGTGACGACCATCTACGAAGGAACCAGCGAAGTGCAGCGCATCGTGATCGCACGCTCTTTGATGCGTGCTTAGTCTCTGCCGTGCGACGGGAAGTGTTGAGGCGAGAGGGAGGCGAGCATGGCGCGTAAGGCGAGCGGGCGGATATCCCGCTCTCTTCAGAAGAAACATCAAGAGCAACGTGCCTTGGAGGTCGAAAGCGAAGCGATCGATCCGTTTATGACGGGCAATCCGACGTTGCGCAAACCTCCTGAAGTGGTGGTATCTCCGAGCGCCTTGGTGCGGGTGGGAGCGCACAGCGTGCCGACGGCGTACAGCGATCCTTATGCGCGTGGGGGCATCCAAGATATCGATCTGCTCAGTCCACGAGGTGATGTGCTACACAGCCTCCCGCAGCGTGAGGCTCCAAACCCACAAGACGTCATGTCCAAGCTCGGCGGGCAAGTCTTGGTCGGCCAAGCCGCCGAAGGAGCGCACGAATACTGGATCGAACTCAAGCAAGAGGTTTTAGGAGGTTTGCAGATCCGCATCTCTTTTCAAAACAAAGTTCTTTCTGCAACGTTGCTTGCACCGAATGCAGGAGTGCGCCACACCCTCAAACAACGGCTTCCTGCCCTCAAAGATCACTTGCACAGCCGAGGCATCCGCGTGCAAAAGCTCGAAGTCGTTCTTGTCCGCCAAGGAAAACACGAACACGAAGACGACGACTGAGACGAAATCCGCAGGGTGCGTGATCGTAAAACGTAGGGGTAGCCCGCTGTGACTGCCCAAGAATAGGGCGTCTACGTACTCTCTTTTGTGTATACATCATTCGGATTTCGTGTGAGCTCTTTGGGAGATCGTAGGAGGCTAGAGCAGCGGCGTTTAGCGTGGTGTGAGTTCGAGGGTGATCTGAGTTTTGTTGGGATCGAACAGGATATCGCATTGTGTGGTTTGATAGCGGCGTTCGTTGGGATCGGAAGGTTCGAGGCGATAGCGGATGACTTTTTGTGGGCGTCCGCGAACGGACATGGGCGTCGTTCCGAGATAGCGGCCATTTTCGCTGAAGACTTTGATGGGTTGTCGGCCGATCAAGCCCGAGATGAAACGGATCTCGATCTCTTGATTGGGGCGGGTGATGCGCGCACGAGGGGGTGGCTCGGGTTTGGATGGAGGAGACACTTCGGGCCAAAGCAGCCAAAGGACGCTCAAGATCACCAAGACCACACCAACCCAAACCATCATCAGGAGACGGCGTTCGAGAGGGTTCATGCGTCGATAGAAATCCCAAACGGGCCGAAGGACGGAGGGAAGGCGTTCACGCTGCCAATCGTGTGGATCGTGTGGGTCGGGGGTGGTGTCTGCGTACACGCGAGTGGATGGGAGGCCGGCAACACCGACGGTGAGCGGGATCTTGGGTGGTGGGACATTTCGCGGTGGGGCGCTGCGGGTGGGGGAGGGGAGGATATCGAGTTCGGCGACTGTATCGTTGGGGGGAGGGGTACTTAGGGGATTGCGCGTGCGGACGGTAGAGAGTTGGGAAAAGTCGGAAGAGACACGTGCGTTGGGCGGAGCGGGAAAGCTGGCCGAAGTGGCGAAGGCAGGGGCGGGAGAGAACCCGCCCATCGCATAATTCGAGTGCATCGATATCTCGGTCACTTGCAGGCTATCTTCATCGGGGTTGTCAGGGGCATGGCGATGTGCGTGCGTGGATATCTCGGTCAGTTGCGGAACATCGTCTGCACTGCCGTTGGTCATCTGTGGGACCCGCTTGATCGGGATCTCAGGTCCGACGGCGTCTTCGTGATCGTGATCTTCCCAGAGTTGATCGCCCATATCGTGGATCACAAGATCAAGGTCTTGGGCTTCGCGCAGGGCGGCAAGATGGGGGGCGCTTGGGGGAGGCTTGTCTTCTTCGATGACAAGGGCGCTTTCTTCGAGAGAGAAGGAGTCGGACTCTTCAAGCAAAGACGATTTTTCGGACAAAGGTGATTTCCCGAGCATCGGGGGTTTTTCGGACAAAGGTGATTTCCCGAGCATCGGGGGTTTTTCGGACAAAGGTGATTTCCCGAGCATCGGGGGTTTTTCGGACAAAGGTGATTTCCCGAGCATCGGGGGTTTTGCGGGCAAAGGCGGCTCCCCAAGCGTCGGGTTGGGGGTCTCTTCGTCGAGCAGGTCTTCGGCGGAGAGGGCTTGTTCATTTTCTGAGCGGTGGGGTGGGCGAGTTGGCGGTGGGAATGAGTCTTTGGTATCGGCTTGCAAAAAGTCCGGAAGCATGGGAGGTCTAGCGTAAGTGCCGCTTTTTTGGGCGAGAGCCTTCTTGTTGGCTTGTTCGTCTTGGCTGGGTGGCGGGGTAGGAGAGGCGTGGTTTCGGCCCGCTGCACCGCCGTAGACGGGCAAGTTCAGATCGGTGGAAAATTCGGTGGTTGGGATATCGTTGGTGGAGAGGTCGTGATCGTCTGTGTAGCTTGGCATACGCAGGGTTTGGTAGACTTGGCCGCTGCTTGGATGATCTGAGAGCGGGTTGCGCAGGGGGCCGACCATGGTTTCGGCCCCTTCGAAGATGTCTTCTTCTTCGGAGGGACGGAGAGAAGCGAGCAGATCGCTGGCAGAACCCGAAGGGAGCGGGCCGACAGAGGTGGGGCGGATATCTTCGGAGAAGGCGGCAGCATCGGGTAGTTGATCGGGTCCGTCGTGTGTGTCGTTGACGGATTGGGGGGCTTGATCTTGGGTGTCGCTTACAGAAACGGGGATCGGATGGCGGTTGCCGTTATCGATGCGCGGATAGCTGATCGCTTCGGGAGAAGAGAGCGAAACAGCGGGCATCAGCGCGCCTGTAAAGATGTGTTGATCTTGGCGATGCCAATGAGGATAGCGCCCTTCGGGATCGAGAGCGGGAGCCATCAACATCCAGACTTCTTCCATGCTTGATGGCCGTTCTTCGGGGGTTTTTCCGAGAAGGCGGGCTTGGAGTTGGCGCAGTCCGGGGGGAAACCCGTCGGCAAGTTCGGGAGCGGGCATCAAGATATGTTCGATCCCGAGTTGCTGGACATTGTGTCCAATAAAGGGAGTTTGCCCGGTGAGCATCTCGTAAAGGATGACGCCAAAGGAGTAGATATCGATGCTTGGGGACTGAGCGACGCCACGAAACTGCTCAGGGGCCATGTATACGGGAGTTCCGATCAAGCGCGAACCTGTGATGGCGTCGGCAACTTTTCCGAGGTGAGCGATGCCAAAGTCGAGGACTTTGACCAAGACGCGCCCCATCTCGCGTTGCACCAAGAAGATATTTTCTGGCTTGAGATCGCGGTGGACGATGTTTTTTCGGTGGGCTTGTCCCAAAGCAAGGCAGATCTGACGTGCGATCTCGCCCACTAAATCCAACGGGAGTTGGCGGTGTTGGCTCAGGAATTTTTTGAGTGTGTCGCCTTCGAGGTATTCCATCACGATGTAGGGGCCGACGCCTTCTTCGACATCGTAATCTGCGATAAACACGACGTTTTCGTGCTGAAGTTGGCTTGCTGCGCGAGCCTCTCGAAAGAAACGCCGTAAGACTTCGTCTTCGTTGGCAAAGGCCGGGTGCAAGATCTTGATCGCAAAGGGGACATGCAAGTGGATGTGCATCGCTTCGTAGATGCTTGCAAAAGCACCTGCGCCGATCTGTTTTTCCAGCCGGTACTTTCCAAGGACTCTACCGATCAACCAATCTCGCTCTGCCATCTTTTACGCCTCTAGCCACCGTGCTGTCGTTGTTTTCTTCAACGCTTTGTCTGCATCCAAACCTCTGACCCAACAAGCACAGGAATCTACCACCAAGGCGGCGCTGTTGCAACACGAAGCATGGAAAATCCATCTTTGCTCGATCCAAGCGTGCTGCGGGCTATGCGATCTGCGGTGTATCCGCCTAGATCGACGTTTGCCGATCTCGTGCCCGCTCCGAGTGTGTTGCGGGCTATGCGGTGTGTTGTGTGGGAGAGGGTGAAGCACCAAGAAGCAGTTGGAGAGCTTCGCCGACAAGATACAACGAACCCGCCAAGACGATGGCATCGCCTTTTTGACTTTGTGTGTGGGCTTTGTTCAGCGCATCGGCGAGATCGTCGGATACTTCGCTTGTTCGGGATGAATCGATCTCTTGGGCCACTTGTTGTAGTGAAGAGGCCGACCATGCGCGTGGACTGTGGGCGGCGCAATAGATGGTGTGACGGACACAGCCCAGCAGCGGGCGCAGCGTTGCGTGGATATCTTTGTCTTGCATCGCGCCAAATATCAGCACAGCGGGTCGAATCGAAACCAGCGCATCGGCCAAAACAACCGCTGCTTCAGGGTTATGCGCACCATCTAACCACACCACCCGCTCTTTCCATTCGATCCGTTGCAAGCGACCGGCCCATCGGACTTGTTGGACGCCTTGACGCAACGCTTCTTCGGTGATGCGCCAGTTTTGTTTGCGTTGCCCCAACGCGACGGCCAACGCAAGCGCAAGATTGCGGTGCTGGTGCTCGCCGCGAAGTGGGACACACAAGCCCTCGATCACTTCGCCTTCTCCAACAAAGCAGAGGCTTTCTGCTGTGGGGATCTGTGAAGGTCGGGCGTCAACGCAAAAGTCTACGCCTGCCCATTGGACGGCGGAGACTTGGTGCGCGAGGGCTTCTTGTTGGATGATCGTGGCGGCCTCTTCGGGGACGTGACCGATCCATGCAGGGACGTTGGGGCGAAAGATTCCGGCTTTTTCTCGTGCGATCGCTGCGTGTGTATCGCCAAGCCAAGCACAATGATCTAGCCCGATCGAGGTGATCACTGACGCGACCGCAGGAAACACGGTGGTTGCGTCGAGGCGCCCTCCAAGCCCCACTTCGAGGATGATCCATTCGACTTGGGCTTCGGCGAATAAGCACAAACCTAGCGCGGTGACGATCTCGAAAAACAGCGGAGGGTAGCCCGTTTCGTGGGCTACTTGAAGGATGCGAGGAAGGTGGTGAGCGATCCTTTCGTCCGATACATCGCGATCATTGATGCGAAAGCGCTCTCGAAAATGTACAAGGTGGGGGCTTGTGAACAAGCCCACTCGCACGCCGCTTGCGCAACATATCGAAGAAAGCCACGCACACACGGAGCCTTTGCCGTTGGTTCCCGCAACTTGGATACAAGGAATCCCCTCGGCTGGACGTCCGAGCGCGTCCCAGAGCGCACGCATCCCTTCGAGTCCACGCGACTCTACGCCGCGTCGTAGCTCAAAAAGACCCTTGAGTTGGGTTTGATAGGTGATCTCGTCAAAGACGGGCGGCGTTATCGGATCGATATCCATTGAGGCGCGGGCAGCATCCTCGTTTTTGCGATATTTTTTCAAGCGGGTCCGGACCCCAACCAAAGTTCTTGCCCTGATCGCAAGATCGTCCCCATTCCCGGTAAGATCTGCGCCATCTCATCGACCATCTCTTGGTAAAAGGCCGGCTTGAGATGGAAATAATAGATCGGGATATCGCGCTTGAGTTTGCGCAGTTCTTCTTTGGCGGTCTGGGGGGTGAGGTGCTTGGCGAGGTTCGCGATCATCTGCATACGGATCGGAAACGCGACATCCAAGATCAGTCCGCGCAGATCGTCGCGTTGGTTGGCGACTTGCCACAACAGATCTGTGGGGCCTGTATCGGCGCTATAGAGAAAACTATGCCCGGGCCACATCACCAAAAAGGCGCATGTTGGGACGGTATGATGCACAGGAATCGGCAAAACACTTCGATCGCCCGGTAGATGCACTGTCACCATCGGTTCGAGTTCGACCAGTTCAAGCACTGGCATCATCGGCGGCGGCGGAATCTGCGTAAAATCCGGCCAGATCTTATTGTTAAAGTAGTGTTCGCGCAGCGTTTTGAGGACATCAGCCGTTCCATAGATCTTGAGCGGCTTGGAGTGCAAGCCCGTCAACAGGTCCGCCAACAAGCCCAGATCTTTGATGTGATCGAGGTGGGTATGGCTCAAAAAAACGTGTTCGATCTGCAACAGCGCCTCAAGGCGCAACGTCGAGCATATCGAACCTGCATCGATCAACAGATCCTCTTGAAACAGAAAGCTGGCGGGTTTGTATCCAAAAAGCTCTCCGCCTTCTGCACCCAAAATATGCAGATCCATCCTTGTCCTCGGTTTGTCGTCTGCTGCATTCAAGCAGCATGGGCTATGCGTGCGTTCGAACACACGCCATCCACCGCACATGGCTCATCCAAACGCTGTATCAGACCCCGAAGCGCGCCAAAAGTCAATATCTTGATCTTGTTTGCGTGCGTTGTGCGTTGGCTCAATCCTGCACTTTGGTTGCGATCTGTTCGGCTCGTTCGGCCAAGCGCTTGGGGTGCATCACATCCTTGTAAAGATACACCTGCTCTGGGATATCGGCGTAATCCTCCTCCGACACACGCATCCGCGTCGACACCGCAACCATCAAGTGAGAAGGGCCGTACATGCGCAGGTGTTCGAGGCGTCTCAACAAAGAATCGCGATGCCAAAAACCCAACAACTCCAACCATGCCTCCCGTCCATCGGGATGAACAAGGCGATAGTCGACCACACACACGTCTCGGCTACCTTGTCGCAACACCCGACTCGATGGCACAAGCTCCCAGTCGAGTTTCAACTGCCCCCAACGTTGGCGTAAGTGTTCTTCTTCTTCGGTCAAATAAGCCCCTGTATCGGGGTAATGGCTATGCAGATCGCACTGGCTGTCGAGATAGAAAACACGCGGTTCGCGTCGTTCTTCCCACAACAGATCCGCTCGCATCGTCCAATCTTCACAAAGCAACAGAGCCGGTAAAAAGTTCGCCATCTGTAGCCCATATTTTTGGCTCAGCCGAAACATCGAAGACGGCCCATCGATCGTGATCTGCACATCTTCTCCCTCATAAGAAGCCGTCGCGATCAGCCGAAAGAACTTCAGATAACGTATCAATTGCTTTAACCGCTTGGCGTCGGGTTGGCGCAGCCACACTTGCATCTTGCTGGCCCGAAACAACACCGCCTGCGCAAGGGCCAGATTGTACCGATGCAAGAGCGCTTCCGCTTCGATATCCTCAAAACGCTCCAAGATGTAAGCGTCCTGCAAGTCCGCATACAACGCCTGTTCGATCACTTCTTCGGTCACGCCCAACTCTTCGGCTACTTGGCCCAAGATCCCTTCGCGTGTGGTCGGGTGGTGCAGATCGGGGGTTTGCGTCACAGGATGCACCTGAGCAACCGTCTCAAAGATCTTTCGGCGCAACTCGATCGGAGAAAGCGGGGAAACCACGACAAACTCTGAGCGATCCGCAAGCAGTTTGGCGAGGCCACGTTGCATGAGAAAGTCCGTTCCGTCCCCAATGATATCTTTCAGCTCTTCTTCCAACGCGCCCCTCGGCTTGCCGACGTGTGCGCGGTATGCCTCGATCAGCCGTTCGACTTTTTCAAAGGACTTTAACTTCTCTATCTTGATGTAGCGCGGCTCGATGCTCTCGCCTTTTTCGCTCACGCGGATCAGATCCGTTGTCAACATCCGCTCTTTCTCCTCCATCTCATCGGCTTGTTCGCTTCGTTCCCATCGGCTTGTTCACCTCTTTCGAATGGCGGTGCTTCGCTCTTTGCGGCATCTGCACTCAGTCCTGCATATCAGGTTCAGGCTCGGGATCTTGTTCTTCGTCTCGGCGGTAGGCGTCGTGTTCGCGCCGCCGTTCGCTGACGTACTGCTCGACGGTGTTGGCGGTGACGATCTCGTAGAGGGTTGCGCGTTTGTCGGGCTGCTTTCGCAAGATCCGCCCCAACCGCTGCACATGTTCGCGCACGCTTCCTGTCCCGCTCAAGATGATCCCGACGTTCACGTCTGGCACGTTCACGCCTTCGTTCAACACGCGAGAAGTCACCAAGCAAGGGTAGATCCCTTCATTAAAGCGGCTGAGGATCTCTTTGCGCTCCTTCGCATCGGTTTGATGCGTGATCGCAGGAATCAAAAAACGCCGACTAATCCGATAGACCGAGTCGTTGTCATTTGTAAAGATGATCACACGGTCTTTTTTGTGCCGCCGCAACAAGCCCTCCAGATCGCGCAGCTTGGATGGCGCTGAAAGCGCCAATCGACGGGCGGTTTGGTAGGCTTTCATTGCCCGCCGACCCACTGCGCTTCGGCTGCTCACCAACACAAACTGTCCCCATCCTTGCGGACCACCAAATCGGATCCCTTTTTCTCTCACGAAGCTTCGGTACACTTCACGCGCTTCGGTGTACTCGATAAACTCGTCAGGATCGAGCTCCACCGTGATCTGTTCCACATCGTACTCCGCAAGGTACTCACCCGCCAACTCTCGAATCGAGCGATGATACACGATCGGACCCACGACCTCATCCAACAATTGATGCCGACCATCGGGGCGTTCGAGTGTCGCCGTCAGTCCGAGCCGAAACGGCGCAATACAACATTCCGCTGCGTACAGATAACTCGGCCCCGGCAAGTGATGCACTTCATCAAAGATCAACAGCCCAAAACGCCCTCCGAGCCGTTCCATGTGCAGATAAGCCGAGTCGTATGTACTCACCGTGATATCTTCGATCTCGTGATAACCTCCCCCCAAAAGCCCGACACTCCGCTGAAAAGAAGAGGACAAGATCTCGTACCATTGGTTCATTAAGTCGATCGTGGGTGCCACCACCAACGTCGAACGTTGGGTCTCCATCATCGCCAACTCCGCCACAAAGGATTTCCCTGTCCCCGTCGGCAACAAGATCAATCCCCGCTTTCCTGCGGCCTTCCATGCAGCGATACCTTCGGCCTGATAGGGCCGAGCCTCTCGCTTGTAATGTGGCTTTAACTCCAATCGGTTGTATTGTTCGGCTTCATCGGTGTAATCGACGCCAAGCCGATGCACCCATGTCCGAACCCGCCGATAATCCATCCCCCGCGCCCGATAATACCCGATCCGCTCGTCGTACCGCAGCTCAGGCGGTGGTGGCGATCCCCCTAGATCCTTGGGGGCTTCCAAGATCACCGTCCCCCCATCAAATAACAGTTTCCAACCGCTCTGCTTGGATCTCTCCTGCATTTCTGCCTCTCTGCCTCTCTTGTCTTCGCTTTTGCCCTCGGATACACTCTGCATCTTGGCGTTTCTTCAAACATACACGGATACACCATGTTTGTGTCACACCTTTCTTTCAACTCCCCTGCCTTTCTTTTCCTTGCCTTCTTCGCGTTGATATCTTCCGCTTGTACGCCTTCGCACACCATCCACCCCAACGCTCCGCTTCTCTCCACAAAAGCCTATCCCCATGATCGATCCGCTCACACCGCCGCTCGTTCTTCCTCGGTTATTCCGTCTCAAACGCTGTCTCCTGCTCATCCTCTTTCGGCTGTCTGTCGCCGCATGGTTTTGAAGACCCACACAAACGACAAGATCCACACAAACGACAAGATCCACACAAACGACAAGACCCATACAACCGACAAGATCCACACAACCGATAAGACCCATACAACCGATAAGACCCACACAACCGATAAGAGCATCGTTTTGAAGGCCCACGCACACGAGAAGATCTGTAAAGCAGCTTTACTTGGGCTTCAGCGGCGGGTGTGTGCGTTATTGGCCGTCGATACGCCTTCTGCGCGACAACAACGCTGGTTCTCTTTGCTTAACAGCCTTGGACAGCCGAGCCGTTGTCTGACGGCAGCCGCTTGGCAAGCCTATCGACATCTGCTTGAGATCGAAGGAGATCGCGATCGCAACCGCTTCTCAGGCTTCCCCGAATCTCTTTCGTTGCGGATCGTCCGCACAATCATGCTTCTTGATCTTCGATACCACCCATCGCCTCCAAGGCTCACGCCTTCTCGCACGATCTCGCCCTCCCGTACCGCGCAAACTCACCCCCCCCCTAACTCCTTGCTGTTGACCCAAACCTACCGTATGAACTCCCCTGAACCATCGACATCATCGGCCTCTGCGATATCTTCAGCGCCCACGACTTCTTCGATGCACAACGCGCCCAAAGGAGATGCGTTGGACAGCGATACACGCCCACCGTTGGTCTTTACGGAGCGAGACCTCGATCGCTTTCGAGAACCGACTTCGTTTTTGCGTTGGCCTGCACGTGGCGCGATCAGCAGTGGTTTTGGTTTGCGCAGCGATCCTTTTCATCGGAAACAGCGCTTTCATCAGGGCATCGATATCGTGGCACCGTTTGGAAGTCCGGTCTTTGCGGCAGCGGAGGGAGTCGTCTTGCACGCAGGATGGATGGGATCGTGTGGAATGGGGGTTCTTCTCGAACATGCGCGTGGTTATCGCACGTTGTATTGCCATCTTTCGCAGATCCTTGCAACGCCCAAAGATCCTGTCTCTTCGGGACAACGTATCGGCAGCATCGGATCGACGGGCCGCTCCACGGGGCCTCACTTGCACTTCGGACTCTTTTTGCACAAGCACCCCATCAACCCGCGCTCCTACCTCCCAAGGCATCCGTGAATTGAGTGACGCCGTTGCAAAAAAAGACCCGCGTTCGTGTGGCATCAAGCGAGAGAGTCGTTGGTGTGAAAAACAGTGTTCTCTTCGCCAACACGGGGTTAAGGGAGCCGCGCTCCCTTGCGGGGTTTGGGGCAGCGCCCCATAGGCGTTGGGTGAAGCGGAGGAAAGCCCCCCACCCCGCCCTCCCCCGTGAACAGGGGAGGGAGCGAAAGTCGCCGTGAACAGGGGAGGGAGCGAAAGTCGGAAGCATCGGGGATTTTGTTTTTTCATGACGCACGCTGTATGCACGAAATGCAGACGCTGCCCGTTCCAACTTCCCCCCGTTCACGGGGGGATTGAGGGGGGGAGAACAAAAAAAAAGGCGATCAAGACCGACTCTACGAGGTTTCCACCTTAACAAGGCGCGTATGGGGCAGCGCCCCATCCAACAAACCAATTGCGTGAGTTCTACATGATCAAGATTTTTTCTTTTGTCCTCGGGGCGCTCGTCTTCTTTGGAGGGGCCGCTGATGCGCAAGCACACATGACTTCTCCCGGGCAGATGCGCCTCAAGATCGACACCGCTCAGGCGGATATCTCGGTAGGACTTTCGGTGAGCGCCCAAGATGTCGGCTCTTATCTCAAACTCGAAGATCCCCAAACCAAGCGCGTCCCGCTGCGATCGCTTGAGGCGGCGCGTGATCCGATCGAGCGTTATCTCGCAAGTCGCCTCTTGATCAGTAACAACGACGCTTTGTGCCGCGTGTACGAACAACAGATGCGTTGGGGACAAGGTGGGCGGCGGATCTTGTTCTTCCAAAAGCGCGCTTGCACAAAGCCCCTTGGTTCGGTCTTGATCGAAAACAAGATCTTGCTTGAGGATCAGGGCGGCCATCGCCATTACGTCCAGATCGAGATCGATGGAAAACCTGCCCGCCGCACCGTCATCTCCCAGTTTTTCCCAACATACACGCTGCACTTTGATCCGCCCACAACTACTCCGACCTCCACATCGCCCCACCCACCGACGAAATCCACGCTTCCACAAGGCCATGCCTTGATCGGGGCCTTTCTTTGGGAAGGCATATGGCATATCTGGATCGGCTACGATCACGTCTTGTTTTTGATCGTCTTGTTGTTTGCGGTGGCTCGCCTTGGTCAATTGCTCTGGATTATTACGGCCTTTACACTTGGCCACAGCGTCACGTTGATCTTGAGTGCCCTTCAAATCCTCGCACTACCCGAACGCCCTGTCGAAGTGGTGATCGCTCTTTCTATCGCCCTAATCGCCGCAGAAAATATCTGGCGCGATGCGCCTTCCATGAAACTTCGAGCGTGGATGGCTGCTGTGTTCGGCTTGATCCACGGCTTCGGTTTTTCTTATGTCCTGCGAGACAAGATCCATCCCCAAGCCCAAGGGCTTTTGCCTGCCCTGTTCTCTTTCAATCTAGGCGTCGAGATCGGCCAGATCGCGATCGTAGTGGTCGCCTTTCCGCTGTTGCAACGCCTACTGCTCGCCAAAGATGGACGGCGCTGGCAACGCTTCCTCAACGCTGTTGTTCTTGCTATCGCCCTCTATTGGGTGCTGATGCGCTCTTTTGGGATCGGGTGATCGGCTCTTGGAGCCGATACGGCTTGCACAGTTCGATGGTTTTTGTGGGGTTTTACCCCACACCCCACAAGGGAGCGCGCTCCCTTGACCCTGCATTGGCGGGGCGAACAGGCGTTTTTCAAACCGATAGCGCTGCCGCTTGAAGTGGCGCGAACACGGGGTTTTTTGTTAACAAGTCAACTTGTATTTACTTCTCTCTTGATTCGGTGTCGCTTTGGCCTTGAACGAAAGGTGTGTTTGATATCTTTTTGGCGTGATAGCTTCTCATCCAAAGCTCGTTCAATTCGCCTTTTTGGTGTTGATGATCGCTTCGCTAACAAAGCAAAACTTGTCGATATCGGGCAGGTTCTTTGCGTTCTTTGGAGGTTCGCTATGTCAAAAGTTTCTTCTTCTCGATCCGATGAAGCTCGCCGTGCTGCGGAAGCCCAAAAAGCTGCCGAAGCTCGCCGTGCTGCGGAAGCCCAAAAAGCTGCCGAAGCTCAGAAAGCCACTCAACAAGCCAAACAAAATCCCCCCCCATCTTCGTCCCAAAGCCTGTCTTCCGAGCAGATCGGTGGGCTGCGCAAAGCCGCACAACACAGCCTTGGTGACGTGCGAAACACCGCTCAATTTTTCTCGAAGCAGCTCTCCCAAAGCCTTCAATCCCGCCAAACTTCTGCACCCAGTACGGCCACACCAACCGCGACACCAACCGCGACACCGACCGCGACACCGACCGCGACACCAACCGCGACACCGACCGCGACACCAACCGCGACACCAACCGCGACACCAACCGCGACACCGACGGCCACACCGACGGCTCCACCCACACCGACGGCTCCACCCACACCAACGGCTCCACCCACACCGACAGCTCCACCCACACCGACAGCTCCACCCACGACGCCACCCACGACGACTACGCCGCCGACGGCAACACCGCCTGCGACCACACCACCAAACACGCCACCAACGCCAGTTGTCCCGGGCCCTCCGGCGAATGTGCAGCACATCAACGAATTGCAAAATGCGCAACGGAGCTACGAATCAGCCAACGACGCTGTGAAACAGGCAGAAGCTGATCTTGCCCGTGATATCGCTTCGTTTGGCAACAATCTGACGCCGACCCAACAACAAGCCTATATCGAACAATACCGTCGCGAACATCAGCCTCTCTACGATGCACAACAACAAGCTGCCCGAAACCTGCAACGCGAGCTCTCCGAAGCCCAAACAGCGATGCTGTCGGATTCAACGTTTCAACCACAGATGGCTTCGTTTATTGCGGACGGATATCGGACTCTTGCTTCGACCCCCGGCTTTGGCGCACAAACAGCACAATGGGTCAACAGCGTCAACGCCGATCCTCGCCTTCGCGAAGTGTTTCGCGATCAGCTTTCCTCGATCAACGGGGAGATCCTTGGTTCTGCCCTTGGGACGGCGGCCAACGAATATCTCCAATTAGCGAGCGGAGATCCTGCCGCAGCGGCTGCACAGATGACGACGCTGATCGAGCAACTCCAGCAAAATCCGTCGTTGTTGGAGACTGTCTCAGGAACAGGCTCAGCGGCGACCAGTCTTGGGGTGGCGTTGCAACAAGCCCATGCGATCTTTGCGCCGATGGCGCAAGGCCAGTTCTTGAGTCCTTCGGAGATGACGGCGGCGCTTGGTGAACTCGGCAATACGCCTCTGGGGGTGGGGCTTGCGTCTGCGGGCCTTGTGTTTGGCATCGCCGGAACCATCGACTCTGTTGGAAAAGGCCAGTGGGACGCTGCGATCACCAGCATGGTCCAAACAGCGGCTTCTGGTGCAGATATCGTGGGAGCCGCAGCGACGTATCTGGCCAACTCTGGGCGGTTTGTGAACTCAGCCGCTACTGTTGCGGGGTTTGCGAGTACCGCAAGCAAGGTTCTTGGCCCGCTCGGTGCTGGCTTGGGCTTTGCGATGAGCATCGGCGATTATCAAAGCAACCCCAACGCAGGAGCCGCAGCCGAAGTGATCGGCAATGGCGCGGCGCTTGTGGGGGCCGCGATGATCGCAACGGGCGTGGGCGCTCCATTTGGAGTGGCCCTTGTGATCGGCGGAACCATCGCTTCTTTTATCGGCAACATCTTTGACAGCCAATCCGATCGTGAACACGCCAAAGCCCAGCTACGCGAACACGTCCAGCAGACCATCCGCGAAGATGCTGCGCGGCTTGAAGCCATCGGTATGACTCCCGAAGAAGCCTATCGTGTCGCCTCCGATGGATTTTATCGCACGCTGACACGCGAACAACATGACATCGTGACCGAAGCGATGGGGATCTGCCGCGATTTCACCGGTATCGAAACGCCCTAAACGCGGAGAGGATTTGCGCAGTCGGCCAAAAAACCCCCGTGCTCGCGGCCGTCCAAGTGACAGAGTCGTTGGCTTGAAAAACGGTGAGCTTTTCGCCCATCACGGGGTCAAGGGGGTTCTATGGCGGGGTATGGTACCTCGCCCCACAAGATCATCCGACTGCGTAACTCCTACGCGCCATCAAAAGCACCCAAGGCGTTTTGTGCTTGTCATACAGGGGGGGCATTTGTATGATGCGGCGATTTTGGGGAACAAGCGTTGTTGTTGAAACGCGATCTTGCCGTATGGATGGAGTATTTCGATGATCCACATCAATCAAGTGACGGTGCGTCATGGGGCGCAAGTGTTGTTTTCTGGGGCCAACTTTCAGATCTTGCCGCACAGTCGGATCGGTCTGGTGGGACCCAATGGCGCAGGAAAAAGTACGATCTTTCGCTTGATCGTGGGACAAGAAGCGCCCGATGAGGGCGAAGTCAGCATCGCCAAACAGACTGTGATCGGCTACTTTTCGCAAAGCGTGGGCGATATGGCCGGTCGTTCGGCGCTCGAAGAGGTCAAGGCAGTCTCTGCTGATGTGGTGCGCCTCGGCCAAGAGATCGCGCAGATGGAAGCCGCGATGAGCAAGCCGATGGATGCCGATGCGATGGAAAAATTGTTGGAGCGTTATGGCGAAGCGATGGAGCAATTCGAAAAGCGCGGTGGCTACGACCTTGAAGTGCGCGCACAGACGATTCTTACAGGGCTGGGGATCGGCCCTGACGATTATCACCGACCTGTCGAGTCTTTCAGCGGCGGATGGAAGATGCGCATCGCTTTGGCGCGGGTGCTGCTTCAAAATCCCGATGTGTTGCTTTTGGATGAACCCACCAACCACTTGGATGTCGAGTCGATCATCTGGCTCGAAGACTGGCTGCTCAATACCTACGAAGGTGCGTTGGTGATGACCAGCCACGACCGCGAATTTATGAATCGCCTGATCAAGACCATCGTCGCCATCGAAAACCAGACGGTCACTTCTTACACGGGAAACTACGACTTTTACGAACGTGAGCGCGAGATCCGCAAAGAAAACTTGGTCGCCAGCTTCAATCGCCAACAAGAAAAACTGGCCAAAGAGGAAGCCTTCATTGCGCGATTTAAGGCGCGAGCCTCTCATGCTGCCCAAGTGCAATCCCGCATCAAAAAGATCGACAAGATCGAACGGATCGAGATCCCCGCAGAACAACGCACTGTGCGCTTTCAGTTCAATCCCCCCCCGCGCAGCGGCGATGAAGTCGTCAAATTCGACCACCTCTCCAAGGTCTGGCCGCTGATGCAAGGTGGCGAAAAACTCGTCTTTCGCGGTGCAAGCGGCATGATCCGACGCGGCGACAAGATCGCTGTGGTCGGTGTCAACGGCGCAGGAAAGTCTACTTTCCTCAAGATCCTCGCTGGCCAAACTGAAGCGACAAGTGGCGTCTTTACCCTTGGGACGGGCGTTAACGTCGGCTACTTTAGCCAACACGCGATGGAAACGCTCTCCCCCAACAAAAGCATCGTCGACACGCTTCAAGAAGCCATGCCCGAGATGAATGTCGGCGTTGTACGCAACCTTGCTGCCGCCTTTTTGTTTCAAGGCGACGAGGTGGAAAAGAATATCTCGATCTTGTCGGGCGGTGAAAAAAGTCGAGTTGCTCTGGCGATCCTCTTGGCCAAACCCCTGAACTTTCTGATCCTCGACGAACCCACCAACCACCTCGATATCCAGTCCCGCGATATCCTGCTTGGAGCACTCAAGCACTTCACTGGCACTGTGATCCTCGTCAGCCACGACCGCCACTTCTTGCGCTCCCTCGCTACCCGCGTCTTCGAGATCGACCGCCACGAACTCCGCGTCTACGAAGGCGATTACGACTATTACCTGTGGAAAACCAAATCTGTGTAGGGCAGGACTTCCGCAGTTGAATGGTTTGGTGGGGTTTCACCCCACACCCCACACCCTTAGCGCGGCCCCCTTGACCCCGTATCGGCGAAAAGATCGCAAGCTTTTCACACAGACGGCTCTCTCGCTTGAAGCGTCGCGAACACGGCTTTTTTGGGCCACTACGTCGTACGAAATCCGTAGAGTGTGTGCGCAAAACGTAGGGGCAGCCCCCCGTGGCTGCCCAAAAACAGGGCGTCTACAACAGATCGCATCGGTGTTTGTGGGGGGGGAATACGAAATCCGCCTGTAGTGTGTGCGCAAAACGTAGGGGCAGCCCCCCGTGGCTGCCCAAAAACAGGGCGTCTACAACAGATCGCATCGATCTTGTGGGGGGGTAATACCCCACAAACACCGATCGCAGAAACCTTCTTTGTAAAAAACCGACTGACGAGTTTGTTTTGAGAGAGGGCGGAAGGAAGGGGCGATACGAGCAAAATTAAAAGAAAAGGATGCGGAGGGTCAGACCGACGGTGGAGCCGATGGCCGCGCCGAGAAAGACATCGAGGGGATAGTGGGCTCCGAGATAGATCCGCGAAGAGGCGATCCAAAGGGCGGCGATGGTGCTGCCTGCGCCAAGGTACGAGCCTTCGTGAAGGAGGATCGCAGCGACGGCAAAAGCGGTGGTGGTGTGACCTGAGGGAAAGGAGTATTGGTCAGGGTAGACGACCAATGCTTCGACGCCGATGTGCTCAAGGCAAGGGCGTTTGCGGCGGAAGATCCGTTTGAGTGCGTGTGCGATGCAGGTCGAACAGAGTGTGGCGTAGGTCAACAACCAAAAGTAATGGCGCATGTTTTCGCCCATCGCAAAGATCAGCAGCGTGAGGAGGATCCAACTGGAGGCGTCGCCTGCGCGGGTTGCAAGGCGCATCAACGGAGTGACCCAATCGCGCTCCCATGTGCGAACACGCCGTAAGATCGCACGATCCATCAACACAACACGTTGCCACAGACCGATGCTTTGGGGGGGAGGGGGGTGAGCCATGCGTGAACGCTCCTTTGTTGCACAAGATACAAACGCAGCGAGATATCGTGTGGGGGTGTGACGATCTGATGACAGGGCTGCGATCTTTTGATGCTTTTTCCATGAAACGCCTAGATCTGCGTTCGCGTCAAGTCTCGTCATCGGGGGGACCCAGCCCGCGCATACGCCGATCAAGGTAGCTTGCGATCAGTTTCCCTAGTCCGTACGCATCTTTACGCAAGCGCACTTCGGGGTTCACAATAATTTCTGCGGAGCTTTGATGCTTGAACTCGGCTTCTTCGATCACGCGGTTGTGTTGGAGGACTTGGAGGCGGAGCGTGATCTGGCTTGGAAGGGACAGTTGGATATGGGTCTGGCCGAGGCGAAAAGCCGTCACCACAGGGCGCAAGAGCAGGGCAGGCGCAGAGGCCGAGGTGACCGCTGCGGACGAGGGCGAGGCAGAGGCTGTGGTGACCGCTGCTTGTGCGTGCGACGTTGGGCGCACCGACGAAGTAGGCGGAAGCATCGGTGTTTTGGATGAAAATGGGTGAGGGGGTGTCTGCGTAGCAGAAGAGGGCGGATGCGCTTCGGGAGGAAGTGGAAGCGGTGAGATCGGCATCTTGCTGTGTTGAAGTAGAGCGCGTTGGAAGTCGTAGTTGAGCCAACGCACCAAGATCCGCCAACGATCGCGGCGAAACTTGCGCTGTTTTCGAAAGAAGTCCCCCGCAGGGATATCGTCGATCCGAAGCGATGGGCTATAACGTAGCGCGTCCAGTTGGAATCGGCTTTGCGGTGAAAAGACGCCCTCAGGAGCCGTCTTGCGCAGTTTCCAAGAGGGTTGACACCCCCACACAAAACAAGCCAAAACACACAGCCAACGCAGTCGCTTGTGTTGGAAGAGAGGCGACCTTCTTTGACGGGAAGGTTGTGCGCGAAAAACACCGATGGACGGTATGTTTCGCAGCGTAGGCGAGTCTTGAAATGCAGTTTGTTTCATGCGCTGTACGTTTCGGAGCAGGCGATCTGCTCTGTGAGTTTCAAACGATGCGAAGGGGCTTGCTTCCCCCGCCTCGAAAGGTTCGGGAGGTGTTCGGCTCCATCGGCTCATACGAGATCCGTCCATTGCGCGGTCGAAAGAGGTCGGGGCAGACAGGTGTGGCTGCCCAAAAACAGGGCTGCTACAGCAAATCGTGCGGCCTCTGTTCTTGGCGGTGTCTCACAAAAAAACAGCGTTCGCAAGGAGCGGCCCGTCGATTGCAGTAGGGGGCGGCGCTCTTTGTTGGTTTGGGAGGTTGGTTGATGACAGAGCAAATGCGTGGTTTGTGTGGGCATCTTGTGGATATCGATGACAAGGGGCGTCTGCGTTCTCGTACGGAAAGCGCCGTCGTTTGGGATGAGTCGACGGGGCGGATCGTGGACGTCTTGCCGCAAGAACAAGCCACACAACACTATCCCCAAGCCATCTTTCAACGCCTGCCACACAGCGCGATGATCTTGCCGGGTCTGGTGGACACACACATCCATTACCCACAAACGCGGATGGTGGGAACCTCCGCTGTCGAGTTGTTTGCGTGGTTGTCGGGTCATATCTGGCCCGAAGAAGCCTTGTTGCGCGAGCCTGTCTTTGCCGAAGAAGTGGCGCGGGTTTTTGTGCGCCAGATGCTTCGCCAAGGCACCACCAGCGCTGTTGTCTTTGGATCGCAGTTTGCGTATGCCAACGCGCATCTCTTTGATCTGGCGCTCCAATTGGGGATGGCGCTTTGTTTGGGGGAAACCTTACAAGATACGGACTCTCCGTCAGGATTGTTGCAAGAGGACGCTGTGCTTTGGAAAAGCGTCGAACAGCAGATCGCGCTGTGGCACAATCGAGATCGCTTGCGTTATACGTTGTCTCCGCGTTTTGTGCCGTCATGCTCCCGCCAGATGCTCGACCGCTGCGGTGCGATCTTGCGCGAACAGCCCGATCTGTTCGTACAAAGCCACGTCAACGAAACGCGGATGGAAGTCGAACGAACCATGCAAGGTGTGACGGATGCTCCCCATCCCATCGGGATCTTCGCACGCTATGGCTTACTCACACCTCGCACCGTCCTTGCGCATTCTGTCTACAGCAACGACGACGAACTGCGCTGCTTGGCTGATCACGGCGCTCACGTCGCCCATTGCCCAAGCTCCAACGCCTTTTTGGGCAGTGGTGTCTTCCCATACCGACGCCATCAACAAGCAGGGGTCCATGTCGGCCTTGCCACGGACGTGGCTGCGGGGGTCTCTTTTTCGATGTGGCGTGAGGCCGGCCATGCCTTTTTGACACAGATGCGCCTCGCAGAAACCGAACGCTTGCCTTTGGATGGCGAAGCCTTGTTGCGCGCTATGACCCGCGATGGAGCCCGTGTCATGGGCATGCAGGACGAGATGGGATGGATCGGTTCGGGGGCATGGGCGGATCTGGTGGTTCTTCACCCCCGGCCTCACACCTATCTCGGATCACTCGAACATAGCGCACAAGCACCCCTCGATCAGCGCCTATTTCGCGCCATGACCGTCGCTGAGGACGAGATGATCGCCGCGACCTACATCGCTGGGAGCCTTGCTTTTCAACGCGATCCGATGCCCCGCTGGCCTTGGATGGACGAGATCTAAAACCAGATCATACGGACACGCGCATCCGCAACCCATCCAACAGCAAGCTCGTCAGATCCCCCGGCAACTGCAACAAATCCCCCAGATCCTCTCCGCTCAAAAACGCAAACAACAGCCGCTCGATCGCCCCCAGCGTTGCATACGCACTGATCTTGTGCGGAAAAGGCCGCATCAAGCCTTGGGCATGGGCCGCTCGTGTCAAGCGCAGCGCACGTTCGCTCAACAACGCTGTCAGACGATGGATGCTCTCTCTCGCCCCCACCGCTGGCGCTCGGCTCTCTTGCAAATACAGCAACACCCGACCCGCCTGCTCCAACAACATCGGTCCCAACGCCCCCGCAAGCGTCGCATAGCTCTCTCGCAACGCCTCGGGCGAACGGGCCGCCTCCAAATGCGCTTCGCACGCATCGAACACCGCTTCCATCTGGCGCACCAGATCCACAAACAGCGATTCGACGAGATCCCCTTTGTCCCGAAAATAGCGGTAAAAGCTGCCTTTTGCGACCCCCGCTCCCTGCACGATATCGTCGATCGTCACGCTTTCGATACCTTTGCTCAAAAACAACGACAATCCCGCTTCTTGTAAAGCTTCGATCCGTTTTCGCCGTGTTTGTGCTCGCTTCCCTTCTTGCGGGGTGCTTTGCGCTGGTTCTCTCTGCTCCATCCGTCTTGCTCTCCTCTCTTCCGCCGCCCCTGTCTAACACAACACCCCCTTCTTTCCAAGTCTGCTCGTCTAAGTAAGTATCACTAAGTTTCTTCAACTTTCGCACCCGAAGAACCTTGCTGCTCAAGCACCAAAGTTACAAAAATCAAGCGATACTGACTTGCAGCCCACTCCAAGCAGGTCTTGCATCATTTGCTCCTTTGCCGCATCTCAAGCAGAAGCATGGGACTCTGACCCACGCCATAGAGCCTTATACGCGAGCCGCCCGTGGTCTGATCGTAAAGAGGTAGGGGCAGCCCCCTGTGGCTGCCCAACACAGGGCGTCTACGCACTCTCCTATGATCTCAGATATCGTATGAGTCCTCGACCCCGACCCGCCGAGGTTCACAGGCCTTTTTGACACAAACAGCCCTGTCGCTCCAAGTGCCGCAAACACGGCTTTTTTGGCCAACGGTATCCGTCCTATAACAAAACAAGGAGGTTTCGATGAGATCACTTCATTACGTTGAGTTTGCGCAGATCCGTGAACAGCAAAATTATCGATTGATTGATGTGCGTGAGTCCGATGAATTCGAAGAAGTCCATGTCAAGGGCGCTGAAAACCTACCCTTGACCGATCTTGAACGTGGTGTGCGCTTTGAACCCGACGGGCGGCCGATTGCTTATATCTGCCGTTCTGGCCGTCGGAGCGCCTTGGCTTGTATGCAGCTCGAAGCTGAAGGCTATCCAGAAGGCGTCAATATCGAAGGCGGAACGTTGGCTGCGATGCAGATGGGCCGCGAACACGTCGTGTACAACAGCTCGATATAATTCAAAACCGACTGATCGCGATGTAGATGAGCCGCGAGCGCGTCGTGTACAACAGCCCGATATAATTCAAAACCGACTCATCAGTCGGTTGCAAGTGTTTTTGGGGACGCGCAAAGGGGTGCGGGGCGAGGTTGTCGCCTTGATTCTGATCAGACTTTCGCGTATGGGAAGCGCGGCATCATGTTTTGGGGGCTTGATCGCAGACGAGTCTTGATGGAGATCGCTGCAACGTACTTCATACCAAACCAACCGCCCCACCATCCCTATGGAGAGTGTGCGATGAAAGCCGAGAAGCCACCGAGTCTGTTGGAGATCAAACGCATCGCGTTATTAAATCGCGGGGAAGCCGCGATGCGGTTTTTGCGCGCCTTGCGGGAGTACAATATCGAGCGCCGTACACAGATCGAAGTGGTCGCGTTGTACACCGAACCCGATCAAGAAGCTCCCTTTGTGCGTTTGGCCGATCATACGGTGGCTTTGGGTCATCCCTTGGTTTCGGATGGTTTGGGTGGGATGAAGAGTGTGTATTGCGCCCATGATCGGATCATGGGGATCTTGCGAGACACGGGCTGCGATGCGGTGTGGCCGGGATGGGGCTTCGTTTCCGAAGATGCGGCATTTGTGGAAAAATTAGAGCGAGCAGGGATCTTGTTTTTGGGTCCGTCTTCGGAGGCGATGGTGCGGCTTGGGGACAAGATCGAAGCGAAGCGACTGGCCGAGGCTTGCGAGGTTCCGCTGGCTGCGTGGTGCCTGATCGAAGAGGGGCAGTCCGAATCGAAGTCGTTGGAGATGGCGGAAAGTGTGGGGTTTCCGTTGATGGTCAAGGCTTCGGCGGGGGGGGGAGGTCGAGGAATCCGGCGGGTGGATCGGGTGGCGGATCTGCTGGGGGCCTTGCGTGCGGTCCAACAAGAAGCTGCGCGATCTTTTGGGGCAGGAGGGGTGTTTTTTGAAGCGTGTGTCGAAGGGGCGCGGCATGTCGAGGTGCAGCTTGTGGCCGATGCTGCGGGCGATGTGGTGGCCTTGGGGGTGCGCGATTGTAGCATCCAACGCCGCCACCAAAAGATCATCGAAGAATCTCCTTGCCCGATCTTGCCGCCTGAGATCGAGTCTTTGTTGTGCGAGTCCTCTTGTCGGCTCGCCAAGATGGCGGGCTATCGGGGCGTTGGGACGGCAGAGTTTTTGTACAACCCCACCACACAGATCGCCTCCTTTTTGGAAGTCAACTCGCGCCTCCAAGTCGAACACACGATCACCGAACTGGTCGCAGGTTGCGATCTGGTGAAGGCGCAGATCGATATCGCACGCGGGTTGGCGTGGGAACGCCCGATCGCAGGGGGGCGCGGGCACGCCATCGAAGTCCGTCTCAATGCCGAAGATCCCGAACGCGGCTTTTTGCCTAGTCCGGGCCGCGTGCGCTTGTTTCAACCGCCCGCAGGTCCGGGCGTTCGCGTCGATAGCGGTATCCGAGAAGGCATGACCATCCCTGCGGCTTTTGATTCGATGATCGCGAAAGTCATGGCATGGGGCCAAACCCGCGAACAAGCACGAGCCCGATTGCTTCGGGCATTGGCGGAGATGCAGATCGTCGTCGAAGACGGAGCCACCAACAAAGCCTTTTTACTGGCACTCTTGCAACACCCCCAAGTGATCGAAGCAAGCGCCGATACAGGCTGGTTGGATCGCGTCATGGCACAAGGCGGAACCATCGCCACCCCCGCTCACGCCCTCGAAGCCCTGATCGTCGGGGCTGTGATCGAGTTCAAAGTCCAAGAATACGCCCAAGAACAGATGTTTTTCGCACAGGTTCAAAACGGCATCCCGCAAAAGCTCCCCGAACCTTTGGGGCGTAGCATCGGTCTTCGCCTGCGCGGAAAGTCCTATACCTTGGATGTCTATGCTCTGGGACAGGGACGATACTTGGTCGGGATGAGCCAAGATGCCCTGTGGTCGGTCAAGATCGAAGAGACTGGACCGCACACATCGATCTTGTACGTTGGCGATGCCAGTCACGATGTGTTGTACGCCAACGGTCGTTCCGGGATGATGGTCGAAGTCGACGGACACATGCACGCGATGGAGCGCTTGCAAAGCGGTACGGTCAAAGCCCCTTCGCCCGCGCTCGTCGTGCATATCGCTGTCGAAGAAGGCCAGAACGTCCAAGTTGGCGATCTGTTGTGCATCTTGGAAGCTATGAAAATGGAGATGCCCGTTTATGCCCAAGAATCGGGCGTCGTGCGCTCTATCCTCTGCCGACCTAACCAACAAGTCCATGCTGGGCAGTCGCTTCTGGTGATCGAACCTTCCGCACAAGAAGCCGTCGTCTCCGCACCAAGCCACAGCGGGGCAGGATGGATGATCCCGCCGAGACAACCTTGGCAAGCGCTCTTTGATGCCGATGGCTTCCCTGATCCTTCTTACCTTGATGCCTTGGGCGAGGTCGAGGCTGCCGAGGTGATGGACTCTTTGACGCATCTTGCCGAGTCGGTGATGTTGGGCTTTGATGTCCCACCGATGTACGCGCAGTCGCTTGAACGCTTGCTGCGCGATGATGTGGACTTTGGTGGCTTGCATTTTCCTACGCGCTGGCTTCCGTTGCTGCGCTTGTTGGCGGCTTTTGCAGAGAGCGAGTCGTTGTTTGATCGCAACCTGCTTCCGCTCGCCCACGAAGCCGCTGCCTTGAGCGCAGAACTCGACTTCTACGACTATTGCCGCCGTCACCACGAAGGCCCACAAGGCGCACAAGAGATCTTTCGGCCCTTGCTACAGCGCGCCCTGCGCTGGTATGGCGTGCATCAGCTCGAACCCTCCGAAGCCTTGCGCGAAGCCCTCTGGCGTCTTGCCATCGCACACACCCACAGCGCCTTGCGGCATCGCTTGTGTTCCTCGCTTTTGCGCCTTGCCATCGACCTTTACTCCGCAGGCGCACAATGGGACGGCCCACACGACGATCTGCGCGCTACCCTCGAACAAGTCGCCCGCGTCGCCTCCGAACGCTTTGCCTTTGTCGCTGACAACGCCCGTCAAGCCTTGTATGTGCTGTTTGAACGCTCGCAATACGTACAACGGCGCCAAGAGATCGAAGCCCACCTTGATACGCTGTTTTCTCGCCTCCGCGCTTGCTCCAAAGGAAGCCACGACGAAGAAGATCTTTCGCGGGCCTTGTTTGCCTCCCGTGCTTCACTGTTTCCATCGTTGTTGCAACGATCCATCGGACAAGACGAACTCCTTCCTCGCTTGATCCCTCTTTTGCTTGGGCGGCTGTATCTCGAACAACGTATCGAAGTCAAACAGATCCAACACCTCGGCCCGGTGGGGGTCGCCCGTGTCGAGATCGCTCCGCATCATGAGCGCTCACAGCTTGGTGTGATCGTCTGTACGCCTGAAACCCTTGCGACGGCACTTTCTGCATGGAAAGAATATCATCCGTCCCTTGCCACCGTACCTTTGAGCATGGTCGAGATATTGATCGTCGGGCGCATCACTCACGGACAATGGGGCAACGAAGCCGAGGCTCTTTTGGGCGATGCAAAACTCGAACAGACGGGCGTTTTACAATGGAACCTCAACTGGTGCGATGGACTTGAACGCGTCCGACACCGCACCTACCGCCTCCACGAAGAGCGCATCACCGAAGATCCTTTGCTGCGCGATATCCATCCCGAAGCGGCTTCTCGGCTCGAACTCTGGCGCCTCCAAGAATTCACCCTCGAACGCCTCGAAGCCCCCGAAAAGATCTATGCTTTCCGTGCCACCGCCAAAGCCAACCCCCAAGATGTACGCATCTTCGTTCTCGGTGAAGTCCGCAACCTCCCCTCCGAGCTTCCCGAAGATCCCCACGACGAACACCTCTGGGAGTTCGAGCAGATCTACTTTGAAGCCCTTCGCGTGATCCGTGAGATCCAGTCCCGCCAAGATGTCCGAAGACGTCTTCATTGGAATCGTATCTTGTTGTATGTCCGACCTGTGGTGCGTTTCTCTGCCCGAGATCTCGCTCGATTGTCCCATCGCTTCGAAGCTTCCACGCGTGGCCTTGGGATCGAAAAAGTCGTGATCCGCGCACGTTGGGCCGACGTCGAAGGCGAAGTGCGCACCCGAGTGTTTGTGATCCACAAGCCGGGACGACACCGCCTCGAAGTCAAGGAGTATCCGCCCTCTTGGTTGCCGATCCGCGCCATGAAACCCTACGAGATCAAAGTCGTCAGCGCCCGTCGACTCGGCGCGATCTATCCCTACGAAACCATCCGTATGCTCCAAGGCGAAACCGCGACCGCTTCCGCTCCTCACCCCGATATGAAGCATGGCCGCTTTGTCGAATACGACCTCGATGCTTCGCGATCGCGATTGTTGCCTGTCCACCGACCTTATGGCGAAAATCGCTCAGGTGTTGTGGTGGGCGTGATCAGCCACGAAACAGACCGCTATCCCGAAGGTATGCGCCGTGTCTGGATCGCTTCGGATCCGACGATGGCGATGGGAGCCCTCGCCGAACCCGAATGCCGCCGTGTCATCGCTGCTTTGGATCTCGCCGATGAACTCGGCGTCTCTGTCGAATGGTTGCCGATCTCCGCAGGAGCGCGGATCGCCATGGACAGCGGAACCGAAAACCTCGATTGGACCGCAAAAGTCTTGCGGCGTATTGTCCACTTTACCCAAGCAGGCGGTCACATCCACATCATCGTCGCTGGCGTCAACGTGGGCGCGCAGTCCTACTGGAACGCCGAAGCCACCATGCTCATGCACGCACGCGGTGTCTTGATTATGCTGCCCGATTCTTCGATGGTCTTGACGGGCAAAAAAGCCCTCGAATACTCCGGCGGTGTCGCTGCCGAAGATGAACGCGGCATCGGTGGATTCGAGCGGATCATGGGACCCAACGGACAAGCCCAATACTTCGCTGCCGATCTGGGCGAGGCTTACGCTTTGTTGTTCCGCTTTTATCGCTATGGCTATCGGATGCGCAATGAACCGCAGATCCGACTTCTTCCCACCCTCGATCCCGCCGAACGCTCGATCATGCAGATGCCCTACCAAGGTAGCGCCGCCGACGGCTTCGTCACGGTTGGCGAGATCTTCCAAGAACACACCAACCCGGGCCGAAAAAAGCCTTTTGCGATCCGCGCTGTGATGAGCGCTGTGATCGACCAAGACAACGGCTTTCTTGAACGTTATCGCAATATGCGCCATGCCGATACTTCCGTCGTTTGGGACGCATCCATCGGTGGCTTTCCTGTTTGTCTTGTCGGCTTTGAGTCTCGCCCGCTGCCCCGACGCGGTCGCATCCCGCTTGATGGTCCCGATACTTGGACGGGTGGTACGCTCTTTCCCCAAAGCTCCAAAAAAGTCGCGTCCGCCATCAACGCCGCAAGCGCAAACCGCCCTGTCGTCGTCCTCGCCAACCTCAGCGGCTTTGACGGAAGCCCCGAATCCTTGCGCAAACTTCAACTCGAGATGGGGGCCGAGATCGGACGAGCCGTCGTCAACTTTGAAGGCCCTCTGGTCTTTGTGGTGATCGGACGTTATCACGGCGGCGCGTACGTCGTGTTTTCCAAATCACTGAATCCCCGTATGACGGCCCTCGCCTTGGAAGGCACTTACGCTTCGGTGATCGGCGGTGCCCCCGCAGCAGCGGTCGTTTTCCCCCACGAAGTCCGAAAACGCGCCGAAGCCGATGCCCGTGTCGCGGCTGCACGCAAACAACTTCAACTCGCCCCCGAAGAACGCAAGCCCCGGCTGCGCGAAGAGTTAGACCGTATCATCGAAGAAGTCTTGCTTGAAAAACAAGGGGATGTCGCCCGTGAGTTCGATCAAGTCCACTCCGTTGAGCGCGCTGTGCGCGTCGGCTCGCTCGACCAAGTGATCGCGCCTGCGCTCCTTCGACCCGCTGTGATCTCCATCCTCCAACGCGAATCCCTCCAACCCTAACTTCTTCGCGAGTCGCGTCCACGCTGTTCGGATCTTGGACATCTGTCCTGTCCAGTTCTCCGCACAACAACAACGCTTCGATGCGTTGCTTTTCTCAAGGAAAAATCAATGTCGTTGAAAATAAAGCAAAAAATGAAATAGCAGAAGATCGGTATGCGTTGTGTTCATGGGGCGACACGCCAACAACACAAGACGACCCACGTCTTTCTTTTCAAGGAGTCACCCATGAGCGCCCGTTTGAACCCAACAAATAGTTCCAATCCCCCCAGCCCATCGTTCTCTCGTATGCCTTCCCATTCGAGTCCGTCTGCCACTCCCCAAAACACTACCCACGCCGAAATAGCCCCCCCACAGTCCAAAGAATCCCAGCAAGCTTCCTCTAAAGAAGTCCCCACATCATCCAAAGAATCCCAACAAGCTTCAGCAAAAGAGGTACGAGCCTCGTCGGCTTCTTCTGAAAACCAATTTTCTAAAATGCCGAAAGGCTCAGAAAAAAAGACGGCTGCTTCAGAAACTCCTGCCCGCAACAACGCCGCAGCCATCCGCGAAGCTTACGAAGCCAACAAGATCCTGCTCGTTCCCGGGCAAGTCATCACCGCCAAGGGACTCGAATTGATGATGAACCAAGCCGCTCACAAACGCGGCGAATTCGTGAAATTTGAAGTCTCGGCAGATGCGAGTATCGAAAAAGGCACAATTCTGAAACGACACGTGGGAGTTTTTGTTGCATTGGGCCTTTCTTTCTCTAAAGAAGATTCCGGACACGTGCAGATCCAGTTTAGCGCCGAAGCCGCCGCAAGAGCAGGAGTTAGTTTCGGGGACTTTCTCAAGATTAGCGGAGGAGTCGGAGCCAATGGCAAGATCACGCTGCGCTTTGATTCGGCAAAAGACGCTGCCGCATGGATTGCAAATGCCGTCGGCCACCTGCCCGTACCTCTCTTCAAGGCCGCTTCCGTCTCTTTGCCCCATCAACCTCCCACGCTCATCACGGAATACGGAGCCTCTGTCTTTGTCGAAGCAAAAGCCAACGCGGGTAAGCGACTTCCTGTCGAAGGAAAAACCAAAGCGGGCGATTCCGTCAGCATCGAAGGAAAGGCCACCGCTGAAACAATGCGCCAAACCTTCACCTTGCCAAGCGGCCAACAGGTCCCGGGTGTAAGAACAACCACAAAAAGCCACATCAAAGGCGAATTCAACATCGGTGAGCACAAACTCGAGTTTCAAAGAGAAAAGACGGAGTACAC
This sequence comes from Myxococcota bacterium, assembly GCA_023150835.1. GTDB lineage: Bacteria > Myxococcota_C > UBA6777 > UBA6777 > UBA6777 > JAKLKB01. The sequence goes on along the minus strand of JAKLKB010000043.1, from coordinate 42,537 downwards.
ACAACAGGGCGACCCTGTCTTTACCAACAACGGAACTTATCGACAAATCAAATGGTCCGCGAAAGTACCTGTTGCTTTGTTCAAAGGCCATAAAGACAAAGCGATGGCTGTGCTTGCAGGGTTGGTGAAACAGGCGGGGTTTCCTGCTCTTTCCGCGCAGGGCATGAATCAACTTTACGAGCGTTTTTCAAAATTGGCAGGGCGACTTGGCAATGCAGCGCACGTTGGTGTGTCTTTGGAGTGGAATGACGTGAAAGAAAATGGAGAATTTCGCCCATTGAATCGGCGCGTTTTCTTGAACGTTGGAATCGAAAAAGAAGGCAAATTGGAGATCAATGTCAAGGCCGGAAAGGTCGAGGCATCCGTGAAAGCAGGGGCTTCGAAAGCGCAACTTCTCATGGAAACGGTGTATGGCCGCTCGGAAGCCTACCTCTCTCAGGTCTACACGGGGGCTATCTCCAAACAAGAGTGGGCGCAATTCGAAGAACGCAACAAGCCTGCGCTTCTCGCTGTACTCAAAAACCACCAAAAGCTCTATCCGCGTGGTGCTGTGCAAACGGCTTACAAGGAAGCGCTTGCACGCACAAAAGATCCCAACAAAGCAAACCAAGCCGCGCTCGAAGCATTGAAAAAAGTTTGGACAGACACTTACAATGCTAAGCCAGAGATCGAAAAAGATGCTTGCACGATTTTTAATCGAATCTCCAAAGGAAGAAACCTCAACGGCGAGATCAAGTGGAAAAGCTTCCCTGTGTCCAAGAGCGACCAAGAGGCTATCGAAAATCTCATCCTGAAATACAAAGACAAGCCCGAGATGATGGCTGAGTTGAAAAACCAGTTGACGCAATGGCTCGGTGAGAGCAGCCTCAAAAACGTGCAATTGGCCTTGCAACAAAAAACAGGATCTTGGTTTTATCCGAGCTTTAGCGATGGGCCTGCTTTCCGAATTCTCTCTCCGTCCGCCACTTTTCAAGGAAACAATGACGGGCAAGCAAAAATCGCTGCGGACGGCATCATCGCGCTGGCCCCCAAAATCAAAAGCGGCTCACTCAGCGAAGAAGAAAAACAGCAAATCGAAAAAGCCGTCCACTATGCAGCACAGAACGGATATCTACCCGCTCTCAAAGCCCTCTTGGTGCAACATTTTGGTGAGGGCCATAAAAACTTGACGGTTTTGCAAAACGCTTTGCTCAGATACGGATCGGATAGCAACGCTTACATCAGACTTGCTGGCACAAACATTCCCTAAAACAAAAATTCTCTAAAAAGAAAGGACACGAATTATGCGTATCGGATTTGATCTTCTTGAACAAGACGGCTCTGAGTTGAGCCTTGGTACGGAATGGATGGAAGTCGATTTTGACGAGCCTTTTTTGGTCGAATTATCACCCGAACAATGGCTTAAAGCAGAGAGCGGAGCGTTGCGTGGCGCTTTTTCTGCTGAACAACACTCCATCGAGTATATCTCGCTTTGCTTGGTCTTTTCTGCCGAAGAAGCAAAAAAGTTTTTTCTTGCAAAATGTGCGACAGAAAAACCCGTTTCTTTTTCTCTTAAACAATCGGTTGAAGTGCGTCTCGATTTATCGCAAAACAACCTGACCCCAGCACAAAAAGCCTCGATTTCCCAAACAGAATCGCCTGACGGCCTGTTCGAGGTCTTCAACGAAGAAGGCTACCCCATCTTGCTCGATCTCCGCCATTACCACCTTGCTGACGTTATGCAACAGACCGTCGCCTCCGAATCCAATCCAACCTCTCTTTAGAGAGGGCTTGCGCTGTCGGGCGGTTTTGTGGGGCGTTTTGGTTTTTGGGGGGCGCGGCCCCACGCCCCGCAAGGGACTTGCGCCCCTTGACCCCATATCGGCGGGGTGATCTGACTTTTTCAAACCAACAGCCCTGCCGCTTGATACGGCGCGAACTCGGCTTTTCTTTTTCGGCTGTGCAAATCTTGTCGATACAAGCCCGACTGTCTCAAGGCGAACATTCCCAGACGCCACAAAACAACTCATAAAAAATAAGCTTGACAACGAATTTTCTTTGTGATGAACGTTGCCATGACAGTTTTTGGACCGAGGGAACTTGGGATGTAACTCCCCGACACGCAAACCCATAAAATAGCAGGTGATTGATTGAAGCCTAAAGTTTATATCGAAACCTCGGTGATCAGCTATTTGACCGCACGCCCAAACAACGACCTGCCAGCGATGGCGAACCAAAATGCTACAGTTGAGTGGTGGGATACGCAACGTTTCAAGTACGATCTCATTCGCCATGTTGCCAAGAAAAATGCGGCATTCTCGGAAAAGTGATTGACTTTTTGTGGTTGATTGAGCATCCTTTTCAACCGCGAATTTATTGTACAGAATGGAGTAAAATTTATGCCACCAGAACAAATAGAAAGTTTATTGAGAGGAATCTTGGAGCATTACCAAAACTCTTTCAGTGATAAATCCTATGGAGACGATAATGATGACCGCGATCCTCTTATGGATATTTTTGGGATTACTCCCGATCTAAAGAGAGAAAATCGTCAATATTGGGGAAGAGAACTTGGAATGTGTTGGCAACGGCTTGTTACGGAGGTTTTTCAAGCTAACTGCCCTGATTATCAACCTGCTTTGCAAATAAACAGGGATGAACCTTGTGATTGTATTGTCGGGTCTGATGCTATTGATACCAAATATAGAATCGGTTCAGGAGATTCGGGAACATTAAAGAAATTTAAACAATACGGAACATTACTGTCTGAAAGAGGATTTAGCCCTGTTTTACTGATCGTGCGAGAGGACAATCTTCCTGCTGCTCTTACTGCCTGCAAAACAGGTGGGTGGGATGTACGAACAGGAGAGGAAAGTTTTAATTATATTTATGAAAAAAGCGGATTTGACTTGCTTTCAACACTTACCAACTTTGCAGATACGAAGGAGTTTTATATAACACGATGAGTACAAAAAAACAATTGCAACTTATGCATGGTGATTGTCGAGAGCTTTTAGGTTTACTCCAAGAGAATAGTATTTCCTGTGTTATCACAGATCCTCCCTATAATTACGAATTTATCGGCAGAAATTGGGATCACGACGAGATACAGAGACGAATAGAACGTATTCAAGATAGTTCGACTTTAGTAAAAAACATTCCCTATGGAAGTGGGTTGGCTGGTGGTGTTCGGAATGAAAGGTGGTATCAACGTAATAGGGAGAATGTCGTTCAGTATATCGAGTGGGCGAAAGATTGGTCAAATGAACTTCTGCGCGTGTGTAAAAATGGAGCAATCGTTGCTGTTTTTAGTAGTACAAGAACATTAGCTCATATTCAAATTGCCCTTGAGGATGCTGGCTTCTATGCGAGAGACGTTCTTGTTTATAGACGCCATGCTGGGATCCCAAAGGGCCTAAATATAGAGAAAAAACTAGCTAAACTCGGAGATTCAGACGCTCACGAATGGAATGGATGGCATACCTGTCTGAGAAATGAGTGGGAAGCGATTGTTGTTGTCCAAAAGCCTCTAATAGATAACTACATCAATACGATACAAGAAACTGGATTGGGTCCGTTTAAAGCTATACTTTCTGATGGTTCCTTTCAATCTAATATATTGGAAGGCTTTGCGAAAGGGCGAGATGAGAAATTTGATGAGCATTGCACGATAAAACCGATTTCTCTTATAAGAAAACTTATTGATCTGTTTTTACCTAACGATAATAATCATGTAGTGCTTGATCCATTTGCTGGCACTGGAACAACTTTAGTAGCTGCTCTTGAACTCGGCTATAAGGCTATTGGCATTGAAATTGAAAAAAATTACATTGATGTTATTCAAAAACGATTAGATGAGGGTTTATTTACAGGGATACATATAAATGGCGAACAAATCACTGGAGCGGACACCAAAGGCGAAGTTGCTTGAGTACTACCGATTTCCGGGCAGGTTGGATGCCTGATCCTTTGCTGGAGATGTCGTTTCGCCTTTGGTGCCGCTCAGTTCAAGCGTTATCTCTGAGTTTGTTATTGCCGAAGCCAGCTTAGGTCATCCCGACGCAGCAAAGCGCCGCCTTGATGCGATGGAAGGTATCATGGAATTGCAAGCAACTGAGCAGGTTCGAATTCTCGGAAAATCTCTAATTCGTTGTGGAGCCTTACCAGAAAAAGCGGAAATGGACGCATTTCATGTGGCTATTGCAGCGGTTCATGGCATCGAATACCTGCTGACTTGGAATTGCACGCACATTGCCAATGCCCACGTCCGACCCAAAATTGAAAATGCCTGTCGGGCTTTGGGTTATGAACCCCCTATTATCTGCACACCAGACGAATTAACGGAGAGTTAAGCGATGTGGCAAGATCCTATTGTCGCTGAGACACGCGCATTAAGAGAAGAATACGCCAGCCAATTCGGCCACGATGCAGACGCTATGTTTCAAGACATTCTGCGAAGACAACGTGTTTCAGGCAAGAAATTGGTGTCTTTTCCTGCACGTGAGCCTCGGAGTGCTCATGTCGTCGTCCAACAAGAAACACCCCCCCTCAAAAACCTCCAAAACAAACAGGCATAGTTGTCGGACGGTTGTGTGGGGCGCTGCCCCACGCCCCGCAAGGGACTTGCGCCCCTTGACCCCGTATCGGCGGAAAGAGCAGGCGTTTTTCAAACCAACGACCGCGCCGCTTGGAGTGCCGCGAACACGGCTTTCGCAGGGGCGGGCGTCTTGGGAGGAAGGCGTGGGAGGAGCAGGAGCGGAAAGGGCGGAAGGTGTAGAGGACGAAACGTTCGTGGTTGAAACGGGCGAGGTGGACTGTGCGGATGGATCGGAGGATGTGGCTGATCATGGAGAAGGTTTCGTGAGCGCTGACGGGGCGTTCGCGAGGATTCTTTTTGAGGAGTTGGAGAACGAGCAGGCCAGCGTCACGAGGAAGAGAGGGAACGATCTCGCAGGGATGGACGGGAGGATGGGTGTCGAGTTGGCCGATATCCATCAGATATTCCCAGAGATACCCTTTGTCGTACTTTTTGAAACGACGTACACAAGGGGAACTGTGGACAGTAGAAGAGGGCAGCGCACAGGCAAACACGAGCGTTCCTTTGGAACATTGGAAAAAAGCGCGACGTTCGTCTTTATGGCACGCCTTCTAAAAAGCGTCAAGCAGTTCGTTGTCTGGGACTGAAAATGAAGGAGAAATGCTTGTGGTTGAGTAGGCTATTTCTGGCAAACAGCAACGGTGGAGCCACCCCCACATTGAACAAGCTCTCCAACACCACCGAGAACCGCCGGAAAAACCCCCGAAGCCGTGTTCCCTGACCCCCCAAAGACCCCCGCTCCTGAGGAACTCGCCGTGTTCCCTGACCCCCCAAAGACCCCCGCGAACGTATCGGTGATGGAATTCGTTTTGCCTTGAACAAAGCCGCCGTAACTTGAATAGTGATGTTCCATGCCGATGATGGCGTTATGAGAACCCGTTTTGACCACGTTTCCTAGAGAGCGCTTTTCATTGTACCCGACAATCAAATTTCCAAGTCCGTTGACGGCTGCGTCCGTTTTTCCAGCGCCACTTTGGACTTGGACGTTGGTGCGATCAAAGGTGGCGAGAGGGTATTTGGTCAGGGGAACAGGATTGGCGTTCGCATCGCCGCCTTCAAGAGAAAAGGTGGCCTGAGTGGTCGCATTTTTCTGTGTGACACGTAAGGAGATAGAACGAGCAGAGTCATCGAGTTTGAGAGAGGTCGCGTTGGCTCCCTTGATCTCGAAGTTTGGGGTGTTGACGTTGACTTGGTTTGCGGTGGCGGTGAGTTGTGTGCTGTTGAAAGAAAAAATGGTGGTTCCGCTCGAAAAAGAGAGTTCTTTTTTAGCGCTGTCGATGACGAGCTTGGCAGCTTCGTTGCCAGCGGCGGATTCAAAGCTGATCTCGTCGGCGGTGAGGATCAGTTTGTTGCCACTGGCTTTGAGCTTGGGCAACAAGGCTTGGAGTTGAGTTTGTTCGGAGGAGGTGAGTCCGGGGTCGCCCTTCTCGCCTTTGTCGCCTTTGGCCCCTGATTCGCCTTTTTCGCCTTGAAGAACAAAGATTTGTGCTTGAACGTTGCCTTGTGCATAGAGGCCGGTGAGAAGAAACAAGCCAGCAGCCAGAATGGTTTTTGTTTTGGAAAAAGAAAGAGTGAGCATGTTTTGGCCCTTTGTGATTTCGTTGTTTGTCCATGTAAGGGTGGGATGGGAAGATTGGGGATCTGCGGGAGTGAGTGTCCATCGTGTGATCTGGTCGAGCAGAGCGCCTTCGATGACAAGGGCATCTTTGATGCGATTTGGTGAAGGCGCGGTGGGAGGTTTGTCGGGTTTGAAAGGCGAATCTTTGGCGTTGACATCGAGTTGGGTGCCATTGCCGTTGACTCGCGCAATGTAAGGCTTGTCGGTTTCCTTGATCACAAGTTCAGGTTCTTGTTCGCGCAGAGGCTCGTTATCAAGAGGAGCGCCATCCTCGGGGTGGACGGACTCTTCGGGGTTGGTGGCCTCTTCGGGGTTGGTGGTCTCTTCGGGAGAGGTTTCGTCAAGGGGTTCGGTCTTTTCCAAACCGCCGTCAGGGCGCTCGGTTTTGCAGCGAGCAGGGTTGGGGTCGCTCTCAGAGACACAATAGCCGTCTTTGCATACAAAGCCCGTGTTCACTCCGCAGGTTCCGTCGGTTTGACAAGGATTGCAGTCGAGAGGAGCAGGAGGCAAACAAGCGGAGTGAAGGGGAAGAAGAGAGAGTGCAAAGAGAGTCGAGATGAAAAGGGCGAAGTATCGGTGGTTTGCAGGTTTGGAAGGAGGAGCGTGCGTGAAAAAGGGCGGTGGCATGGGGCCTCCGTGATGTCAAGAAAAAAAGTGAAGGGCGGTAGAAAAAGCAGACGCTGTGGAGAGAGATGGCAGAGGCAACGGCAGGTGTCAAGAGCGGTCGGTGTTTTATTTGAGAGGAGGGGTTATGGAGGTGTACCAACACAGCAGGAAGAGGTGGAAAGAGTGGAGTTGACGCCAAAAGAACCGCAGACAGCGACGGCAGCCTTTGAACTCACGTTGATGTTGTTTTTTTGCCCCCCTAGAATGGCCGAGTGAGATTGAGAAACGGTGTTTTTGTGGTTGTTCGCGTCCGTTCCACCGCCAGCGAGAGTGGCGGCATGGGTTCCTATGATACTGTTATTTTGTCCAGCGACAGCGGCGGCATGGGTTCCGTCAACGGTGTTATTTTGTCCAGCGACAGCGGCGGCATTCTTACCGTTGACAGTATTCTTTTGCCCAGCGACAGCAGCCGCGTGAGACTGAGAAACGGTGTTTTTGTCGTTGTTCGCGTCCGTTCCACCGCCGGCGAGAGTGGCGGCATGGGTCGCTGTGATGCTGTTATTTTGTCCAGCGACAGCGGCGGCATGCGTCCCTGTATTACTGTTATTTTGTCCAGCGACAGCGGCGGCGTAGTTGGAATTTATTTGATTATCTTCCCCGCCAAGAGAGGCTGCGTAAAGAGCAGTGCGAGAGGAAGCGAAGGTATTGTTCGCTCCAGCGATGGCAACGGCGTGGGGGGCATTGCTGGTGATGGTATTGGAAGAGCCACCGATGGCGGAAGCGTAGGGGGCGTTGACGGTGTGCTTGGTGCCAGAAAGGATGGACGAATGTTCGGTGTAACTGTGTTCCCTACCAAGGATGAGATTGTGAGAACCGGTACGTGTTTTTGCGGTGCCACCGTCTTCGTTGTAGCCGAGGATCAGGTTACCAAAGCCGTTGACGGTGCCGTCGGTGGAGCCAGAACCGCTTTGGATGTGAAGGTTGGCGTTTTTGAGGGTGATGGTTTGGGCGGAGTCGTCGAGTGTGAGGGTGGTTTGTTTGGTATCGCCTTTGACGGTGAAGGTTTTTGTGTCGACGGTGATGGTGTCGGCTTTGAAGGTGAGGGTGCTGCCTTGGATGGAGACAGCGGATTTGAGGGCGTTGACGAAGGTGACGGTGGTCGGATCGAAGCCGAGGCCGTCTTTCCCAGCGGGGCCTTGCGTGCCGGTGTCGCCTTTGGGGCCTTGTGCGCCGTCTTTGCCGTCTTTGCCGTCTTTGCCTTGGAGAACGTAAACTTCGGCTTGAACGGTGGGTGTGGTACCAATGAGTCCGAGGAGAGTAAAAAAGCCCGCAGTGAGGGCAGCAGGGAGAGTGAGTTTCATGTCGGTATCCTTTATGTCGGTAGCATTGAGAGTAAAAGTCTGAGATTTGTCTTTGGATTGAAGTTTCCAAGAGTCGATGCGGCGCAGGTTTGCACCGAAGACACGCCATGAAGTGCGGAATCGGAATTTGGCTTCTTTGGCGTTTGGAGGCGCGGAAGTGCCGGTGGGGTAGGAGAGAGGTTGCTCTCGATCATCATCGCCTTCAAGCAGGGTGATGAGGACGTGTTGAGTGTCGGGGGTTTCAGGGCGTTCGGGTTCAGTTTCGATGTAAGGCTCAGGTTCGGGAGAGGTGGGTTCTTCGGGATTTGCGGCCTCTTCGGGGTTGGTGGCCTCTTCGGGAGAGGTCTCGTCGAGGGGTTCGGTCTTTTCCAAACCGCCGTCAGGGAGTTCAGTTTTGCAGCGAGCGGGATTGGGGTCGCTCTCAGGGACACAATAGCCGTCTTTGCATACAAAGCCCGTGTTGACTCCGCAGGTTCCGTCGAAACAGAAATCGCAATCGAGACTGAGCGGAGGAGGTAAACAGGCCGTTTGGTGCAAAAGTAAGAACCCAAAAACAAAAACGGCAAGAGATATTCTTGTGACCCGAGGCTTCCCAGAAAAGGGAAAAGTCATCACACAAACCTCCTTTTTGGTATGTGGCCTCTGGGGAAAAAGAAAGGCACTTAAAAAGACTCCAAAAACAAAGCGCGGGTCTCGTTTTTTGTAAGAAAAGGCGTAGATGGAGGACGAGAAGAGGGGGAAGTTTCAACGAGAACAGCAACGATAACACCCGCCACAACCAGAACGCCGCCCGCTACAAACGAAGCAATCCCAAGAATGCCCATTGTTTGAGCGCTGTTGTGCAATTCGAGCTTTTTTCTAGCGTTGTTCGGGTCGCCTTGTAATTTGTTGTATTCGTCGATATTTGCGCTGGCAAGGCCGCTGGTAATTCCGCCCGCAACGGCAGCCGCAACACCAAGACCCAAAAGGACACCGTACAAGACGCGGCCCATTGTACGGGGTTCTGTATTGGGAGGGGGAAGGCGGCGGAGCGGAGAAATTTGTTTTTGTAAGAAATCAGTACGCCATGCTTCATACTTTGCACGGTTGTTTGGGCTGAGGTTGCCGAGCAAGGAAAGCTTGGGATCGGCAGCGAGTGCTTGTTCAAAAACAGCGCGAGCTTCGGTCATACGGAGGTTGTTGAGATGGACGACAGATTTGAGTTGTAAGAGTTGTGCGCGTTTTTGCGGTGTGAGTGCGCTGTCTTGGAGATGGCGTTCAATCTGTGTCATGGCCTTGGGATCGAGGTTATCGACTTTTTCAACGAGTGCTTTGAGTGGAGCATCCGCCCAAACAGGCGTACAGGAAACAAGAAGGCAAAACAGGCAAAAAAGCCTGAAGAAAAACATGAAAAAACCTCCATCTCTTACCAACGAACGACGGTCCGAAGGACGTCGTTGGGGCGGACAGTCACAACAATGCTTTGGATAGGGTGATCTTTACCTTGCTTTTTGAGAAGCAGTCGATGGCGGCCAACAGGAAGCTCAATAGGTTCTCCGCTTTGCCCGAGAACACCGATGCCTTGAAGAAGGATCTCAGACCAAGGGTTGGAAAGTAAAAAGATTTTGCCGGTGGAGAGATCTTTTTGAATCTCGAAAGTTTTGCCGAGTCGGAGATGGGCCTGAAAACGCCACTGGATGTTTTTTTTTCGATTGATACAGCGGAAGTGATGCGTGCCTTCGTGGAGAGTAAGTCGGTAAATGGAGCGCTGGCCGAAACCTTGTTCTTGGTTAAAGAGTGAACAAGTGTTGCCGAAAACACGCAAGACAAGCTTGGGCGGTGTTTGAGGGACGGTAAGGATAGCGATGCGGGGTTCGGGCGTGGTGGGCGGAGTAGGCGGAGTGCGGGGAGGCAGGGAAAGCAGGGATGGAGCGGAAAGAGCGTGAACAGGCCGATGTTGTGGGCGTTTGCGCCGGAGAAAGGGGCGGCGAGCAGCGGCGCGGCGACGGAGCGCAGGTGGTTCGGTACGCAGATCGGCCTGTAGGGAAGGTTCGGTGCGTAGGGAAGGCTCGGTGCGTAGGGAAGGCTCGGTGCGTTGAGAAGGTTCGGTGCGTAGGGAGGGAGCGTTGGGGGAAGCGCGGAGCGGATGGGGAGCAACAGAAGCGTGAAGGCCAGCATCATCGGGGAGGAGCGTCGATTTGTGGAGAAGCTGCCGAACGACCATCCAGCCCAAGGCAACGCCGAGGAAAGCGAGAAGAAGCCCGCCGACCCAAACAAAGGTAGGAAGAGTGGGAGTGGAAGCATCGGAAGAGGCGGTCGCTTCGAGAGGATGGGAAGAAGAGCCAACGGAGGTGTTCTCGTGGGAAGTCTTGGTGTGTGCGGTCGGTTCGGCGACGGAAGAGGAGATGGCGTTGGGACGGGCATTTGCGGATTGGGAAGAGGAGAGGGCGTTGGGAAGGGCATTTGCGGATTGGGAAGAGGAGAGGGCGTTGGGAAGGGCGGAATTATCGGGAAAAGCAGGTAGGTGAGAAGAAGGGAGGCGGATGTCCTGTTGTGTGGGCATACGGAGGTTGGCTTCTTCGATGGCTTGAAGGAGCAACTCGCGGCCCTCGACACCGACGAGGATGCCGGTGGGGGGGCGCATAGACAAAGCATCGAGGGCGTCTTGGCTGGAAGCAGCGGAAAGTTCGTCGGGGAGCGGTTGAGAAAAAGTCTTAAGTCGAGGATCGGGGGAAGACTTGGGAGTTTTGGGCGTATAAGGCTTGAGATCGGGATGGGAAAGCAAAGGAGCGTCGTGGTCAAAAGAGGCGTCGGTGGCGAGGAGATGGCGCTCTTGGACAAGGAGGTCAGTGGGAGCATCAAGCAAAGGAGAAGGGATGCGCAAGACAGTGGGCGCGTAATAGGCGGCGTCTTGGGAGGAAGGAGTGGGAGAAGAAGGAGCGGAAAGCGTCGAAGTGGCGGAAGATGTAGCGGAAGCAACGCTTGTGGGCGAGGTAGGCGAGGTGGGCTGTGCGGATGGAGCGGAGGAAGTGGCTGAAGAAGGCGAAGTGGAAGGACGGGAAGAAGTGGAAGAAGCCGCAGCAGGGGGATTTTTGCGAAGGAGAGAGCGAGAAGGCTCATCGAAGTAAGCGGGATCGAGCAAGGAATCATCGACGGAGAGAGGAGAGAGGGCAAGGGAAGAGTCGGAAGGACGGGGGGAAGGGAGGCGCTCAGAAGAAGGAGAAGGTGCGGAGAGATCTTTGCGCAGAAAAGAAAGGGAGTGATCATCGAGATGAGCGGTCTCGATGCGAGCCTGTTCGGTAGAAAGAGAAGAAGAGGAAGCAAGAGAGTGTTCGGAGGAAAGGGAAGAAGAGGAAGCAAGAGGGTGTTCGGAGGAAAGGGAAGAAGAGGAAGCAAGAGGGTGTAGGGGAGGGATGGGGGCATCGTGTTGTTGTGCGAGTCGAGCGGCGGCTTGTAGGGTGGAGGCGTCGTAATGGGCGGTGCGAGGAGGAGGCGTGGTGTGTTCGCCACGGACTTGAGCAAACCAATGTTGAAGGTCATCGCTGCTCATGTAGGCTTTGTGGTGGCGGAGGATGTGATTGATCATGGAGAAGGTTTCGTGGGCGCTGACGGGGCGTTCGCGAGGATTCTTTTTGAGGAGTTGGAGAACGAGCAGGCCAGCGTCACGAGGAAGAGAGGGAACGATCTCGCAGGGATGGACGGGCGGATGGGTGTCGAGTTGGCCGATATCCATCAGATATTCCCAGAGATACCCTTTGGTGAGGGCAGGAAAGGACGTGAGCAGTTCGTAAAGAACGACGCCTGCGGAGAATAAGTCGCTTTGAGGAGAGGCTTGGGAAGAAGGGGTGGATTTGCCGTCGTTGGCGAGGATGATCTCGGGAGCGAGATAGCCGACGGTGCCTTTGCTAGAGGAGTCATGGGTAGCGATCGCTTCATCGCGCTGATCCCATCGGGCGATACCGAGATCGATGATCTTGATGCGGCCATTGTGACAGAGCATGAGGTTGGGTGGCTTGATATCGCGGTGGATCAGATTGAGGGGCTTGCCATCGGAGTCTTTTGCGGTGTGCGCATAGGCAAGACCTTGAAAGACTTGAGAAAAAAGAGAGAAGACGACCTGCCAAGGCAAGGCAGCTTTGTGAGAGGGCTTTTTGCGCAGAGAGGGCGGATGATGCAAGGGGACGAGAGGAAGGCCAGAGGTGGCGTAAAATTCGGCAAGTTTTTGGAAATCGAGGCCGTACAAGATCTCCATCTCGATGCCAAAGAGATTGCGGGTGGGATCGCGGAAAGCATCGTGGACTTTGACGAAGAATTCAGAGTTTTGGAGGCGGCTGGTGACCATCGCCTCGGAGAAGAAGAGGCTTTCCATCTTTTCGGGGGTGTAGCCGGGTGCAGGGGAAGGATCGAGCAGCTTGAGAGCGACTTCGGTATAAAACCCCCGATCTCCGTACTTTTTGGCTCGCCAGACTTGGGCTTGTCCACCGTCCCCCAAAGGTTTTTCAAGGACATACTGTTTCTTCTGCTCGTCGGGGTCGCGACCGATGCGCATCCCTGCTTTGATTTCTGGGAAGATCACCACACACCTCTCCTTGCAAAAGAATCCAAACCCTCGATTGTCTAGGGAGTTGAATGAGATATCGTTTGTGGGGTCGTACTTGTGAAGCCATGCCGTGTCGAGAGACCACCAAGGGATGCCTCTTCATAGCGCAAGAGGAAAGTGCTTGCAAGTATCTGACATCCTTTGTGGGTGGGCATCGGCTGTTTCAGCGCTCGGGCCGCTTCAACAAAGATCGTGCCATACGTATGTTGCGGGGCTTGCGATGCAGCGCAACAAGGGAGATCCGCCCAAACTGCAAAGAGGCCCGCTGTAAAAAGCACACGCGATCTGTTTGCGATCTGAACAGATTAGTGTGCAGCGATTGAGCAGTCGCTGGCAGAGGTGTTCAGATATTGGACAGGTGGTGCGAGATCCGCAGGGTGCGTGATCGTGAAACGTAGGGGCAGCCCGTGCTTTTTGTTGTTTAGCGATGGCCTCAAAGTTCGGTGCGTGATCGTGAAACGTAGGGGCAGCCCGTGCTTTTTGTTGTTTAGCGACGGCCTCAAAGTTTGGTGCGTGATTGTGAAACGTAGGGGCAGCCCCCTGTGGCTGCCCAAGAATAGGGCAATTACAGCGGATCGCATCGACATGGCGATCACACTTCACTCAGATATCGTGTGGTGCATGGGATGGCTGGTGGAGGTTTCTTGGATCAGGCGGAGTTGTTCGCGGAGATCGTTGACAGCTTCGGCCCAATAGTTGGGGGTTCCGTATTGTGGGAAGGCACGAGGGAAGGCTTGATCTTTCCAGCGTTTGCCGATCCATGCGTGAAAGTGGACAAATCGCAAGGCGCGCAAAGGTTCGATCAATCGGAGGCTTTGGCGATCAAAGTCGCGCATCTGCTCGTAGCCTTCGAGCAAGATCTCGCGTTCTTGTAGAGACCACGCATCGCGCCCGGGTGTGGCGAGCCAGATATCTTGGACAGGCGGACCCATGACCATATCGTCGAAGTCCACAAGACGGGGGCCACGGTCAGGATGCCAGAGCAAGTTCCCAAGGTGCGCATCGCCATGAACGCGCTGTATCGGCGTTTTCGCAAACCAAGGCTCGGTGTGCTTGCAAAGAGCTTCGACAAGATCGCGATAAGGGCGTTGGTGTTCGGGAGGCAAGAGCTTTTCTTCGAGGATATAGCGAAGATTGTCGAGGCCGTAGGTAGTGGGGTTTAAGGTCAAGCGATGGGTGGCAGGGCGAAGCGCACCGACGTTGTGGACACGGGCATACAAACGCCCCAACTGTTCGAGCTGATCGACGCTCAATTCGTCGGGATTTCTGCCCCCAAACTTCGGAAAGACACAGTAGTAGATCGAGAGATCGCCGAGGCAATGGAGGGTTTGGCCGTCAGGAAAGCGTTCGGGTGCAGCCACAGGCAGATCCTCGGTTTGGAGGTCAAGCAAAAATTGATGCTCGTCAAGGATCTGTTCTTTGCTCCAACGCCCGGGCCGATAGAACTTCACCACGCGAAAACGATCCGAAGGACTCTTCACCACGACATCATCATCAAGGACGATCTCGATCTCATAGACGCGGTTTTCCATGCTGTTGAGTTGCAGGCAACGGCCTGTGCAACGCAGTCCCGAAGCTTCGACAGCATCAAGGATACGGTCGGGTGTTAACGAGACAAAGTATTGGGTTTCAACATCACCCCATGCAGATGAACTCATCAAAAAAACCTTTCTATTTTCTCATTTAGTCGGATACAAACGACTACCGAGTCTTGCAGATCACGCAACGCCGCACCTTGCTGTTCGGATCTTCTTTGCACTTGGGATCCAGTTGGCAAGTTCCGTTGTTGCTGCAACCATAGCCATAAGTACAGGTGTCACCAATGTTTTTTTGTTGACAAGGGGCTGACGGGGCAGGAAGGTTCGCAGAAAACAACAGACCAGAACAAACAACGAAGAATAAAAAAAGCAGTTTTTTGGGCATTGTACGGCCTCCAAGCGGCTCAAGGTGTACGCAAAACCAGCACACAAACAAAAACATCGCAAGGCTACGCGATCTTGTGATGCAAAACAACATGGCACCCAACACCGTACACGGAAGACGACCAGAGGGAGTCTCACGCTTCGTAAAACACGGAAGGCACGGAAGGGAAGACGAAAAAGCAGCGGAAGGAGCGGAAGAGAGGACGAAACAGAGCGGAAGGAGCGGAAGAGAGGACGAAACAGAGCGGGAGGCACGGAAGGGCGGGAATGTGAACGAGTCATTGAGATCGAGCGCGAGCGGACGGGGGCGTCCACACCTGCACGGTGTGAAGAAGAGCAACGTCTGGGAAAAGAGAGCGCGAGTGTGTCACCATCTCGTCAAGAAAAGCCAAGGCTTCTTTTCTTTTGTTTTTTCGACAATGCACCATCAAAAAAATAGTGCGTTCGTTGTTTAAGTGCGTTACTGGGAATGGGTAGATCGTGATCTCGGATTTTTTTGAAGTGGGCGGTGCGCCGTGCCATCCTTTTTTTACAAGGTAACGCAGCATCCATGCTCGATACTCGTCGACTCGTTTTCGCTGGTGTGATGGATCAAGTGTTGGTGAAAACGCAATTTCTTTTCCAATCAAGGAATAATGGCACCCTTGCAAAAGGAAAAACAAAAAGAAAAGGCTGAAAACACCGAAAGGCTTTCTCATCTGACCTCCTAAGAACAAAGAGAACGAATTTCTTGAATCGTATGCACAACCAATGTTGAGTTGAAAACGGTGCGAACTTAACATCCGCCTCAATCGTTGTCAACGGAGAAAATGTATGATGTTTACATTTCGGAAAAAAGAAAACTCGTATCCGCAGATGTCCAAGCGGCGCAGGCGTTTGTTTGAAAAATAAATAGTTGTCCCGCCAACATGGGGTCAAGGGGGCAAAGCTCCCTTGTGGGGCGTGGGGTGAAACCCCACAAAAAAGAAAAAACAATCGTGGTATGCTTGCGATGGTGGGCAGAGGGTTGTGAAGCCAAGAGAAGGTTCACGGAGATGTGGAGGAGTGTTTGAGATGCGGTGTTCCGATGTGGTGTTGGTTTGGTTGGTAAGTGTGGCGTGGTGTGGTCTATGGGAGGGCGTAGCGACGGCGCATTTGGGGCTGCATGAAGAGATCGCACGGTTGAGTGTGCGGTTGAGGAAAGCGCCAGGGGATGTGGGTTTGTTGTTGCGTCGAAGTGATCTGTATCGTCGTCACGGAGATATCGAACTTGCGGTAGCAGATCTGCTGCGTGTGGATCGATTGTCTCCGAAGCATCCGCAGCGATTGTTGTATTGGGGGCGGCTGTGGTTTTCGGCGGGCCGGTGGGAAGAAGCGGAAACAGCGTTGGGAGAAGCGAAGCGAGCGAAGGTGGTTTCGTGGGAGGTGTATGCGTTGCTTGCGCAGCTTTGGCAGCGGAAACAGCGATGGGAAGAGGCTTTGGGAGCGTACAAGGCATCGGTGCGTTTGCGCCCGCAGCCGCATCTGTATCTTGCTGCGGGTCGGATCATGGAACAGAAAGGGCGGTGGGAAGAGGCGGTGCGATGGTATCGAGAGGGAGTGGGTGTTTTAAAGGGAGCGATGGTGTTGCGGCTGGCGTTGTTGCGTGTGTTGCGCAGACAAGGGCGATGGGAAGAGGCGATCCGCGTGGTGGAAGAGGGGATGTTGAGGCTACCTGTGCGAGCGGATGGGTGGATGCGTCGGGCGGATCTGTACGAACGGATGGGAAAGAAAGATAGCGCAAAGAAGGATCGGTTGCGTGCGTTGGAAGAAGTCAGGGGGTTGTTGCGTGGGCGGCCTTCTTCGCTGAATCGCGGGCGTGAAGTGCGGATCTTGTGGTCTTTGGGGCGAGTGGAAGAGGCACGCCGTTGTGTGGGGCGTTGGTTGCGTGTATATCCCAAAGATGCGGAAGCGTTGCGATGGCAGGCGCGTTTGAAGGGAGAAAATCGTTGAGTTTTTGAGAGAAAAGATCGGTGGAGTCTTTTTTTAGAAGCGAGATGGAGGAAGATCTGTGTACGATAAAAAAACGGTGATTGCGCAGAGAAGAGAGGCAGTTGGTTTGTTGGATGGGGCTCCGCCCCAAGCCCCGCAAGGGACCGATGGCCCCTTGACCCCATGTTGGCGGGGCGAACAGATTTTTTTCAAGCCGGTGGCGCAGCCGCTTGAAACATCTCGGGCGTGGGGTTTCTTTGTCAACGAGAAGGCGCGTGGGAAAAGAAAAAGCGCGAAGGTCTCGGTGTTTTGGGGCTTTATGTGGGTGTGTTTGGGTGTGATGTGGATGGGTAGTTGGGGAGGAACGGTCTGTGCGCAGACGATCTCGCGAGGGCCGTATCTTCAACAAAATACGCCAGAGGGCGTGATCATCGTTTGGCGCACAGCACAGGCGTCGACGGCCCAAGTGCGTTATGGTCTGAGTCCCCAAGTGTTGGGTTCGGTGGTGTCCTCGAATGTTGCGAAGACACAGCACGAAGTGCGCTTGACGGGGCTGCGGCCCGATACGCTGTATTATTATGCGGTGGGTACGGCAGATCGGGTGTTG
Source organism: Myxococcota bacterium (assembly GCA_023150835.1). Classification (GTDB taxonomy): domain Bacteria; phylum Myxococcota_C; class UBA6777; order UBA6777; family UBA6777; genus JAKLKB01. The sequence continues at coordinate 25,318 of JAKLKB010000043.1, read as the reverse complement.
GTGGGAGGGGATGCGCAACACTTTTTTCGGACATCGCCGACGCATGGGCAAGTCAAGAAGATGCGATTGTGGGTGGTTGGGGATTCGGGAACAGGAGGCAGCGCGCAACTAGAGGTTCGGGATGCGATGTTGCGTTATGTGGGGCAGCGTCCACCTGATCTGTTTTTGCACATGGGCGATATCGCTTACAACAGCGGTACGGATGACGAGTTTCAGCGCCATTTCTTTGATATCTATCGGGATATCTTGCGTATGACACCGTGTTGGCCGACGCTGGGGAACCATGAGGGGCAGAATTCCGATTCGGGGACGCAGACGGGTCCGTATTACGATGCTTATGTGTTGCCAAAAGGCGCAGAGGCGGGCGGTGTGGCTTCGGGGACAGAGGCGTATTATTCTTTTGATTACGGTCATGTTCATTTTATCGTACTGGACTCGCATGATTCTTCTCGAACGGTGACAGGTCCGATGCTGACATGGTTGAAGGCGGATCTTGCGGCGACAAAGCAGCCTTGGTTGGTGGCGTATTGGCATCATCCGCCATACAGCAAAGGGAGTCATGATTCGGATACGGAAAGCCAGTTGCGCGAGATGCGGGAACGGGCGTTGCCGATCTTGGAGGCCGCAGGGGTGGATCTGGTGATGGCGGGACATTCGCACATCTACGAACGCTCGTACCTGTTGCATGGGGCCTACGATACACCGACGACCGCGACGGGAAAGATCGTCGATAACGGAGATGGAAAGCTCGATGGGACGGGGCCTTATCAAAAGATCGTGGCAGGGACGAAGGGAGCGGTGTATGTGGTGGCGGGTCATGGGGGCGCTTCGTTGAGCCAAGGGCCACGCCCCCATCCTGTGATGTACATAACGGAAAAAGCGTATGGTTCGTGCTTGTTGGATATCTCGGGGACAGCACTGACATTGACGAATATCCGAAGAGATGGGGTGGTCTCGGATCGTTTTACGTTGGTAAAGGGGGAAGGGCTTTTTTGGATATCGCCGATGGGTGGGGAGTCTTGGATCCCGGGGCAGACCGTCAAGTTGCTATGGCGTCGGGTGGGTTCGCCGCTTTCGCAAGTGACGCTGCGTTATTCGTTAGATGGTGGGGCGACATGGAAAGATATCGTACGCAACTGGCCGAATAACGGGTCGTATGACTGGCAGATACCGCACACGCCAAGCGAGCGCGTGCTGTTGCGTGTGGAGAGCGCTGTCGATGCCAAGGTCCATGACGAAACACACGGATACAGCAAGATTACCGCCGAGATCCAAGCGATCCGTTGGGGGGAAGAGTGGCGATACCACGCCTCAGGGCAAGATCAGGGGGCGGCTTGGATGACACCGCTGTTTGATGATAGCGGCTGGAGTCGCGGGAAAGCGCAGCTTGGTTATGGCGACGGAGACGAGGCGACGGAGATCCCGCATCCTTCGCCCACACCGCCGTCGGTGTATTTTCGCAAACGCTTTTCGCTGCCGTTTTCTGCGAAGTCCGGGCAGCTACAGGTGCTCCATGATGATGGTGTGATCGTGTGGATCAACGGTGTGCGGGCGTTTTCCAAGTATGCGGACAATGGCGATGGCTACGCCGCTTGGGCGTCCAGTAGCTCTCAAGACAACGAGCGCAGCAGCGTGGCCTTGGATGCGACGGCGAGGGCCGCCCTGCGTGTCGGAGAAAACGTGATCGCTGTGATGGTCAAGCAAAGCAGCGCGAGTTCGTCGGATGTTTCGTTCGATCTGTCTCTGGATGTCGTGTTGGATCTGCCTGTTGCTTCCGAGCCTACACCTGAGCCTACGCCCGAGCCTACACCCGAAGTCTCTGTTGAGCCTACCCCCGAAGCAGCGAGCGAAGCTTCGTTTGAGCCTGTTGTTTCTGAACCGAGTGTTGAAAAGGCAGAGCAAGATGGCGGGGCCGAAAAGGCCGAAGAGGGGGGGCTTGCTGAGACGGCTGTGATCCCTGAAACAGCCAGCGAGCCGACAGAGGGTGTCTTGTCGCTGGAGTCCGATGGAAAAACGGGTGGTTGCGCAGGGTGTTTGGTTGGGGATGGTGTGGGCGATCTGTGGGTGGGGCTGTGCTTTTTGATCCTATGGATGTTGGTGCGCTTTGCTGAGAGACGGCGTCGTTGGTCTTTGCGTTAGCTCAGCGATCCCAGAGGCGGAAGGGGGTGTCGTTTTTTCCGCGCAATTGCTCGTTGGGTTGACTGAGGACGACGGCGACGGAGGTTGTCACTGCGGCGGTGACGACGGCAACGCCGATAGCGGTCCAAAACCACCATTGTTGATAGATGGCTAGGGGCTTGGTGGGAGGTTTGGTTCGTTGGGTGAGTTGTTGTGTGGTGGGATCGGCGGGGCGTTTTGTGGGGTCGTTGGTCGGTGTTGGATCGTCTTTGGAGTCTGTTTTGGAGTCTCTTTTTCGGAGTTGAATGGAGACAAATTGACGCACGCCCGGGGTGATCGCAAGGGTGCGCAGATCGCTTTGGTGGCCTTGAGCGCGTGTGCGAATGACGATGATCCGCCCGCGTACTTCTGCTTGTCGGGTGCGTAACCTTTGCCAGCGTCCGCTTTGATCGCGCAGATGCACGACGGCGTGAGGGGGGATGATCTGGAAGTGTAGGCGCGTCGGGATCTTTGGACATTCTTCGTGATAGGTGCGACTGGCCGCATCAAGGCGTTCGATCAGCCCAGCTTCGAGTCCGTGTTTTTCCCAAGATTGAGCAGAAATGCGTCGTAGTTCGAGCCAGCGTTGCGGAGGGAAGGCGTTGATCTGCCCGAGCAATCGACCCAGTTGTCGGCAAGCGTCGACGTAGGCTTTGCTTTCCCAGTCGATGCGGGCAAGAAAGTGATCCACGTCAAGGCGCAAAAGTCTGTAAAGAGGAAAAGCAGAAGTGTCCTTTTCAAAAAAAAGAGATTGTTGGAGAGATTGTTGGACAGAAAGGAAAATCATGCGGGAATCATTACTTTGATTTTTATAGTACATTTGCACTGCATACAGATAACGCCGAAGCAGCGGCTCTTTGGGGAGCGGTCGAGCAAGAGCCATCGAGGAAAAGGCCCAGAAAAAGCATCCCAGACCCAGAAGGCTCCACCAAGGAGAGTGTTTGTGAGTGAACATGGGTGAGTGTCCTGTTTGTTTCGAGTCGGACTCGTGTGTTTGGGTTTGATATCGTGGGGCTTGTACGATATCCGAGCGATGCGTACACAAAAAGGAGTATGTAGACGCCCTGTTCTGGGGCAGCCACAGGGGGCTGCCCCTACATTTTTACGATCACACAACGAGCAGATTTCGTATTTGAACGCCCTGTTCTGGGGCAGCCACAGGGGGCTGCCCCTACATTTTTACGATCACACAACGAGCAGATTTCTTATTACAGGGGTACAAAAAGCGAATGGAAGAAGATCTTTCCCCTCGCCTTGCAGCGAGGCTTTGCGAGCGTCGCAGGGAGCCGCGTAGCGGCGGGGTGAGGGTTGAACGAAACCTTTTTTGTCAAGACGAAGCTCAGGGGCAGGCCCAATAGCCATCTGCGCTGACTTTGGCGAGGTATGCACCTTGGATCATCGGCGGAGTGGGGATGATCTTTGTTCCAAAGATGGCGGTGCCGCTAAAAGAACCGACGAAGTAGTTGTGTCCGCTCGGATCGACCGCAAGATCGAAGGCGTATGCGCTTTCATAGCCTGTGCTGCTGGTGGTTTGGTGTTGGATCTGAATGCCCCATAACCAGCGACCTGTCGAGCGTTGGAGACGTGCAAGAAAGGCCGAGGCTTCAAACAGGCCGTTGAGCTTGGAGGGACCGACGGTGAGTGAGCCGTTGAAACTGCCTGTGAGATGGATATCGCCTGTGGGGCCGATGCCAAGGCGCTTTGCTTCGGGGGTACTTTGATCGCCGAGCTTTGCGGCCCAAAGGAAGGCATGACGCGAAGGTTCGAGGGCTGTGACAAAAAGTGCGCGGCCTGTGTGGTTTAAGGTGTGGGTGCCGAGTTGCAGCTTTTGTTGGAAGGAACCTGCGATCACGACTTCGCCTTGGGAGGAAAACGCCGCTGTGGTGGCGCGTTCGTTTTGCTCGGTTCCTGCACGAACAGCCCATTGTGCGTTGCCGTTGAGGCTGTAAGAGGCGACGAAGATATCTTCGTTTCCTGCCGATTGAAGGGCGTGTGTGTCAAAGGTTGCGCTGTCGTTGAAGCCACCGACCACAAAAGCTGCGTTGTTTCCGAGGGTGAGGTCGCTGACGGAGAGAGCGGTGGGGCTGCTAAAGCGTCTGGCCCATTGTGCTTGGCCTTGGGCGTTGTAGCTGACCAAAAAGCCGTTGTTTGCGCCTTGTGTGTTCAATGTGTGTTGATCAAAAGAAGCGTCGCCAGAGAGGTCACCCGCGATGAGGATCTGCCCTTGGGATGGGATGGAGAGCGCTTTTCCGATCACCAGTCCTGTGCCGCTGGTGGTACGCGCCCACAAGATATTTCCCTGATCGTCGAGCTTCGCAAAAAAGAAGCCTTGGTTGCCACTACCGCGCAATGTCGTTGTTCCGAGGGTGGTGGTGCCATAAAACATCCCGAGTATGTAGATCTGGCCGTTCGGGTCGATGGCAAGGCGCGAGACATTTTCGTAGCTTGATCCGCCTGTGCGGATCGCCCATCGGACGGTGCCTTCGGGGCTGATTCGTGCGATCACGATATCGGCTCCCCCTAAAGCTTGCAGAGTGACGGAGCCGAGTTGGAAGGTGTCGAAAAAGTTTCCAGCCACAAACAGATCCCCGTTGGGGCCGATGGCTACGGAAGAAAACAGTCGGTTGGCGTTTCCCGTACTTGGGAGGACTTGGAAGAAGCCTTCGTCGATCTGACCGTCACAATCGTTGTCTCGGCGATCACATATCTCAGGGGTCGGTGTGTAGGGGGAAACACAGGTCTTGACCTCTTTGACACAAGTCCATGTCCCTTCGCTGCATACGCCAAGTTTTCGTGGAACAACACAAGGTTGCCCGATACTTGGGTCGGATGCACAACTGGGTTCGGGTTGTGGTTCGGGTTGTGGTTCGGGTTGTGGTTCGGGAAGGCTTGGCTCTTCAGGAGGAGCCGCCTCTTCGGGAGATGTGGTTTCTTCGGGAAGTGCGGTTTCTTCGGGAAGTGCGGTCTCTTCGGGAAGTGCGGTCTCTTCGGGAAGTGCGGTCTCTTCGGGAAGTGCGGTCTCTTCGGGAGATGTGGTCTCTTCGGGAGATGTGGACTCTTTATCGGTGGTGGGTTCAGGTTCGGAGGGGACGGTGCGTGTGACGATCTTGCAGGTTTGGGCGGGATCGCCGTTGAGAGATGGGGTGATGGCTGGGAAGTTGGCTTCGGGTCGAAAGGCAAAGAAAAACCAGCAGGTGGCTTGTTCTTGTTGGGAAAGGCAATCGTAGAGAGGGCGTGCCATCTCGATGTTGCATTGTTGCTCGACTTCCTCGAAGGGCTGTTGGTTGGCGAAGGCGGCGGTGAAGACAAACAAGCGAAAGCGCCGTTGTTCGCCTGTGATCTGGCTTGGCAGTTGGATCGGCTGCTTGGAGGAAAAGCGCTGGCTTTGCCCTTCGCGACCGAGCAATTGGCCCGAAGCGTCGACGCGCACCAAGACCCCTGCGGCTTGTTGGAAGGCATCGCCCCAAGCGACTTGGAGGCAGGCAAGTTGTGTGTATTGTTGGCTGGTCAGGTGTTTCCACTCTTGTGCAATGGTCGGATCATGCAGCGGATCGCAGCTTTGTTGATCGGGGGGAGAGTGCCAGATGTGGCATCCCGGCGAACCAAAGAGATACAAGATTCCCCATAATCCGAGCAGGAACAGCATCCCACCCACGCGCCGATGGATGCGTCGTGATGGAGCCGATGCAACGCAATGCACCGAAGATCCCGAATGCACCGAAGATTCCGAATGCACCGAAGATTCCGAATGCACCGAAGATTCCGAATGCACCGAAGATCCCGAAGAAGAAGTCGGTTGGCTCATGAAAAGTCCCTTTGCAACACGAAGGGTCATGGAACAGCAGCCCAAAGAAGCTAATCACCGTAGGAAGAAAAAGGAAAGGCGAAAGATCAAGGAGGTGGTTGATCGAGGACAAATCGCTTTTGTTTTCAGGGGTTCGCAGGGGAAGTGAGGTGATTTTTTGCTTTTCGACAAGAGGGGGCGCTAAAATGAAGACAGAAGCAACAGAAGAAATCATGGCATCTTATCTATTTTTTGTAGAGAAAATATCTATATGGAGCAAGGTCATGTGGATGACAAGATTGGCGATGCGTTTGCGTGGTGAGGACAATTCGATCGAAGAGATGATCTCGTTGTCGAAGGTTTCGGACAAATTGTTGAACAAGCTGGTGTACGATTATATGTTTCGCTGTGTGATCAAGCTTCGTTTGGCAGAGGACGCGCAAGCCCCGACGTATGCGTTGCGCAAGACGATCGCTTTGCGTCAGGAGATGTTGCAAAGCGGCGAAGCACCTGTGGAGTTGAGTCAGCTGCACAAGGTGTTGGAGCAAAAGGTGATGAGGTACAAGGTGCATCCGTGTTTGCGGCTTGCGTGGGCGGGGACGTTTGTGTGTCCGAAAGAGTCTGCGCTGGCGATCTTGCGCGAAGTGTCGGGGTGGAAGGTTGCGCCTTGGAAAGCCGAAGAAGGGGGGGCGATGTCACAAGAGCGGTTGTGGTTGCGGATGCGTCTTGCGGCCTTGTTGGAGAAGGTAGAAAAATCGCATGGTTATTTGGTGTCTTGGCTGGAGAAAAAAGAGAACAAAGAACGATTGGCAAAGATGATGCTCGAAGAGGGTGTGGAGGACAGCCAACAAGCGGCGCATCTGCTGTTGCGAGCGGTGTTCGAGGCCGAACGCGAACATCTGGCGGCAGCGTCGGAGGCCCAACGCGAGCAGACAACAGCAGCGGGTTCGACAGAGGTGGTGTTGGAAGAGACGCCATCGGCGGAGTTTACGGTACTACGGGCGGCGTAAGTATTAGTGAAAAGGACGGACACGACATCTACCCGTTGTACGATCGGCATCTGTAGGGGCAGCCCCCCGTGGCTGCCCAAAAACAGGGCCATCACAGCGAACGCAACGATGTTTCGTGTACACATCTCCCAGATATCGTAGGACACGACATCTCCCCCTCGCTCTGTATCGGAGCGACCCGTAGCCAAAACCCCCGTGTTCGCACCTGTTCAAGCGGCAGGGCTGTTGGTTTTGAAAGACCTTTGCTTGTTCCGCCGATACAGGGTCAAGGGAGCGGTGCTCCCTTGTGGGGTGTGGGGTGAAACCCCACAAACACCCTCCCACGGCGCGATACGATATCCGAGCGATGCGTACACAAAGGAGAGCGCGAAGACGCCCTGTGGTTGGGCAGCACAGGGGGCTGCCCCTACATTTTACGATCACACAATAGGCGGATTTCGTATAAGTTCTATGCGAATTAGCGGAGATCCATACGGAGAGCAAAGAGAAGGAAAGCGTAGCGGTCGGCGATGGAAACGAGCAACTTGTTGAGGGGGGTTCCTGCGCCGTGTCCGGCTTTGGATTCGATGCGAAGGAGGACGGGGCGGTTGGGGGTGGTGCTGGCTTGGAGGCGTGCAGCGAACTTTCTTGCGTGGAAGGGATCGACACGGTCGTCGTGATCGGCGGTCATGACAAGGGTGATGGGGTAGGGCGTGGATTTTTTGAGTTTGTGATAGGGAGAATATGCCCAAAGCCAACGGAATTCTTTTGAATCTTGTGGATTACCGTACTCAGGGATCCAGAGTCGGGCGACGGTGGAGATCGGGAAGCGGATCATATCGGTGAGGGGGACTTGGCAGGTGACGGCTCCAAAGAGATCGGGGCGTTGGGTCATGGCTGCGGCGACGAGCAAACCGCCGTTGCTTCCGCCACGTATGGCGAGTCGCTTGGGTTGGGTGATGCGGTTGGCGATCAGCCATTCGGCGGCAGCGATAAAGTCGTCGAAGACATTCTGTTTTTTGTCGCGTCGTCCTGCTTTGTGCCAAGAAGTGCCGTATTCTCCGCCGCCGCGAAGGTTGGCAAGGGCAAAGACACCACCGCGATCGAGCCAAGGGAAGAGGGCGGGCATAAAGGAAGGCTTGAGAGAGACTTCGAAGCCGCCGTAGCCGTAGAGTTCGGTGGGGTTGTTTCCGTTGCGTTGTAGTCCTTTGCGATAGACGAGAAACATCGGGATGCGTGTGCCATCTTTGGAGGAGTAGAAGATCTGTTCGGTTTGATAGCGGCTGAGGTCGACGGGGATGCTGATCTTTTCGATGCGTTCGAGGGATTGGGTGGCGAGATCGTAGCGGTATCCGACGGAAGGGTAGATCCACGAAGTGAAGCGAAAGAAGATCTCGTTGCTTTGGGAGCGTGCGCTGATATCGCTGACGCTGCCTTTGGTGGGGAGAGGGATCTCGCGCAGGAGTTGGCCTTGGCGAGAAAACAACAGCAAGCGAGAGACGACATCTTCCATCGTGTGGATCAGCAGGTGTCCTTTGATAAGGAAGACTTCTTGAAGGACGCCTTTTTGTTGAGGGATGAGGGTTTTCCAATGTTTTTGGGTGGGGTTGTGAAGAGGGGCGATCAAGACGCGACCACGGGGGGCTTGGTAGGTGGTGGTGATCAGCATCTTTCCGTCCATGACGTTGGCGCTGAACTGCCCTTGGAGTCCTTTGGCGAGGGTGAGGAAGGGGCCTTTGGAGGCGATGGGTCGGTAATAAAGGTCGTTGTAGGACCAGTCGACGCTGGTGGAGACGTAAAGCATGCTGCGGTCGGAAGAGACGGCAGGATCGAGCCAAGTTTCTTTTTTGAGTCCTTCGCCAAAGATCAAGCGGTCGTCTGTGGCGGAAGTACCGAGGCGATGGTAAAAGATCCGTCGGTAGTAGTTTTTGTCCCGTGCGGGGACGGTGCCAGAGGGAGGATAGGAGACGTAAAAAAAGCCGAGTCCGTAGCGATCCCAAACCATCGAGGGCCAGCGGGTTTGGTCGATGCGGTCGGGGAGATGGGTTTTTGTGGAGACATCGAGGACGCGGATCTGTGACCAGTCACTGCCTTTGGCGGAGAGAGCGTAGGCAAGGAAGCGTCCGCTCGGAGAGGGTGAGGTTTGTTGGAGGGCGATGGTGCCGTCTTTGCTGAGGGTGTTGGGATCGAGGAGGAGGCGGGGAGGGGCGTTGTAGCGTCCTTCGGCGGTGTAGAGGATGGGTTGGTTTTTAAGTCCTTCGCGGCGGAAGAAAAAGTAGCGATGTCCGTAGCGTTGAGGGCTTGTGCTGGACTGGTTGTTGTAGAGTTTTTTGAGTTCGTGAAGGATGGTTTGTCGGGCGGGGATCTGTCGAAGGAGGCGGAGGGTGCGTTGGTGTTGTGCGTGGTTCCACGCTTGGACTTCTTTGGAGCGGCCAGCTTCGAGCGTTGTTTGGGGGGGATGGGTCGAGGGGGAAGTAGATCGGCTTGTGCCGGATGATCGGGGAAAAGGGCGAGCGCAGCGAGTGCGCCAAGCCAGACAGGAAGAGAAAAAAGTGCGTAGGAGCGAGGATATCGCATGATGTCTCCTTTCGGTTGGGTGGGGGATCGCGTCACAAAAGCGGGGATGGTTGTAGCGTTGTTTTGGCAAAAACAGAAGGGGCTTTGGGGAGAGCGTTTGTTGTGCGATGGATGGGAGTGTTCCCCCCCGATAGGTGTGAATTATGGTAGGAGTGACTTGTTTTCGTCGTTTTGTGTCGGGTGAGCGTTTTGTTTGTGGATTGGGCGTTTGTGGAAGATAGGGATGGAGGTGTGAGATGTCGCAAGAGCAGAGTGGTTTAGAGAAGCGGAGTGGTTTGGAACAGCCAGAGATCGCAAAAGCGCTCGAAGAATTGGAGTTGGACGACGAGCTAGAAGGAGTTGGGACGCCGAAGGATTCGGTGGACGTGGCGATGGCGAAAGGCGAACGCGCAGAGATATCCGCACGAGTGGCGGCGCGGATCAGTCAAGATCAAACGCAAGTGAAATATGCTTCGTGGGCGTTGATTCTTGCGACAGGATGGCACTTTGTGATGGGCGTTATTTCGTTGGCGGAGGGAACCGTTCGGACATCTCTCGGTATATTGGGGGTGTTGGAGCTTTTGTTGGCGGTGGTGTTGTTGTGGGCGGCATGGGGAGGGCAAAAGGCGGATCGTCAGGTGTTGCGGATGGGGCTGTTTGGGTTGGCGGGAGGGGCGTTAGTGTCTGTGTTGGGTGGGCGCTTTTGGTGGGTGGGGGTGGATGTTGTGGGGTGGGGTTTGGTGTGGGTGGGGCTGGGGGCGTTGGAACGGGTGTTGGAGCATACAGAGTCACAAAAGCCGCCTGATCCGAAAGTCGAGTGTTATCATCATCTGGTGCCGATCTTGGTGCGTTTGATGACGGCAGAAGGGGATGTGGATCGGCGGGAGCTACAGCGGATCAAGGAGATCTGCGATCCTGTGGACATCACGGTGTACGAGCACGACTATTTGGCTCATCGTGCGCAGCGGGAGCAAGAGTATCCGCTTGGAGATCTGGTGAAAGGTTATCTCAAAGCAGCGAAAAAAGTCGCGGGGCTTCATCCGCGTCATTCGTTGCTTGCGGCATCGTTGGCGGTGGTGGAGGCAGACGGCGTGATCGCGCTTGGAGAAGTGCGCTTGTTGCGAGAGATCAGCGATCTTCTGGGATATGAACCCGAACAATTCGAGAGGATTATGCGCCAGATGCGGATGCGGATCGAGCAGATGGATCTGGCGCGTGCAGCCCATCTGTTGGGCGTTTCCGAAGAGGCGACACGCGCAGAGATCGAACAAGCGCATCGGCGTTTATTGCAGGACTTTTTGGGAGTTCGTCATGGAGCGGCATTTGGGGACAAGATCGAAGAGATCTTGCAAAAGCGCCGAGATATCTTGGAACAAGCGTACATGATGATGATCGAGCGATTGCCGCCCTCTGCCCAAGAGCCACCGCCCACCCCCAAGCATTAAACGGAGGGCGGTGAGGAAAGCGCAGCGGTGTGGCGAAGGGGGGGGCAACGCAACTTTCTTTGAGGATGTACCGAAGATCACGTGCCTTTTTCATTCAACGAGAGGAGTTGTGCAGTTGGGTGGTGTTTGTGGGGTTTCAACCCCACACCCCGCAAGGGACCGCAGGCCCCTTGAATCCGTATCGGCGAACAGAGCACAGGTTTTTCAACCAGACGACTCTGTCGCTTGAGATATAGGGAACACGGGGATTTTGGGAACTGCGCGACTCTTACAACGGACAGGGATCACCGAGTACAAAGACAGACGCAGCAGGGCGAGAAGGCGTCATACGAAATCCGCTCGTTGTGTGATCGTAAAGACGTAGGGGCAGCCCCCCGTGGCTGCCCAACCACAGGGCGTCTACGCACTATCCTTTGTGTGCGCATTGCTCGGATATCGTGTAACCGCTCCAAAACAGCCATGCCCCCAACCATAAGGGGCACAAGGAGGATGAGGGATGTCGATCCAAAGAACAGGTGGAGATGACAGCGCACGACGTGCAGCCGAAGAAGCACAGCGAAAAGCCGCCGAAGAGGCCCGTCAAAAGGCCGCTGAAGAAGCCCGCCAAAAAGCGGCGCAACAAGCGCAACAAAAAGCCGCCCAACAAGCGCAACAAAAAGCCGCCCAACAAGCGCAACAAAAAGCCGCCCAACAAGCAAGCCAAAGCGCCCTCTCGAAAACCCCGCCTTCTTCGGCAGGATCACGCGCAGGACTCGCAGGGATTAGCGGTCATCAGCTTCAGAGCCAATTGCACCGTCAACTCGGCGGCGCAAGCCTCCCTTCTAACTCGCCGAACCAAGGGACGTTATCGGCCCAAGCGGGAGCACAGCCTTCGCGTCCGTTGGGCAGTGACGGCTTGCAAAGCGCTTTTTTCCAACGCCAATGGAATGCTCCATCCGCTCGAAGCTCCGCTGGGATCGGCGGATCCACGACTGCCCAAGCCAACCCCGGAACCTTGGAAAGCGAAGCCACTCGCGACAGCAACGTCAACTGCATTGACAACGCGCAAGCCATCCTCTCGAAAGATCCGAAGCTTGCAGCACAAGGAAACGTCGTCTTTTTGCAAGATACCCGAAACACGGACGGAAACAACGCAGGACATGTGGTGATCGAGCGCCCAGACGGGACGTATATCGATCCAAATCGACCACAAGAACCCGTCAGTATGGAGCAATTGCAAGCGCAAGGTTATGCGCCTGTCGATGCCCAAGGCCGTCCTGTGGGGGATCCTGCGGAGGCGTATCGACTACCCGCACAAGACTTTCAACGTGCGATGAGCTTGCCTCCTGATCGACGCGAAGCAGCCCTCGACGCTGCGGGAATTCCCGAACCGATCCAAGGGATGCGCCTTGCGGATGGCGGATTGAAGGGATGGTTTGAAGAGAATATCGCCAATCCCCTCAATGACAACGTGATCCAGCCCGCAGGACAGGCGATCAACGATCATATCCTTGAGCCGTTGGGATCGGCTGCACAAAGCGTCAACGATGAGATCGCCCGTGCGACGGGCGTAGACGTGTTTGGTGCGGTTCAAAGCTTGGGTGATCTGGCGGCAGATGCCAAACGCTTGTTGCTCGATGATCCCGGAGCCAACAGCCCGTACGCAGTCAATCGCGATCAGATCACCGCAACAGACAAAGCCGCGTTGAATGTGTTGGGACTCGACAATATCCCCCCGGGCGGCAGCACCACCTTTGAAGTCAAAGTCGAAGGCGAGCTTTCCGCTGTTTTGGGCGTCGAAGCAGGGGCGACGGTGGAATTGTCCGTCTCTCGGGGCCTTCCGCCTGATCAAGATCAGTTTACGTTGGGCCTCGGTGCGGGAGCGGAGCTTTCGGCAGAAGTGACGGGCGATACCGCAGGGGCCGAAGCTACGGGTTCCGTGGGGGTCGGTGTCAACGGCGGGATCGAGTTGCAGATCGATCTTTCCAAGCCCGGGGCAGCGACCGAGTTGGCGGCTTTTGGCGTACAGTTGGGGATCGCCTCGACAAATCCGATCGCGGGTGTCGGACTCGAAGTCTTGGATCAAGTCGGCGATCGGCTGTTTGGCCGCGATGTGACCCCGGGAACGCCCTCCGAATTTGTGCGCGATCACCTGTCTTCGATCTCGATTGGAGCGAATACCAACATCTCTGAAACGCTCGGATTGATCGAAGGTGTGGGAGGTCGTGAAACCGTGACGGCTTACCTTGAAGCGGGCGCACAAGTGAGTTTTGATCGCAACGCCGATGGGCGGCCTTATATCAGCGAGGTCACGCAAAACATCGCAGCAGGCGCAAACATCGATATCGAGGCGGGTGCTGGAGCGGGTGGTGTTAACGCTGTGACCAGCGTGGCCGGCGGTGGGATGGAAGTCGGTTTTGAGCGCACCATCCACTTCAACGAGGACGGAACCAAGGGCGAAACGACGTATGCGATTACGCTTGGGGCGGATGTTCACGGTGGTTTGGGGCCGGTCGGTGCGGGCTTTGATGGAGAGATCAAGATCGAGCTTGGCGAAAATATCCCGCCGCAGTTCCGTGGTGAGATGTTGGATGCCTTGGGGCGAGGGGATGTCGCAGGAGCGCGAGATATCTTCCTCGAACAGGTGCTGCCCAATATGTCTCTGACAGGCTCGATCTCTTTGTCTAGCCAAGTTCAGATCAACGCCAAAGGCGAGATTATGCCTGCGGTGGCGGGTGCTGGCGGAGGCGTTAGCATCGAGGGAACCATCACCCAACAACAAACGCTGTTTACAGGCGAGGTCTCGATCGACCAAAACGGCATCACTGCGACCTTTACAACGCCAGACGGACAGCACACGGCAAGCATGACCTTCCGCACGATGCAAGAGATGACCGCGTTCTTTGGTGAGGCAGCCTCCGATCCATCGGCGTTTTTGCGAGATCCCCAAGGCTTTGCCCGCGATCGCTTCGATCCCACCTACATGAACGGCGATCAACTCACCCAGTACCAAGACCGCGCTGCGGAGTCGCATCTCGACAACGAATCGTTTATGAACGATATGCTGGATCTCAACCCTGCGCAGTACGGTTATGCGAACGGGGATGACTTTGGCAACGCACTGTTGAACGGTGTGATCAACGAAACGCGTGAGCGTGTCGAAGCACAACTGGCCAATCAGGTCTTTGCCAACGAAGAAGCCGCAGCAGAAGCCGCTCTTGCGATCGCTGCGCAGGTTCGACGCGAAGCCCTCGCGGATCCATCGGCCTTTTTGTCCAACGGAAATGGAGCGTAGTTTCCGTCACTTTCACAAACGGAAGGTTTGTCCATGAAGATCGATATCTATTACTGCGTGTCTTGAAACTATTTACCTCGTGCGTCCAGTTTGGCCGCAGAACTTCAAAAAACTTTTGGTGTTGATCCCTCACTTCATCGCGGAAGCAAGGGCATCTTGGATGTTCATCTCGATGGTGAACTGATCTTTTCCAAGCACAAAGAAGGCCGTTGGCCAACCCCCGATGAATTGATCCAATCCATCCAACAACGACTCTCTTAACCCCTCCAACAACAACTCTCTTCATTCCTCTTTTGCGTCACTCTCATACGATATCCGAGTGAGTACACAAAGCATCGTTCGTAGACGCCCTGTAATAGGGCAGCCACAGGGGGCTGCCCCTACGTTTTTACGATCACACTCCCTGCGGATTTCGTATGAGTACACAAAGCATCGTTCGTAGACGCCCTGTAATAGGGCAGCCACAGGGGGCTTCCCCTACATCTTTACGATAACTCAACGGGCGGATCTCGTATGACGCAGTTGCCAAAAAAAGCCGTGTTCGCGGCATTTCAAGCGGCACTGCTGTTTGTTTGAAACACCATCGCTCGTCCCGCCAATTCGGGGTCAAGGGGGCGGCGCTCCCTTGTGGGGTGTGGGGTGAAACCCCACCACCTCATCCGACTGTGTAAGTCCTATCGAAGTACTTTTTCGCGAGGAGGATGGCTTAGCGTGGTGTGGGGCGGGAGGCAGGTTGCGGGCGTGCGGGTGTGGGTTGAGAGGCCGGTTGTGGGCGTGCGGTGGAGGGTTGCGAAGCAGGCCGAGGGCGCACAGGGATCGGCGCAGGGGTGGTTTTGGTTGGAGGGGTGGTTTTGGTTGGAGGGGTGGTTTTGGTTGGAGGGGTGGTTTTGGTTGGAGGGGTGGTTTTGGTTGGTGAGGCGGGTGAAGTTTGGAGGCGAGCTTCAGCTTTTTGGATGAGAGCGTCGTAGTAATGGACTTCTAATTCAAGTCGGAGATAAGAACGCCAAGAGGATTCGTCGGAGAGTCCAGCGCTGCGGAGTTGTTTTTTGCGTTGGAGTGCGCTGTCTCGGGTGGTTTTTTGCGAGATCAAGGTGCTTCGTAGAGCGGTGATCTCGGTTTGTTGGAGTTGGAGAAGGCTGTTGTGGGTTTGGGTCCAATCGGCTTGAGCGAGAGGGCTTTTGATGTAATCCGCTTTGGCGACGGCTTTTTGGAGGATGTGGAGGTGAGTATTTGCGATCAAACGGGCGGATTGTTCGCGCTGATCGAGTTCTTGGAACAGGGCTTGTTGGAGGCGTTGGCTGAGGGGGATTTGGGGAGATTTGGCGAGGCTTGGCAGGGAGGGTGGGGAAGTCAAGAGCGTTTGTAATTGGGCGCGTAGTTGGGCGCGTTGGGTGGTTTGGTGGAGGAGTTTTTGTGCTTGTTCACGCAGGGAGGGGAGAGAGGACGCGGAGGCAAGGAGCTTTTGGAGTCCAGCGCGCAAGGCAAGGCCCGATTCGATGGAGGAAGCGTCTTCGAGCCATGTTTGGATCAGCTTGAGGCGTTTTTGGGGTTGCTTTGTTTGCCATGCTGTGGGCTTTTTGGGAGCTTTCTTGCGAGGTGTTGCGTTGCCGTTGTCTTTGTTTTGGAGGGGCCAGAGTTCTTTGGGGTCGGCGAGGGCGAGCATGGGTTGTTGGGCGTTTTTGAGTTGAAAATACAGGCGGAGGACTTTGTCGGCGTAGGCTTGGGCTGTTTCGTCGAGTTTGCGGACTTTTCCGCCTTGGCTGCCGTAGAGGATGTAATCGGCGAGGTCTTCTTGGGTGGTCGGCAAGGGCGGACGACAAGCAGCGGTGAAGAAAGCCACGGAGGCGGCAAAGAGTAGAGACAGTGGGGCAGAGCGTTTTTTGTGCATGGTGTGGGTTCCTTTCAGCGTGGATTAGAAAGCAGCGGTGAGGACGGCGATCAAGATGCCCATCAAGGCACCACCAGCGATCACGCCAGCCGCGACAGGTTCGAGGTTTTGCACAAAGACGCGGTGTGCAAAGGAGTCTTCGCGTTGAAAGGATTTTTCGGCGAGCCAAAAGAGGAAAGAGCCAAGAAACATGGCAAAGCAGGTGTTAAAAGGGATGACAAACGCAAGTCCAAGGCCCACCGCAGAGATCGGGAAGCGGCCTTTGCTGAGGACTTTGATGGCTTCGAGGGCGATCCCGAGGATGGCACCGATCAAAGCGGCATAGACAGCCGTCAGGGGGAGTTCGGAGATGCCGCGAGTCAAGATCTCGGCGACGGCTTTCCAGATGGTCGCGCCCGGCATCGGATACTCCGAAGAGATCAGGCCCGAAGGATTGTTGCGCAAAAAGGCGATGTAAAAGATCGGCACACAGACGATCGCACCAGCGATGATGCCCAAGACGTGTCCGAGCGCCTGATGACGGGGCTTTCCGCCGAGCATATAGCCCGGTTTGATATCCATCAACAAGTTCGAGGCATTGCCGGCGACTTCGCCTGTGATGCTTGCGGTCATGACGTTGGTGGTGATGCTCGGAGTGAGTGCAGCGTAGGTGAGTTGGGTAAGCTTTCCGAGCGCGCCTGTGGGTGTGATCGCGGTCAGTGCGGTCGAATGGGCCGCGATGATCGTAAAGACAAAGACCATCGGGATCGCCAGCGCACCCAGCCAGATCGGCACGTGGAAAAAGTACCACGCCAGCAACACGACCACGCTTCCGACCAAGGGGATACCAAAGAGAAAGACGGACATCGGGAGTTCGATGTGTCCGAGGATATCTTTGCTATCGTCTTTTTTGCGAAAAAGGCTCGCAAAGGAATTCAGCAACATCCCGGGCTTGCTAAGGAAAGCGAACAAACTGGCGGTGGTCATCATCGCGACACCACACCACAAAGCCCACGTCGTGATCGGGCGAAAGCCAAAGACCGCTGCGCCGCTGGCGTTGACGTTTCCGAGGATATCCCCGTGGTTGATCATCCAAGGGGCAAGGACGAAATAGTTAAAGATCGCACCAAGCAGGAGCGATACACCTGTGCGGATGCCCATCAGTCCGCCTGCTGCGACCATGACGTGATCGGGTTCAATTGTGATGGTGAGCTGTTGCAGCGGAACTCCGCCGATCTTGGGTGTCCATCCCATCAAGCGGTAAAGCCCGGCTTCAAGGCTGTGTGGGATCGCTAGAAACCCCAGTTTGATCTTGTCGAGTAGATGGTCTTGTTTGAGCAGTTCAAGCAGCGCGGCAAGACCGCCACCATAGACGAGGATCTTGGCCTTAAAGATGCCTTCTTTGGCGTCGCTGGTATGCAAAGCGTCCATCACAACGCCCGCAGCACGGCCTTCAGGGAAAGGGTGTTGCTCATCGTTGATAAAGCGCCGCTTGAGCGGAAACGCAAAGAGTACACCCAGCAGAGCGAGCGAGATCATCCACAGCATCGTCGTTCCCATCGGGATCACGCGGTTGGTGATGATCATATAAGCCGCAAGACTGGCGATCAGGGGCGAAGTCATATAGCCCGCAGCCGTCGCGATCGACTGCATACAGTTGTTTTCTAGCACCGTAAACTCGTCGGCCATACCGACCGAAGCCAAGACCTTGAACATCGCAAATGCGATAATCACCGACGTGATCCCCACGCCCAAAGTCCACCCTGTTTTCATCCCGACGTAGAGGTTGGTGAGGGACAACGCTCCACCGATCAACATGCCCGATAAGGCCGATCGCAGCGTCAATTGGGGCATATCCCCACGATAGACATTTTCTAGCCACCAGCGGTCTTTTTGTTCGACCGTCCAATCACGGATCTGTTCGTCGGTTAGATGTTTCAACGCCATTCACTTGACTCCGTAAGGTTGAAGAAAGGGTGAAGCAGGGGGCAACGCAAGAGATCCCATCGGGTAGACGGGCCTTGTTCGCGGTACACGCCGCGTAGAAAGAGTCGCTGCAAAGCGAGGCGCGTAGCCTACCAAGGCGCATCAGGGGTGTCAATCGCGTTTCTTTGCGACGTTTTTATCATATCGATGAGACTTTTGTGGGTGGGTTTGTTTTTGTGGGGTGTCACCCCACACCCCACTGCCTTAGCGCGGCTCCCTTGACCCCGTATCGGCGGGGTGAACGCAGGTTTTTCAATCAGACGCCTGCGCCGCGTGGAAGGGCGCGAACACGGGGGTTTTGTCGGGAGCGTTTCTTTGCGATGTTTCTGTGTCTTGCCCTTGTCGCCTGTAGAGGCGTGCGCTATGCTGCGGGCGCTTGCTTGTTTGTGCGTTTCGTTGTGGGGTTTGTGATGACTCGACCTTTGTTTTCTTCCTCTGCCTCAGAGAGCGCAACGGCTATTCCAAAGCGCCTACCCTCGGTCACTTTCGATAAAGTCGTTTTTTTGATGTACGAATTTCTCGGCGATCTTCAAGTCCATTGTGTGGTGGATGTGGAGGAGTCGTTGGATCTGTTGCGGATGCGGCGTGCGATCCGTTTGACGATGGATGCGGAACCTGTGCTGGGATGCCGTTTTGTGGCGAGTGTATGGCGACCATACTGGGAACGGCGTGAGGATCTCGATACGTTGGAGCTTTGCGATCTTGTGGAAACCAAGGATCGCGACGGCGATCTCGATCGCTATCTTTGTCGTCCCACCGACCCTTGCGTCGATCCGATCGTGCAAGCGCGGATCTTCCGACATGATCAGGGCGACACTCTTTGCCTGAAAGTCCATCACCTCAACGCAGACGGCGGTGCGCTCAAACAATACGCCTCCTTGTTGGCGCATGCTTATAAAAAACTGGCGGATGATCCTGCTTTTGTCTTGCCTGTGAATCTTCACGGTCGCCGCGAGGTCGATCAGATCCTTGAACGATTCGGATGGCGCGACTTTTTCCCTCGCCTTCGGCGTGCTTGGCGCGATCTGTCACAACGCTTTTGGCCCCCACGCAACCTGCGGCTGCCTTTTCGGGCGCGTTTACCCAACACCGAACGCACTTACATCTTGCGCCACTTCAGCCCGCAAGAAGTGGCTGTGCTTCAGCGTTATGCGCGGATGCACGATGCGACCATGAATGATATGTTGATGACGGCCTATCTACGGGCTTGGTATCGCGTCTTGGCTCCTACTGATCCGCGAACTCCGTTGCGTGTGATGGCGACGGTGGATCTTCGCCGTTATCTCCCAAGCCGTCAAGCCGAGGCGTTGTGCAACCTCTCCAACTTCTTTGGCGCAAAGCTGCCTTCTCACGAGGATATCACAAGTGATTTTTCCCGAACTCTCGCGGTGATCCACAAGCAAGTCGAAGAACAAAAACAGTCTTATATCGGGGCGGGTGATATCCTTTTGATGGTTCCTCTCTTGCGTTATTTGCCGTACGCACTGAGCCGCATGGTATTTCGCTATACCTTCCGACTGGCGGACGCTTTGCTTCCGCCGACCATGACCAATATGGGCCAGATCGAACCTGCGGCACTCGATCTGGGCGGTCCTACGGTACGCAACGCTTTTCTGACGGCAAGTGTGATCTACGCTCCCCATTTTGCCCCCGCGATCAGCGGTTATGATCAACAAATGACGATCAGCGCGGGGATCTGTAGCGAGATCGTGGACCCCACGCTGGTTCAGCGGATCTTGCAAGAGATGTTTTCTGAGATCCTTGCGGATGTTCCTGCTTTTGAGGGCGTACCTGCGCCGTCTTTGCGAGGAGCAGACTGATCTGTGAGTAGGGTCATACATCCGAGAGAAATAAGAAAAGGAGAGATCTGCCGTGTCTTGGAGTCCTTATCGCGCTGAACGATATCTTGATTATCCTGCGGTCGAAGCATGGTGCCGACAACTCGCGCAAGAATTCCCCGCGTGGGTTCGCCTTGAAGAAGTCGGGCGTACCCGAGAAGAACGAGCGATCTGGCTTTTGCAGATCGGTGGACAACAAGCACAGACGGACGAAGGGCCGTCGCTTTGGTTGGACGCTGGAACCCATGCCTCCGAATGGACGGGCATTAGCGCGGCTTTGTATACGGTGTCTCGGTGGATCGAACGGCTCCGAGATGGCGACGAAACGCTGGCGCGATGGCTTGCGCATCAACGGATCTTGGTGATGCCTTGCATCAGCCCTGATGGATACCAAGCCTTGCACGAAGGCGCACCCTACTTGCGCTCTTCTTTGCGCCCTCCCAAAGAAGGCGAAAGCCGCGTTGGACTCGAACCTAGCGACCTCGACAAAGATGGCGTCGTGCGTTGGATGCGTTGGAAGCACCCTGCTGGGCCTTTTGTGATCGATCCGACGCTGCCGATGTGGATGCGTCATCGCACGCTGGATGATGATCCCGAAGATGCCTTTTTCTTCTGTAGTGAGGGACACTTTCTTAACTGGGATGGAGTTTGTTGGAGCGCTGCCCCGCTGCGTCACGGGATCGATCTCAATCGGAATTTCCCGGGCCATTGGATGCCGACATCGATGTTTGGCATGGACGCAGGCTCTTACGCCCTGAGCGAGCAAGAAAGCCGCGCAGTCGTTGATACTTTTGCTCGGTTTCCCTCGATCTGCGGAGGTTTGACCTTTCACACCTATACAGGCTGCATCCTGACCCAACCCTACCGCCAAGACTCTCCGCTCAAAGAAGACGATATCCGCTTGATGGAAGAACTCGCCAAAGATGCCACCCAAGGCACCGATTATCGGGTGATTCGCGTGTATCCAGACTTTATGTACGATCCCAAACGGCCCACAACAGGGGTGTGGTCCGACACGATGACCGTGATCTTTGGTGTCCCGGGATACACCGTCGAATTTTGGGATCCCTTCAAAGAAGCAGGCATCGATCTCGCCCAACCAGCTGCTTTTTTCCGCCAACCTGAACCCGAGAAATTGCGCCCCGTGATCGAACACTTTAGCCAAGATCCCCAAGCCGTCCGTCCTTGGGACCCTTTTGACCACCCTCAACTTGGCCCCGTCGAGATCGGCGGGATCGACTACATGCGCACGATCCGCAATCCTCCCGAAGCCTTACTCCAACGCGAGTGCGATCGCGGATATCGGATGGCCGAGCGTTTGCGAAAAGCTCTCCCTCAGATCCATCTCGAAACCCGTCTCCACTCCGAAGGCGAACTCAAGCACCTCCAAGTGATCCTTGAAAATCGCGGCTTTCTGCCTACTTCCGCGCTCCAACGCGGCGAAGATATCGGCGCAAGCCCGGGCGTCAGCGTCCGTTTGCAGATGCCCGAGTCTGCACGTTCGTTGCGCTCACCGCTCGAACAGAGCCTTCATCATCTCGATGGATGGGGACAAAGTCGCGTCAATGAAGCACGCCATCAGCTCTATGCGAGCCTCCCCGCTCGCGGACAACGCGATCTCGCCGAATGGTGGCTTTATGGAACAGGCGAGATCACCGTCCATTGGATCGCAGGACGCGCTGGACGTGGGCAGATGAAGATCTCGATCTAATTGTATGTAAAAAGATACACCCTCAAATTCTCCTCTCAAGAAACTGAGGCGAGTGAGAGTTTTTGGAGGGGGGGAGGCGCAAAAAGATCGTGTGATCTTTCGAGCAACGATTTGGGAGGAAAGAGTTTTTTGTGGATCGCGGCACTTGGCCTTGCTTTTGCCCTAAGGCTCTCTCGAAAGAAAAAACGAGCCGAGGTCGGCTCACAAGCAAGGAGAAAAGGATATGTTGTCGAATCGTTGGGTTGTTGGCTGGATGGCCGTGGGTTTCTTGGGGTTGGCAGGGTGCGGGGTACAGCCCGAAGAAAAAGTGAATCCGATCAAGTGCATCAGTGATGATGATTGCAAACGAACAGAGGTCTGTCGTCTTGCTCCTTCTGAACCCGCCGTGTGCAACGGGGCAGGCTGTGTGATCCGTACCCGAGTGGCCGAAGGTTATTGCGAAAGCAAGCCCGTACCGCCGCCCCGCCCACCTCAGCCAAGCGTGTGTAGCAAAGACAGCGATTGCAGACGCGGAGAGCGCTGCTTGTACACAGGCGTCGTCACGGGAACACGCCGCATCCAAGGCCGTTGCGCACCTGTCCAAGTCGAACCACCGCCCGTCACTTGCTACCAAGACAGCGATTGCGCACAAAACGAGCGTTGCGAGATGGATCCCATGCCGGGCACTCAAGACGGCGGAACTCCCACCCAAGGCGCAAAAGAAGGTAGCGCACCCGCGCAAGGAACAAGTTCTGATAGCACCACACAAGTTTTCCCTTGTATGCCCCAACCCGCAGGTCGCTGCGTCGTCAAACCCCCCGCACCCAAGGTCTGCACCAGCGATGCGGATTGCGCACAAGGCGAACGCTGCGAACATTACGCGACTTGCGCAGGACTCAACTGTCCGCCGCCGCCCCCCTCGGCTTGTGTTCCCAATCCGCCCGCTCCCAAGACTTGCGCTCAAGACGGCGACTGCGCTCAAGGCGAGATCTGCTACAGCCTGCCCTGCGATGCTGAAAACTGCGGTCCCTCCTACTGTATCGCTAAGCCCGTCGAACCTGACCCCCGCCGCTGTGAAGCCGATGCCGATTGCAAAAGCGGCCAACGCTGCGAACATTACGCCACCTGCACCGCCATCGGTTGCCCCCCGCCTCCTCCCTCCGTCTGTGTCGACATCAAGCCCTAACACGAGATTAGCGTAAGGGGACTTCAAAGATCTTCCAACGGTAGGGGTGGGTGTAGTGATAGCCGTCTTTGGTTTCGATGCGTAAGTAATGTGTCCCTTCTCCCGTAAAAAGGTATTGCACATAAGCGGGTTCGGAGGGCTGGCCTTTTTTGGGGGTGGCGGGTTTGTATTCTTTGGGGAGTCCTTGGAATTGGTGATCGAGGACGGTGAGGGGTTGGACTTTGGTGTTGAGGACGGTGACTTCGGCTTGGACTTTGGGGACGGTGTAAAAGCGCAGAAGATAGATCGGGGCGTCTTTGAAGACCGTGCGGTAATAAGACCAGCGGCGGGGGCGTTTGGGACAATCTTTGCAGTCCTGCCATTTTTTCGCGGCGGCAGCGTGGGAAGGGAGGTCGATGCGAAAGAAGTCGATGTCACGGGTGTTATCGTGAAGTCCGAGATGTTCTTTGTCGAGGGTGGCGGGAGTGGCGGTAGCGGGGGTGTCGTTGGGTTCGCGTTCTTGGTGGGGTTTGGGTGGTTTGATCTCGACGATCAGTTTGTACGGGCCGATGTTGGGTTGGGGTTTTTCGCCCGTGATCACGAGTTCACGGACAAGCAGATAATAATCACCCGCAGCAAGGCGGGTTGCGGGGATGGCTTCTTCGCCACCGCGTTGGGCGTTGTTGCTGCGGAGGACTTCGAGATGTTGGACTTCTGTGCGCAAGCGTCCCGGCTGGCCTTTGATCAGTTGGTAGACACCGAATTCAACATCAAGGAGCGGGGGTGGGACGAGGCGAAACGATACAAACTGTTCGGGTTGGTCGAGTCGAAAGCGATACCAGTCTTTATCGGACTGTCCGTTGTTATCGGGGGTTCCGAGTTTACCTTGCACCCATTTGTTGAGAGGGATCTTGGTGGCTTGTAAGGCGTTGTCGTTGGGTTCGCGTTCTTTGTGGTGGACTTGTTGGGAGAGGATCGCTTCTTTGGCTTCTTGTTGTTTGGTTTGGTGGGAGCGGTAGCCGAACCATCCGAGAAGTGCAGCGAACACCGCAAAGAGTCCGATCCACCGGCTGCGTGTGCGCCAGCGCCATGCGCGTTCGACACGTTCCCATTCTTGGCGGGAGAGGACATCTTTGGGAGAGGGAGATTCTTGGGCGGGTTCGGGCATTTGAAAGGGTTTGTGGCGTGGTTCTTCGTGGGGATGCTGTGTAGAACCCGGGAGGATGGCTTCTTGGACTTGAAGAAGTTTTTGTAAGAATTCTTCGGCAGAAACAGGGCGATGGGTGGGATCTTCGTCAAGTGCGGTGCGTAGGGCGTCGAGCAAAGGCTTGAGCAGTACGGCGTCTTCGCCGTCCATGACAAAGGTGCGCCCTTCTGCTTGATCTTTCCAATAAGGCCGTCGGATCGTGATTTCGTACAAGATCGCAGCGAGGCTGTAAAGGTCGGACTGTGCGTCGGGACGCTCTCCTCCAGCGCGTGCTTCGGGGGCGGTATAATGGGCGTCTGCGAAAAATTGGCGAGCCTCGCCTTGGTGCTGTGCTGCTTCGATGGCCGTCGTGAGGCCGAAGTCAAGGACTTTGATAAAGTTTTCTTCGCCTTGGTAGTGCAGCAGGATGATGTTGGCGGGCTTGAGGTTGCGGTGGAAAAAGCCGAGGCTGTGGGCATGTTGGAGCGCTCCGCAGGCTTGTTCGCCGATCTGTAGCACCAAGGTCCAAGGGATGTGGACGTGTGTGTTTAGCAGTTTTTCGAGATCCAAGCCCGGCAAGTATTCCATCACGATGTATAGGGCATTTTCTAAGATACCGCAATCGAAAAGCTCGATGGTGTGGGGGTGTGATAACCGTGCAAGCTTTCGCACCTCTTGTTGGAAGGTTTCTCTTGCAGCGGAGCGACCGCGTACAAGGTGGTTGTGGAGTACCTTGAGCGCCATCATCTTGCCGGACAGGATGTGTTCGACTTGGTAGACCACGCCGATCCCACCCGAACCAAGGTGGCGAACCACGCGATAACGGCCATCAAGGATGTGACCCTTGGTTGCGACTTGGGAGGGAGGGGGCGTTTCTGTCGTTTTTGCGGGAGAGGAACCTTGTGTGGATTGTGTTGCATTCATCCGCGACCTCGTTTTCTTCGGTGTATTGGGTTGTTTTGTCGGGGGAAGTGGGAGTTCCTTGTGTTTGCCTTGTTCCGCGTGCGCCATCCTAAAACAATCTACGCTCCTTTGTATAGATAGATACGAGTGACAGGCTTGGCAAAAACTCCGTGTTCACATCCGCTCAAGCGACAGAGTTGTTGGCGTCAAAAGCCCGTGATCTTTTCGTCAAAAAGGGGTTAAGGGGCGACAGTCCCTTGTGGGGCATGGGGCAAAGCCCCATACGCGCCTTGTTAAGGTGGAAACCTCGTAGAGTCGGTCTTGATCGCCTTTTTTTGTTCTCCCCCCCTCAATCCCCCCGGCCAACGGGGGGAAGTTGGAACGGGCAGCGTCTGCATTTGGTGCATACAGCGTGCGTCATGAAAAAACAAAATCCCCGAGGCTTCCGACTTTCGCTCCCTCCCCTGTTCACGGGGGA
>JAKLKB010000218.1 GCA_023150835.1 Myxococcota bacterium | reverse complement strand
GGAAGGATAAGAGGCAGGGGGGAAGGATAAGAGGCTGTATGTCGGGTTGGGGGATTATTGGAGGCAGACGGCTTTGTATTGGACTTCGACGGCGGCACCGGGGGGAGGGATCTTGCCTTCGCTGAAGAGGATGGAGTTGGTGATGGGGTCGTAGATCCAGCCGTCGGTGGCGCTTTGTTGGGAGACTTGTCCGTTGACTTTGACAGCGATGGTGGCGGGGTCGGCTTGTCGGCTGAGGAAGAATTGCTTGCGGTAGCCGAAGGTGATGGCTCCGATCTTGGAGAGAGTGCCGGCCCAGTCGTTGTTGCAGATGGATTCGTCGATGCCGCCGAGTTGTTTTGCGGCTTCGATGTAGCGGGGGGCGTAGTCAGCGTTTCCTGTGGCGGGGTTTCGGCAGCCGCTGGGTGCGGGTCCGACGATGGAGGAAAGGCGGATCAAGTCGAGGTTGCGGAAGCCTTTGAGGTTTTTGAAGAAGGTGACATAGAAGTTGACGGGTTGAGGGGAGTAATCTTTTTCGTCGGAGACGATGATGATGGAGAGGGAGGCTTCAGGGCGATAGAAGTCTTTGTTGCAGTTTGCGTTGGTGGTAGCGGGGGGAGTGAGTGCTTTGTAAGCGGCTTCGAGGCCTTTTTCGGAGGCGTCGCCAGTGGTACCGACGCTGGCGTTTGCGGTGAAGGCGGCTTCGGGGTTGGGGGTGGATTGTGTGATGATGCGGGTGGGAGAGCCTGTGCCAAGGCAAGCGCAGCCGGGGATGCCGGTGGGGCGGTTGCACTTGATGGGGGTCCATTGGGCTTGGCCGGTGGTGTCTGTGGTGGTGACGAGGATCTGGTAGTCGACGTTGAGGCGGACGGCCCATGCGATGAAGGATTGGAAGTTGGCGGTCAAGTTGGTTTGTTCTTCGTACATGGAGCAGGAGTCGTCGATGACGACGAGGATATCGGCTTTGGGTTGACGGAGTTGGCTGAACACGTCTTTTTGATCGGAGGTGTTGACGCCTTCGCCGGCGAGAGGGATAGAGAGGGGGGATTGTCCTTGGACGTTGTTTTCGACTTCGAGGGTACCGAAGTCGACGTCGAGGTCGGTAGGTTTGTAGCGTGCTTTGATGACGATGTTGTCGCCAGAGGCGAGGGTTTTGGGGAGTGTGGGGACGCTGCGCAGTTGGAACTCGCTAGAGGTGCCTTGTCCGAGGGCGACTTTGCTGACGGTGATGCTGGTGCTACAGCCCGATGCACCGAGGTTAAAGATATTGATGTCGCGATCAGGAGTGGCGCATCCGACTTTGGAGGAACCGAAGTCCATTTGCGGGGGGACGACTTCGAGGCAGAGGTTGCCAGAAGCGCCGTTGAGGGCGATCTTGAAGAGTGGATTTTGGCCGTCGTTGCTGGGGATTTGGAGTTCGCCTTGGTATCCCGGGACGCTTTGAGGGGGAGTGTAGTTGATATCGAGTCGGCGGCTTTCGCCCGAGGGGATGACGATGGGATAGGTGAGTTGCGTATCGAGGGTAAAGGCGGTGTGGTTGGCGGGGTTGGTGCCTTTGATCACGATGGGTTTGGCTTGTTCGATGATGCAGTCGCCGTACCCTTTTTTGTTGGAGATCTGGACGGAGAGTCGGCGGCTGCGACCGACGGGAGTGAGGGGGAATTGAAGCTGCGAAGGAGTGGCTTCGAGTTCGCATTCGAATTTGCCGGCGATTTGGCCGTTGAGGGGGAGTTTGATGGTGGGTTCGTCGGGGTCGCTGCTGGTGATGACGAGGTTATCGGGGTAGGCATTTTTGTCTTTGGCATCGAAGCGGAGCAAGAACTCGATCAAGCCGTTGGGAGCGATGGCTTGGCCATCGGGCTGTGTGGGGATGAGGGAGTAGGGAGCGCCTTTTTCGAGGGCGATCTTGTCGATGACACAGCCTTCGTTGCCGATGTTGTAGATGGTGATGCGTTGGGAGCGGGGTCCGGTGAACTTGATACCGAGTTTGGGGTCGGGGTTGACTTCGAGGTTGCATCCGCGAGAAGAGGCTTGGAGTTGGATGGGTGCGCTGGCGAGGTTTCCTGCGTTGCTTTCGACTTTGACGAGGCCGCTGTCAGCGACATCATCGGAGGGTGTGTATTCGACGGTGACCAGTTTTTCTTGTTTGGGTTCGATCTTGAGGGGTGTGGTGATGGAAGAGCCGTCGACGCGGAAGTCAAGGCTGCTGTTGCTGTCGAGTTCGACTTTGTTGACTTCGAGGGCAAGGTCGCCGTTGGAGCGGATGAGGAATCGACGGGTGGTGGTTTTGCCTTTGGAGGTGAGGGGGAAGAGCAAGGTGGGAGTGCTGCCTTGGGTGGAGGGCAGGCAGAGTTTTTTGCCGCTGAAGGCGTCATCTTGGCAGGTCAGGCTGTTGTCGATGCGGCGGCAGGTGTTGTCGTCTTGGCAATCGCCGTAGTAAGGGACGAGTTGGACGAGTGGGACGGCGGTGACACCGACGACTTTGATCCCGCTGCGGTTGGCGTCGTTTTCGGTGGAGATGTTGGTAAAGAGTTTGAATTCGCCTTGGTCTTCGGCGGGGGGATAATCGGAGGGGTTGTAGGCGATCTTGAAGGTGACAGCGGGTTGTTCGGGTTTGATGGTGAGGGGGAAACTGGGTTCAAGGATCTTGAAGTCACCATCGGAGCCTTTTTCTTTGGCGTATACGACTTCACGGATGGTGAGGTCGGCGTTGCCACGGTTGGAGATGGCGCAGTCGAGGGTTTTGGATTGGCCTTTTTGGACGGTGCCGAAGTTGAGGGATTTTCCGCAATCAAAGAAAGGTTCAGCGGTGAGGATCTGGTGATTGAGGCGGATGACGAAAAAGCCGGTTTCATCGACGTTATTTGCGTCGGAGGAGATGTTGACGCGGGCGAAGAAGTCGCCGGTTTGTTGGGTGAGGAATTGGACTTTGACGGAGACGGCGTTGTTGAGGCCGGGTTTGAGGGTGAGGGGCATCTCAGGTTTGTTGATGATAGAGAAGACCTTGCCTTGGTCGCGATCGATGGCGAGTTCGGTGATACGGACGTCGACTTGGCCTTTGTTGTAGAGGAGAAATTCTTTGGTGCTGGGTTGTCCGACTTGGATGTTGGAGAAGATCATCTGGTTGTTGTCGAGGTTGGTGGCGAGTTCACCGACGCCGGCGGAGGGGGCTTCACCGCAGGTACAAGCGGTGGTGGAGGCGGTAGCGATCAACAAGGCAAAAAAAGCCATATAGATCAAAACGATTCTTTTGGTACTGTACATTCCATTTTTCTCCATCGGATGTGGGGCAGCGTATTGAGTGGTTTGTGTGGCTGCCGTCTGTTCGGATGTTTGTGTTGCAGGTTTGTTGCGTTCGTTTCGGGCGTTTGTTGCCGGGTTGGGAACGCGAGTCAAGTTCGGCAGACACAGATTGGGCAAGAGGACGCCTCAAGACGGACGGGGTGGGAAAATTTTTTCACCCCGATGTTGTTCTTTTGGTGAGGCGTATGTTGTGAAAGGAGGTCGACGGCGACCAAGCAAGCCACAAGGCAGGGCATTATAGACACAGAGCGGTATTAAAGGCAAAGGGAAATTTGGGTGGAGGAGATCAGAGGGAGGGGGAAGAGCGGATCAGGAGGGTTGGGAGGAGCGGGTTAGATGGCTTTGAGAGCGTCGATCTTGTCGGTTTTTTCCCAAGTGAAGGATTCGCCGGTACGACCGAAGTGACCGTAGGCGGAGGTGGGGCTGTAGATGGGGCGTCGGAGATCGAGGCTTTCGATGATACCGGCGGGTTTGGTGGAGAAGATTTGGGGGATCACGAGGCTGAGTTTTTCTTCGGAGATGGAGCCGGTGCCGAAGGTATCGACCATGATGGAGACGGGTTCAGCGACGCCGATGGCGTAGGCGAGTTGAACTTCGCAGCGGGAGGCGAGGCCAGCGGCAACGATGTTTTTGGCGATGTATCGGGCCATGTATGCGGCGGAGCGGTCGACTTTGCTGGGGTCTTTTCCGGAGAAAGCGCCGCCACCGTGGCGTCCCATGCCGCCGTAAGTATCGACGATGATCTTGCGTCCTGTGAGTCCGCTATCGCCCATGGGGCCGCCGACAACAAAGCGTCCTGTGGGGTTGATGTGATAGAGGATCTTGGGGGAGAGCAGGTTGGCGGGGATGACTTTTTTGACGACTTCTTCGATGATGCTTTCGCGGATGGTTTCGTGGCTGACGTCGGGGCTGTGTTGAGAAGAGACTACGATGGCGGTGACTTCTTTGGGTTTACCGTTTTCGTAGCGGACGGTGACTTGGGACTTTCCGTCAGGTCGGAGGAAGGGAAGGGTTCCGTTTTTACGGACAGCGGCGAGTTGTTCGGTGAGGCGGTGGGAGAAGTGGATGGGCATAGGCATGAGGACGTCGGTTTCGTCGCAAGCGTAGCCGAACATCATGCCTTGGTCACCAGCGCCTTGTTCTTTATGGAGGCCCGCGCCTTCGTCGACACCTTGGGCGATATCGGGGCTTTGTTTGTCCATCGAGACGAGGACAGCGCAAGTTTGGTAATCAAAGCCTTTGTCGGTGTGATCGTAGCCGATTTTTTTGACGGCGTTGCGTGCGATCTCTTGGAAGTCGAGGACGGCTTTGGTGGTGATCTCACCTGCGATCACGATCAGGCCGGTGTTGAGGAGAGTTTCGCTTGCAACGCGGCTGCGGGGATCGTCTTTGAGGCAGGCATCAAGGACTGCATCAGAGATCTGATCCGCCATCTTGTCGGGGTGGCCTTCGGTGACGGATTCGGAGGTAAAGAGAAAATTCTTGTTCATCGTTTTTAAGGCGCGGAGACCCCCTTCTTTAGAGGGGGGAGGAAGCGCCGCCCTTTCTTTGTGTTGTGAGGGTGGTGGTTCGTGCGGCCAGCCGAGTGGTGGCCTTCTTGACATTGACGGAAGTGGTGAGGGTTT
>JAKLKB010000042.1 GCA_023150835.1 Myxococcota bacterium | reverse complement strand
TAGAGGAGAGGTGGTGTTGTTTTAGAGGAGAGGTGGTGTTGTTTAGAGGAGCGGTGGTGTTGTTTAGAGGAGCGGTGGTGTTGTTTAGAGGAGCGGTGGTGTTGTTTAGAGGAGCGGTGGTGTTGTTTAGAGGAGCGGTGGTGTTGTTTAGAGGAGAGGTGGTGTTGTTTAGAGGAGTGGCAGTGTTGTTTAGAGGAGAGGTGGTGTTGTTTAGAGGAGCGGTTATGTGATGGGTGGATATTTTTGAAGTTTGCGTTGAAGGGAGCGGCGGTGGACTCCGAGGATACGGGCGGCTTTGGAGACGTTGCCGCCACAATCGGAGAGAACGCGGTGGATGTGTTCCCATTCGGCGCGAGCGAGGGAAGCGGTGGGGTAGGTGGGTTCGGGTGGATCGAGCGGTGGGGTGTGGTTTCTTGCGAAGGCAGCGAGGATCTCGTCAGCATCGGCGGGTTTGGAGAGGTAGTTGACGGCTCCGAGGCGCATGGCGTCGACAGCGGTGGCGATGCTACCGTAGCCTGTTAAGACAACGACTTCGACGGTGGGATCGAAGGAATGGATCTCTTGAAGCAGTTGAAGCCCCGATCCTTCGGGAAGTCGGAGATCCAAGATGACTTTTTCGGGGGAGTCTTCGAGGACCATTGCGCGGGCGGCTTCGAGGGTTGCGGCGGTGCGGACTTCAAAACCACGATCTCGTAAGGCGCGGGCCAGCCGCTCTCGGAAGATATCGTGGTCGTCCACCACCAAAACGGACGGATGGAGCGTTGTGTTGGAGGGATCCATCAGTATCCTTTCTTGTTTTCGTGGAGGAGACGGGCGCTGCGACAATATGCCACATTCCCTGACAGCGCGATCTTTTGTATTGCATGGCCACCTCAAGAGCATGGCTTTGGTTTCCCAAAACAGGTGCCAAAATTAAGGAGCAAAAAGTATGTTGAAAAGATCGCGTTGGATGGTTGGTTTGATTTGTTTTTTTGGAGCGTGGGCGTGGGTGGGATGTGGAACCCCTACGAAGACAGATCCCAAAGAAGGGACACTTCAGCTCACCGTTGCGCTCGAAGCCTCGCCAGCGAAAGTGGGCGCAAACACCCTTCATGTCCACGTCAAGGATGCGCAAGGCCAGATGTTGGAGGGATGCAAACTGACCATCTCTCCGAATATGCCCGCGCATGGTCATGGTTCTTCCAAAGAAGTCACCTTGAAGGAAGAGGAAAAAGGCCATTTCCACGCCGAGGTTTATTTTCAGATGAAAGGTGCGTGGGAAGTCAAAGTGCGTGCAGAAAAAGGTAGCGATTTTGCTGAAAAGACCTTGCCTGTGGATGTTCAATGATCGGCATCTGGCGCGTGTTTGGTTTCAAAAAAGCCGTATTCTTCGGGCTTTTGACAAGGTGTGGCGTGGACGCCTGCACGAAGGCTGCGTTTGTGAGGGGGTGGATGCGAAATGGGACTGTCTGGTGTGGGGTGGGAGTGTTGGTCTGGTGTTTCGCAGGTGTGATTTTTGTGCAAGAGGCGGAAGCAGGGGCCTGTTGTATGTCCTCGGCTTTGTCGGGGGTAGGGCGTCTGAGGAACTGGGAGAAAGCGGCGGTGGGGTTGCGCAGCGGTGGCCTATTTGAGATGGGTCAGTGGGATACAAAGGGCGATTGGGCGGGGTATGGGAGTGATTATTTGGCGCATGAGTGGCGTTCGGAAGTGTGGGGATTGGTGGGAGTGCATCGGCAGATCTCGTTGTTTGCGCGAGTTCCGTGTAGTTTGAATCATCGGCGTGTGGGGGATCAAGAAGCATGGGATGGGTGGTTTGGTGATATCCAAGGCGGTGCGCGATTTGATCTGATCCGTGTGGGCCAGCATCCGCATATCCCGGCGTTGGCGTTGATCGTGGGAGTGCAAGCGCCGACGGGGCGAGCCACGTATGCTTCTCGTCAGTCGATCGGGGCGGATGTGACGGGGCGTGGGGCGTGGGTATTAAGCGCAGGTGCTGTGCTGGAAAAGACCTTTTATCCGCTATTTTTGCAATTGGATATCGGGGTACAGATCCCGTTGCCTGCGGAACGTGCGGATCTGGGGGTGATGCAGCGTTTTGGGGTGGGTGTGCCGTTGGTGTTGACGGGTGGGATCGAGATGGCGAAGACTGTTGTGCTGGCGTTGCATCTGCGGTTTTTGTGGGAAGATGATCTGGCGCTTGGAGAGCGGAGGATCGCGGAGAGTTCGCGTGTGGATGTGGGAGCGAGCGCATCGTTGGCGTGGTCGTTCGAGCCACATTGGACGCTGCAAGTCCTTGTCGATTCAGGGGTCTTTGTCTCACAGATGGGGCGCAATCAGCCCGGGCGCTTGTTTGCATCGTTGGGGTTGCGCTACGGATTTTTCTGAGCAACAGAAGAGAAGGTCTTTCTTCAAGCGACAGGGCGGGAGGCAGAGGCAGGCTCAGGGCTTCGACAGAGGCGGGAGGTAGGAGCAGGCTCAGGGCTTCGAGGGGGGCGGGAGGCAGGGGCAGTTTTTGAGGTACACGCGCCGAACAGTTGAAGGGAGTCTTTCTGTGATGAGAAATGTGGTGGGAGAGTCAAAGAGAAGGCTTGATGGGGTATGAAATTCGAGTTCGAGCAGAGAGCCAGCCGAGCGGTAGCCTTCTTTTCCGGTGCCAGCGACGGTGGTGGCAGTGCCTTGCGCATCGAAGCGGATAATGCGCCCATTTTCATGATCCATCGCGTAGAGATCTCCATCAGGATGAAAAGCGAATCCCGTGATGAAGCCAAATCGAGCTTGGTCTTTTGTGCCATCTTTGGAGCCTTCTGTACCGCTGCCGGAAAAAGTAGAGACTTGGCCATCGGGGGTGAGTTTGCGGATCTTGTAATTGCCTGTATCGCTGATGTAAAGGTTTCCATGTTTGTCAACGACAAGCGCACGCGGGTAGTAGAAAGTGGCCTCATTCGCCTTGCCATCTCTGTCACCTGACTCACCAGTTCCCGCGATCGTGGTCACTTCGCCTTGTGGGGTGATTTTCCTGATTCGATTAACAAGACCATCCGATAAGTAAAGGTTGTCTTGTTGATCGATGGTCAGGTTGAAGCCGTTGACTTGGGCTTCTTGACCGATACCGTCTTTGCTTTCAGGTTTGCCATTGCCCACAAAAGTCGAAACTTCACCTTGTGGAGTGATTTTTCTCACGCGGTTCGACCCTTCACCGACGAAGAGATTTCCTTTGGAATCAATGGCCAAAGAGACGGGCCAGAAAAAACGAGCTTGATGGGCTGGTCCGTCTCGGATCCCCTCTTGCTCCGTCCCTGTCGTTCCTGCGAAAACAAACAAACCTTTTTCTTTTGTGTATTTCTTGATGTGGCTCAAGTGGGGTTCTTCAGCGATGAAGTAGTCGCCTTGTTGGTTGCGGGCGATGAAAGCGGGGAGGCCAAGCAATTGTTGATCGGGTGGGCCTTCGACATCAAAGCGCTTCCCACGCACACCAAGGAAAGGTTCAGCGCAAGACAGGACGCATGTTGGTTCTGGTGTTGGTTCCGAGGGGTTCTCTGGCAAGAACTCGCTTTCTCTTTCTTGTAATGTTGTTTCGCTGTCGGATTCAAAAAAAGGTTCTACTCGCTTTTCTAGAGAAGAGGCGTCATGGGGTTCTTTTCTTTCCTCTGTTGGGAGCCAGACATTGTGCTCACAAG
The DNA here is from genome assembly GCA_023150835.1 of Myxococcota bacterium. Lineage (GTDB taxonomy): Bacteria > Myxococcota_C > UBA6777 > UBA6777 > UBA6777 > JAKLKB01. Next base: position 41,268 of record JAKLKB010000042.1, on the reverse strand, counting down.
CCGAAAAAGAAAAGAAAAAGTAGGCAAGCAGAAAAAAGAAAAGGGGCTTGTTTGGCATGGAAGCACTCGCTTCTTGGGGGCTAGGGGTGGGGGCGGAGGCACTCGTATTTGGAACCTGCGATGCAGCCATTCGTGCATTTTCCTTGTACGGGTGTCAGCATCTTTAAGATGATACCAAGTCCCCTTAGAGTGACGATGTCCCATTTTCTAGCATTCCAAACTGCGCTGGGGGTATCTTTGATAAGAGAACCTGCGCTTCCCAGCCACGCGATCTCGGCATCTCTTCGGCTTGGCCCCGTGGAGCCTCCGCGTATGTTCAAGAGCGTTTGTTTGAAAAAATCCTCTCCCACGGAAACGTCACCAACATGACGGATGTATCCGTTGATGTTGCGGAGGCGGTCAGGGGCTGTATGATAGCTGAGTGCCATACGGCTCAAGAAAAGACTATTGTGGTAATACTGCACTATCTCATGCTGGTTACAGCTAATGATGTCGGCCCCGTGTGGATTTGGGCCAAGATCGCGGATGGACTTGTTGTCCTCAAGCACGGGATAGCCCGTCTTGTGGTAGGTATGTACAAACTTAGGGTCGAGCGTGGCGCGGGCGATCTGCGTTTGATCGGCTCCGCATTCTTCATTGCACGCCACACAATGGTTGTTGGATGCGCAGTATTCGCCTCGCTCACAGACGGTTGAGCCGCAGCTTTGGAGCTCATGATCGCCGCAAGAAGGGTCGTAGTTCCCTGCACATGCGGCGTGAACATAACGCGCTCTGACTTCGCTTAGTTGTCCGTATATGTCTGCAAAGCCCTCCGTTATCGCACGTCCGATCTGGTAATTGGCGGATGGAGACACAAAGGTATTCGTACCTGTCGGAAGCCCTTTCGTCTGTATGAAAGAGGCGATATAGCCGTGGCCAACTTCATGACCGACGAGATCGACTACGCCGCCAAGTCCAGGCAGAGGGTTATTTTGGTAGGTTTGCAAGGTTCGAAAATCGTTCGACGAATCATAAGCAAACTTGGAGACGTTGATTTGAGTTCCCCCATAAGAGCCAAAATGCTCAGGGCCGCTCTGTTCTCCTTCTGTATTGTAGTTAAAGATAATCTGAAAGTTGATAGCGGAACCCCATCCGACGTTTTGTCCGTTGCCGAGTGCTTGTGTCAGGTGGTGTTTTCCTTTCATGGGTAAGATTGCGTAGTATAACGAGTTGTAAACTTCAAGATAATCGTTGGTGCAGAGGGAGCCTCGCGAGGGCGAATTGTACTGGCCTTCGACATCGGAGTCGCGGCACTTGAGTCCGCCGGGCCAAGAACGTTCGGAAATGCTACGTTCCAAGCCAAAAGCATTCATGGTTGTGTTGTGTGTGCGAAGGATCTCGCCGTTGGTGGCTTTGACTTCGAGAAATTGGTTGTTGCTGTCGATGAATTGGTAGACATAGAGGGGGGTGGAGTGGCCGAGTTCAGGGCGTGGGGGCGCAAGTTTGAGGATGATCTCGCTGTTGGGAGTGCCGTGAAGGGCTGCGATTTGGCTTTCGGTGAGGAGATTGGTGGGGCTGATGCATTCGAGGGTGTGGAAGGTGCTGACAAGGCGAGTGAGTCGTTTGTCGCTTGAACGCAAAGTGGCGATGATGCGGCCACCATCGACTTCGATGATCTGGTTTTCATTGAAACGACACACTTGTTTGAGGACGATCACATCGACATCGGGGAGGATGGCCGAGTCGCCACGCGCAACGTTTGTGTTGTGGCTTTGAAGTTCGAGGTCTTCGGTGACGTTGTTGATGCCGTAGATGGTTTTGACGGAGTGAAGGAAGGAAAGGAGGCCGTTAAGGGGGTTCTCGGTGTTGAGTGGGATCTCGACAGTGATATCTGCGGGCCTGTCTTGTTCACGATCCCAATGCACGATCACACCGCCTTCGGAGAGAGTGAGGAGGATTTCCGTCAAAGAAGCCAACGAGTTTGGCGGATTCAACGGATCAACATTGACAGTATAAAGGTGATCTTGGGGATTGAGCAAGTAATGTTTGTTGTAGGGGGCTTCTGGATCAGCAGCATAAGCAGAAAAGACGGAAAGTTGTACGAAGAAAAAGAGAAAAAGAGAGAGGCTTCTTTTTTTCACAGGGTGACTCCTTGGAAGTTAGGATTTACGCATACAGCGAGCGCGATGAGCGAGAACCTGAGCGCTGCCTTTGCAAGACTGGAGGTTTTTTTGAAGTAAGATCTGTTGGTTGGCTTGGATCTGATGGAGCGGGACGAAGGTCATCGCCGTTTTGGTGTGGCTGGTTGTGCAAGTATAATGGAGAAACACGTTGCACTTGAGTGCATCTACACAAGTATTTTTCACTTGAAAGCGGTAGCTTTTTCCAGAAAGGGAGGGAGATTGGAACTGTAAGCATTGATGCAAGGCGCTGTCTGCTGTTTGGATCATGAGCGGCTTGCTGGTTTTGTGCATCGTGAAATTGCCGTTTGGGGGGGCTGCTTCTTGGCATCCGAGCAGGGAAGAGAAAAAAGAAAAAAAGAACAAGCCTTTCGTGTAAAAAGAAAAAAGACGCCTTGTTGCCTTGTTTGTCGTGACTCTCTCCCAAGATCGATCTCGAAGTTCCATCTGCTTCTCCTTTTTTGTTTGGCTTAGGTACAAAAAAATCGTACTTCTAAAAATTCTTAGAAGTACGATCCGTACGTAAAGCAGATAAGAAAAAAGATCTCTTGATCTTTTTTCTTATCTGCTTCTTTTTTAGCTAGAAAGACAGGAAGAAGGAGAGTAAAGACGAGGGGGCGGACGATTTGCGGAGCGGCCTCGCACAAATCGACATCAACACGAGCACACCGCTGTGCGTGGTCGTTCGAGCCACATTGGACGCTGCAAGTTCTTGTCGATTCAGGGGTATTTGTCTCACAGATGGGGCGCAATCAGCCCGGGCGCTTGTTTGCATCGTTGGGGTTGCGCTATGGATTTTTCTGAGCAACAGAAGAGAGGAGCGGCACGGTTGGGTTTTGTGGGGTGCTACCCCACGCCCCGCAAGGGAGCTTTGTCCCCTTGACCCCGCGTTGGCGGAGCGATCAGACGTTTTTCAATCAGGCAACACTGCCGCTTGAAATGCCGTGAACACAGGCTTTTGTTGCCAGTTGCGTCACTCCGAACAAAAGAAGGTGGAGGATACGGATAGATGGAAGAGATCGCACATCAAGGCGGCACAATTGTTTTTACGAGGGATGCTTGGGGGACACCGTCGATCCGAGCGCGAGATCAGTTGCAATCGGCGTATGCGAGGGGTTATTTGCATGCGTATGATCGTTTGGTGCAGATCGAGTTGAATCGGATGGCGTCCGAAGGCCGATTGATGGAGATATTGGGGGATGTACCCTTTGCGCGGTTGGTGGATCGGTGTGTGCGCTCGTTGGATTTTTCGGCGCGTCTGCAAGAGACGTGGGAAGAGTTGGAGGGGTGGGCGAAAGATATCTTTGATGCGTACTGCGCGGGGGTGGCGGCAGGGGCAAAGGCGCGGGGTTGGCCTTGGAGCTTGCGGTTGTTGGGGCTGAAGCGGCGTGCGTATACAGCGCTTGATGTGTTGCGGATGTACCGATTCACGGGGTACATGGCGTTGGGGACGGTGCAACATCTTGCGGAAGCGTTGGTGTTGGAGTTGGTGCATGGGGGGGCGGAGCGCGGATTGTTGGAGATCTTGCTTGGGGACAGCGTGGAGGGGATCGACGAAGCGATGTTGCGACGTGTCAAGGTGTTGGAACTGGACAATATCTTGATTCCGTTGGGGTTGGGAGGATCGAATGCGTTTGCTGTTTCGGCGGGGCGTTCGGAGAGCGGTCATGCCCTATTGATGGGCGAGTTTCACATGGAAACAGGGCAGTTGCCGCCGTTGTTGTATGCGCTGCATGTCGAAACGGCGGAAGATGGGAGATTTTATCAGGGGATGGGTATCCCGGGTCTGCCGTTTTTGAGCGGAGGCCGAAACGATCAGGTGGGTTGGAGTTATACCAACGCTCACGGCGACAACATCGATATGTTGATCGAGCGCTGCAAGGAAGGGCGTTATCTTGCGAGTGGGACGTGGTGTGAGTTCGCGCTGCGGCGTGAAGAGGTGGTGAGGATCAAAGGGAAAAAGGCCGAGACATGGGTGTTTTATGAACATGCCTACGGCACGTTGTTGGGCGATCCTTGGGTGGAGGGGGATTATCCGTGTTTGCGCTGGGCGGGGATGCGAGAGAGAACGGCGCTGGATGTGGCCGTGATCATGGAGATGATGGATTGTCGAAGTGTGGAAGAAGGGATGGCGATCCATCGCAAAGGTCAGATGTTGTCGGTGTGGTGCGTGATGGCGGATCGTGGCGGAAAGATCGGCTTGATCAAGTCAGGTTCGGTGGATCAGCGCCCTGCGGGATGGACGGGCGCGTATCCAAGGCAAGGTTGGGATATCGAGACGCGGGAAGTCTTGCCGCTAGACAAAAGCGATCTGCCGCAGTGGTTCGATCCGCCCGAAGGTGTAGTGATATCGGCGAATGAGCGAAGAGATGGTGCGGGCGGTACAAGATGGATCAATCTTCCTGAGCCGCATTACCGGTGGGAACGGTTGGAAGAGATCTTGGGGCGTCAACAAAAACATACGTTACGGTCGTTGGTGGCGGCTTCGTATGATGAAGTCGATCGGTGCGCGGCGCGGATGATGCGAGTTTGGGGGCCGCTGTTGCCCGAAGATGCGGAGTTTCAGTCGTTGGTGCAGTGGGCCGAGGCGCAAGAACCGATCACCGATATCACAAACCATCGAGCGCAGATGGGCTTGTTCCATGCGCTGCATCAAGAGATCTTGCGCGTGGTGTTGTCGGCCTCGGTGGGAGCGCCCAAAGCGCACCATCTGCTTGATGATATCACGTTCACGCTGTGTTTTCAGTTTCACTTCGATCAGGCGTTTGCGCTCGAAAAGCCGCATCTGGTGGACGCTGTGAAGATGGCGTCGTGGTTGCGCGAAGCGTGGCCGAAAGCCAAAGCCCGCGTAGATGCGGGGACATGGAGCTTGCCTGCGTGTTTTGGTTTTTCCAATCAGATCACCCAAGGGCAGACGCCTGCGTGGTGGGGATGGGATAAGCGCCCTGTGTCTTTGCCGGGCAGTCCGACCACACCGTTTCAGACTCGTGTGATGCAGTTGCGCGAACATCCGATGCGCGGCGCGCCATCGTTTCATCTGGTGATGGATATGCAACAGGACGGAAGCTGGTACAATATGCCGGGTGGTGCTTCGGAACGGCGCTTTGGCCCGGGCTACGGGGCGGGCATCGACGAATGGATCGAAGGCCGCTTTTTGCCGTTTGGGCGTCCCCAAGGCGAACCACCCGATCGCCCCAAGTGATCGCGACCACACATCCGCTTCTGATCTTTTTCGATGTCGATCACACGGGCAGCACAGCAGGATGATCATGGATAAAAAGCAAGACGATACTTCCTCGATTCAACGGGAAAAATTGGCACAATGGTTTGCGGCACACGGCAGCTTGGATGTTTTTGTTGCGGCGATGGAGATGTTGCCTGATACAGCGGTCTTTGTGGTCGATGCGGAGCGTTCGGTGTTGTACTGGAACCCAGCGGCAGAGGCATTGTTGGGGTTTCAAGCATCCGAAGCGGTGGGGCATCATTGCTTAAAAACGGTGCGTTGTCCGAACTGTATGGTGGCGTGTGGGATCGCAGAGATCGGCGAGATGCGGGATATCCCGTTGGTGATGCACCGTGCCGATGGGAAGGCGATCCATGTGCGCAAGACAGCGAAAGCGTGGTTTGATCTTGCGGGCCGATTGACGGGGGGAGTGGAGATGCTTGTGTTGGATCGTCAGGCCGCACAAGAAGCGGAAGCAGCGGCCTCACGTGTTCCTGCGATGGAGAGGCTCGATGTGGTGGAGTTTCATGGCATCCAAAGCCGCGATACGGCGATGCACCACATCTTTGTGACGATCCGCCAAGTCGCGGATATGGGGGTGAGCGTCTTGATTCGGGGAGAATCGGGGACGGGAAAGGAGCTTGTGGCGCGTGCGCTACATCTGGAAAGTTCACGACGTGACAAGCCGTTTGTTGCGGTGAATTGCGCAACGCTGACGCCGACCTTGATGGAAAGCCAGCTTTTCGGCCATGTCAAAGGCGCATTTACGGGGGCGATCAAAGAAGGCTTGGGATTTTTTCGACAAGCAGACGGAGGGACATTGTTTCTTGATGAGATCGCAGAGCTGCCCTTGGATCTTCAAGCCAAGCTGTTGCGGGTACTCGAAGAGCGCAAGGTCGTTCCTGTCGGTGGGACGATGGCTTTGGCGGTGGATGTTCGGATCGTGGCGGCGACGCACCGCTCTTTGCGCGAACAGGTGGGTCTTGGGCGTTTTCGTGAGGATCTGATGTATCGCTTGCGTGTGGTGCCGTTGTTTTTACCGCCGCTGCATGCGCGGCGTGGTGATGTCGAGTTGTTGTTGTGGCGGTTTATCGAGGAGCACAATCGGCGCGGCCCCCGAAAGATCGAGCAGATCGCGCCCGAGGTGATGCGCTTGTTGCTCGATCACGTGTGGCCGGGAAACGTCCGAGAACTGCAAAATGTCGTGGCCTATGCGTTCGCTGTGGGGCGCTCGTCGGAACTGATCTTGGCTGATCTGCCGCCCGAATTCCGCGATCCTCCGAAACCCACAACAGCCCTTCCTCTCGGGCATTCTTCGCTTCAAGAGATGGAGCCTCACCGCATCCGAACGGCCTTGATCGCCGCCAAAGGAAACGTCGCCAAAACCGCCGAGATCCTCGGGATCAGTCGCGCTACGCTGTGGAGAAAACGCAAACGCTACAATCTCTAGCCTTCAACGATCCGCTCTGTTGTGCGGGTGAATTGTCGGGTGGATGGTGGGGGTTTTTTTAGGCGCGGCCTTTTAACATCCCGTGCCAGTAGAGGGGAGGGAGGGCATAACGTTTGAGGGCGTACATACTGAAGCGTTCGCGGTCTTGTTCGAAGGGAAAGCTTTCCATGATCTTTCCGTCGTATCCGAACTCTGCGAGGATGACGCTGTTGTATCCCGTGACAAGGGGGCAAGACGCATAACCGTCGTAGTGGCCGGTCAGTGGCTTGTTTGCAAAGAAGGCGACGATATTTTCTTCGAGGAAGTGGGCTTGTTTGCGGATGGCTGCGCCCGTTTTGGAGCAGGGTAAGCTGCTTGCATCGCCGAGGCTAAAGATATTCGGGAACTTGTGGTGTTGGAGGGTGTGTTTGTCTACGTCGACCCATCCGTCTTTGTCGGCGAGTGTGCTGTTTCGGACAAAGTCAGGAGCGCTTTGTGGGGGAGTGACGTGGAGGAAGCTGTACGAAAGCGTCTCGGTATCGCCTGTGGGGATCTTGTCTTTGAGGATCTCGAAGACAGCTTCTTTTTTGTCGGGTCGGATCTCGATCAAGTTGCGGTTGTAGCGGCCTTCGATATCGCGTTCTTTGACCAGTTTGTTGAGGGGCTTGGCGTAGCGTGGAACCCCGAAGATGGCGGCTCCCGCGGGTGCGTAGATGACGTTGATCTTGTCGCGTTTTCCGGCTTTACGGAAGGCTTCTTCGGCGAGCCACATGATCTTTTGTGGAGCGCCCGCGCATTTGATCAAGGTATTGGGGAAGGTAAAGATGGCGTTGCCGGATTGGACTTCTTGGAGCATCGGCCATGTTTTGTGGACGAGGTTGTAATCGTAGTTGCTGGCAACCCCGTTCTTTCCGAGTGTGTCTTTGAGTCCTTTGATCGCGCCCCAATTGATCTGGATGCCGGGAGCGACGATCAATACCTTGTATCCGAGGGTATCGCCTTTTTTTGTCGTGACGGTGTTTTGCTCGGGTTGAAAAGATTCGACTGCATCGCGGAGCCATTCGACGCCATCGGGGATCAGATCGACGGTGTTGCGTTCGCTTTCTTCTCGCGGACAGATGCCTGCCCCCACAAGTGTCCAAAGCGGCTGATAATAGTGTTTTTCTGCTGGATCGATCAAAGCGATCTGCCCAGCAGGGAAGTGTTTGCGAAGGCGAGCGGCCATCGCGATCCCTGCGGTCCCTGCGCCGATGATCAAGATGTTGTACTGCTGAGCGGTGGTCATCTCGAAGGCTCCTTTTTGGGGTTGTGGCACTCTGTGGAGTGCATGTGTTTGTATTTGCCTGTGGAGTGTATGTGTTTGTATTTGCCTGTGGAGTGTATGTGTTTGTATTTGCCTGTGGAGTGTATGTGTTTGTGGCCGTCATCGAACGGTTTGGGTGCAGATCTACCACACCAAGTGCTGCAACGCATAGACCCTTGCCATGAGCGGGGTTTCGGAGGTGGGTTTGCACAGCGCAAGGGGAGAGATTATATTGCGCCGCGTTGATCGCATGGGAACGCAAACGTTCGTTGTGCTGGTGCAAACAAGAGCGAATGTCGTGTCTGCCCACAGTGTGCTCGACCGATGTAGGGGTAGCCCCCTGTGGCTGCCCAAGAACAGGACTGTTACAGCAAATCGTGGCTTCTCGACCGATGTAGGGGCAGCCCCCTGTGGCTGCCCAAGAACAGGACTGTTACAGCAAATCGACCGATGTAGGGGCAGCCCCCTGTGGCTGCCCAAGAACAGGACTGTTACAGCAAATCGACCGATGTAGGGGCAGCCCCTGTGGCACTTGGACCAACTAATGCCAAATCACGAAAAAGGCTGGACAATTTAAACGAATCTTGTTCGTTGCAACAGAAGCTTTTTTCGTGAACTCCCGCTTGTAGGGGAGTGGCTTTTCGATGTGTTGGGATGTGAATTGATTTGTCGACGCAATACCCTTTCTTTTTCAATGGGATAGAATTAGTTGGTCCGAGTGCCCCTGTGGCTGCCCAAGAACAGGACTGTTACAGCAAATCGACCGATGTAGGGGCAGCCCCCTGTGGCTGCCCAAGAACAGGACTGTTACAGCAAATCGTGGCTTCTCTTGGATAACCGTGTCATCTGCGAAAGGAAAAAGACCATGAGTCAAACAAATGTTGTCGAGGCTTTGGTGGGTTTGATGGCCAACGCCAGCGTTTTTTATCAAAAGTTGCGCAATTATCATTGGAATGTGCGTGGGGATAAGTTCTTTGAGCTGCATCTGAAGTTTGAGGAATTGTATACAGAGTGGGCGTTGGTGGTCGATGAGTTGGCCGAGCGGATCTTGATGTTGGGTGGGACTCCGCTTGGAACGCTGTCGGCGATCTTGGCGAAGGCAACGTTGAAAGAAGAGATCGGTCGCCCAGAGTCACGGTCGATGGTGCAGAACTTGGCCGAAGATCTCGATGCGTTGATCAAGCAGATGGAAGCTGTGATCGAGATCAGCGAAGAAAACAAAGATCGCAAAACAACGAATGTGTTGGACGGTATCGGTGATCAACAGCGCGTACACTTGTGGATGTTGCGCGCTTGGTTGTCGAAATAGCGAGAAGGTTTGGCTGTCGAACGAGCAAGAAGACTTTGGCTGTCGAACGAGTAAGAACACAAAGGAGGCAAAGATGGGGCGTTATCGGGATTTTGATCCAGATCGTGATGAGAGACGTGGTCGTGGTCGTGGACGTTATGAAGAAGTCGAATACGAAGAGCGTCCACGTCGAGGTCGGGGTGGTCGTCGTGTCGAGGTGGTCGAAGTGTACGAGGATGATCACCCTGTGGTGTATGCGGGCGATCTTCCTGCTCCGTATGGCCGCGATCCCATGACAGGCTTGCCGTATTCGTCGTGCAGTCGTGTTGCGGCGGGTCTATTGCAGATCTTTCTTGGGGGGTTGGGAGCAGGCCGTTTTTATCTCGGTTATTCGGGGATGGGTGTGTTGATGATCTTGTTGTCGGTGTTTACCCTCGGGATCGTCTCGGGGATATGGGGACTTGTGGACGGCGTTCGCATCTTGATGGGCGAGATCCCTGATGCGGACGGTTTGCCGCTGCGCCCGTAGCTAGACAGAGCTCACAAAAGATCTGAAAAAAATCTCATGGGGCGGGGATTAGCGGGTGAGGATGCGAGCGATATCTTTAGCGAAATAAGTCAGCAGGATCGAAGCGCCCGCACGATGGATGGCGAGGGTGGTTTCCATCATCGCGGCTTCGAGGTTGAGCCAACCGCGTTCGGCGGCGGCTTTGAGCATGGCGAATTCACCGCTGACGTGGTAGGCGGCGACAGGGACATCGACGATCTGTCGGACCGCCGCGATCACATCGAGATAAGCGAGTGCGGGTTTCACCATGACCATATCGGCACCTTCTTCGATATCGAGCAGGACTTCGCGCAGGGCTTCGCGTAGGTTGGCGGGATCCATCTGATAGGTTTTTTTGTCACCCGCACGCGGAGCGGAGTCAAGCGCATCGCGAAACGGCCCATAGAAGGCCGAAGCGTACTTGGCCGAGTAGGCGAGAATCCCTGTATCGGTGAATCCTTCGATATCAAGCGCGCTGCGGATCGCCCCCACTCGTCCGTCCATCATGTCAGAAGGAGCGACGATATCGGCTCCTGCTTTGGCCTGATTTACGGCCATTTGTGCAAGGATCTCCAAGGTCACATCATTGAGGATGCGCCCACGTTCGACGTAGCCATCGTGTCCGTCGCTTGAGTAGGGGTCCATCGCCACATCGGTGATCACGGCGATATCGGGGACTTGATCTTTAAGAGCGCGGATACAACGGGGCAAAAGTCCGTCTGGGTTGAGCGACTCGGTGGCGCGGGGATCTTTTTTGGCATCGTCGATCAGTGGAAACAGCGCGATCGCAGGAATGCCCAACGCAACGGCTTCTTTGGCTTCGCGCACGATGTGATCGATGCTCAGTCGAAAGTATCCCGGCATCGAGTGGATCGGATCTTGGATATCTGTTCCATCGCGCAAAAATAGCGGTAGTACCAGATGATCAGGGCTGAGGCGATGTTCGCGAACCATCTTGCGGATGGCAGGGCTGCGGCGGTTGCGGCGGGGACGTTGGATGAGATCAAAAAAGGCGATATCTTCGGTCATCAGCGGGGCTCCTCGGTCTTGAGCAGATGAACAACACAAACAACGTGGGGTGTGGTAGCTTGTTTCGGAAGGTTTGTCTATCGCCGTTCGATCATCCCGATGTTGTCGAGGAGATCGCCTCCGAAAGTGTTGCAAAAGAAGGTGTCAGGAAAGCAACGCAGGGGGGGAGGTTGCGTGGGTTTGTGTTGGCAAAACAAGTGCAAAGACAGGTTGTGAGGGTGGGGGTGTTGACCGAAAGGACTCGTGTGGCAGGATAGGTGCGTTTTTGTTCTGTAGTCGGTTGAAGCAGCTATACATAGGACTTACGCAGTTGAAAAGGGAAACCGTGAAGAATCAACGCGTTGTAGGGGCGGTTCGCGAACCGCCCGCGCCCGAACATGGGCCTTTTTCGTATCCAACTGCGTAAGTCCTATATACATTGAAGAAGGAGCGAGGATGCACGGGTGGCGAAACCAAAGGAGAGGGGGGCGAATCGAAGTGATCTGTGGGCCGATGTTTTCGGGAAAAACGGAGGAGATGTTGCGGCGCTTGCGGCGAGAACAGATCGCAGGACGCCGCCCGATCGTCTTGATCCCACCGCGTGGGCGGTATGAAGACAAGATCGAATCGCGCCAAGGTGAGCAGATGGCGGCTGTTGCTTCATCGCGGGCTTGTGCGGCGTTGCAGATGATCCAAGAATACGATTGGGGCGGACCTTATGGCGTGGTTGCTTTTGATGAGGCGCAGTGGTTCGACGATCTGCTCGAAGCTGCGGTCGCGTTGGCCAATGCAGGTCATCGCGTGATCGTGGCGGGATTGGATATGGATTACACAGGTCGCCCTTTTTTACCGATGGCACTGACGATGGGGGTCGCAGAACAAGTGACCAAACTGACTGCTGTCGGGCGTTGTGATTGTGAAGCGACGCACACCGCACGCGTCGGAGATGGAGAAGACGAGGGCGGCACATGGGAGCCGATGTGTCGGCAATGTTGGAAAGAGGCTTGCCGTCAAGGTACGTAATTTTGGACAGGCCCTTCACAAACAAGCCTAAATCATCGAATGACCAAGCGAAATGCACGTTGACAGGGGGATCGGTGGCGTAGTACTTTGCGCGTGGGTATTCTCCGAGATGCGCAGGGTTTTCTCGTTGTTTCCGCGCCTTGGAACGGGGCTGCAAAACGAAGGCACACACGATGGCAAAAAGCGATCAGGTCAAATCAGAACGTCTCGCTGCGCAAGATCCCACACACGCACCAGCACACCCCCCCCTCGCAAAAGACCAAACACTCCTTGATCAAGTCGGCATCCAAGAATCGCCGAACACGATCCTCGATCAAACGGGCGTCCAAGCCTCCGCAAACACAGCCCTCGATCAAACGGGCGTCCAAGAATCTCCCTTTACACTTGTTGACCCTTCGAGCATTCGAGAGTCTTCGTACACACAGCCCGAACAAAAAGGCGTTCAAGAGTCTTCGTACACACAGCCCAAACAAAAAGGCGTTCGGTACGGTGCTTTTGGGGGTAGCGTCGGCGAGATGGAGGCTTCTGCTTTGCCCATCGGAACCGAACTTTTGCGGCGCGTCGATCACTTGATCGAAAGAACCACCAAACCCCCAACGGACGACGAAGACGACGAGGACAACACCAACCGCTCGTTCCGTGTCGAACGTCGAAAAGACGGATCCATCGATATCAAAGGTGCCGAAGAACCCACGCTGCTTCGTCACCGACTCAAAGAAAACACTCGCCCTCGTATCGACATGGCATCGCTTCAAGCCCCCTCACCCAACGACGGACCTACGCAAACCACCGATCTCCTCACGATATCGCTCCCTCTAAAGCAAGATGATTCATTGAATTTTTCCGATACATCGGCTTTCCCGAACCATGCAAGCCAAAGCGCAGACGCTGATTTGGGCGGATATTACGAGGATGACGATGCAGGAACCGAACGTACGCAACACATGTCGTCGGCTGAAGTGGCATCGCTTCGTTTCGGCGAGGGCCCCTCTTCGGCGCGTGTCGATGTCCATCCTGCGCTTTTTTATGACGAGGAGTCCGATAATGCCGAAACCCAACAGATCCTTCTCCAAGATGCCTTGAAGATGGGTTTGCACAAGCTACCCCCGCTGATACCCGAACAGACCAAGCCGCTCCCTCCCTTGCTCGGTAGGCCGCTTCTTCCTCCTTTGGTCGGTAAGCCATCCACTCCGCCCTTGGCTCATGCACCGCTTGGACAGGCCCCTTCCGTGCCACCCGCCGAAGCGGCCCTTCCTTCGGTCTCGCGTCATCGTGAGGAGCCTCTTTCTACGCCTTCCGAGCCAAAAGAAAAGCGGCCCGATCTGCTTGCCGAGATCGACTCGAACGCAGCATCCGTCCTCGATACGTTTCCTCTCTTTTCCGAAAAACCCACCCTTGATTCTTCTCTCTCCGCTTTGTTTACCCCTTCGTCTCTTGAACACACCCCATCTGCGAGAGAAATCCGCAACCCCGTCAAAGATACAAAAGTCGATGGACTCGCAGCGGGCGATTGGAAGCAGACCGTACTTGATGAGCCGAAGCTGTCGCGGCCAAACCTTGAAACTGAAACAAACGAGCCGACATCCGGGGATCTCCAAGCGAAAGCTTCAGAGCGAGCGCCGCTCCCTTTGCAGGTTTCATCTGCTCCGCAAATGCCGACCCCCCCGCAGATTCCGAACACTTCTAAGATGCCGACTGCTCCGAATCCATCGCAAAGTCAGACGATCGCCGATGACGCTCAAACCCCTTCATGGGAAGCGACGGTCATTCGGGCTTCTTCGCTGACCCCCAAAGATTACCAAAGCGACGCAGCGATACCTGTTGTGACGATCCCTGCGGCCACACCAGACGCAGGGAGAAACCTCGCACCCTCGGCCTCTTCTGTTGTCAACGCACCCTCGGCCTCTTCTGTTGCCAACGCACCCTCGGCCTCTTCTGTTGCCAACGCACTCTCGGCCTCTCCTTCTGTGTCGCCTTCTTCTTCTGTGTCGCCTTCTTCTTCTGTGTCGCCTTCTTCTTCTGTGCCTGCTATGCCTTCCCTCTCCAACGCGCCCTCTTCTTCGGTGTTTTCTTCTTCTCCCAAGTTGCCTGTGATCTCGTCTTCGGCTGCTCTTGCTGTTTCCTCTTCGAGACCCGCTTCTTTTCCGATGAATGGGCCTTCTTCCGCTGCTTTGAGTCCTTCTTCTGCGCAACACGCGATCTCCCCCCCTGTCGTGGCGAGGGATGCGGATGCTTTGTCGCCTGAGGGCCATGTCACACAAAGCGGCACATCAAAAAAGCCGAATATCCGGCACGATGTGACGCGCACCTTTGTGAAAGGGACGGTGCTTCCGCGCAAAAACCAAGAGGGCTTGTGGGTCGCGGTCACTTCCGAAGAAAAGCAACGCTATGAGCCGTTGCAGATGCTTGGCGAAGGTGGTGTTGGGCAGGTCTTGTTGGTGCGTGATCACGATATCTTGCGGCTTGCGGCGATGAAGCGGCTGAAAGGCAGTAAAGCCGAAAGTGCGCTGCTGCGTTTTCTTGAAGAGATCCGTCACACAGGACAGCTTGAACACCCCAACATCGTACCTCTCCACGACGTTGGGATGGATGACGAGGGCCAGTATTACTTCGTTATGAAGTACGTCCAAGGCGAAGATTTAAGCACCCTGATCGGCAAGTTGCGCGAAGGCGATCCCGACTACCACAAACGCTATCCCTTCGAGCGAAGGGCGCGGATGTTTTTGGAGATCGTCGAGGCTGTTCGTTTTGCACACAACAAACAAATCATCCACCGCGATCTCAAGCCCTGCAATATCCGCGTCGGAGCTTATGGTGAGGTGATGGTGATGGATTGGGGCTTGAGTAAGCCTTTCCATCGCGACGCAGGAACTCTTGCGCAAACGCTGGATGGCTCGATCCCTTCGTTGGATCTCCCGCCGCAACGGCTGTTTGAGACGCAACAAGGCATTCTTGTGGGAACTCCTGCGTACATGTCGCCAGAACAGGCGTATGGCAAGCATGACGCGATGGATCAGCGCAGTGATATCTTTAGCTTGGGTGTGTTGTTTTATGAGTTGACGACGTTGCGCCATCCGTTTGAGTCATGCGAAACATTGGAAGCCTTGCTTGGAGCGATCACCCAAACGGATCCTGCGCCCGCGTGGTCGGTCGTGCATCCTGCGCAAGGCCGCGTTCCTCGGGAGCTAGGCTTTATGATCGCCAAAGCGATGGCCCGCGATCCTGCCGAACGCTACGGGACTTTGGAGCCGTTGGCTGCCGAGTTAGAAGCTTATCTCGACGCACGCAGCGGAATTTATTGTACTTCGACGTTCGTCAAACGCGGCGTACAGGGATACGCCCACTTTCTCGACAGTCACCGTGTTTTGGCGGTTTTCCTGTTGGGTTTGATCGCTCTATCAAGTCTCTTTGGGGGGATTCAATTTTTGCGTTGGCTGCTTTCACTTTTGGGTTTGCTGTAGGGCGCGTTGTAGAGGCCCTACATTCAGGTGTTTTGGGTGAGGGGAGACAGAGCTAGGAGCGGGTGGAGGTGATACAAAATCCGCCCATGCTGTCGCCAATATGTAGGGGCAGCCCCCTGTGGCTGCCCAAAAACAGGGTGGATACAGAGGCTCGCACCGACCCTTCGATCTCTCGGATATCGTATTATTCGATCCAGCAGAGGTGATGGGCGGAAACATAAAAAGTCGCGGTGGTGTGGGGAGTGGGTGGCGCATGGGTCGAAAGATGGGCGATCCATGAAGTCTCTGCTCCTTGTGTCGGAGGGGCGGCGTCTTTTGAGGGATCGCCGAAGAGAGCAGGGCGGATGGGCGCAGGCGAAGAGGCGTAGAGAAGGGCGGTTTGGGGATGTGCGGGGTGTGGAGTTAGATGGATCTCCCAGTACGGACCGAGAAAGTGGCAGGCGCGGATCGCGCAGGAGATCGCAATGAGCGGGATATCCGATATCTGCGCACCGCCCATCGAAAGGTGTTCGGGGCGGATGCACAGCCATCCTTGGGCGGGAGGGCGCGGATCGTGTGGGGCAGGGAGGACACCCAAGGCGCAATGATACGCGCCAGCCTTGCGCTCGGCGGGAACAAGATTGGCAGGTCCCAAAAAGCGGGCTGCATAACACGATGCTGGGCGGAGATACAGATCTTGAGGGGAGGCGACTTGGAGCAGGCGGCCTCGGTGCAACAAGGCGATCTGATCGCCACAACGCAGAGCGTCTCGGCTATCGTGAACGACCGAGATCGTCGCGATCCCAAGCGTGCGCAACAAGCCGTAGATCTCTTCGCGGATCTCCGCTTTGACCATCTCGTCGAGGTTGCTAAAGGGTTCATCGAGCAGTAGCAAGCGTGGGTGGGCCGCAAGCGCTCGCGCCAACGCGACCCGCTGTTGTTGTCCTCCCGACAATTGATGCGGATAGCGCTCCGCATAGCCCGTCAATCGGACTTGAGCAAGCGTTCGTGTGACCGTTTGTTCTTGCTCTGCGCGGGTCAGATGCCGCAGCCCAAACGCGATATTCGCTCCCACCCGTAGATGCGGAAACAACGCGTAATCTTGAAACAACATACCGATCCCCCGTTTTTCAGGGGGCAGCCATTCGGTGGGACTTACCCACGCTTTGCCTTGGCAACGGATCGTCCCACGATCGGGGATCTCGAAACCCGCGATACACCGAAGAAATGTGGTTTTGCCGCTGCCACTTTCTCCTACCAGCACCAAAGAATCCCCTGCATCCAACGAGATATCGATCGCATGGATCGCGTCTTCGCTTGCCCCTGCGTACCGACGTGTCACGCCTTGCGCTTCAAAAAAAGACATCGCTCTCCCTATCTTCGCTCGGTTGTATGGTATGGATCCCGTATCGGTTGGGTGGTCAGTGTTTTTTACCAGAGACTTTACATCACACGCCAGAGGCTTTGCATCACAAACCAGAGGCTTTGCATCACAAACCAGAGGCTTTGCATCACAAACCAGAGGCTTTGCATCACAAACCAGAGGCTTTGCATCACAAACCAGAGGCTTTGCATCACAAACCAGAGGCTTTGCATCACAAATCAGAGGCTTTGTATCACAAACCAGAGGCTTTGTATCACAAACCAGAGGCTTTACATCACAAACCAGAGGCTTTACATCACAAACCAGAGGCTTTATACGATATCCGAGTGATCCGTGATCGTAAGGTATTGCGTAGACGCCCGATTGTTGGGCAGCCACAGGGGGCTGCCCCTACCTCTTTACGATCACACAGCGGGCGGATTTCGTATTACATCACAAACCAGAGGCTTTGCATCACAAACTAGAGGCTTTGCATCACAAACTAGAGGCTTTGCATCACAAACTAGAGTCTTTACATCACGGATCATAAGAGATTGGATGTCGTATTATCGATCACCCTGATGCCCGAGCAGTTTTTCTAAGAAAAACACGGGGAGCATCCCGACCAACACCAGAAAAAGCGCGTAGAGTCCGGCTTCTTCTGCGACTTCCATCTGCTTTGCGTAGTTGTAGATCTCGGTCGATAGGGTTTGAAAGTTCCCCCAACGCAAAAACAGCGTCAAGGGTAGCTCCTTGAGCGCGTCGATAAAGACCAACAAAAAAGCCGCAAGCAAGGCGCTTTTCATCAAGGGAAGTTCGACAAGCCATAGGGTCCGCCAAGGAGAATGCCCGAGCAAGCGGGAGGCTTCGTTGAGGTTGCGGCCATTCTTTTGAAAGCCTGTTTCGATCGGAGAGTACGCCACCATCAGAAAGCGCACCACAAAGGCCGCAAGCAGCAAACCAAAAGACCCCCCCAGCATCGTTTGATGCGTCCAACGCCAGCCCATCAACAGCCGATCGACTTGGGCGGCCACGACCATCACTCCCACCGCGATCACCGTCCCCGGGATCGAATAACCCACCAACGCCAACCGCGCCATCCGTTGCACCCAAGGCCCCTCAAAGACCCGCACCGTGTAGGCGATCACCAAGGCTACACCCACCGCGCACAGCGCAACGCTCCCCGCCACCCACACGCTATTCATCAACAACCGACCAAAGCCCGCGTTGAGGTGCTTGCTTCCCGTCTGCCAAGTCCACCACCCAAGCTGCAACACAGGCAACACAAACCCGAAAAAAAACGGCACAACACAAAACAACGTCGCCATCCACGCCCATCCGCCATGAAGCGGTTGTCGCAACATCGGGCGAACACTTTTGCCCTCGTGGTACCGCGCTTCGCCCCGTTGCCAGCGCTCCAAACCCAACAACACCAACACCAGTAGCATCAACAACGCAGCCATTCGGATCGCCAACGGCGCATCGTCTCGGCCAAACCACGCCCGAAAGATCGCTGTCGCAAAAGTATCCACACCGTAATATTCGGCGGCTCCGTAGTCATTGACCACTTCTAACAGACAAAGCGTCAATCCACCCACCCAAGCGGGCCGTGTCATCGGCAAGATCACCGTGAAAAAGGTTCGCCACGGCCCCACCCCAAGGCTCTTTGCGACCTCCCAAACTCCCACCGATTGTCGCGTAAAAGCCGCACGGCATGTCATCAACACATACGGGTACAAGTTCAGCGCAAGCAACAGCGTGAGTCCCCACAAACTCATGATCTCGAAGGGGACGCGACGCGCCCGACCCATCGGTGCGCCCCACCACCAGCGCAACAAACCTTCCACAGGCCCCGTCACATCCAACGCCCCCGCGTATGCGTATGCCAAGATATACGTCGGGATCACCAACGGTAAGATCAACGCGCCACTCAACCCCCGTCGCCCCGGGAATTCATACTGCGTCACCAGCCACGCCGTCCCCACGCCCCACACAAAACACAACACCCCCACGCCCAAAAACAACCGCAACGTATTCCACAGATAGCCTCGTGTCGTCTGCCCAAACACCGCCCCAAATAACCCGCCTGTCCCGCCTTCCACCAAACGGCTCAATACAAACAACAACGGCAACGCGATCAATCCCGTGATCAACGCTGTGGACCAAACCCACGGGCTTTGCCGACGAAAACGTGCGCGCATCCACGAAACGAAGGTGCTCAACGCCAACCTGCTTGATCAAAGACTTCGACAGCTTGGCTGTTTTTGTCCCCGAGTTGAAAAAGGTGGATCGTGTCTGCACGAAAATCTCCCCACGAGGCCACCAACTTGGATGGCTGAACACTCGGATGGACGGGGTATTCGTGATTGGCTTGGGCAAACATCTGTTGGGCCGCAGGACTCGATAGATACTCGATAAACCGCACGGCATGGGCTTTGTTTCGGGCGTGACGCACCACACCTGCGCCGCTGATATTGATATGCGCACCGCGATCTCCTTGGTTCGGGAAGATCACACCAAGCATCGACGCCAATTTGCGATCTTTTTCCGACTCGGAGGTCTGCATCAGACCGATGTAATACGTGTTGACCACCGCGATATCTCCTTCTCCGCCAGCGATCGCCTTCATCTGCCCGCGATCACTGCCTTTGGGGGTTCGCGCCATATTTGCGACAACGCCTTTGGCCCATGCAAGGGCTTTTTCTTTTCCGTGATGTGCGATGAGCGACGCCAGCAACGATTGGTTGTAGATGTTGTTCGACGAACGGATCAGGATCTTGCCTTTCCAACGGGATTCTGCAAGGGACTCATACGTCGGTAGATCCGCAGCTTTCACGCGATCCTTGGCGTACACGATCACCCGCGCTCGCCGCGTCAACCCAAACCAATGCCCCTTCGGATCGCGCAGAGGACTCGGGATATTTGCTTCGAGTACCTTCGATTTGATCGGTTGCAACAGCCCTTTTTGCTGCGCTCGAACCAAACGACCCGCATCCACCGTAATCAAAACATCCGCATCGGTGTTTTTTCCTTGCAACTCGATCCGCTTGATCAGCGCATCCGCTGCATTTTGTACCACTTCTACCTTGATGCCTGTTTCCTTCTCAAACCGCGCAAACAGCGCTTTGTCTGTCGGATAGTGGCGGTGTGTGTACACCTTCACCACGCCAGCCGCAGCTTTTCCCAACCCCGCCCCCGTCGCAGAGAGCGTGTCTTGTTTTTGACAACCTGCTGCCCACAACAAACCGCAACAAGCCGCCCACAAAAACCACCAACGCACCGAAAAACACGACAAAAAACCCTGAGATGTGCGTGCGTACATCCGATCCTCCGTTTCCATCAACGCAACAAGGCATCCGCCTCGCGTTCTTTTTCGGAGGCTCGCTTATCACGAGAACACATGGCTGTCAAAGTGCT
The DNA here is from genome assembly GCA_023150835.1 of Myxococcota bacterium. GTDB lineage: Bacteria > Myxococcota_C > UBA6777 > UBA6777 > UBA6777 > JAKLKB01. The sequence continues at coordinate 21,068 of JAKLKB010000042.1, read as the reverse complement.
TTTGCGTCGTGATCTCCCCGTCACTTCGGCTTTTTGTGCGAGAGCATCTTGAAATCACTCGGGCAGGACGTTGAAGGCGTGTGTAATCTCGGCACTTTCGCGCAGGGTTCCGTGAACACCGCAGTATTTTTCGATACTTAAAGAGATGGCGCGTTCGATCTTTTCGGTGTCGAGTCCTTCGCCTGTGAAGGTGAACTGCATGTGGATGCGCTTCCAAGGGCGGGGAGGTTCGTCGCCGCGTTCGCCGTTGACGGCGATCTCAGCACCTTTGAGCGGTTGGCGTTGTTTCTGGAGGATGTTGATCACGTCGTACATCGAACAGGCTCCGAGCCCGAGCAAAAGCATCTGCATCGCGCTCACGCCCGGCTCGTCTTCGGCGCTCGATATCAAGACGCCGTGGCCGCGTGAATCCGTCCCAAGGAAGGTGGTCTTCTCGATCCAGCGGACACGTGTTTGGATAGGGGAGGATGGTGTTGTCATCAAAGACCTCTTTTGTGTGCAGGTGTGTGGAGTGATTTGTTATCGAACTGATGCAGCTACCAAAAAATCCGCGTGCGCGGCAGATCAAGCGGCAGCGCTGTTGATTTGAAAAACGTCTATTCACCCCGCTGATACGGGGTCAAGGGGGCCGCGCCCTTGGTTGTGGGGGGGGGGTGGCTTTGCCCCACAAAAACCACCCAAACCAATTGATGCCTACCACAAAGAGCGAAAAAAGTCACAACCTCGGTCGAAGATGTGTCGAAGATCACAGAGACAAAGGGGGCGATAGGTTTCTCGAATTCGATCCATTCATCCAAAAAGCGCAAAGCGCGGTACAAAGGAGACGATCATGGCTGTTGGCGGTGCAGGTGGTGCGGGTAGTGCGGGTCGTGGTGGTGCGAGTGGTGCAGCAAGTCGCGGCGGTGTGAGCGGCGCAAGCAGCGCGAGCAAAAGTAGCGCGAGCAAAAGCAGCGCGAGCAAAGGTTTGGGTGGGATCGCCAACTCGTTTGGGAAGGGGATCAGCGGTGCGTTGGGTGGGCTTGGCAAAGGCGTCAGCAGCGCGCTCGGTGGGATCTCAGGGGCAGCGAAGTCGGCTTCCAAAGGGGCGGGAGCGGCGGGAGGTTTGTTCGGTGGGATCGGCAAGGCTTTGGGCGGGTTGACGCAGGGGGGCGCGCTCGGTGGGATCGGCAAGGCGGTGGCCGGCTTGCTGGGAGGAAAAGCTGGAGGACTGTTGGGTGGATTGACACAAGGAAAAGGTTTGGGCGGTTTGTTGGGTGGATTGATGGGACAGAATCCTGCGCAAGGCTTGTTGGGTGGGGTGCTTGGAAAGTCACCGCTTGGGGGGATGTTGGGTGGTTTGTTGGGGGGTGGAAAGTCACCGTTGGGTGGCTTGTTGGGAGGGGCTTTGGGCGGGCCGCTGGGCGGGGTGTTGGGCGGCTTGTTGGGAGGTGGAAAGTCACCGCTTGGCGGGATGTTGGAGGGAGTGCTTGGAAAGTCGCCGCTGGGTGGGATGTTGGGTGGTTTGTTGGGGGGTGGAAAGTCGCCGATTGGTGGGATGTTGGAGGGAGTGCTTGGAAAGTCGCCGATTGGTGGGATGTTGGGCGGCTTGTTGGGCGGTGGCCAGTCACCGCTTGGCGGGGCATTGGGTGGAGCGCTTGGAAAGTCGCCGCTGGGTGGCTTGTTGGGGGGCCTGCTTGGAAACTCGCCGATCGGCGGGATGCTTGGCAAGTTTGGCGGGATCATGGATGCCTTTCAGGGCTTGACGAGCGCTTTTCAAGGCGGCACACCCCAACAGAAGATGGGTGCGGTGGCAAATGCCCTTCAAGCGGCGGCGCCCTTTGCACCGGGTCTGGGGCTGGCGGCTTCACTGCTTGGAAACTTTCAGCAACTCACCCAGTAGATCCAACGATCCGATAAAAAGACTGAGGGTGTGATGACCAAACACGGAAACAAGGGGACTTTTGATCTGACACAAGGCTCGCCTTCTGCGACGAATGCTTCCGAGGCGAAGTCCAATCTCACCGAGATACCGACGTTTCAAGGAGGCGTGCCGAACCTTCGCCGCCATGCTGTGGAGTCGAGGTCAGTGCTGACGGAGCAACGCTTAGAACCATCGATGTTTCCAGAGATATCCCTGCCTTCTTTGGAGGGGATAGTGATCGAGGTTCCTTCGCCGCCAGCGTTGAGCGAGCAAGAGATCGAAGAAGCCTTTGAGCGGTTGGCGTATGAGTCAGCGGTGCGTTATCCGCGTGGCCCGGGCCAAGCGGTGCAGCAAGGAGATGAAGTGATCGTCGACTTGGTCGGTTATCTGGGTGGGTTTTTGCTGCCGATGACGGCGCACGAAGGGATGCGCTTGATCGTAGAACCTGACGTGTTTTTGCCGGGCTTTGGGGCGCAACTGATCGGTACGCCTGTGGGACAGGCCAAGATGATCGAAGTGGTCTTACCGGACGACTTTGGGGTGGAGATGGCGCGGGGGATGGGGGCGGTGTTTGCGGTGGAAGTGCGCGATGCGTTTCGATTGGTTGTGCCAGAGGCTTCGGATCCATCGCTGTTTCAGCGGATGGGGTTGGGGACGGATCTTGCGCAGACGATGGAGGGTGTGATCGCGCTGTTGTTGGATCAACGGGCGCGCCGTATGGCGCAAGATGCGGTGCGCATCACGTTGGAGACCTTGCTATTGCGTGCGCCGTTTGATGTGTCTCCCGCGCTTGTGGAAGCCGAGATCCAGAACTGGTGGCGACAAACGGAGGGGCGATTTTTGATCGAAAAAGGCTTGGAACGGGAGGATCTGGAGACTTCGTTGGAGGGATGGCTTGAGGATCCAACCTTGCGGATGGATGCGACATTTCGGTTGAAAAGCGCGCTGTTTTTGTATGCGATCGCCAAACAAGCCGATCTGGCGAGTGATCGCAAAGAACTCAAAGGCTTTTTGGGCGAAGTTGCGGGAGCGTTGGGGATACCATTGGATGCCCGAGAAAAGAACCTCTCTCGGGACTTCAAGGAACGCGAGATCTTGATCGATCATTTTGTGTATGCCAAAGCCTTGGCGTATCTTAGCGAAAAAGTGACGTTTCACTGCAATTAAAGCGAAAGTATCGGAAGATACGGTCTTTGCGGATGTTGAAGAGATGCGTTCTTTTGGAGTGGGGGGCATCTCCACACTTGCAGGAGGCGCGCAAAGACCGTAGCATCACGCACGCGCATCAGAAGCAGCGAGCGTGTGCGGATTCGCCGCAAAGCCAAGGAGTCTTGTTGTAGGAGCAGATCGCGGATGTTGGCGGAGGATTATGTCGGTCGCGTCTTAAAAGATATCTATCGGATCGATCGCTTGCTTGGGGAAGGTGGGCCGTCGGTGGTATTTTGTGGATGGGATCTCTTGATGGAGATCCCGATCGCGATCAAGCGCCTGAAGAAAGAAGCCACAGGGCGGCTGATCGATCCACAGCGTTTTTTGCGCGAAGCCCGCACGCAAGCGCGCTTGGTGCATCAAAACATCGTGAGCATCCGAGCGATCATCGAAGATCAAGACGAGTTCTTCATCATCATGGAGTACATCGAAGGCCGCGATCTACAGAGCCTGATCCAACGCTCGCAGCAAACACCGCGTTTTTCTTTCCCCGATACATGGCGGATCTTCGAGCAAGTGCTTTCGGCCCTTGGATACGCGCACAAAGAAGGCGTGATCCACCGCGATATCAAACCTGCCAATATCTTGGTGGCAGGCTCTCTCCAAGTGAAACTCGCGGACTTTGGTCTTGCGCGTGCGATGCAAGACAAACGACTCACCGAGGCGGGTGTGGTCTTGGGAACACCTGCCTACATGGCCCCCGAACAAGTCCGCAGCCACAAAGTCGATCATCGAGCCGATATCTACGCTGTCGGAGCCTCGATCTATGAGACGTTGTCGGGAGCTACGCCTTTTGCACATCCAAACCGACCGATGCCGCCGTTTGAGATGATGCGCAAGCAACTTTACGAAGAAGCTCCTTCTTTGCGTGAAAAGGGCCTTGCGATCGGCGATGCGCTGGATGCTGTGTTGCGCAAAAGCATCGCCAAAGATCCCGAACAGCGCTTTGCTTCTTGCGAAGAGCTACGCGAAGCCTTTTCTCAAGCCATCAAAGAAGATCCTTTGTGGTCTTCGCCGCCCCCTGTGTCTGCATCGCCGTCCTCCAGCACGCAGCTTTACGCATCCGTTTCGCCCGAGGAGCCCGCCAAACAAGGGGCTTCTCCTGCTACGTTGATTCCCGCACGCAAGCGTATCCCACTACGCCCACCGAACGAATCGAATCCTCCCAAGGGACATCACGAACCTGCCCATCCCAAGGGACATTACGAATCTGACCATCCCAAGGGACATTACGAATCTGACCATCCCAAGGGACATCACGAACCTGCCCATCCCAAGGGACATCACGAACCTGCCCATCCCAAGGGATATTACGAATCTACTCATCCCAAGGGACATTACGAATCTACCCATCCCAAGAGCGGAAGCCAGCCTGTCGATTCCAACGATGACAACGCATCGCTCCATCCGAAGGGATACAACGAACCGCTCCACAGCGCCGAAACGGTGTCGCCGAGCGAGGGGGAGCCGATCGATTTTTCGGCACAAAGCGGCGCACCGAAAGCGGCCTTGTCTTCGGCTGTCTCGGAACGAATGGCTACGGGAGTTCCAGATCGCATCGCAGAGCCTGTTGTTTCCGAACAAGACATCTCTCCCGCGCTTCGTTCTGCGCAAACCATCGAACCTGCCGAATCTGCCGCAGGGATGCTTGACGCTTCGCCTTCACGAGGGGGGCCTTCTTCACGACCTTCGCTTTTGCCGACAGCCATCGTTGCCGCGCAAGCCAAGCCAAGCTCCGATCCTGCGCAAGATTCAGGGCGTTCCGTTGATCCGCAATCCATCGCTCCGTCGCGTTCTTTGGTGTCGCCTGTGGGGGAGGGGCCTGCTTCGTTGCTAGATGTGGTGGAGAGCGCACCTACCGCGTTTGATATCCCTTTGAGCCACGAAGAAACGGCCCATCCTGCCGAGATGATCGCGATCCCATCCGAACCGACCGACCCACAAGTCGGGCCTCCATCTTCTTCGCCAAACCGCTTGACGCCTCGATCGGAACCGACCGGCCCACAATTCAGTCCTCCGTCCTCTTCGTCGAACCGCTTGACTCCTCGATCTTCGGGGGGTGCGCTGCCGATCGCTATGGAGGATACACCTCCACTACACCATACGCGCCGCCCAAGAAAGCGCCGCTCCTCCATCCCGTGGGGGTTGGTGCTGCTTGCTTTGTTGTTGATCTTGGCGGGTGCAGGGGCGCTTGGGTGGGGTCGAATCCAGAGTGCTTGGAGGCGGCTTTCGGTCCAAGTGCAGCAAAAGATCGAACCGCGCAGTCAGCCATCCTCATCCACACCGCAGAGCGCGACGACGTATCCGCAAGAAAAAGTCCCTGATATGATCATGATCGAGATCCCCGAAGGCCCCTTTTGGCGGGGCTTTGGCTCGCGCAATGATGTCTTTTCTTATGCGCCGCGTGAGCGGATCACCTTGGATCGCTATTGGCTCGATCGCAACGAGGTTTCCATCCAACAATATGATCGTTGCGTCAGCGCAGGGGCTTGCCGTCGCATCCGCACAGAGCAAGATCTGCCAGAAATGCCGATCACAAGGGTGACTTGGGAAGAAGCGCGGCGTTTTTGTGGGTGGGCAGGAAAGCGCTTGCCGACCGAAGCCGAGTGGGAAAAAGCAGCGCGGGGCATCGATGGTCGGCGCTTTCCGTGGGGAGAGGCGCCGCTGGATTGCCGGCGGCTCAATTATCGGCGTTGTCGGTTGGGCTTGTTGCCAAGTGTGCGTGCGCAACAAAAGGAAGGCAAAAGCCCTTATCAAGTTTATGACATGGCGGGCAACGTGCGCGAGTGGGTCACCGATTGCTTCGAAAAAGAAGCGTATCGCTATCTGCCATTGCACAACCCGATCAAGGAAGTTGCAAACTGCCGTGAGCGAGTCGTGCGAGGCGGATCATGGCTTTCTTCCGCACGCGAAGAATGGAAGCTGCGCACTTATGCACGCGACAACGAACCTGTGTGGAAGCGCGCACGAGATATCGGCTTTCGTTGTGCTTGGTCACCGAGTCGTTGAGCGCGATGCAACGCAGCCTTTGCGAGTTCCGCTTCGCTCAACGAACACGAGGCGCAACAAGCAACAAACCTTTTCGTTTTTGGTGGTGTGCGCTCCACACCTCGGCTGTGGTGATACGCCGTGCTACGGGTAGAGGAGCAAACCTTTTGATGTTTGCGATCTCTGCGTTGTTGATGCAGCTTAATTGCGCAAAAATTGCCAAGAAAGGAAACAAAATTGTCTTTTTCTCAGGAGCCAAAAAAGAGATATGATGAGCATTACCTTTCGCTAAAGGAATGGTTGCTCTCTTCGATGGAACAAACGCTCTCCCCTGAGTTGGCGGCGCTTTATACGATGGAGATGCGGCGTGTTGCGTTTCGGTCAGGGATTCGCGTGCTGGAGATCGGCTTTGGGCAAGGCTTTTTTTTGGACTGGGCGCATCAACAAGGAGCGCAGGTGACAGGGATCGAGATCATCCCCGAGCTTTGCGCACATACGAGACAGCGCCATCCTGCTGTGTACGAAGGATTCCTGCCACAACTCGTAGAAGCAGGAATGTTGGTGGGGCCTTTTGATTTGATCGTGGCATTTGATGTATTCGAGCATTTGACGCGTGACGAATTAATCCTCTATTTTCAAATTTTTTCAGGACTCTTGCGGGAGGGCGGAGAAGTTCTTGCGCGTTTTCCAAACGGCCAAAGCCCGTTTGGTCGAGTCTACCAACACGGCGATATCACTCACCAAAGTACGCTCACACCGTACAGTATGAAGCAGATCGGCCTGATGTCCGGGTTTGTTGTCAAGAGCGTCGACAACGCAGCGCGTGTAGTGGTTGGGCCGTTGCACAAGAGGATCCGTTGGCGTTTGATCTATCAAGCGCGCACGATCGCCGAGCAAATGCTTGGTTATTTGTATTTTTCTGGACGACTGCCCCTTGATCCCAATTTGACGGTTGTTCTGGAGAAGCTTCGCCCGAGGTGATACGAAATTACTCCCCTTTGTGTACAGATCACTCGGATTTCGTATGATACGATATCCGAATGATCTGTGATCGAAGAATAGCGCGTAGACGCCCTGTGGTTGGGCAGCCGCAGGGGGCTACCCCTACATTTTACGATAACACAACGGACGGATTTCGTAGAAGTCAAACTGCTATGGTTTACACGATATGTCCGAATGCACATCCGTGAATTTCGCCTCATTGAGGAATAATTTTTAATTTATCGAAAAACCAAAAGATACAATAGAAACCGAAATACAAAACCATGCTGCCAACAAAGCCAGAAAAAAACCACTCGACCGGACCGTTTATGCCGAGCCGCACGGACATAAAGCTTAACGGAAGATAGAGCCATTTGCGTTGAAGGACAAAGAACAAGGATTGGCGAGACAAAAAAGCCAGCACCAGCCCCATATAAGTCGAAAAGATAACGAACCCAAAGATCCCACCGTTCCAATAGCCCTCCATGTACAAGCCCAAACCTGTCGAGCTGGTTCGTGTTCCATGGATCCTCTCTGTAAAGTCGGCCCCATCATCGGTCATTTGTGGTTTGTCGGGCATTAAAAGGCGGGGAATAAAAAAGTAAGGCCATTTTTCATAGGTGTAGAACTCGCTTCCCACGGATATCTCATACAATGCAAAGGATTGGACGTTTGTGTAGCAAAGTCGAGACCACCAGCCCATGGGAACCTTGTCTTCACTTTCTTCGAATTCGCTTTGCTCGTCCTGCTTTGTTGCGACCATCTGCAAAACCTTCCATCGCGTGGTGAACGGCGAGGCGGCTGCTTCTTGGGTATGGTTTTCGAATTCGATGCGCGAGCCGCTGATTAGGGGGCTTATGTAAGCATAAGCGACTATGATAAAAATACCTGAAACGGACAGTTTGAAGATGTTTTTGTGGGCTAAAAAGCTGCCGAGCACGGCAGCGATCGGCATCGTAAGAAATGCGAGTTTGCTGTAGGTAAGAAGAGAAGCAGCGGCTTCGAGCGGGAGCAATATAGCGAATAAGCTACTCCAGAGCCACCCTCGCGTCTTGACCCGCAAATAAGATATCAAAACGATGCTTATCAACAAAAGCACTTCTAATTGGCTGATCGCGCTTGGTAAGATGAAATTGGTGAGGCCGAATACGTAAGGGAAAACGAAAACATAGCGAACAGATACCCCAATGACGAGAAAAAGTATGGCGAAAAATTGAGCTTGGCGTAGGTTTGTCTCCTCGTTGATCGGCGTGGGGTTGTTTTGGGGCAGAACAAAAGATACAGCCAAAAAAGAAGAGAGGGTGATCAAGAAGCCCGTAAGATTGAGGGCGGTGATTTTTAGCAGAGTATTCTGATCGGTCGGATATGTCTCGTTGATGTATTCGATGGTTTGGTGGGGGCCAAAGAGAATAACCATGGAGCCGAAACCAAAATAAACGCCGAAGGTAAAGGTATACCAAAGGATGGGTGTCCACACGATTTCTGGTTCGTTTTGCACAAGCTTATACACAGATATCAGGATGCAAAGGCAGATAGCGAAAAGGATCGATGCGTTCCAGAAATAGAGCATCGTTGGATCGTCGAGCAACAGAAGCGCAAAACAAAGAAAGCACAAACCGGCGATTGTCAGCCAGAGGTGAAAAATGATCCGAGAATGACGATTCATCATCTGCCTCACTGCGGTCGTATTGTGTGCTCGTCGTGTCATGGATCGAGGATGCACAGAATAAACGTCCTTAAAAAACGCCGAACAGAAGATGCCTTGGTTGTGCAAACCAACCAAAGGGGCCAGATGATCGACGCGAAAAGAGTGTACACAAAAGCGTAAGATGTCCTCAAGAAGATGTTGGCCACCGATTCCCATGTCCGAAGAAAAATGCAGAGAGGAGTTGGAGTCGGGGTGAGAAAAATGAAAGCAAGCGGATCAGACCAGAGGAAGGGAGTTGTGAGAGGATGGGGGCGGGAAATGAGACTCGGTGGATAGGGCGTGGTGGGTGTGGAGGCTGACTTTTTCGATGTGTTGAAGTTGTTGACCAAAGAGGACGATGATCTCGCGCCAAGCAAGACGGAGATCACAGCTTGTTGGATCGGCGTGTTGGATTGGGATCTCCCAAGTGAAGGTGTCGCCGTTGGTGAGCGCGTAAGTTTCTGTATGGGCAGGGAATTCTGAATGGACAGGGCGTGTATTTTTGTGGTGGTAGAGTGTTGTTTTTTGGGCGTCGTAGAGGGTGACTTGGTAGGGTTTGAGGGCGCGGCAAACCCAATCAAGTTCTTGGAGGAGGTCTTCTTGTGTTTTGATAGGCTCGATGACACCGGGGAGATAAGCGATTACGGAGAAGAAGAACTTGACTTCGCTGCGGTTGTCGAGAACATCGCGCAAGCGGTCAACGCGGAAGTATCCCAAGATAAAAACAAAAAAGAACAAAACGAAGGCTGCAAGCAAAAGCAGGAGCCAAAAGATCGCGGGAGTGGCCGCAAAAAGGTGTGTGCCGATCGAAACGAAGGTCATAAACATCGAAAACAGGCCAACAATAAAAAGGACACGGCGAGGATTGCGGAAGCGTCGCATGAGTCGGTGATGGATATGCCCAAGATCCGAGGACATGATCGGCTTTCCACGAACAAAGCGGCGAATGATCGAGAGAAAGACGTCAAGCAAAGAAAAGGCAAGCAAGAGCAGAGGAGCCAAGATCATCAAGGAAGTATCGCGTTTTTGCATATTGCCACCGACAACGACAACGGCAAGCAAAAAGCCGAGCAGCATACTTCCTGTATCACCGAGGAAGATCTTGGCGGGGGGGAAGTTGTGGTACAAAAAGCCGACAAGACAACCCGCGAGGGTAAACGAAAAGAAGGCGATGAAGGGGTTTCCAAGCCACAGCGCGATCAGGCCGTTGCCAAGGGCGGCAAAGAAGCATACAACAGAAGCCAGCCCATCCATGCCGTCGATCAAGTTGATGGCGTTGATGATGGCGATGGTCCACACGACAAAAGCGATGCTTCCCAACGTGCCAAAGGGTATATCGACAAGATAGGGGATGCTTACGGCGGGGATACTAAAACCAAAAGCAACGCAGATCAAAGCAGAGAAGAGTTGTCCAAGAAGTTTGGTGCGCGCTCGGAGAGCGACGATATCGTCGATGATGCCGACGATCAGGATAGACGTTGCGCCGAGAAAAACGCCAAGCAACTTCCACTTGTAGAGCCAAAGTGCTTGGATGATCGGTCCGTGTGTGAAGAAGAGCGCGAGCAGACTGACGGTGGAAAGAGCGACATAGATCGCGATCCCGCCGAGGAGTGGGGTGGGTTCGCGATGAACGGATCGCCCACCCGGGTAAGAGATCGCCCCTAGGCGATGCGCTAGTTTCTGCACACCAAAAACCAAAAACAACGTGAGAAAGAGTCCGCTAAATGTTGAGACGATGTAGAGCATCTTGACCACCCATGAATGAGGCAGGGATGATTGGTTCAAAAAAGCCCGATGTTATACGAGAGTAAAGCATTGGGGGGGGTTGGATATTCTTGATCGCGTTGTCAACTCTTTTGTCCCAAGCAAGCCCTGCTGTGCATCGCAACGCTATTACAGAGGGCGGCGCGAAACATTACACACCTGCGTGTTTTTGGGTAGAGGGATGGGGTGCTTAAAGAAAGCGCAGGGCTATGGCTTCGAGGAAGAAAAACAGCAAGAGTGCAAACAAAAGAAAAGGCCAGAGCCGTTCGGATTGCGAAGAGAATCCTGCGCGAGAAGTTTGCGTAAGCTGTCCGCTTTTTTGCATTTCTTGATCAGAGAGAGGGCGAAGATCCGACTCGGCGGGATCGATATTGGCGGAAAGAGGGAGGGAATCGATTTGTTTGCCTTGGCGTTCAAAGTGATAGTTCCCGGGTTGTGGGGCTCCGGGGAAAGGGAAACCGCGTTCTTCGGGGCGCAAGAGGACGGAAGGGACGCCTTTCGGTGGGAGGATGCGGAGGGGTTCTTGTCCCGGGAGTTGGAGGTGGGTTTTTTGGGCGACGCGCAGGGTTCTTCCCCGATGGAAGCGGGCTCCTCCTGCGAGGTAGGTAAAGACGCGTTGTATCCAAGGCTGAAAGAACGGTCGGATCGGGAGATCGGTCCAATCGCGATCGATGGTGGTGGTCAGGAGGAGGACGCGACCTTGTCCGACTTTTCGTTCGAGGAGGGCAGGTGGGCCGTGGCTAAAGCGCCAAAGGATCTCGCCGCTTTCTTGGGCACGGCGAGTTTCAACAAGCATGAGCTTGGTGGCGCGGGCAGATTGAAACAGAATGCCATCACGGTACATCCGCTGAAATATAGGGTGATTGGCTTGGACTTCGCCAAAAAAGCGAGAGAGTGCCACGCCCGTACCATCGGGGCGTTGGGCTGCAAAAGCGACACCCCGCAACTGGCGAGGCAAAAGGTCGGCGAAGGCGACGTTAAAGGCTTCGGGGCGGACTTGGTTTCCCATCGACAGAAAAAGTCCACCACCACGAGCGACATAAGCGGGGAGTTGTTCTTGCCAAGCGGTGGGAAGCTGTTCGATGTTGGAGAGAGCGATGACATCGAACTTGTTGGCGGGGGGGAGGTCTGCGGTGGCTTGTTTGATCTCGACGCGAAAGGGAAGTTGATCATCGCGCAGGGCGTTGGTGAGGTAGAAGATCTCGTCGAGGTAGGAGATCGGGCGAGGATCGCCGTTGACGAGCAAGAGGGAGGGCCGCTTGCGGGTGCGCAGGGAGAAGAAGTAGCGATCGTCGGCGTCTAGTCCGTCGGCAGCGATCTGTGCGTATCCAGCGTAGTTTCCGGTTTGAGGGAGTTGGACGACAAAGCGTTTTTGGGCGGTCCCCCAAGGGGGGAGGTGAACAAAGCCGCGTGCGCGGGGCATCTCGTTGAGGACGAGCGTGACGGGCAAGTCGCTATAAGGTTTTGCGGAAAAGTTTCGTAATACCACATCGAATTGGTACGCATCTTGGCCGATATCAGGGGCGGGAGAGACTTCGACGAAGAGGATGGCGCGATTTTCGGCGGGTCGAGTGGGTCGGATCGGAAAAAAGCGCACGAGGATATCTTGGTCGGTCAGGCGGGGGTAGGTGATCTGGCTGTGTTGTGTAAAGTCTGAGAATACGAGGATCTGGGCGCGTACGCCGCGTTGTTTTTGGAGGATGGTTTGGGCACGAAGGATGGCGGCGGCGAGGTCGCTGTTTTCGTATGTGACGCGCCAAGCGTCGAGTTTGTTGAGCAGGGTGTTTTTGTCGAAGGTGAGTTCGGTTTGCTCGTTGCGTTGGGGCTGTGTGACGGCAGCACCGCGCAGCAAGGCGAGGCGATCTTCGCCACGAGCATTGCGTCGAATCCATCGCTGCATGGAGGAGCGGGCGCGATCAAAGAGAGTTGGTGCGTTGGGGGCTTCGCGGTAGCGCATACTCATGGAGTCATCGAGGATGAAGACGTAAGCGGCAGGTTGGGCAGGAGAGGAGCCTTGGGCGCGTTGAAAGAAGGGTTTGGCAAAGGCAAGGGCCAGCCCAGCGATCAACAAGCAGCGCAGGAGCAAGAGCAAGAATTGTTTGAGTCGCAAACGGCGGGCAACGCGGCGATGCGAGCGCAGCAGAAATTCCATCGCGGCAAAGGGCCAACGCACCGCACGTCGTCGGCTGATCAGGTGGATCAAGATGGGGATGCTGATCGCGAGCAATCCGTAGAGGAAGACAGGTTGAAGAAAAGAGATAGCGTTCACGCAGAGGCTCCGTCTTGGCTCAAGGGCGTTTTTTTGCGCGTGCGCGGCGCAGGATCATATCTCGGACCACTTGGATCATCGGTGTATCGGTGCGGATCCGATGGTAGGTGATGCCGCTGTGTTTGGCGATGTGTTCGATGCGATCGAGGAATTGTTGAAGCTCTTGGAGGTAATAAGGCCGAATGGCTTGGGCGTCGATTTGGAGTCGTGTGGTCGGGGATTCAAGATCTTCAAATAGGGTTTGATCGCGGAAAGGAAATTCGACTTCGTCGGGATCGAGTAGATGAAAAAGAACGATATCATGTCCTCGATGAACGAGTTGTTTCAGGAGACTTTCGATCTGATCTGGATCAGAAAAAAAGTCGGAGATCAAAAACAGAAGGCTGCGGCGACGGGTGGTTTCGGCGAGTCGGCGGAGGTTTTCGGGAAGTGCGGTGGTTTCTTGGGCGGGTTGGTCGATGGCTTGGGCAAGCGGGAGGAGGTAGGAGGGTTGGCTTTTGGGGGGAAGGTAGTGTTGTTGTTTGCTGTTAAAGGCGAGGAGTCCGATGGCATCGCGTTGACGGAGCAGAAGGTAAGCGATCGCGAGGGCGAGGGAGGCGGCGTAGTGGTATTTGGTGGGTCGTTGTTCGCGATCTTTGGGGTGTTGGGGGTAGTTCATGGAGGCCGAAGCATCGAGCAAGATGTAGCCGCGTAAGTTGGTTTCATCTTCAAACTGCTTGACGTAGTAGCGATCGCTTTTGGCAAAGAGCTTCCAGTCGATATGGCGGATCTCGTCGCCCGGGGAGTATTCTTTGTGTTCGGTGAACTCGATGCTTTGGCCGTGATGTGGGCTTTGGTGGAGTCCTGCGAGGGCTCCTTCGACATCGCGCAAGGCTTTGAGCGCGATTGGAGGGAGCTTGGTGAGGACTTGGGGATCGAGAAAGGGGATACGACGCATCCGTTTGTGGGCCTTTTGGTCTGTGGCCGAAGTATCGGGCAGATGGAAATGTACCGAAACAAGGGCTTTGGAGGTTGTGACCGAAGCAAGGGCCTTTGGGGTTGGAGTTAGGTGTGAGCTTTGAGCAACGTGTCGATGATATCTTCGGGTCGGATTTCTTCGGATTCAGCTTCGTAATTGGTAAGGATCCTGTGAGAGAGGACTTCTTTTGCGAGAGCGCGGACGTCTTCGACTTCGACCGAATAGCGGCCTTGGAGGATAGCGCGGGCTTTGGCTCCGAGGATGAGGTTTTGGGAAGCGCGAGGTCCAGCGCCCCAAGTGAGGTATTGTTTGGCGAAGGGATGGGCTTCTTCGGCGTCGGGGCGGGTGGAGCGAACAAGTCGGACAGCGGCGCGGGTGGCGTGATCGGGGACAGGGACGCGGCGGACGAGATCTTGGAGGGAGCGGATCTTGTCGGCGTTGAGGAGTTTTTGGACATTGGGTTTGTGGTCGCTGGTGGTGCTGCGGACGATCTCTTCTTCTTCGGTGGCGCTTGGATAACCGATGCGGATCTGGAGCATAAAGCGGTCGAGTTGGGCTTCGGGGAGGGGATAGGTGCCTTCTTGTTCGATGGGGTTTTGGGTGGCCATGACAAGGAAGGGGAGATCGAGGGAGTGGGTTTTTCCGCCGGCGGTGACGCGGTATTCTTGCATGGATTGGAGGAGAGCGGCTTGAGTTTTGGGGGGAGTGCGGTTGATCTCGTCGGCGAGAAGGAGATTACAGAAGATCGGCCCACGCACGAAATGAAAGCTGCGTTTTCCCGTGCTGTGGTCTTCTTCGAGGATCTCGGTGCCTGTGATATCGGAGGGCATGAGGTCGGGGGTGAACTGGATGCGATTGAAGGCGAGGTCGAGGATCTCGGCGAGGGTGGCGATCAAGAGGGTTTTGGCGAGGCCGGGGACACCGACGATCAGGGTGTGTCCGCGAGAAAAGAGAGCAACGAGCAAAGACTCGATCACATGGTCTTGTCCGACGATGCGTTTGTGGAGTTCAGCGTGGATCTGTCGGTAGATGGTGTGGAGTTCTTGGACAGCTTCGAGGTCTTTTTTGGGATCGAGCGCAGTCGAGGGGGACTCGTTGGGGGACAATACTTTCTCCATCGGGACACGGCTTCCTTTCTACAGGTTCAGAGCGTGCGTTGTATCCGTGCGTATGCGTCGGGTGGCGGATTGGTTGATACACCGATCGACGGATGAAAGCAACGGACGACAAGGGAAGTGTATGATGGTGCGTTATTTGTTGTTGCGCAAGATCGCGATGATATCGCGTGCTTGGCGCAAGAGGGCTTGTTCTCCGAGGGTTTGGTAGAGGCGGACGAGGTAGGTGTGGATGGTGGGGTGGAAGGGGTTGATCTGGACGGCTTGTTCAAAGGCATGGCGGGCTTCTTTGAGGCGTTGGAGGTGGTAGTAGGCGCGCCCGAGATGGACGTAGGTCGTCACGTCGCTTGGGTAGAGGGCGAGGGTGGGTTTGAGGGTGGTGATGATCTCTTCGTAGCGTCGGAGGGCAAAGAGGGCGAGGGCCATCTTGTTTTGCAGGCTTGGGTCGCGATCTTTGAGGTAGTGTTCGGCTTTGCGGTATTCAAAGAGAGCGGCTTGGTAGCGTGCGTATCGTCGGAGCATCTCACCGAGCCGAAGGTGGCGCTCTCCAAGTTCTTTTGCGGTGGTGGGTTTGAACCAAAGGTTGCGTTCGCGGTCTTTTTGTTCTTTGGACTTTTGGGGGGCATGGCCTTTGATGACGTGCTTTTTGGGCATAATTCCTGCGATGTAGCGGAGTTTTTGCTGTTTCATGTAGCGTTTCCACGCTTCGAGGAAGTCGTCAAAAGGCAGGCCAACGGTGCGAGCGACTGCGTCGGGGACAGGGGAGCCTTGGTGGATGGTTTGAAGTAGCTGGGGGATCGCGATTTGGCCCTTGCGATGGACGAGATAGAGGATCACGGTGTAGACTTGGGCGTAGGCTTGGGCGGCCATCTCTTGGCTGGGGAGTTTGGCCATCGAGGGGTGCATCTTTTCGAAGGGAACGAGCTTTTCGTCTTCGAGGGCTTTGGCGAGTAGGCTTTCGGAGTAGGGGCCGAGTTTGGCGGGGGAGTCTTGCCGCCAGAGGGTTTCGGCGTAGCGGGCGAGTCCTTCGTGGAGCCAGATCGGGACGCCGTCGGTGATGCGGTTGATCAGGAGGTGGGTAAATTCGTGGACGGCGGTATCGAGCCAGCGGTAGCCCTTGAACAGCGAGCGCGGAGAAGTGAGCATGATACGGTTGTATTTGCAAAGGGCGATGGTTCCCGTGCGAAGGATATCGGCTTCGGTGAGCGGGGACAGGGCGGCCAATTCGAGGGCTTCGCTAAGTAGATCGACGCGGACTTTGTCGGGGGGAGTGTAGCCAAAGACTTTTCCGAGGCGGGTGCGGGCGCGCTCCAGCGCATCGGCAAGGTAGGGAGCGATGGCGGCTTCTTGAGAGCCTTTGACAAAGCCGATGCGAAAGTGTTTGGTCTCGTAGTATTCGTAGCTTTGGGATATCTTGAGGGCGGACAGTAGGGAGGTGTAGTTGGGATCTTCTTTGAGGGCCTCTTTTGAGGTGGAGGTCTCGTAAAATTGCTTGGCCTCGCTGTAGCGGCCTTGGAGGAAACGTAGGCGAGCCATCGCCCGCAAGAGTGTGGGTTCCTTTGGGTAGCGTTTAAGTAGCGGTTGGAGCAGGGGTTCGGCGGCATCGGGGAGCCACCGACCCAGAAAGTGAAAGGCGCGCTTAAGGGATTGTTCTTCTTCGGCATTGACGGCGTACGCGGTGGATGGAGCGCCTACAACGACACATAGCCACAGCCACACGCTGGTGGTCCATGCCCATCGTGCGGCTTTTTTGGAGCGTGCGGCTTTTTTGGAGCGTGCGGCTTTTTTGGAGCGTGTGGAAGAGAAGAATGCTTCGGGCTGCGGGCGGTTTTTGACGGGAGAAATACCTCGTCCTCGGGTTGTGCAAGAGAGCGACATTTTGGGCTGCGAACGAACGGTTTGAGGTTGTGGGGAGGGAGTCTTTGAGGAGTCAACGGACGCGATCATCGGTAGGTCTCCGAACCTGCGGGGGTGTTTGTATTCGTTCAAGGTGTTTTGCAAGAGGGTTATTTAATGAGTTTTTCGTAATAACGTTGTGCAGGTTCACGATACGGCTTGGGGACTTTTTCTTTCATGGCGTCCATGATATCTTGGCGGAGGGCTTTGGGGGCTTTGTGTTTGGAGGCGTCGGGGATCTCGACGGGATCTTGTTTGGGTTGTGATTTGGAGCCTTGCTGTTGCATGGCTTTTTGCATTTGTTTTCGGAGTTGTTGGAGCTTGGAGGAGGCGCGTTCTTGGGCGTGTTGTGCGGGGCGGGGTTCGCGTTGTCCGAGGCGTTCTTTGGCTTCGCCCATCTGTTCGTTGGCTTCGCGCATAAGTTGTTGCATTTGGGGCGAGAACATCGGGAGGCGTTGGCCCATGCGCTGCATTTTTTCTTGGAGTTGCTGTGCTTGTTCGCGGAGTTGCTGTTGAACCTGTCGGTTTTCGCGGAGTTGTTGTTGTTGTTGTTGCGAGATATAAGGTTTTTCGGAAGGGAAGAGGTTTTCGAGATCTTTGCGGATCTGTTCGGCGATCTGACTGGCGCGTTGGAGTTTGGAGCGTCCTTCGCGGAGTTGGGGGAGGCGTTCGTCGAGTTGCTTTTGGCGTTGTTGGAGGCGGGTTTGGTGTTCGGGGTGGCTTTGCCAGCTTGAGCGGAGATTTTGGAGATTTTCGCGGAGCATTTGACTGTAGCGTTCTTGCATCTCGAAGTTGGACTCCATGCGTTCGCTGTCTTGTTGGAGCCTGCGAGCGGTGCGTTGTGACTCAAAAAGATCTTTATTTTTCAGGAGTTGCTCAAGTTTATCGCTTTCTTTTTGAAGTTCTTTGTAGGTATTTTCGTAGCGATAAGTGCGATTAAGTGGTTGTGTTGATTGTTCAGCTTGTTTGATCTGTTTACGGAGTTCAGCGAGGCGTTTGAGTTGTTTTTGGATGGCTTGTTGAACTTTTTTCTCAAGGGCTGCTTGCATACGTTTGGCGATATCTTGGCGGATTTTTTCGGTATGTTGACCAAGTCGGCGCTGTTGCTTTTCGAGTTGGTGGATATCTTCGAGCATTTTTTTCATGGCTTCGCTCATCTTGGAGGAGGAGCCACCGGCTTCTTTGGACATCTCGTCGAGTTGAGAGGTCATGCGCTCGATATCTTGGGCGATCTTGGAGAGTTCTTCGGCGGCTTTTTCGAGGTTATCGCTTTGGACGTGCTTTTGCATTTTTTTGAGGGCATCGAGGGTGTTTTTTTGTTTGATGGCGGCTTGGTTGAGGTATTCGTGGGGGAGGTAGTGGTTGAGTTGGGCCATGCGTTGGCGGATCTGTTCGATCAAGCGCTCGATGCGGTGCATCTCTTGGAGTAGGGCGGCTTTGGTTTGGGGGTCTTTGTCTTTGCGGTATTTGTCGAGGAGTTCGCGCAGGCGGTTTTGGGACTCGCTGAGTTGTTGGCTAAGTTGGGCGATCAGATCGAGGCGTTGGCGTTGGAGCAAGAGAGAAAGGGCGTGGACATCGTCTTCTTGGGGTTCGACTTCGTCGCGTTGGATCTCTTCGTAGCCGCTGCGAAAAAGGGCGGGTTCCATTTGGCTGATGGTGAGGCGGTGAGCAAAAGCAGCGCGTTCGTCGTGGCGTTGTTGGAAGCGTTGGCGGAGGGTGGACATGGCGACAAGCGCAAAAGGCTTGGTGAGTGGGTCTTTTTGCATCTCGCGCTGGAGTGCGAGGAAGTCGTTGAGGATGCGATCGCCCGTCCCTTCGAGCTGTTTGATTTGGCGTTGAAGTGCTTGTACTTCGGACTTTTGGGCATCGGGTCGTTCGATCAGGTCGCCAAGAAAGAGCGTCATGTGTTTGAGTAGCTCTTCTTGCTTGGCCAGCAATTTTTCGTGCGCTTCGGTGGGAGAAAAGATCTTGAGGTGGAGGGTTTTGGAGCGAGTGCGTTTGGGGCCGCTGATGGTGTCGTTGTCAAGGACTTCGAGTTGGTAGGCGATGCGATCACCCGGTGTAAAGGGCATCGTTGCGAGATCCCAGATCAGTTCGCCTGTTTTTTGTTTGGGCATATCGCGCCATTCTTGGAGGGGCAAGTGCTGTTCTTTTTTGAAGCGTTTGCTTGAAAGATTCTTATAGACGATAGAGATCTTGGACAGTCCGAAGTCATCTTCGGATTCAAAGACGAGGCGAACTTTTTCTCGTTCTCGGATCTCGGTGTCTTCTTTGGGCGAGAGCAGGGTAAGTTTGGGGTATTCGTCATCGATTCGGCGTAGCGTGTGAAGGGGGCTAAAGCGCAGTTGGCCACGAGTATCAAAGTGTTTGATGCGGTATTCGCCGTTGTGAAGGAGTGTGAACTCGGCGGTGAGGGTGCGTTTGTCGGTTCCAACTTTCATGGCGATGCGTTGTTCGCCTTTGCCGATTAAGTTGAGTTCGGCTTCTTTGGTGTCGTAGAGGGCGCGTCCGTGGAGGCGGATGGTGGTACCTTTGAGTGCGGTAAGGGTGCCATCGCTGTTGGGGATGGTCTTGGGTGGAAGGCCCGTATAAGCGGGGTATTCATAACGGACTTCGAGGTCGCCAAGCAAGAGTTCTCCACGGATATCCATCGAGACGTGGGCGGCGCTGTTGGGTTGGGGAAAGAACATGCGGCGAAGTAGATCAGAAGAAAAAGAAGTTTCGAGGGTAAAGAGTCCAAAGATCAAGGCGGAAAGGGCGAAAAAGGTGTAGGCTTGGGGTTTGAGTGTTTCGCTTGGGACGAGTTGACGGGCGTTAAGGTCGCGGAGGTTTTGGTAGACTTGTTGGATGCGGGCTTCGGCGAGAGCGGGGGAGAAGTGTTTGGTGTGTTCGGGTTGATGGAGCGCCCGAGCCAGTTCGAGAGCGGTCAGAAGGCCCTCTGTTTCGGGGGCCCATCGTGCGAGGGCTTTGGAGAGGGCTTCATCGTGGAGTTGTTTGGCATAGCGCCAAGCGAAGAAGATCGCGGTTGCAAGGGCGATCAGTGAGGCTGTGATCCAGATCGATTCTAACCCGTAGGACGGAGGGGCCAGCCAAAGCCACAAGCCAAGGAGCAGAAAAAGTGCGCAGATGCCGATCCCAAGGAGTGTGAGACCGCGAACGATGCCAAGCGTCCAGCAACGGCGGCGCACACGGCGCAAAAAGCGTTCAAGGACTTGTTTTTCGGTGGTGAGCGTTGCAGAAGCCATCTTTGTCTTGTGTCTCCGATGGGTCGGTGATATCCGCAAAAGCGGTATCCATCGACAGGATGGGGTGGGGATGCGTGCATCCGCGCCCGAGGAAGTGCAAGGGATGATGCCCATCCCCGTCTTTGGATGCAATGGGGGCGATCGGTGCAGGTGGAAAATACCGAAGATGCGGAAGATACGCAAACAGGGGCGCGAGCGCGGTTTTTGCCACTGCGTTACACTGCACAGAAGAGGCCGTCGTCGAACGATCGGTGGGATGCTTGGGTCGCTTGTTTTTTCCGAAGTGTTTGGGGGGGCGAGGATCGGGGCGGCATTTACGGGTTTTTTTCGAGGCTTTTGATCTTGTTGTGGAGGTATTGTACCCACGAGGGGAAAGAGGGCGGGGATTGTTTCAGAAGAGAGAGCGCGAGTTTGTAGTATTGGAGGGCTTTTTGCGTGAAAGGTATGGCGTTTTGGTAGATTTGTGTATCAAAAGACAAGCTGACTTTTTCGACGATGCAGGAAAGCAGCTGCTGCCCGTGAGGCTTGCTGAGGAAACGTTTCGAGAGCGGCGAGATCAAATGTTCTGGCACACCGCGCTTTTGCAAGACTTCGCCAAGTTTTTCGAGAACGGATTGTTCGGCTTGTTGTTTGAAGACGGGTCGCATCTGTTGGATGGACTCGCAGTAAGCGACGTGTTGGTGGAGGTGAAGATCGGCGATGCGCATATTTGCGGCGGTGCGGTGGACGATCTCTGGGTGGTTTTGGAACGGAGTATAGGCGGCGTAGGCTTGTTCGAAGAGTTTGTTGAGGCGTTGAAGGTCTGTTTTGGTGCGAGAAGAAGTCGCGAGAAAGTTTTTGTAGGTGGAGTAAGATTGTTCAGCTTGATCAAAGGCTTGAGATATCTGGAGGGCAGGGAGAGACGGAGAGAAGAAAACGCCACAGCGGCTGTTTTGGCGGAGTTGATCGCGTTTTTGTTGTTGGGCGGGTTCGATGCAAGGCTTGGTTGGAGGGGTGGTTGGGGGGGTTGGTTGGGGAGGACGGCGGATTGGAGAGGTGGTTGGGGCGGGTCGGGTG
>JAKLKB010000041.1 GCA_023150835.1 Myxococcota bacterium | reverse complement strand
AACAGCGCGGGTGTGCTGTCTTGGGCGTTGCGTTTTGGGGGGAGTGCAGGGGCGGAAGGAAGCGGGGGGGTGGCGGTAGAAAGCGGAGGGTCGAGTTATGTGCAAGGGACATTTTGGGGGACGGTCAACTTTGCGGCGGCCACGTTGACTTCGGCGGGAGGGTCGGATGTGTTTGTGTTGCGCTTGGATGTGGGGGGAGATGTGTTGTGGGCCAAGAGAGCGGGTGGAACGGGCAATGACACCGCAAGCGCGATCCGTTTTGGGGGGGCAGGTCAAATTTACACGGCAGGACATTTCCAAGGTTCGGTGACGTTGGCGGGTGGGACGTTGACTTCGGCGGGTGCGTCGGACGTGTACGGGGTGATCTTTAACACGGCGGGGACAGTGACCCACGCGGTATCAGGGGGCGGAGCCACGAGCGATATCGGAATGGATCTCGCGTTGGATGCCGATGGACGGGTGGTGATCGTCGGTGCGTTTACGGGTTCGGCGACCTTTGGTGGAACCACGCTCTCAAGTGGAGGATTCGAGGACATCTTTGTGTGGCGCTATGTTCCGCCGTTGCCCACAAGCGTGCTCTGTGTGGGGGGGACGTTGGCGGATAGTTCGGGGCGGTTGGCTTCGGACTCTGCGGGGAATCTTTATCTTTCGGGTGTTTTTTCAGGGAGCATACAGATCGGGAGTTTCACGCTGAATTCGCTGGGGGGGGCCGATTTTTTTGTGGCGAAATTCAATGCGTCGGGAACCGCAGTGTGGGCTGTGCGAGGGGGCAGCGCATCGGGTGATACAGTTCCGAGCCTAGCGCGAGATGCGGGAGGGAATTTGTACGTGGCGGGCAATCTAGGGGGAGCGGCGACGCTCGGTTCATCGAGCCTTGGTTTGGGTGGTTTTGTGGCAAAGCTCGATCCAAACGGGAGTTTTTTGTGGGCGACACAGATCGGGACATCAAGCAGCCACCCGATGTCTGTGCGTGTAGGTTCTTCGCAGGTGTATGTTTTGGGTGAGTATACCGCGTCGATGACGCTTGGGGTGACAACTCTGACGCCTGTCGGAGGGAACGATATCTACGTCACGCGCTTGAGCCAAAGCACAGGTGCTTTTGTCTGGGCCAAATCGATAGGCAGTGCAAGTTCCGATTACGTCGAGTCTTTGGCGGTGGACAAAGATGACGGTCTCTATGCGGTAGGGCATTTCTATTCTCCGCTGACGATCGGCTCCACCACGTTGACTTCTGCGGGGGGGGCGGACGGCATGGTGTTTAAGATGGATCAGAACGGGAATCATCTATGGGCCACGCGGATCGGTGGCGTGGCGCGGGATTACGCCAAGCGTGTCGCCGTCAACAGCAACAACGAAGCCTATGTTGCGGGTACTTTTTCAGGAACTCCGACCTACGGTCCAAGCACGCTTACATCGGCTGGAGGGCTGGATATGTTCGTTGTGAAATTAAGTAGCAGCGGAACCATCCTGTGGGCGCGTTCTGGCGGAGGAACAGGCGACGACGAAGGGACAGGGATCGCGGTCAGCAGCACAGACCGGGTGGCTGTTGGAGGGTATGTTGTTGGAGGTGGGACGTTCGGCTCTTTTTCGCTGACGTCGAAGGGGGCGGAGGATGTGTTTCTTGTGGAGTACGATAGCCTTGGTACTGCGATTCGTGCGCGTCTTTCGGGTGGAACCGGAAACGATCGGGTGGGTTCAGTGATCTATGATAGCACGAACACGCCTGTTGTGTCGGGATATTTCAATAACACGAGCACATTTGAAAGCTTGAGTTGTACGTCCAACGGAAACACGGATATCTTTGTTTGGCGTCTTGGGCCTTAGAGAGACCGATGCTTGGGAAACTTCACACAGCGCAGGATTCACTCTTCAAAAGAAGTACAGTGGTAAAGGACTTGAATATGCACCTTCGAATCAAACAAGCGAAGCCTCCGAGAAGTGGGGTGTCTTTGTACCTTTGCGTGTTGGTGAGTGGGTTGTTGTTGCAAGGCGTGTTGGGTTGTGATCCGCCCAAGACATCGCGTTGTGAGGGTACGCTGTTGGAATGTGGCGGTGTTTGTGTGGACACCTTTTCGAGCGTCGAGCACTGCGGCGCGTGTGGTCGCCCGTGTGGAGAGGGAAAGCGCTGTAAGAGCGGTCGTTGCTTGCTGAACTGCGTTGAACCCGAAGCTTTATGTGGCGAAGTGTGCAAAAATCTCAAGAAGGATGTGGCGAACTGCGGGGCTTGTGGGAGATCTTGTAAGCCCGAAGAAGCGTGTGTGGATGGCGCGTGCAAGCTGTCGTGTCAGGTAGGACGCAACGATTGTTCGGGCGTGTGCGTGGATCTGCAAACGGATATCCGAAATTGCGGATCGTGTGGGACGATCTGTGAAAGCGGAAAGGTGTGTTCACAAGGGGTTTGTCAGGTTTCGTGCCAAGCAGGGACGACGCCTTGTGAGGGCGTGTGCGTGAACCTCAAGACCGATCGAGCGCATTGTGGGGCATGCAAAGCGGCTTGTGCGAACGGGTTGGTTTGTTCGAATGCGCAATGCCAGCTCACTTGCCAGAGCGGATTGACGGAGTGCGCGGGGAGATGCGTGGACACACAGACGGACAACGCGCACTGCGGGGCGTGTGGGACGGCCTGCCCGAGCGGTCAGCTTTGTTCGACAGGGGCGTGCAAAGTGGCTTGCGCGAGCCGTTTGTCGGCGTGCGGAGGGGCGTGTGTGGATCTGCAAAAAGATCGTTTTCATTGTGGAGCGTGCGGAAAAGCCTGTGCGCAAGGAGAAGTCTGCAACATGGGGATCTGCGACTTTGTTTGCCCGGAAGGAGTGGACAAGTGCGGGACGCTTTGTACAAAACTCCAGTCGGATCGGGCGAACTGTGGGGCTTGTGGGAAAGCCTGCAACAAAGGAGAGATCTGCAACGGTGGTGTATGTGCGGTGTCTTGCCCAACGGGACAGAACGAATGTTCGGGCGTTTGCGTCGATCGACAAACCAACAATCTGCATTGTGGGGCCTGTGGTGTGGCTTGTTCGGGTGGAAAGGCCTGTGTGGGGGGAGCGTGTGCCTGTCCGAGCGGTTGGACGGATTGTAGCGGGGTTTGCGTGAACTTGACGGCGGATCGAGCGCATTGCGGGGTGTGCGGGACGTCGTGCGCAAAAGGCCAAGTATGCGCCAACAGCTTGTGTGTGTTGTCCTGTCCGACGGGTCAAGGCGAGTGCAGCGGAGCGTGTTTTGATCTGCAAAGCGATGACTTTCATTGTGGGGCGTGCGGAGCGCGCTGCTTGAACGGAAAGACGTGCGTTTCGGGCGTATGCGCGTGTTCGGGCGGTTTGACGGATTGTGGGGGAGCGTGTGTGGATACCACTGCGAATCGGGCGCATTGTGGGGCGTGCGGTCAGGGATGTGCGAGCGGGAAAGTGTGTTCGAGTGGTTCGTGTGTGACGGCCTGCACGAGCGGTCAGAGCGATTGCGGCGGGGCGTGTGTCAGCTTGCAAAGCGATGACAACCATTGCGGCGGATGCGGCGTGGTTTGCGCGGGTGGAGAGGTGTGTGTGGCTGGATCGTGCGGCTGTTCGGGAACATTCACCAAATGCGGGGGAACTTGTGTGGATACGATGTTGCGGCGTGCGCATTGTGGGGGATGCAACAACGCTTGTGCTGTCGGGTCTTTGTGTGTAGGGGGTGTGTGTGCGGTATCCTGTCCTGTGGGTCAGTCCGAGTGCAACGGAGCTTGCGTTTCGTATCAGACCGACAACAAAAACTGCGGAAGCTGTGGTATCGCCTGTACGGGCGGGATGGTCTGTTCTGGGGGGGCGTGTGCGTGTCCGAGCGGTTTGACGGGTTGTTTCGGGATCTGCGTGGACACGGCGACGGATCGCCAACATTGCGGTGCGTGTGCGAATACTTGTACGATGGGGCAACTGTGTTCGGCGGGTTCTTGTGTGTTGGCTTGTCCGACAGGCCAAACGCCGTGCGGTGGGACGTGCGTCAACTTGCAAAATAACCGAGATCATTGCGGGGGTTGTGGGCAGGTCTGTGGCGCGAGCAAGATCTGTGTTGCGGGGTCTTGTGTTTGTGCAGCGGGATTGTCCGAATGCAGCGGGCTGTGTGTCGACAAGACTTATTCACCCGCGCATTGTGGAAGCTGTGGGACGGTGTGTGCGACGGGTCAAGTTTGCTCGGGAGGGACTTGCTCAGCAACGTGTGGGAGTGGTCGTGCGCTGTGCGGAGCCTTGTGCGTGGATACGCAAACAGACGCCTCTCATTGCGGGGGCTGTTCGGCCCCTTGTGGTGCAGGAGCGTATTGTTCGAGTGGGGCGTGTGCGTGTTTGCCGAACGTTCCGAACCTTTGTCCGACAGGATGCACCAACACACAAAGCGATCCGCAAAACTGCGGAGCCTGCGGGACGATCTGCCCTGCTTCGTATGCGTGTGTTTCGGGTGTATGTCGACTGGCATGCCAAGCGGGAGAGACCCAATGCAGCAGCGTTTGCGCGAATCTGCAATCGAATCTTGCGCATTGTGGGGCTTGTGGGAATGCCTGTGCGACAGGGAAGGTCTGCCGTGTCGGAGCTTGCGTGGATTGTCGCACCAGTAGCGAGTGTTCCACAGGACAGTCGTGTAGTTTTGGTGTGTGCAAGGACTGTACATCGGGCTGTGGGGCGATCTCGTCATTTTCTTCGACAGGAACGTTGATCCCGCGAGGCGTGTTTATGGACCCCCAAGGAGAGCTCAAGATCGGCGGTTATTACACGGGTACAGCGACGTTTGGAAGTACGATCCTGACCTCCGCAGGTCAAGACGATATCTTTGGGGCGCGGATCGGCCCAACAGGCGTAGTGTCTTGGGCGGTGAGCGCGGGAGGGGCCGCCGAAGATCGCGCTAACGGTATCGCGATGGATGCGACAGGAAACTTGTATCTGACGGGTTATTTTGGCCGACCCTCTACGACAGCAACTTTCCCCACAGCCACGCCCACCACGCTCACACCGAGCGGAGCGTACGATGCTTATGTCCTGCGGTTGAACCATACCACAGGCGTTGGGGCGTGGGTGAGTCCTATTAGTGGAACGAAATACGAGTGGGGCTATTTTATGACCGCCGATGCTACGGACAATTACGCGGTCGGTTGGATGGCAGGCCCGTCGACGTTGTGTGGTCACACGTTTGCGGACTCGAATACCGAAGCTTATGTGGTTCGCCATGATAACAACGGAACCTGCTTGTGGTTGCGCACGTTTGGAACGTTGGCAGACGACGACCAAGTCGGTGGTGTGGGCGTAGGTGCAGGGCGTGTGTATGTCAGCGTGATGTTCAAATCGACGGGCGTCTTTGGCACCACTAGCTTAACATCCTTGGGCGATTGGGACGGTGCGCTGGTCAGTTTGACGGACGCGGGCGTTTTTCAATGGGCCAAAGGTCTGCATAGTCCCAACGCTGTCACGATGGGGCCCGTGTTGGTGGACGGAAACTTTGTGTATACTTCGGGTACTTTTTCTGGAACGATCACGATCGAAAACACAACCCTTACAGCGATCGGTGGAACGGATGCTTTTCTTGCAAAGTTCGACAGCAACGGAAACTTGATCTGGGCCAAGCGCTTTGGTTCGACAGACAACGATGCGATCCGAGGCATCAGCAAGGACAACAACGGTCGCGTTTATTTGGTGGGCGACTTTGCAGGTACATGGTCGTTGGATGAGGTTTCGCTGATCTCACAAGGTGGCCGCGATATCTATTTTGCGGTGCTTGAATCGGACGGGCGCTTGGTTTGGGCGGAAAGAGCGGGTGGTCCCAACGATGATATCGGATACGGTATCCATTCCACCACATGGGGAACACGCTTTCATGTCGTCGGGACTTTTCTTCAACAAGCCACCTTTGCTTCAAAGACTCGTACCGCCACGAACAACGGGATGTTTGTTTGGCTTGTGATGCCGTAGTCTTGGGAGCGTTGGGCTTTAAACGATATCCGTGAGAGGTGTACACAAAGCATCATTTGTAGACGCCCGATTCTTGGGCAGCCACAGGGGGATGCCCCTACGTTTTTACGGTAACACAACGAGCGGATCTCGTATTAGACGCTCCAAACGGAGGATTTTGCATCGTTGGATCGAGTATGGCACATTTGTGTACACCTTCAAGTTTGGACATCGACCTGCCGTGTACGTCTTGGTTGCGGCGGTTGGTTTCCTGTGGAAGACGAGGGCTTCATCATGTCCCATCCATCAAGATGCCTGTGGTTTTTGTTGGCTGCTTTTTTGGGCTTGACCGCCCGAGTGCAGGCTTCAACCAATTGTTTTCAGTGGTCTGCCAAAGGCGAAGATTTGAAAGCGGCTCGTTGTTTTCAACGCGCCGCAGATCGCATCCCTGCGTCCGCCCAAGATCCTTTTCAGCGTTCGATTCGTGGAAACCATCTTCGCAATAGCGCGTTGGCCTATTATCGGGCCGCCCAAAAAGAAAAAGATCAGGCCGTTCGCGCTTATCGAAAAGAGCGGGCTGTTAGGGCTTTGCGGCGTTTTCTCTCTGAGCGCCTTTGCAGCGGCGAAGGGCATTGCGCCCAAGTCCGCCAACGCATGGAACAGATCGCACAATCCATCCTCTACAAGAAACTCGAAGTGGCCGCCCCCCAAGGTGTCCGAACCCGCGTCGTGATCCAAGGATACCGCTTCCGCGAAGTACATTACACCCCGTGGGTCGGGCGCGTTCGCCCGGGCCCGTACACGCTGCTTTACCAGTCCGCAAAACAAAAAACCCGACGCCATGCCCTCGCCGTCGAAGAAGAACAAAAAGCCGATGCGCCGCCCCTTCGGGTGGTCTTGCCGATCCCTGCCGACGAAGCCTCCGAAATGCAGCGAGAACAACGAACCGCTCGCACCCCTCGCAAAAAGCCGCGCACCCGCAGAACTCGCCTCGCTGCTCTGCCTTCGGACGGTGCTTCCGCTCCCAAAGAACCCACCCCCAAAGAACCCACCCCCAAAGAACCCGAAGCACGCGATGTTTCGCAACCTATCGAACCTCCGAAACGCACCGAACCTGAACCTCCGAAGCGCACCGAACCTGAACCTCCGAAGCGCACCGAACCCGAACCTCCGCCTCGAAGGGGCGATCCGCCCACCACACAAGCGGTTGTCAAGCCGCCCAAAAAACGCGAAGAAAAGAAGATCGCGATGGCTCGAAAACAACCGCCCAAAAAGCCCAATCCACCGCCTTCTGTGGTGGGGCCTGCCATCCTCATGGGCATTGGTGGAGCGGCGTTGATCGGCGGAGGGATCGCGATGGGGCTGGGCTATGGGCAGATCTCCGATGTCGGCCAAACCATCGAGGCTTTGCGCAAAGATGCGGACCAGCGCACCCCCGAAGAACAGATCCTCGCCACCAAAAGCGGCCTCTCCGCTGCCCAACTCCAACAACGCCTCGGCAACCTCGAAACACAAGTCGTGGTCGGGTGGATCGTTGTCGGGGCCGCTGCCGCCATCGGGGGAGCCGGCTTGATCTGGTATCTTGTCCAACGCGCAACCTACAAGCCCGATCCGCCCGCACCTCCGCCCATCCCTGCTCCCAACGCTCGTCTGCTCTTCGATAGTCACTCTTTTTCTTCTTCTCTCTCGACACGGAGCGCCCCATGACCTCAATGCCCCCATCCTCCGCAAACCCCCCACAAGGTCAAACCCACCACACCCACAACGACCCCATCCAATCGCCAAATCCCCGCACCCACGCGGACAACGATCCCGTCCAAGCGCCTCCAAGCCACACCACATCCGACACCGTCGCAGAGACCGCCCAAACACCAGATGCCCCCAAAGAAGACCCCCCTAAAAAGCCCAAAGGAAAGCCGTTATCGGAGTGGATGAAGCAACCTCAACCCGCGCTGTGGTGCTATGCTTTCTTCGAGCAGATCTGCAAAAAAGTCGAAGAAGCTCATAAAAATGACTTCATCCATGCGGCGTTCACTCCTGAAAAGATCCGCCTTCTTCCCGAACCCAAACTCACCGACGTGATCGACCTCGAACCGCCCCCAAAAAACGATCCCAACGACCCAGACGCCCTCCCGCCTCCCCCCAAACCGCTCCACCCGCCCGATTCACTTTACGCTCCCCCCGAAGCTGCCGATCCCGACGTTCTTCTCGATGGACGTGCCGACGTCTACTCTCTTGGCATCATCTTTTACGAAGCCCTTACAGGACAGATCCCTTTGCAGATCCCGCCTCCTCCGCTCGCGGAGATCTGCCCCGAACGCAAATACTTCGATGGACTCGACGAAGTTCTCCAAAAAGCTGTCGAGGCGGACCGCGAAGACCGACATCCAAGCGTCGCCCACTTCCTGACCGCGCTCAAAGAAGCACACGAGATCGCCAAAGGCCCCAAGTCCTTCAAATGGAAAGACTTTCGCAAAACCGTCAAAAAGAAGCTCGTCAAGTATCTCAAGAAAAAGATGAAGAGCTTCGTGATCAAAGAGCTTTCTCTTTACATTAAGCAGCTTTTCGCCAGACCCAAAGCACCCAAAGATTCGGCTCAACAAGCCGCCCGAGAATCTGCCAAACAGGCCGCCAAGCAAAGTGCCAAACAAGCCGCCAAGCAAGCCGCCCGAGAATCCGCCAAACAAGCTGCCAAACAAGTCGCCAAGCAAGCCGCCCAACAAGCCATGCAGGAGATCGCCAAACAAGCCGCCCAAGCCGCTGTCCGTCAAGCAGCAACCGTTGCTTACAGCACAGCGGCTGCAAAATCTGCCGCTGCTGCGGCCTCTTCTCTTTCTGCTGCCTCCACCGCAGCAGCCGCTTCGAGCGCCGCTGCCTCGGTCGCAAGTGCTGTCGCAGCGCAAGCAGCGGGAACAGCCGCTTCTTCGGTCGCAGCTTCGGCGGCGGTAGCGCAAGCAGCGGGAACAGCCGCAACTTCGGTCGCAGCTTCGGCGGCGGCAGTGCAAGCAGCGGGAACAGCCGCAACTTCGGTCGCAGCTTCGGCGGCAGCGGCGCAAGCAGCGGGAACAGCCGCAACTTCGGTCGCGGCTTCGGCGGCTGCGGCGCAAGCAGCGGCTACAGCAGCGACATCAGCGGCGATCTCATCGGCGGCGACATCGGCGGTGATCTCTACGTCGATTGCGGTGGCTACAAAAGCGGCTTTGTTGGCTGCTGGGGTGGCGATTGGGGCGATGGGAGGGGGCGAAGCAGCGGATGTTGTCGCCGAAGTGCCTGCGGTTCAGCGCGTGATCCAACGCGCTCGTGGAGAGGCGGCTTTGTCCTCGCGAGCGATCAAAACGCCCGAGCAGATCGCTCTTGAAGCCGCTCAAGTCGAGGAAAAGCGCAAGGCCGAAGCGGTGAAAGCCGCCCAAGTCGAGGAAAAGCGTAAGGCCGAAGCGGTGAAAGCCGCTCAAATCGAGGAAAAGCGTAAGGCCGAGGCGGTGAAAGCCGCCCAAGCCGAAGAAGAGCGCAAAGCCCAGCAGGCTTGCCCTGCGCCAAAGATCCGCTTGAAAGTTCTGAAAGAGCAGGCAGAACAGATCACGATCACTTCGGAAAAAGGCCAAGCCAAGAAGATTCCGCTTGGGTTCTGTTTGCCCGCAAGATCAGGACAGATCCTTGTGTCTCACCCAGACTTTGTGCGCTGCGTCTTTCGCGTGACTCGCCGACAAACGGGGCCGTTCGTTCTTTCGATGCAAAAAGAACAGATGCAGATCTTACCGCCCGATTATTGTCTTGAAAAAGACAAGGAAGATCCACGATGATTCGGCGGATCTCGATCGACAACGCACACGTCCAAGCCGCTGCAACAGGCTTTTTACACGAGGGAGTTTTTTTCTGATGAACACGCGCCAAAAAGAGCCTCTTGGACCTGCTTCTTCGACCCAAGCCGAAGAAGGCGCACTCGGCCATGCTTCGGGAGGAGGCGGGGGCGATATCTCCTTGGGGGGCGGAAAAAGCGAGGAGGCAAAAAAGCCGAAAGATCCAGATGAAGTCGAAGGCTTGCCCCTGCCACACTACCTTCAACCCACCGCCGATTTCTCTGCTGACTGGTGCATCGAACTGTTCTCTCAGATCTGCGAAGCCGTTCAAGCCTTTCACGACAAAGAAGTCTTCCATCTCAGCCTTGACACCGAAAAGATCCGCGTCTTTCAAATGCCCAAACTCGCCGAAGTTGAAGGGTTGAAAACCGACAAGAAAGATGATAAGCCCACGCAAGGCAAACCTGACGAAACAGCCCCATCCACCGAAGCAAACAAGTCTGACAAAACAGCCCCATCTACCGAAGCAAACAAGTCTGACAAAACAGCCCCATCTACCGAGGCAAACCAGCCTGACGAAAACGCGAAACAAGGGCAAACAAACCAGCCCGACGAAACAGCCGATCCGTCGCAAAAAGGCGATGCCTCGAAAACGCCTTCGACCGCAGAACCGACCACCAAGCCACCGATTACGCGCTACACACCGCCTGAACTGTTGCGCGGTGAGCCGCCCAGTGTGCGTTCGGATATCTATCTGCTTGCAGCCATCTTTTATGAGATCTTGACACAACAGTATTTCAGCAAGCCTCTGTGCTTCGCACCCGAAGATCCGAGGTTTAAGGCGTATGAGTGGTCAGGCTTACAAGAGGTTCTGGGTGAGGCTCTCGAAGACGACCCGCTGGATCGCCACGAGACCCTCGAAGATTTTTGGGACGACCTCAAGAAAACCCGAAACGATCCTGAGCAGCCCCCACCCTCGGCACTCCAACAGGCCCGAAAAAAGATCCAAGAGGAGATGGTGGATTTCTTACGAAAAAGCGTGACCAAAGAAGCGTTGAAAAAGACGATGGGATGGATGCGTGGCGCTCCAGCGGGCGGCGGTGGTGTGGGTGGAGGTGTTCTTGGGCCTGATCCGACCCTCGCCAGCGAGATCGTCGAGATCGTGGTCAAAGAGATCTTTGGGATGATGATGAAGAGCGCTTCGGTCGCAGCCAAGGGAGTGATCGATCGAAAGCTTCAAGCCGCCAACGCACGTCGTGATGTGTGGGCCAAACGTGTGTTGCGCATCGCTGGAAAGTCCCTATTCATCGTCGGGATGGTGGTGGGGATGCTTTTCGGAGGAGGCACCAAGATTCTCTCATGGTTCCGCAAACCTGCTGTCGCCAGCCAAGCCAAGCCCGGCCAACCGATCGTCCGCCGCAAAAAGAAAAATCTACCCGTCACGCTGCGCTTGTGGCGCTACTTTTTCCCTCCTGCCAAACGTAGCCCGCCGCGAACTGTCCCGCCCCACAATGCGAGAACTTCGCTCCCATCACAGACCTCGAAGCAACGGCCTGTTTTGCGCTCTACTTCGCGGTATCCCTCCAAAAATCAAGAAAGGCAGAATACCCCGAATCGCGCTGTTTCGCCTATTCCACCTCCGTCTTTGTCTCCGCCAAAGGCTAGACCTGCGGTCGATTAGAATTCAACAACTTTGAATCACTCCAACGATGCTTGTTTTTCTCTCCAAAGAAAGGGATCGCGATGTTGCACCAACGGACTTCTCTCGCTTTCTCGCTCTCGCTTGCTTGCTTCTTTTTCTCTGCCCCTTTTTTGGTTTCTTATGCTCAAACCCCCGACAATCCGCCCCCCAAAAACAACGAACCATCGACCTCTCAACCGACCACGCCTTCAAACTCCCCATCCAGCGAACCTTCGGTCTCTCAGCCCGATCCTTCTTCAACCTCCCAACCCACTGCTTCTGCGACCTCTCAACCCACCACAACGCCTGCCCCCAACAGCCCCAAACCCAAGTACGTCCCGGGTGTGAAAACAGCCCTCACGATCCTCTTTACCAACGATCTCTACGGCCAAGTCCGTGAGTTTCGTTGCAATCGCCCCAATGTCAAAGATTTTAACTATGAACCCGTAGACAAGGACTTTTCCAACCTTCTGCATTTGGTCGAGCAACACCGCAAGATGGCTCTCGAACGCGGCGAACCCGATGCCTTGCTCTTCAATACGGGCGACAACCTCGCCACTTCGCTTGCTTCGCGCTTTTTGCTCGAAGACACAAAAAAGAAAGAGGGGTCTCGTTTTCTTGTCGAGGTCATGAAGCGATTTCGCTACGATCTGATCGGGGTCGGAAACCACGAGTTTTCCGTCTCAACCAAGCGCTTGCGCCCCTTTCTCAAACATGCGCACAAGCAGGGCTTGCGCTTTTCTGTTGCCAACCTTGTTGCCAAAGATCCTGAACATCCCATCGCCAAGTACACCAACCATGACGGAAAAAAGAAAAGCCCTTATTTTATCCTTGAGCGTGCAGGCTTCAAGATCGGCGTGTTTCATGTCGTCCCCAACGAGATGGAAAAACAAGTCTCTCAACACCGCGTCAAAGGTATCTCTTTCAAAGATCCCAAAGAAGTCGGCCAAGAGATCGTTAAAAAGCTGCGGGAAGAAGAAAAAGTCGACTTTGTGATCGCTCTCTCGCACCTCGAAGGACGCAACTCAAGCGGCACAGTGGTTCGAGAGTATCTCAAAGAAGTCCAAGGCATCGACTTGATGATCTCGAACGAACTACGGGCTGATGGTGTCCCGATGAGTATCACCGTTGCGGATCCAAAAACGGGCAACATCCAAGTCATGGGCGGCTATCGCTACGGAACCCACCTAGGCAGCGCACGGATCAAGTTGCGCCGCAACAGCGAAGGCAAAGTCGTTCAAACTTACTTCCAGATCAAATGGTTTCCGTTGGAACCCGAAAAGTTCGATCAAAGCCTGCGTGATCAACTGTTGGCTTGGGAAAAAAAATACTGCGACCGGTGGGGAACCCCTCTTGGAAAAGGCCGTGTGGTCGAGGCGGACGGCATGACCCACGAACAATTCATGACGTACCTACTCGACACCATGCGCTATCTCACCAAAACCGAAGTGGCCTTGATCAACCAAAAGGCTGTCAAAGAGCTGTCCTTTCCGATCAAAGGCTACATCACACGCGACGATCTTTTTCGCGCCATGCCCTTCAACGAGCCGATCGTGACGCTGCGTCTCAAAGGCTCCCAACTGAAAGAGATCGCCGAAAAATACAACGACCCCAAAGACAAACGCATCAAACTGCTGTTTGCCGGGATCGCGGACGGCAAGATCAACGGACGCCCGATCGCCGAAGACGCCCTCTATTCGGTGAGTACCATTCGCTTTATTGCCGAAGGGGCCGAAGGTTGGATCGAACAACCCAAAAAAGGAAAACACA
The DNA here is from genome assembly GCA_023150835.1 of Myxococcota bacterium. Lineage (GTDB taxonomy): Bacteria > Myxococcota_C > UBA6777 > UBA6777 > UBA6777 > JAKLKB01. The sequence continues at coordinate 61,947 of JAKLKB010000041.1, read as the reverse complement.
AACTCTCCATCCCCATCGGACCGGGTGGTTGGCCCTTGCGTTTGCGCTTTATGATCGACGAACACTTCGACAAAAGCCTGTTTATCCCGTACCGCAAAACTTTTTTGGGCAAACGCGCCGTCAAAAAGCTCGACAAAGACGGAAATGTCGAGATCCCCTACAAGCACCGCATCGTCATGCTCGAAGACGAAGTCGCTTGGTCTTTTCGCAATGAAAACAACCTCAACTTTACCTCGATCTTTATCGGCCCGATCAACAGTTCGACGGTGTACAACCAAAAAGACACGTTTAACGGGGGATTTTTTCAAAAGCTCCAGATCAGTGGCAGCCTCAAGCTCGAATTCCAACTCGACACCCGCATCCATCTGTGGATCACCAAAGTCAGCCTCGAATACGAGGCCGATACCAACACCCAGTACAAAGAAAATACCAACCAGTTTCCACAGATCTTCCAAGAAAACACCGACCGCATCCAACTGCGCACCGAATACCACTTCCGTTATTTTAGCGCGCTTTTTCCCAACGACACCAAGTGGTATCACACCAGTCCATTCGTCGAATTGCAGCTTGAGACCGAGTTTACACGCGGCAGTAAACCGAACCTGACGGAAAAAGAATTCCTCACCGACAACAACGAGCTTTTTCGGCACTTTGAAACCCGCGCCAAAGCGGGCTTGAGCTTTAAGCTGCTTGATCCGCTGACACTCAAGATCGGCTTTGCATGGCGCAAGCAATGGGCGCTTGAATTGGTGCTTCAACAAGGCAAACAACCCCTTGTCAACCTCGACCATACCATCGGAGCTTCCGTCGATTTGGAACTGACGACCATCCCGCTATTCAAAGTCGCCGACACGCCGATCAATTATGAGTCGACGGCCAACTATCTCCTGACCTTCATCGTGGGAGGGCGCTCCAACCAAGCGACATTTGCCTTGCACGAACTCAACTGGGACAACAAGATCGCTTTTACCGTCGTCGGTGGTTTGGAGTTTGTGATCGGCTTTCGGATGACGTTTTTTAAAGGTGCGTATCGCGCCAATACCAGCGACCCCAACGCGGCTCTTGTCGAAGGCCCCCCCGCGCTTCGCCTTGAACCTCGCTTTTCCATCCGCTACGCATGGGGCGCACGGGGCCAGCAGATCTAATGCAAATGCCCATGTTTTATACAACGATTGTTTTCACCCACAGATGGGGCGATGTGGCCAACATACCTAAAGCAAATGCCCATGTTTTATACAACGATTGTTTTCACCCACAGATAGGGCGATGTGGCCAACATACCTAAAGCAAAGGCTTGAATCGATGTCTTCTTCTCCGTCCATTTTGGCGGTTGTTCCGCCTTCTCCGCTCCAACAGTTTCGCCGTTATGGTTTGCGCGTCACGGATCTCAGCGATCAGCTTTGGTGTGAACAGCGCCTTGCGTTGTCTCTTGCGCGGGGAAAACAAGAAACTTCCGAGATGAAGCAAGGCAAAGAGCGCCACCAAGCCCTCCACGAAGAGATCACGGAGATCGTGCGCGTCCGCCCCGAAACACGGGCCGATATCTGGCTTTTGCATTTTTTCAATGCTTGGGCCGCTTTGGTACAACTTCAACAGCAAGGCATTTGTCGAGAGATCCCTGTATTCGGGAATCTCGGCGATCTTTGGGTGGTGGGTGTGATCGATCAAGTCCAATCCAACGAGGATCACAGACTGGTCTTGTCGGACACCAAAACCCGTAAAAAGCCGTCCCTGCCGACTCTAGCCCAAAAGCGAACCACTCAGTTGCAGATGATGCTTTACCATCGTTTGTGGTCTCAGCTTGCTCAAAAGCCCGATCATTACGCAGTATTTGACGCGATCTCCCTCCCTGTAGATGTGGAGGCTTCTCCCTCTTTTGTCGCCCAATTGTCCGAACATACCTTGCCTTCGCCCAAACCGTTCGAGATGCTCCAGTACGCCTTGGATGCTTTTGCTCAGGCTCTCCCGCTCGATCCGCAGATGTGCATCTCTTACGAATGGCAACAAGATCACAGTCTCCTTGGCATCGATTCCTTCTCCTTTGATGCCGACTGGTTCGAGAAGCACCTCCAAAACAGCCTTCCCTTTTGGCATGGCGAACGCTCTCCCCTCGGTGTTTCCCACCAAGACGCATGGAAATGTCGCTTTTGTGAATTTGCTCCCGAATGCCCTGTCCGCCCCCGTTGAGATGGCTGCGGAGGTGGCTTCTCTCGTATCCCTCCGCGAATGCGGTCTGCGGCTTTGCCTGCATCCTCTCTCCACAACAAACCGAGATAAACTTCTAGGTGCTGGGGTCTGAGAACGATCGTGGCTGTTTTGTTGTGGTGCGGCTTGACAACCGTCTCCTCAACAAAGTAGCCTCAACCCGAACATCTGCATGATTTTTCTTCACTTTATGCGTCGAACACAGCTTTTCCGAACCGCATCAAGCGAAGAGACCGCATACATCGCACAAAAAGGAGTCGAGCTATGGCATATCAAAGAGGCACCCTGCGGGGTCACTTTCGAGTGACTTGGATGGGGCTGGTGTTTTGCCTTCTTGGAGGTCTGTCTTCTGCGTGGGCAGGCCAGAAAAAGTGGACAGACACACCCGACTGGGCTTCCACAAAAAATTCCAAAGACGTCACGTGGACCGAAGTTCAGGGCCAGATCCAACTGATCAAAAACCCACCCCGCAACATCAGCACGCCTTATATCTACATCCCTAACTCGGTCTCCAACAACGTCACCCAATTGTCCACCAAAACCGGTCAAAAAAACTGGACGGTTTCGTTGGATTCTGTCTTCCCAGATGGCGATCCCTCCCGAACCACCGTCGACGTTAACCAAGATGTCTGGGTCGGACTTCGCAATACCAACAAAGTCGTCTGGATCAGCGCGCAAGGCCAGATCAAAAAAGTCGTCCAAACGGGAAAGCGCCCACGCGCCATCACCATCGACTTTCAAAACAACGTCTGGGTCGGCAACCACGACGTTGACACGGTCACAAAACTTGACGGGGTCACGGGAAACAAACTTCAGGAGATCTCTGTGGGATGCCCTTATGGCCTTGCAACCGATGTTTTTGGGAATATCTGGGCCGTCAACCGATGCCAAGGAAAGCTCACCAAGATCCGCTCTGATGGCACTGTCTTGGGGATCTTCTCTGCGGATGATGGATACGGGATCGCGACCGATCGCCTTGGTCAGGTCTGGGTTGCGAATTATGGCAGCGGCTGTGTGTACCGTTTTCTCAACGATGGCCGAAGTATGGGCTGCATCCCCCTCGGGAGTGGTTGTCAAAATGCTCGTGGTGTCGCAGTCGACGGTGATGGCAATGCTTGGGTCGCTTGTTCCAACACGCCTCTCATCGTCAAAGTCGATTCAAACGGCCAAGTGGTCGGCAACAACACACAGGTCGGTCAAGGCTGCGTTGGGATGGCCGTTGACGCGGATGGTTTTGTGTGGGCTGTCGCACAAGGCGATGCCACCGCCTCCAAGATCAACGCTCGCACAGGCCAACTCGCAGGCAAGTACCCCACACACGGCCAAGGCCCCTACACTTATTCGGATATGACGGGCTTTCAATTCCAAAGCATCGCTCGCGTTGCAAGTGGCCATTGGACGGGCGTTCATGGCACACAATGCCCCTCCCGCTGGAAGACCATCTCTTGGCAAGAGATCGCACCCCCCGGAACTTCCGTCGAAGTCACTGCACGCACAGCCCCAACACAAGCCGCCCTTGCGACCGCCAATTGGAGCGCTCCTGTTCAAAACGGCGCAAAACCCGCTGTTGTGGATCACCCTTGGATCGAGATCAAAGTGACGCTCAAAACGTTTGATGCTCAAGTGACGCCCGCTGTGACGGAATTGCTCGTGAACTATGATGGCGCAGGCGTCGAGATCTGCAACGGCATCGACGACGATTGCGACGGATTGATCGACAACATCCCGGGAACCAATAAGCCGATCACCAAAAAATGCCAAACCGAGTGCGGCGAAGGCACGACTTCTTGTAGTCGTGGGGACTGGGTTGTCTGTTCTGCACCGTTCCCAACCCTCGAGATCTGCGATGGGATCGACAACGATTGCGATGGAAAAATCGACGAAGGCGACAGCAATTGCGGAAGCAACTCCTTGTGCGTTGGCGGGGCTTGCTTGCGCACCTGCACCACCGAATGCCCGGGCGGTCAAACCTGCCAAGACATGAACGGCCAAAAAGTCTGCGTGGGTGTCCTTGCCTGTGACAAGCTCACTTGCGCCGCAGGTGAAGTCTGCCGCAACGGGATCTGCCAAGCCCCTTGTGCCAATGTTTCTTGCCCAAGCGGTTATCTCTGTGAAAAGGGTCTTTGCGCCCCTGACGATTGCTACCAACCGAGCAAAGCCTGCCCAAGTAGTCAAATCTGCCGGCGTGGTCAGTGCGTTAACAATCCATGCGATGCCGTGACCTGTAACGCAGGCGAGTTCTGCCGCGATGGCCAGTGCCTTCCTACCTGTGCCAACAAATCTTGCCCACCCGATCAAAGCTGCCGTGATGGCCAGTGTCAAAACGACCCTTGTTTCCGTGTGCGTTGTGCGGTCGATCAGGTGTGTAACGCTGGACAGTGCGTGGCGGATCCTTGTGCGTTGGTGGCTTGTCGTGGCGGGCAAACTTGCGCGGGGGGGCAATGTGTCGATGATCCTTGTGACTCCGTTCGTTGCGGCCCCAACGAGGTCTGCCGTCGTCCCCAAGGCGATTGCATCTCCAAAAACGGAACCACCCTCCCCGACGGTGTGGTTAACCCCGACGGTGGAGATCTCCCCGACGGTAGCAACGGAAATCCCGACGGTAGCAACGGAAATCCCGATGGCAACAACGGAAACCCTGATTCTTCGGTGAACACCGAAGGTAGCAATGCTCCTGATGGAAAAACGGGCGGTGGTGGGCGCGCTTCGGGCTGTCTTTGCTCTGCGAGCGATGGCTCTGGTGTCTTGTCTTCTCTCTTGTTGGCCTTCTTTGTCATGCTCGCCCTCTCTTGGCTCCGCCGCGAACATCCCAAAGCCTAAAACCCGCTCCCGCCCGTCTTTTTCGGCCTATGTCGCCTCTTCCCGACCTCGCAATAAACCCGCTCCCACCCGCCGTCTTCAGCCTTGGCGTCCCTTCCCAACCTCGCAACAACCTCCCAAAGCTTAAAAGCCCCTACCTGATCGCATCTCAGGACGGGGCTTTTCAAACACTCCATCGAAAACCAAGCGCTTTCGCAGGAGATCAGCGTTGTGGCTCGAACAAGAAGGGGACGACGACTTCGACTTCTTCTTTGGGGGAGGGGAGCATACGTTGGCGGCTGAGTGTTTTTTGGATGCATGCTGCCGTCGATTTGGACAGTTCGTTGCGTTCGATCTCGGTGTGGATGGTCCCGTTTGTTTTGAGCGTCAAGCGGATTTCGATCCGTCCTTTTTGATCTGGATCGTGGCGCAAATCCTTTTCGTAACAGTGGACAATCGCTTTTTTGCGGCGTTGTAGAAAACGCTGGAGACTCGCTTCGTTGATTTGGATTGGAACCGATGGGATAGGTTCTACGGTGAATCGGGGGCACTTGATCTCTGCGGCTGTTCGCCCGCTGTTCGCGTTTTTGGGTGCAGAAGGGCCGCTCGGAACCGTGTAAGGGAGTCCATTGTGGCGGTTGGTTTCAATGTCCGTTTTGACGCCCTCTCCGCGTGTTCCGAGCAGGCGACCGTGATCTTGGCTTGCTGTCGTCTGTTTGAGTTGATCGAAGCGCCGAAGAAAAGGATCGCCTTGTTGGGGGGCGAGCATCTGATGAACGGAAGAGTTGTTGCCCGAGACAAATTCCGAGACGTGTTTTGATATCTTATCTTGTTGTGTTTTTTTGTCTTGGATGTTTCGGGACGGATGAGGTTTGGTGTTGCTTGGTCTTGGGCGGTTCGTTGGGCGCGGCGTGGGCTTGTTTGGAACGATGCTTGGGATGCTCGGTTTGGTTGGGGCGGGGGGAACCACCAACAAAACCGGTGCTTCGGTGTGCTTGGGCTGAAAGCGCGAGGACTCCGAGAGTTCTGCGGGCGAAGGACCATGCAAAGAAATATAAGTGATCGCGCCGCTGTGGCCGACCAAAGACAGCAACATCGCAGAGGCATAGATCCAGTCCGACTTCAAGCGCCATCCGCGAAGTTGCACAGGAAGCGGGGCTTCTTTGGCCTCGACAGGAGCAGGAACAAATTGAAACAGCAGCGTCGTTTTACCGATCTGGATCTTGCCCCGCATCTCTGTGCAAAGCACAAACGCCTCGGACTCAGGCGTCCCAACGGAGTTCTCGATCGAAGATGTCCCTAATTCTTGAATTCCCTCGGAGGAAGAAATCTTGGCTCGTGAAGGGTTAGGCAAGTGGAGTGTGTAGCTTCCGTCTTTCCATTGAAAAAGTCGGTGCTTGGCGGGAAATTGTTCGTCCTCGATCACCCATGTATTTTGGCTAGAGCGCCCAAGCGTAATCTCTTCTCCTTTTTTAAATACCCGCTCCTCCACAAGTTTTCCACGCTCGATCACACCCAAACGAAGACACTGATGTTGATTTTCTTTTTTCATGTTTTTTCTCTCTTTCCTAAAAAGAAGAAAGTAATTCGATCTTTTTAGGAATAGGACTTACGTAGTGGCCAAAAAAAGACGTGTTCGCAGCCTGTGGCTGCCCAATCACAGGGCGTTTACAACAAACCGCATCGACGCTTATGGATACGCTTTTGACGGATATTGTAGGAAGGATGATCGCAAACGAATGGCATGAGTTGGTCCAAGTGACCCCTGTGGCTGCCCAACAATCGGGCGTCTACACACTATCCTACGGGAACACATCGCTCGGATATCGTATAAGTCTTATATTAATTGAAAATAAAAATGATCAAACATAAGATCTTGATTTGTCTTAGATAGAAGGCTGTTTTTTGAAGGATTTGACGCCTGCGCACAAGCGCCGATATGCTGCAATAGTAAGCAAACAAAAAAGAAGGTTCCAAAATCGATCAAAAAACTGTGATCGCAGATCAACGGGGTGTTCGGCACTCCACAAGATCAAAATTTCACGTTTCAAAAAAGAGTGACGCAGCTCACAAAAAAAGCCATGTTTGTGAGGCTTCAAGCGGAGCCGTTGCTTGTTTGAAAAACGATGATCTTTTCGCCAACACGGGGTCAAGGGGGCAAAGCTCCCTTGCGGGGTGTGGGGCAGCGCCCCATAGGCGTTAGGTGAAGCGGAGGAAAGCCCCCCACCCCGCCCTCCCCCGTGAACAGGGGAGGGAGCGAAAGTCGGAAGCATCGGGGATTTTGTTTTTTCGTGACGCACGCTGTATGCACGAGACGCAGACGCTGCCCGTTCCAACTTCCCCCCGTTCACGGGGGGATTGAGGGGGGGGTAGAAAAAGAAACGGCGATCAGGCTAGACTATTCGGTGTTTCCACCTTAACAAGGCGCGTATGGGGCAGCGCCCTACAGGAAATGGGAAGAGTGAGGAGAGTTAGAGCATACGGTGTTCTTGGAACCATGCGGCGCAGTCGGCGATGGCGGAATCAAGGGGCGATATCGTGTAATGCAAGTCGCGGATGGCTTTGTCACAGCGGAAGAGGTAGCGGTCGTTGAGGCTCCAGCGGACGGTGGCACTGTTGAGTTCGGTGTCTCGGCTCGTCAAGGCGCTCCATTGATCGCCACACCAACCTGCGATTCGGGCGGTCCATGCGGGGACACGGAAGCGGACTTTGGGGCATCCTGTCACTTGGCTGACGCGATCCATGAAGCCTTTGTAAGTCATATTCTCGCCGCTCAAGATGTACATCTCACCGGCTTTTCCGCGTTCGTAGGCTTGCAACATCCCGCGTGCGACGTCTCGAACATCGACAAAGTTGTTGGTTCCGAGGGTGTAGGCGGGGATCTTGCCCAGCAGCAGGCTGCGAACGAGCGAGCCCGAGGAAGGTTTGGCATCGTAGGGACCGATCATAAATGCGGGATTGACGACGAGGGCGTCCATTCCATCGGAGGCGGCTTGGAGGACGAGGTCTTGGGCTTGGCGTTTGGTTTGGACATAAGCGTCGTCGAGGCCGTAGGCCGCGAAGTTGAACGGCACGGTTTCATCGCTTGGGAGGCCGTCGGTGGAGAGTCCGAGTGCGCTGGTGGTGGAGCAATGTATCAGTCGTGGGACATCGGCAGCTTGGGCGGCTTGGAGGACGTTGCGTGTTCCTTCGACGTTGGCTGCGTAGATCCACGGCTCGATCTTGAATTGGACACTGACAGCGGCGGCACAATGAAACACACCATCGCAGCCAGAAAACGCCGATTGAAGGGCATCAGGCTGATCGAGGGCGGCATCGATCCATTGGATCGGGTAGGCGGAGAGATGATCGGTACGACTTTTTCCACGGCGAGTCGCGACGACGGTGTGCCCTTGTTGGAGCAGAGCGATCGCGAGATTGGCACCCAAAAGCCCGCTGGCACCGGTAATCGCAAAACGTTTCTTCATCATAACCTCCGATTCGGTAGGGGGATAACGGGTGGGGGTTGGTTTGATGGGGCGTTGCCCCAGACCTTTTTGACTGCGTGTGGTGTCGTTCGTGACGGTTTGGGGTTTGTTTGATGGGGCGTTGCCCCATACCCCACAAGGGACTGTCGCCCCTTGACCCCGTGTTGGCGGGGTGATGGCAGGTTTTTCAGACGGGCGACGGCTCCGCATGAGGCATCGCGAACATGGGGGTTTTGCTGCCTCATACAAAATCCTGATGTTGGGAGATCGAAAGAGGTCGGGTCGTCGGGTGTGGCCGATCAAGAAGAAGGATGTTCGGGTTCGTCGAGCAGCCGCCAAAAGAGGGAGAGCGCGTGGAGGCGTTGGAGCAAGGCTTCTTGGGCGGCTTCTTGGCGGAGGGAGGGGTTGGCGACGAGGGCGCGCTCAAGGAGGGGGAGGGCGTCTTTTCGGCGGCCCGTCATGGCAAAGACACAGGCGAGCGCGTAAAGGGCAAAGGGATCGTGAGGGCCTTGTGAGACGGCGCGTTGGGCAAGGGGCAGGGCTTCGGAAAAGCGATCGAGGTGGGCGAGAAGATAGGCTGCGAGAGCGTTGGCAGAAACGGAAGCGGGGTGGATGGAAAGGGCTTTTCGAGCGCAAGCGAGGGCGAGACCTTTTTTGTCTTCGCGCAGGCGCAATCGGGCTTTTTGAAGCCAAGGGGTTTCAAGCCCGGGGGGGATAAAGGAGTCTTCGTAGATGGCGAGCATCTGGTCATAAACGGACTCGGCGGCTTCGTACTCTTCTTCGATCCAGAAGCGCTGTGCCTCGCTTTCCAAAACGGCGGCAAGTTGGGCTTTGTAGAGATCGGTGTTGGCATCGTCGCGCTGTTTGGTTTGTGTGAGCAAGCGGCGCAGATAACGCGCAGCGTCTTGGTGGCGCTCTTGTTGTGTGCAGATCTGTGCGAGGAGAAAGAGGATATCCGTATCAAGGGGATGTTGTTGGTGGGCCTGTTGCAAGGTGTGGTGGGCTTGTTCGATCTGGCCTTGTTTTCGGAGAGTGCGTGCGCTGTGGAGGGCGATCTGCGGATCGCAGGGGTCGAGGATTCGGGCTTGTTGCAGCCAGAGGGCGACGATCTCGCGGTGGGTAGCGGAGAGAGATTCCCAAGGCTGCCATGTTTGCAACAGCAAGGCGGCCTGTAGATAGGCTTTTGCGTGGGTTTGTGGCTTGAGGAAGTGGTGAGCGTGTTGGAGCCAGAGGGCCAGTAGATCGGCGGCGTATTCGGGTCGTTGGAGATCTTTCCAACGGGAGAGGTCGGAAAGTAGGCTGTCGACTTGTTGATCGAGTTCTTGCCAGATCGAATAAGCGTCTTCGTGCATGGCTTCTTTGGTGTAGAGGAAGCCGGCAAACAGCAGGCCAAGGGGGTCTTGGGGCTCGGCGGCGAGGAAGTGATGGTGGTGGGACATGGCTTCTTGGAGGCGGCCTTGTTGCCAGAGGTAGACGGCATGATCGAAGTGAACCCAAGGGTCCGAAGGATCGAGCCGATAGACGGATTCAAAGGCTTGTTCGATGGTGGTGGGATCACCGAACCAGACTGCAAAACGCGCCCATTGGTGCCACACGTCGATTGCATCGGGGGTATGGGCTGCGGCGCGCTCAAGTCCTTCGGCGATCACATACAGCTTGACTTCGAGGGCAGGGGGAACAGGAGAGGTGAGGGAGAGGCCCTCGCTGTGTTGTGCAAAGAGTTGGTCGATAAAGTCGGAGACGACCCGCAGGCGGCGCAAAGAGACGAATTCGCGTAGGGCTTGATCGTCGGGGGCTTGCTCGACGATCGCATCGTAAGTGCGGAGGATATCGTCTTCGCAATCACTTGCGCAGGTGTGGCGTGTACCGAAGATCTGGCCGTTTGTGGTGTGGAAAAAGTCGAGTGTGGGAGAGTGTTCTTCTTTGAGGAAAAAGGCCGAGGCTTCAAGGCAAGGGGCCAGTTGTGCGAGGGCTTGTAATACCGCTTGATAAGACTGGTGGAGGCGGCGGCGCTGCATCTCAAGGCAGAGATACAGCCGATCCGCCTCCAGTTCTGTGTGGGGCATCTCTTCGCCATAGAGCATACGAAAGAAGAGCTGGAAAGCGTCGGAGTGTTCGGCCATCCAGCGTTTGGCTTGTGTTTCATGGGTAGGCTGGATCGCGAGAAATGCCCATCCTTCGAGGGACAGCGGAGCAAGCTGATCGACGCGCAGGTGGATATGCCCATGCAGCGAGGTTTTGGGGAAGTCCGGGAGGAGTTGCGCAAGGGAGAGCCATTCCATACGAAAACCTGCCTTGGTTCGGTATCCAAATTGCTTTGGGACGAAAGGGATCAAGGTTCTTCGTCGTCCTCGTTACTTTTGGCTTTTTTACGGGTGGGTGGAGGCTTACGTGGGGAGGCTTTTTCTTTGGGTGAAGCCGCATCGGACGGAGCGGTCTCAGGGGCGATGCCACCGCCGTTTGCGGGCGTAGTGTCAGGGGCGATGCCACCGTCGTTTGCGGGGGTGGGGGCAGGTGGTATTGGGCCTCGTTTTTTGGGCGAAGCGGGGCTGTCTTCTTCGTCGTCGATATCGCTTGTGTCGTCTTTGGCTTTGCCCTTCTTTCCGTCTTTCTTTCCGTCTTTCTTTCCGTCTTTGTCGTCGTCATCTTTGAGCAGATCCATCATCTCGTTGCGGCGTTGGGAGGGTTGGTTTTGATCGAGGTTCGGGAGGGCGCGTTGTGTGGCTCCTGTGACTTGAGGCAACCACAAGCTGAGCGCGGGGATGTAGGTGATCAGCACCAAGGCGATGCCCAACAGCCCCAAGAACGGAAGCGATATCCGATAGAGCGCAAGGACGGGCTTTTTGAAGGTCATGCTGGAGATAAACAAGTTGATTCCGACGGGGGGCGTCATGTAGCCGAGTTCGAGATTGGCGAGAAACACGATGCCGAGATGAACGGGGTCCACGCCAAAGCGATTGGCCAGCGGCACGACCAACGGAACCACCACAAGGATCGCAGAAAAGATATCCAACAAGCACCCGACCAACAACAGAAAAAGGTTGAGGGCCAACAAGAACATCCATTTGTTCGTAATGACGGGCTTAATGGCTTCAAAGAGTTTGTCGGGGACTTCTTGGAGGATCAACAAGTTGCTCAGGGCGAGCGCGCTCATCAGGATCAAGATGATCGAACCCACCAGTTTGAGCGAAAGGAAGCTCACACGGGGGATATCGCGCACGATCCCAAGATCCCGATAGATCCAAACCTCGACCACAAAGATGTAAGCGGTCGTCAACAAGGCGATCTCAGGGATCCCCACGACTTGATTGAGTAGCAAAAAGCCGATCAATAGGGGCAATGCAGCTTCCCACTTGGACTCGCGCAGCGCACCAAGCAAGGTGTATTTTTCAAACAGCGGATGCTTGGGCAGAAAGATACTCCATGCGAAAAAAAGCACTGTCACCCCAGCCACACCGCCCATTAACCATCGGATCGGAACAAAGCTAAAGGCCAACCCTCCCACGCCCACCACCAACACAAGCAACAACAAGCCTTCGCCTACAGCTTTGAAATAAGCGATCATTCCGCCTTGTTTTCCGGGGGTATGGTGGACGTTGACCCAGATCCCGTGAAACACCAACACCGCCATCATCAAGATCCCGGGGAGGATCCCCGCCCAAAACAGCGCACGGATATCGGTTTTGGCGATCACGCCGTAGATGATCAGCGGCAAACTGGGCGGCAACAGCAGGCCGAGCGAGCCCGACGCGGTCAACAGCCCCAAGGCGTATTCTTCGGGATAATGCGACTTGAGCAATACAGGATACAATAACATCCCAAGCGCGATGATCGTTACACCCGATGCACCCGTAAAGATCGTAAAGAACGAACAGACCACCACGATCTGGATCGTCAGTCCCCCCGGCAGCCAGCCGAGCAACGCATCGAACAATCGCACCAGCCGCTCACCCGTCTTGCTTTCGGCCATCAAGTAGCCCGCAAAGGTGAACAACGGGATGCTGACCAGTGTTGGTGAATCCGCCAACATCCCGTATCCTTGGGTAAAAAAGGTCGCTGGATCTTGGCCGAGTTGAATCCCCATCAACATCGCAAAACCGCCGATCACCATATACAGCGGCAAGCCAAACAGCGCCAACACCAACAGCAAGAGATACAAAGCGATCATGCGTCACCTCCCTCTGCGCGGTGGGCTGAGGCCGAAGAAGAAGCCGAAGCGGATGCGGCTTGCGTTGAAGGCGATACCTCCGTGCCTTCGCGCCGAGAAAGTTCTTCTTCCATCCGTGTTGTGACGTAAGACCAAGGCAACGGATCGCCGCGTAAGGCATACAGGTATTCGAGCGTGTGCAACAGATAACGCGACGTCATCACACCAAAGCTGATCGGGAACGCCAACAGCAACCACCATGTCGCGATGTCGATGTATCCGAGTGTGACGACGCTGCTGGTGTTGCCTCGATAAAACTGCACCAGCTTGATCGCGTAATAGGTTAGCGCCCCACTCATGAAAACACAGGCCAAGCCGACCGCGATCTGGTTGATCTGGAGTCCGCGTCGTCGCAATATCCGACTAAATGCGTCGATATTGATGTGTTCAACGTGGCTTGTTGCCAACGCTGCACCAAACAACCCGAGCCATACGGTGATCTGGCGAGCGAGTGTGTCCGCAAAACCCAGACCCCAGCCCAATGCCAAACGCAAACCAATGTCCATGACGCCCGTCAACAAGATCGTCAACATCCCCCATACAAGGATGCTTCGCTCGATCTTTTGCACGATCGCGTCCGCCTGACTCCATCGCTGTAACCATGTTTTCATCGTTTTTGCCGCTTTTGTCGTAGAGTGTGGGTGCTGGGGTGTGTGGATACCGAGGTCTGTGGGGGATATCCAGAAGGGCTGTTATTTTTTGCGAAACTCTTTGAGCAAGCCTTTGACTTTGTCGAGATCGGCTTTGGAGAACAGTTTGTCTGTGAAGTAATCCCACGTTTTTCGAGAAAGCTGGCGGATCAGCTTTTTCTCGGCGGCGGGGACGGTGATGTGTTCCAAGCCGCGCTTGGTGAGGACTTTGAGGGCGCGGTTGTTGTCGCGGCGGATCACTTGGATCAAGTTGGTGTGGTGTTTTTGGGAGACACGTAACACGATGTCTTGGAGTTCTTTTGGCAGGCGATCAAAACTCTTTTTGGTGATCACCGTTGCGCCGACGCCGATCGCAAAGCGGTATTTGACGCGATACTTGAGATAAGAGTGCCATTGCATCGCGATGATCGACAAAGGCGTTCCGATCACGGTATCGATGGCGCCCGTCTGAAGGGAAGATCGCACATCCAAGATCCCGAGCATATGTGGCGTGATCCCCGAGCTTTCGCTGAATTGTTTGGTAATCGGATCGTCGGTCCATCCCCAGATCTTGGTGCTTTTAAGCTTTTCCACGCTGTCGATCGGTTGCTTGGAATACAGGTACACATAGCCCATATCTCCCCAACCGAGCAGCACAAAGCCTTTCTCGACAAACTGGGCGCGCAGCTCCGCATCCATCTTTTCGCGCACATAATCGAGTTCTTTGTAGCTACGAAACAGAGCGGGTTGTTGCAGCAAAAGCACGGAAGGGACGATCTGCGCCAAGCCGATCGAGGTGATCGATGCCCCATGTAGCTGGCCGAGCTTCATCTTGTTGACCACCAGCTTTTCATCCCCCATCCGCCCATCGGGATAGAACTTGATATGGATTTGGCCCTTGCTTTCGCGCAAAAGATCTCGCCGCATCTTGATAAACACGCGGCCCCAACTCGAATCTCCCGGGGCGAGTGTTGCGATCCGAAACGTGTATTTCTTGGCGTGTGCGCTTTGCGCTCCCCACATCCACGCCACAAGGCCCAACAAACACAGAACTTTCTTCATGGACTCAAAACCTCCTCGATCTTTGATCTGTTTTTACTTGATGTTAGGGGCAAAACTCGTCGATGTGTTTTTGTGCGACTTCGGCCTGCTTTTTGGCAAGCTGATTCACCAACTTGAGGTCTGGGGCGATGGACAAGTCGGTGGATTGGATATCTTTGATCATCTTTTTGCAACCAGCCGTATCGTTCTTCTGCCCCGAAAAAAACCGAGCCTTAAAGTAGTACAACAATAGCATCTTTTTTTGAGAAAACTGTTCGGCCTTGTCAAAGTGCGTCTCGGCTTTGGTCAAATCGCCCCCAAACATCTTGGATTGCGCGTACAGCGTCCCCAAAAACAGATGCCCCGCTCCATGAAAATAATCTTCTTTTAATTGAACGACGCGCTCCATGACGGCCTTGATTTGGGGGATTTGGGCCACCAACTCGGGCTCTGTCAAGCCATTGATCACAGCGTATCCCCACGCATAGCCAAGCCAAAACAAAAACGGCACATCCTCCAGACGCGCTTGTTCGAGCAGCTTGTTGAAATCCGCGCTGCCTTTGAGGGCTGCGTCTGTAAAGCCTTTGAAGCGCTTTTCGAGGATCTCCAAACAAAAAGCGCGGCCACGTATGGCATACCGTCGGATCCGACTCGTCATCGCTTTGGCTTCTTTGTCCGATTTTTCGTCGCCCTTGAACTTCAGCAGATCGCGATCCGCCTCGAACAATTGTCCGTAGCTGGCGAAGCCTTGGCACAACAGCAACGCCAAGTCCGGATCTTCGGGCATATTTTCGCGCATGATCTCGGCCAGTTTGATCTGCCCTCCAATCGCGCTTTTCGCCAGATCCAGATCTTCTTCTTGCAAAAAGGTCTTAAATGCGGGCTTGATGATCATCGTCGCCATCACGGGCTTGGTCGAGTTGACCAAAAAAGACGTACAGCCCGTCATCATCCAACCCAACCCAACCACCCACAACAACACACCACTTCGTTTCATCCGATCCCTCGTCTCCAACCGCCTCAAGCGCACAACAAGCCTTCCTCATCGGCCTCCCACATTAAAGAGAGAAGCCTCGACCTGTCAAGCAAGTCCGCATGGATTGCTTAGACTCAGCTTGTTTCGTTTCGTTCTTCTCGGCGGTTGGCGTTTTTGATGTGCGACATCTTGGCAGGCACATACGACGGATCAGACAGAGATGTCACACCTTTGAAAAGAAAACTTGCCATCGATTTGGATCTGTGCCATACCTCTGGGCTGGGCATCGGGGAGGGGAGTCTTCTTGCTCTAGGCTCAAGAGATGCCTTTGCGCTGGGTGGTACGGCCTCTGCAAAGGGGCGACAATGGTTTTCTTGTTTCAGAAGTGAAACGTTTTGGGTCTTGCCGCGTTCTTAACTTATGGTCCGATGGTTTTTTGTTCCTCAAACGACACTTGCTTGTCGTTGCTTCTGTTCCTGTTTGGCGTTTGTGTGGTCGCACCAAGCCCCGCTGTAGGGGGTGTTTGGGTTTGCGACAACACACCGTGTCGATGGAAACGTAAAGGAGTCAGGTATTTGGTGCCAAGTAGATCGTCCGTCTAACACAAGGAGGGTTGGCGATGTTGTCGAAAAGAGCCCAGAAAAGAACAAGAACTCGAACCCTTGCCCCGTCTGTTGCGCGTCGTCCGCGTGCTTTTCTGTCCCCACGTATCTCTGACGACGCTCCCGATCACGAATTTGAACAGCTTCCTTTGGAAACCCGCGAAGCGATCGTCTCGGTCCTGTCGAGCGTTTCGTCTGATCCTGAAGCGGCCTTGCCCCGTCTCGAAGCCTTGCGAGAACAGTTTCCTCACGTCCCTCAGATCTACAATGCAACGGCCCATGCCTACGGTGCCATCGGAGACATCGCTTCTCAACGTTATTGGGTGATCAAGACATACGAGTTGTTTCCGCATTATTTGTTCGGTGTTTGTGCTTATGGTGAGATGTTGCTGCGCCGCGAACAGTTCGAAGAATTCGAGATGATCTTTGGCAAAAAACGGCATCTACAACTGCTTTCGCCAGATCAACAAAACTTCCATACCACCGAAGCCATCGCCTTTTATCGGATGTGGTGCCGTTATGCCCTCCAACGCAAAGATTGGAGCCTTGCGTGGGAACACTACGAACATCTTTGTGACCTCGACCAAAACCATCCACAAGTCGTCCCCCTCCATTCCATCTTTCGCCGCGAACATCTCCACGCTTGATCGAGAGCCCCTTCGCCCGGCCTTCCCCCGCCACATCGCTCCTTCAACTCTTCCACAATCCCGATCTTTTTGTGAGGGGATCTTTGTTGTTGCGGGATTCCACCCCACACCCCGCCACCGAGCGGGATAGGTTGGACAAGGACCTAGAGAAATGAGATAAATCGGTCCGTATGCGGGCAATGAGCAAAGAGGAGCACCACCACAGCAACCCAAGCGCGGTAGCGCATCGATCGGCTTCTTGGTGGAGCAGATTTGGAGGATAAATAAATGGTACACATCACAATTGATTTCCCTGAAAGCGTGCTAGGAACGCTGCGCGAAGATCCCGAAGGCTTCCGTCAAGAATTGCGCTTGGCTGCTGCGGTCAAATGGTATGAGATGAAGAATATCTCGCAAGAACGGGCTGCGGAGATCGCAGGACTCTCTCGGAGTGCTTTTCTTGAGGCGTTGAGGCGTTTTCAGGTATCGCCTTTCCAAGTCAACGAAGAAGACATCGCGAAGGAACTCTGTCTTTGAGCCGCATTTTGGTGTTCGATGCGTCACCAACGATCATTCTCGCAAAGATCGGAAGGCTTGATCTTGCGCTGTTGTTGGCGTCGGAGTGTTGGCTTCCCGATGCTGTTGCATCGGAGATATTGCAAGGCCCACCGAACGATCCTGCCTTTCGAGCTGTTTTTGCGGGATGGGGGCAACGTGCTTCGACAAACATCCCGACAACCATCCTTGAATGGGGGCTTGGTGTGGGCGAATCCTCTGTCTTGAGCCTTGTGTTGGAACACGCGGGTTGGATCGCCGTACTCGACGATGCAAAAGCAAGGCAATGCGCCAAGGCTCTTGGCGTGCCTGTTCTTGGGACGATCGGGTTGATCCTCTTGGCTAAAAAGATAGGAGTTGTGCCGCAAGCTGCGCCCATTTTTCGAGAAATTCTCCGCGCAGGTTTGTATCTCGAAGAGTCCTTTTTGCGAAATGCCTTAGCTCAAGTTGGCGAATCATGGGAGAGTTAGGGCATCCGCTTCTATCGTCTCCATCCTACACAACAGGACAAGACGACAAAAATCAGGCTATTTGCGACGTGTCGAAGAGTGGGCGTGTCGGATGCGCCAACATCGGTGGATCTTGGGTGATCTCTGAAAGTCTCGTGGGATGGAGGCTTTGGTGACATCTTCGACGGTGGTATCAAGGGCTTGAAGCGCGTCGGTGTCGAGTTGGAAATCGAGTTTGTTGGTGGAAAACAGCAAGAGTCCGTCGGGACGCAACAAACGCAGCGCGTGTTGAAGCAGTGCGATGTGGTCGCGTTGGACGTCGAGGGTTTGTTCCATGCGCTTTGAGTTCGAAAAGGTCGGTGGATCAAGGAAGATCAGATCGTAGGTTTCTTCGGTATGTTCGAGCCAGACCAAGCAGTCGGCTTGGATGTAGCGGTGATTCGAGCGTGTAAAGCCATTGTGCTTCATATTTTCACGCGCCCAAAACAGGTAGGTTTTGGAGAGGTCGACGCTGCACGTGCTGCGTGCGCCGCCTGCGGCTGCATGGACCGTTGCGGTGCCTGTGTAGCAAAACAGATTCAAAAAGTCCTTGTCTTGGGCTTCTTTGTGGAGCCAGCGTCGGACGGTGCGGTGATCCAAAAACAAGCCGGTATCGAGATAATCGGTGAGGTTGACCAGAAAGCGCAGATCGCCTTCGCGGACTTCGGTAAAGTCTTGTTCTTCGGCCTGTTTTTCGTATTGGTTTGTGCCTTTTTGTTTGCGGCGCTGTTTGAAATAGATGTGTTCGCGTGGGATATCGAGGATATCGGGAGCAACGAGCAAGATATCGTGCAGGCGTTGTTCGGCGCGGCGGGCGTCTATGGTGGAGGGGGCTTGGTATTCTTGGATGATGGCGTGATCTTCATACACGTCGATGGCTGCGTTGTATTCGTTCATCTCAGCGTCATAAGCCCGATAACAGGTGACCTCTTGCTGTTTGCGCCAGCCTTTGAGGCCGTCGAGATTTTTGCGCAAGCGGTTGGCAAACATCTGTGCGCCTTCGTGGTGTTGCCAAACGTAGGTGGGTGCGGGATCTTGGCTTTGCGCGTCGTCGGTGTGGGCGGGGATGGTGATGGAAAGGGCGGTGTATTCGGCCTCTTGCCATGCGTGGCGTCGTGTTTTGTGGGCGCGAAGGCTCAGACGATGGCCGAGATCAGGTTGGGGGGTGTAGATCGTGGCGTTCCATCCGGGAAGGTGGCGTTTGAGGGCTTGGCCCAAAGAAGCGTACCGATGGACGGCTTGTGCGAGATGGAGTTCTTCGTAGGCAGGGAACTCTGCGCAGAAGTAGCCCGGGATGGAGGCATCGGTGTGAGGTTCGAGAATCGACGAAAGATCGGGCCATTCGAGGAAGCGAGGCCGAAGAAAGGGGGACAGACGGAGATCGCGCAAAAAGTCGCGTAAGCCCCGAACACCCGCGTGAGATGTGCCATAGGCATGGATCGTGTGTTCCCACGATTCGAGGGCTTGTTTATGCCGTTCTTCGGCCTCTTCCCATGCTTTGCGCCAACGGGGCTTGTTGCATCCCAACCATCGGGGCAGCCCCATCTCTCCGCGCAAAAGTCCGGGGGTGAGGTGGATCGCTTCGAGCAGGGCTTCTGCGGCAAGCGGCCACGCTTCTTCGATCAAGAAGATCCCCGCTCCACCGTGAGGATAGATATCGGCCCATCCTGCCTGTGAGAGCATCGCTGCGGCGTGCTGCCAGCTTTGTCCTTTGTGAAGCTGCCCTTGCCAGCTTGGAAATGAGCGCAACGGCCCACCTCCAAGATCCAGAAGGATCTCGGCTTCTTGATGGCGTGCTTGCAAGACGACAAGGATATCGGGATTGTCGCGGTCGACGTCGGGGCGACGGCCTTGATCGTCGGAAAATTGATCGACGATCGCGTCTTTGAGCCGTAAAGCTGCGAAGTGACTGTTTTGCATCGCACTTTCGTGGAGATATGCTTCGCAGCGCAGCCGACCACTGGCTTTGAGATGAAGGCCCCAGTCGACTTTTTGGGCTTCGAGATAGAGGTCGTCTTCGTGTTTCCAGCGAAAGCTATGCAGCCGAAGATACAGGCGTTGCGCGGTTCGCATCTCCAAGGCGATACGGTACAACGCCTCTTCGTCGGCTTCGATGATCAGGGTTCCTGCGAGTTCTTTTTGGACCTCTCCGCCCAATCGACGGACTTCTTCGCTGACGACCGCTTCTAAACCACGGTGTGTTCGGATGAGATAACTTGGCATCTGCGCCGCTCCTACCTGTATCGCTGCGGCGTATCGTTATGCTCCAAAAGCCGAAGGGCCGCGAACGGGAAGATATTCGGGGCCTGTATACCACGCTTTGTTTTCTCGTGTGCGATTTTTCAAGCGGCATAGGCAGAAAAGCAGGTGGTGATCGAGAGGATGGGTGGTTCGCCAAATGGCTTGTGAACAAAAACCCCGTGTCCTCGATCGTTCAAGCAGCGTTGTGGGTTTATACGAGATCTGCGGGGTGTGTGATCGCATAACGTAGGGGCGGTTCGCGAACCGCCCGATACTTGGGCTGCCACACAGGGCTGCCCCACCCTGTTTCCGATCACACACCTTGCGGATCTCGTACAACTCTCCCCAAAAGCACATTGAAGTGCCTTTTTCGAGGATCACTTCTCCCAAAAAGCACATTGAAGTGCCTTTTCCGAGGATCACTTCTCCCAAAAAGCACATTGAAGTGCCTTTTTCGAGGATCACTTCTCCCAAAAAGCACATTGAAGTGCCTTTTTCGAGGATCACTTCTCCCAAAAAGCACATCGAAGTGCCTTTTCCGAGGATCACTATGAGATCCGCAGGGTGTGTGATCATAAGATGTAGGTGCGGTTTGCGAACCGCCTGACTCTTGGGCTGCCACACAGGGCTGCCCCACCCTGTTTCCGATCACACACCTTGCGGATCTCGTATAAAGATTAGTGGTCGTCACGTGGGAGGGTGGCGCAGAGATAGTAGCGCGTGGGTCCAAAGCGTAAGGTGTGAGGGAGGCCGTCGAATAGGGAGGTTTGGAGGGGGGTGACATGAAACAGGCTGAGCCACCGACGCAGCGATTCTTGAGCGATCCGAGGAAGGCCGCCGAGATCCGCAAAGTCCACGATCGCGATCTTGCCGAAGGGAGCGAGCTGTTGGCGTGCATGTTCGAGCGCGGTGCGCGGATCTTGAAACATCGAAAGGCAGTACGAGAAGAGGATCCGATCGGGGGCTTGGCCAAAGGCAGCGAGGTAATCGACATCTTCGGCGAATCCGTGAGCAAAGGTCGCCCAAGGGCAACGGGTGCGTGCGTGTTGTAGCATCTGGTCGGAAGCGTCGATGCCACCGAACTTTGCATCGGGTCGGAGATGATGCAAGACGCGGAGGTTTCGGCCTGTTCCGACGCCGATCTCGACAAGAGAGCGCCATGTGGTGTCGAGCGCAAGTTCGGTCAGAAGGCTGTCTCTTCCAAACAGAAAGGCTTTTCGAGTCAGATCGTAGAAATGCCGCGAGATGCCGTAGTATCGGTTCAAAAAATGCCGATGGGCTTGGCGTGCAGCGTCGATGGGAGTCTGAGAAGCTTGAGGTGTGTGCATGGAGCGATATCCTTTGGTTCGAGTGCGTAGATGGGTCGATCACTCTAATGCACGATGCGGTAAAAGTGAACGCGGCGGTATTGACGGGAGCGATCTTCAAGGGAAGCGATGGCAGAGCGATCTTTGATCAGTTGAAAGCGTTTGTGATCTTGGAGCTTTTCGACCATCGTTTGATCTTCGACAGATCGGACGAGGACGATGCCTCCATCGCGGCTGGTGCGATGGATCTCGTCGAGTAGTCGGCGTTGGAGGTGGGGGTTGAGCCAATCGGGTGCATCGCAGAGGGTGTAATGAGACCAAGTCTGTTTCTCGGCACGAGCGAGGATATCGAAAAGATTGGCGTTGTGAAAGCGAACGCGGGTGGGGGCTTTGAAGGAGCGTTCGTATCGATCTTTCCGTAGATAGGGCGGTACAGCATCTGGGCGTTCGTGGTTATAATGTCCCGCGATAAACAACCAAGCAAACCAGTTGGTCTCGATATGAGTGGCGGCGACACGTCCTGCGTGTTCGATGAAAAAAGAGATCATGTCGGTGTCTTCGGTGTGAAGGAGTCGATCACGTTGTTCGAAGTTGATGCCGAGAGCGACGAGTTGAACGGGTGATCGCAGGTAGGCGGCGATCATCGGGCGGCGTAGGACGGGAGCGAGCAGAGTGCTGGCGCGGTGCTTTCGTTCATGGGGAGGCAGTTTGGCGAGGTCGCGCAACCATCGCGCATCAAGGCCCGCCATCTGACGAAGAGATTGGGGATTCGAGTCTTGCCTATCGAAGCGCGTTTGTCAGCGACGAAGGCGTGGGCTTGGCGCGCCTTAAAAGCCATGTTTTGTGTGACGATGCGGCAGCAAGAACGTGATATCTCTGGCAGATCGATGTGACGCAAAAGATGAGTTTAAGCGGTGTGTTGTTTCCAAACGCACAAGGGATGGGCTGAACATGGAAGAGAAGGCAGGAGTTGACGGGATCGGGCGAATAGGCCATAACCAAAAACCCCCACATCTTCAAACGAGGCGAGAGAAAAGGTGTCGCTGAGGCAGCACCCAAACATCCTACATACGGGAGGTTTTGCAACGATGGGATCGAGGATCATGAAACAGCGAAAAAACATTTGGGATCTGTTTCTTTGGGTTTGTGTGCGTTGGAGCGGCTGTTTGTTTGTGGTGCTTGGGATGTGTTTTGCGGGAGGGTGGGTTCATGCGCAGTCTCACTCCGAAGCGGGCTTTTACACGCTTTCTTATCCGTCTGAATTTTTCTTTTCGCGCCTAGAACAACCGCAAAAGAACATGGTGGAAGCATCGTATATGCACAAATCAGGGAGCATGATGATCGTTCATGCGATCAAACGCACGGCCTCTCCCGAAGAAGACTTTCAACGGGTGGTTGCGCACTACCAAGCGCTGTACAGCAAAAGTGCTGGAAATGCGCCTGCAACGGGGTTTTATGTCTTCAATCGCGCCAATGTTTATGTGATGACCTTTGGAAAAAACCAATCGAACAAAGAAACATGGGTGTGGATCGTCCCGACACATGGGGGAAATCTGGTGTTGTCAGGAACCAATCGCCCCGGAAGTCCAGCCCTGCAGTTGCTGCATCGCTTTGTGTTTCTTACGGTTGCTGCAAACCAACCCAACTCGCCGAATCTTCCAGCCATCTTCTCCACAGCAGCGGCCCAGCCTAGCGCGTTTCCGCAACCAAGCCCCACTCCATCGGTCCCCACGCCACAGCCGAGTCCGACGCCTCCTGTTGCATTTCCGCCGACGAGTCCGACGCCGCCGAGTCCGACGCCGACGAGAGCGGAGGGGACGCACTCTCATATCGAACTGGGCTTTTATACGCTTTATTACCCGTCCTCGTTTCGGGCGTTTCGCCAAGAACAGCCTCAGCAAAATGCGAACTTGTCGGTGTACACGCATGATTCAGGTGACGTGATGCTTGCACACGCGATCAAACGCTCGGCTTTTCCGCAACAAGATCTTCAGCGCATCACCACCTACTACCAAGGAATGTACAGCAAGATCACAGGCAACACGCCGACGACGGCATGGTACAATTTCAACAACGCCAACGTGCTTGTGATGATGTTTGGGAAAGACAAGTTCGGCAAGGATGGATGGGTGTGGATCGTCCCGACCTACGGGGGGCATCTTGTGATCTCGTCTTCCACGAAGGCAGGGAGTGCTGTCCTCAATGTGTTGCATGGCTTCCATTTTTCAGCAAACTTTGTTGCCCAGAAGATCTCTCCGAATCTACCGGCATTGTTTCCACAAACATTTTCGATGGACCCAAGCGTGGTTCCCAAGCGAGAGGAAGGACTGAGCCACTATTTTTGCCGTTGTATGTTGTCGCAGCCCAAGAGTTATGCCCGAGAAGGGACATACTTTGTTTGTGCGCGCAGTGCTGCGGATGCTGCGGGCTTTTCGGGGCGCAAATGTTTTCCGACTTACCAGACAAGTTGTTATGCGTGTGTGTGTCGAGGCGGAGGGAGGTGTTTGTTTCGGGGTCGGTGATCTTGCCAGCCGCGAGGTGGAGGGAGGTGTTTGTTTTTGAGGGGGTTTTTCGTCTCAGTCGAGGAGGGGAGAAGAAGTGGGGAGGGCGGGGAGCTGGTCGATGGTGAAGGGGTGGTATTCTTGGAAGGGTTCGTCGGGGGTGGGGATGTGTTGGTTGTGGTGTTGTTCTTCGGCGGAATGGAGGGGGTGGGTTTTGAGGGTGACGAGGGTTTCGCGGGGCGTGTCTTTGCGGTACCAAGCGAGGTTGTCGTCCTCGCGCTGGAGGTAAGCGAAGTGAAGGGAGGGGAGGAGGTTGGCTTCGAGAAGATCGAGGAGGTGCTGGATTTGGCGCTGTTTGTGTTTTTGTAAGAAGTTTTCGAGGAGGGTGCAGGCAGCGTCGAAATTGAGCAGGTCGTTTCCTCGGACGGCTTGGCGTTGTTCGATGTGGAGGGCTTCAAGGAGACGGAGGCGAGACCAGATCCGATCGAAGATAGCGATGGCGACGTGGCGGTCTTCGGGAGCGTGAGGTGCGGGGATCTGGCTAAAGACTCGGGCGAGGCGTCGGATGCGCGGGAGTGCAGGAAGAGGAGGCTGGGGTTGTTCGGGGGTTGAAGGGGTCAAGGTTTCGGCGTCGGGTTTGAGCAAGGCATCGGCATGAGCGAGTTTTTCGAGCCATTCGAGTCCCCAACGGTAAGAGTAGCTGTCAAGGGGCTGGAAAGTATTGTGAAGATCCCAACGGACGCCGCGCAAAAGAGTGACGGCATCGTTGGGTAGAGGGGGAGGGTTGTCGAGGGGGAAGAATTGGACGTTGGGAGTTTCACCCATCCAGAGGACTTGTGCGAGTCGGTTGTGGAGGGGGCGTCGCCAGACGAGGGGGAGTTGATCGAGGCCAATTTCGATCAGCAAGAGGTGTTTTTTGTCAAGGAGTCGGGCAAGGCGAGTGATCTCGCGAGGGGCGCGAGGGGGAGTGTGAGGGTCGAAGGCGGCGGCGTCTTGGGGGTTGTGAAAGCGCAAAAAGAGAGAAGACAAAAGGCGTTCGACAAAGCCATCCCACGCTTGTTCTTCGAAGGCTTGACGGGTTTGATCGAGTTCTTGGCTGTTTTCCCATCCCAAGTTGAGCAGAGCGGGCAAGCGTGGGCCAGCGCTTTCTTTGAGGGCGGAGAGCAAAAAGCCACAGGTGCTGTGGTAGAGATCGCGCATGGCTTCCCACATAGCGAGGTGGCTGCGTTCCCGACGTTGAAGGGATTCGAGGCGACGGCGTTCGAGGTGGAGGCGATCGGGATCATGGCGGACATTGCGTGCCCAGAGATCTTCTTCGGAGGGGAGGGGCGTTTGGAGGGTTTCACGCAAGCGCTGTTCTTGGGTTTGGGCGTCCAAAAAGCGCCGATACGCGAGCGCGATAGGGGTTGGAAGCCGTAGCGGAAGGAGGCTTTGTTCGATGGCTTGGCGCAGATCGTCCTCATCGGTTTTTTGGCGTTCTTCAAACAACAAGTCGGCGAGGCGAGCCTGTCCACGGCAGGCCGACAAGAGTTCTTTTTTGAGGCGTTTCCCATCGTTGGTTTTGAGATAATCGCGCATCCACGCGATGCTGTCTTTTCCATCGATCAGGCCGATGATCCGAAAGATACGGATGCGTTCGTGGTCATCTTTGGGAGGGACAGGAGCGCGTTCGATCAGATGGATCATCAAGGCGCGCAAAGCATCAAGCGTATCGGGTATGTCTTCGTGCAGGCTGTGTGGGAGCAGCAGGGTGCGTTCGAGGGCAGCGAGGACATGTTCACGGGTGGGGCTTTGATCGAGGTATTTGTTTCGGGCGGGGAGGCTCAAGTCGTAGATCAGCGAGCCAAAAAGGTCGAGTATTCGGGCGAAATAATCGGCGAGTTCGCGTGCGGCTTGGGTGTGATCGTGGGCTTCTTTGCTGTGGACCAGCCATTCTTGGTAGACGCGATCGAGTTCACGTTCTTCTTCGAGATACCAACGCCCGCTGACAAGGGCTTTTTGGGATTCATCCAACAACTGGACAAGTACGTCGATCATACCTTCGCGTGTGGCTTGATCGGTTCTTCCGAGTGCAGCGGCGACTTGGTAGGTTTTGGCTTGGAGCCACTGTTCGAGTTCTTGGAGGAGGAGTTGAAAGCGGTTCAGTAGGCTGTCTCCGATATTGCGAGGAGCGGTGGGGGATTCGTAAAGTGCGGGAGGGAGGTCGTCGTGGGATGCAGTTTCAATGGGGCTGTGCAGCAGGCGTTCGCGGCGGCGTTCCCAAACAGCAAGCAACGTAAACCACGGTAAGACCAAGGGGACATACAAAAGCATCCCCCCGATCGCGGCCCACGAGGCTTCGAGACCGCGCAACAAGTGCAGTGCAACAACGACCGCAAACGAGATCGCCACGATGCTTGCAGCGGCGATCTGATCACGTCGCTGTTGTTGAAAGAGGTTCAAGGCCCCATGCCGTCGGAGCATCCACCGTCCCACGAGCGTATCCGCACCCCATGAAAGGAAGGCAGGCAACAACAACAGCAGCAATACAAAGGCTTCTGCGGTGGGGACTTGGTGTGTTTGTAGGGCTTCATAGGTGATGGCGACAATGATGCTGACGGAGAACAGCGCGATCCACGCGGCACTTGCGCGGCCTAAGGTGGCCATCGTCCATCGGCGACGCGCCTCGACGGTGGTGACAACGCCTCGTAGCCAAAAGACAAAGCCGATCAAGTAAGAAGGCAAGACGAGGATCAAGGTCAGGATCTCACTTCGGACAGAGTGCAAACGGTAAGTGAGAGCAGACACCACCCAATCGCGGTAAGGGATCGAAGCGAGCTGCGCAAGCAAAAACTGGCGGGCTTCTCTTCGTGTATCAGGGGCGTCCGCTTCGTCGTCATGATCGGCAGGGCCTTCATGGCGCGCCCCTCCAAACAGGTACACCGCAGGAAACGCAAGGGCTGTCACTTGGCACAAAAACCAGATGAATTGTTGGCTGGTATGTTCCATATTTCCGACGCCCATCGCTAGAAAAAAGAAAAGTAGCGCGAGCAAGATGTGCGTAGGAAGCATCAGCCAAAGCCAGTTGTTTTGGAGGCGAGGTGGGCGAAGGCCGATGAATTGGTGCATTACGAAGATGAAGAGGCCGCTTAAAAAGGTGGGAAGAAAACTGCGATAGAACGCACCCGCAAGCCAAGGCTGAAGCGAAGTAAAAAAGCCGGTAATCGCGGCAAGTAAGATCGCGGAAGAGAACAGACCACTTTCCCAACGCCGCGCAAGCAAGCGTCGGAGCTTTGCGAGCAACAACCAAAAGGATTGGCCGGGTTCAAGGATCAAGCGCCAACCCAGCCACGAAAAGGGAGCGCTGGTGGCGTATAAAAAGATGCGCCGCCAGATGCTGCCGTAATAAGTCAACAAGGCGCGCATATCCATTTGGATCTTATGCAGATGTTGTGCGGGAGACTCGTGAAAATGAGAGCGCTCCATGCCTGCGCGTTTGAGTTCCAACGCAGATTCGTAAGTGTATCGAAAAAGCATCCAGATATTGCGCTGTTGGGTGATCAAAAAGGCCAAGATCAAACCGAGCAGTAGACGCCCAAGGTATTTGAACCAAAAGGGTGCGGGGATCTCGACGCCACGGATCTTTGGGTACACATAAGGCTTGCTGCCAAACAACACCCATTCCCCAAAACGTGCTTTAAGCGGGGCTTGGCTGCGTGGCGGCGTCGTGGGCGGGGGGGCTTCGAGCGTGTCTTTGGTCGCTTTGGTTTGGGGCGCAAGATGCTTTGCGTTGGGGACGGTGGGCATCTGCAACATCCGACGGATGGTTTCTTCTTGGGGGCGTCGGGTAAAACGATACACCGTGTCGAACAACAGGGCCTCTGCGAAGATCAGGCAAGGGATCATGATCACAAGGTACATCGATTGGGGGATGAACCATTCGAGCAACAAAAGCGCATCCCCTCGGGGGACGTGATCGATGCGCATGGCGCGGCGGTTGCGGGCATCATCCATCCAAAAGAGCCGAACGATGGTGATCGTCAGAAAGAACAAGAACGTTCCCACAGCCACAAGGATCGAGCTAGAGGCTTCGGGACTGGCCTTTTGGATGCCGATATAATACACCAAAAGCCCCAACAGCCCGAACAACATCACAAGACCGATAATCCACGCGACCAACAAGATCGCCTTGTCTGCGTGAAAACTTTCTTGGCGCTTGCGCAACCACGCCAGCCAGATCGGCACACACAGCAAGATCAAGCCCGTCAGTAGGGAGACTGCGCTATAGCCAAATTGGGGGTACTTGAAGTACCAAAGTGCGCTCCAAACCCAGACGCCCACGAGGGCCAAGGTCAACACACGGTTGAGTACTGCTTCGACCATCGAACGGCCCGATGAAAGCAACAACACAGGGATAGAAAACAAAATAAAAGGCAACAAATAGAAGGAGAGATCGCCGTTGGGTTCGAGGTTTGCGGCAGTCCACCCCATCCAAAAAAGCGCGCCAAAGACGCACAATCGGATGAAAAAGCCGATGCTCGTATCCATAAAAGCCCGAAACAGCCGCGTAAAAGAGCCTTGCCCTCGGGCCAACAAATAGTCGGATTTGGAAAATCGTTCGAGCGCTTGCTGCGTTTCTGCCATCGCTTGTTGCCTCTGCTCGGTGAAGAGTCCGTCCCAAGATCACCCACCCATCTTGCGATGTCAATTCTCTCGCCGTAGGTGGGTCTGCCCGCGTTTTTTTGCGTACAGGATCGACTTGTGGGTTGGATTTTGTGGGGCATTGCCCCACACCCCACTGCCTTAGCACGGCTCCCTTGACCCCGTATTGGCGGGGCGAACAGGCGTTTTTCACCCAAACAACGGTGACGCTTGGAATACTGCGAACACGGGGGTTTTTCCCGATAATGGATGCTGAAATCAACAACAGTGTTGCTGTGAATGCCGTGAATGCGGGGTTTGCGTCAAACAGTCATTTCGATCTTCGCTGCGCAAACTTTTTTTACAAATGAGGCTTGGTTGCGACAAACTTTTCTAACAAGCCCCGAGTAGCTTTGGCTCACGAAAGACGACGAGAGCGCGCACACGCGGTCGCGCCCATCAGATGGGTGTTTTCGTGGTCTTTTGATCCATCGTATCCCTCAACTCCTCGCGATGAGGAAGGAGACGTGCCATGAGCCAGAATTCATATACCCCCCATACCATCCACTCCCCGGCTGTTGGGCAACCGATCGTCACCGAGCAAGGAGCTCTCGCTCTACCCGCCCAGATCGCACACGTTACACAACAAAATGCGGGTCCTGCCACCGTGATCGTTGTGCCGCCTGTGGTGATCATGCCGCCCCCTCCACAACAGTCGCCCTCTTTGCCTTCTTCTTCGCAACAGCAACAAGAAGGCTTCTCAGGTGAGGGTGGCTGTTGCTCTCGCGGTCCTTGCGGAGGATACGGGAAAAAGCACCGTTGCCGTCGTGGGCGCTGGCTTCGATTCTTGTTCTTTGTCTTGCTGTTTGGCGGCTGTTTGCTGTTGTTGGCGCGCTTCTTCAATCCGATGGCCGTAGCTTTCCGAGGAGTGCATCTCGATCCTTCGCAACGCGCCGAACTGCGGGCGATCTACTTTGATGTGCAAAAAGACTTTTACAAAGATCGCGACGCGCTCCGAAAGCTCCAAGATCAAGGGCTTGAACTTCTGCGCAAAGATCATCCCAACAAAAAAGAAGTCGACGCTTTGATCGACGCATGGGCCGAACGCTTCAAGCAGATCGCACGCACTCGTACAGATGCGGTGTTGAAGGCGCATCGGACTCTGAATACGGCCCAACGCCATCAACTCGCTGCTAACCTCCAATGGATGCGCGCACGCTATGAACGTTGGCGTACACGCTGGCAAAAACGCCAAATCCGCTATGCTAACGCCTGCCGCTAAATGTCGCTTCGCGGATCTCTGGCGATAAAAAGGTCGCCAGAGATCTGATCCTTCGGATTGATCGGCATCTCGTGTTGTGCTGAATGGGTAGCACGAGATGCTGTTTGCGGAAGAAAAGGGCTTGTTGAACAAGCCTTTTTTGTTTTCTCTTGATCGAGATCAAATGCTTGCTTGATACGAACGCCATCGAATGGATTTTTATGGGGTAGACCTGCTCGTGGATGTGGGCATAAGGAGTCTCGCTTCGGCGGCTTTCGTGGGGTAAGCTGTCAGGCATCAATAGACCCAAATGTCCTTAGAGCCGCACGAGGGCCTCCTTGTGGTGCGGTGAGCGGTGGTTGCTCGTGCGTGCTCTCCTCCTTTTTCTTGCTGCAAGCCTTCTCCTGTTTTGATGGGAGAAGGCTTTCGTTTTTTTGGGGCCCAGCGTGGCCGATGGCAAGAGGCTGGAGGGGGTTGTGGGCTTGGCGGCGGGGTGGAGTGTGTGCAAAAAAGAACAGGCGGGATCGATCAGGCCCGTCGGTTGTCATCCTTTGCAAGTACAGCAGGACACAAGATGCACAAACACAACGCGGAAAGGTCTCTTTGGTGGGGCTGGAGTGAGGACAAAGACAGTAGATCGTTGATCGCTGTCAAAGAGGGATGGCGGGAGCGGATCGCGCAAGAGCCGTGGTCGATGATCGTTGCGATCCACGCTGCTGCACAACACAACGCAAGATTGGAGCAATTTGTCCTTGACGCATTTTCCGAAGTCGTCGAGCAGATGGATCAAGAACACGTATCGCACGGATCGCAATGGTGGTCGGCGATCGCGGAGCTTTTTGCGTCGCCTTGTGTCGAGAGCGGCTTGCGATGGCTGCGAAAAACGCGGCTGTTGTCGTTTTTGTTTCCTCTGCCGCCGACATCGGTGGGATGGGATCTGGAGCAATCTGCGAATCTTTATCACCACGAAAGTGTTTGGGAACACACGCTCTCGGTCATCCGCTGCCTACAAACTCTCTTTGAAGAGATGGAGACCCCTCGGATCACGCGCTTGCGTCTTGTGCTGCTTGCGTTTTTCCACGATGCAGGGAAAACAGTCCCGATCCTTGGTCACCAATACAAACCTGACGGCGGGATCCGTTTTGTCGGTCATCCCAAGGTTTCCGCAGAGATCGCACACCATGCGCTGACGCGCCTCGGGGTGGCGGATGCGCTTCGTCATGATATCCAACGCTTGGTGCTGCTTCATGACGAGGTTTTGGAGATCCGCGAGGCTGATCTTCGTGTCGAACCCCCTTCCCCGAAGCTGCTTGGCTTGTTGCGCAAACTCGAACGGCGGGCTGAGATGCTCACCGATCTGGCGCTTTTTGCGATCGCGGATCGTCAGGCTCATGCACCCGGCCACAACGACGATCGGCTGATGCGTCAGTTTTATGCGCTTGCCAAGCAGGAATTTGCGCGGTGGGATCAACGCCTCGAACCCCTTCTCGCCCCCCACGAGATCCAGATCTTTTTGTCAAAGCCTCTGATCCCACCCGCCGATCATACCTCTTCTCACGAAGAACTTGCTTCGGCAAGCACAACATCCACACTCACCGTCTTACAAGAGCATCTTTTGTGGGCGCAACAGCACGCTCTGCTCCAAACCCAAGAACAGGCCCGCCAGCATCTGCGCCGCTTGCAACACCTCGCAATGTGCGCACGAACGACGCTTTCCAATAGCGTGTGGCTGAATGCTCTCCTTGTTCCTCTCGAAAGCGTTTGGCCTCCCCTCGATCAACCGATCGCTTTTTGGGTGAGCGATCACGCTCATCAGCTCCGCTTCCCCCATCCCGATCCCAAAGAAGCACCGCTACTCTTCCCCTACCTGCTACACGGACACGCGATCCGTTCTCTCGCCGCTCAAATCGCTGCAGAAAAAGGTGCCACAGAACCCCCCCAAGGTCGATGGATCAAAATGATCCTTCGCGAAGTTGGCGTTTGGCAGATCGAACAAGGTCAGCATGACACGACTTCCGCCCTCCAACGCGCTCACCAAACCCTTCTCCAACAATGGGATCGCCTCTTCCTTCGGGTCGAAGACACGTTTGTCTTAAAATGAGCGCAGAAAGGCGTCTCTACATGATAAATATCATTGTGAGAATGTTTAAGAAAGAGACACTTTCTCTTTGAGAAAGGAATTTTCTTAAAATGAGATTGTTGTAGAAAGAACCCTACTTGGAGCGATCGGATGGGGATGTTTGTGGGTGATCTGGATCGGCGTTGTTTTTCTCGCTGAGTTTGCACTGCCGAAACCGATGTCGAGGATGTTGGGTTGTGTTCTCAAATTTTGTTGATCCATCTGGAGGTCAAGATCAAAGAAGAAGATCAGGCTGTTTGAGAACAGAGAGCTTTGTTATGGGCGGAGACGAAGGCGACACGGATGTTTTCACTGTTGTGTTTGGTTTGTGAAATGCTGTTGTGGATGCGGGTCGCTTCGATATGGTGCACGACGAAACATACGGGTGTGAAGGCTTGTTGTGGTGCTGAGGAGTCTCAGATGTTTTTCTTGGTGCGGGTACTTTGGTTGTGAAGTCTTGTTGTTGTACCGTTGCGCAAACCGTTGTTGTTTGGGTGTGTTGCTTTGTATGTTTTGTCGTTGCTGATGTGGCCGCTTCGTTGCTGGCGTTTGGCGATAGGGCATGAATTGTACCAGAATGGAATTTTTTATTTTTTCTAAATAAATTCGATGAAGAAGCAATCTTTGCTTGTGCAAACAAGCCACCGCCGATCCTGCGATCGCAGAGTGTGATCAAGCGCACGATTTCTGTTTGGATGAGCGATTCAAAAACAAAAAGACATTTTTTTTCAATGACTTAGGTTTTCATCTGGACGTGATACGTGCGTTCGTCTCACTTGTCTCAAGTGACTCATAATGATACTGCCCTAGAAGAAGATTGACATTCAGATCCTGCTCGGTAGACTCTGCGGCGGATCGCTTGGGAGGCTGGTGATATCGCGATAAGTTTTTGTTTTTGTTTTTGTTTTTATGATGATGTGAGGTGTTGGAGGGATCAGATCGCGAAGAGATCGGCGATGTTGGAGGGAAGTTGATGGAACTGCGTTGGAAGAAGAGGCTGATGGATGAAGGGGAGATCAATCGTGCGGTGAATCGGATGGCGCACGAGATCATCGAGCGGAGCGATCGGTTGGAGGGAGTGGTGTTGGTGGGGATTCATACGCGAGGGATCCCGATGGCGGAGCATTTGTCGAAGCTGATCAAGCACTATGAGGGAGTCGAGCTACCTGTTGGCAAGTTGGATATCACGTTGTATCGGGATGATTTGACGGAGATCGGTGTGCAGCCGATCGTGCGTCGAACGGAGGTTCCTGTGGATATCCATGATCGGGAGTTGGTGTTGTGTGATGACGTCCTGTATACGGGGCGAACAGCGCGTGCGGCGCTGGATGCTTTGATGGATCTAGGGCGTCCATCGTTGATCCGTTTGGCAGTGTTGGTGGATCGGGGGCATCGAGAGCTACCGATTCAAGCGGATTATGTGGGGAGAGCGATCCAGACCAGTCGCAGCGAAGTGATCAAGGTGCGATTTCATTCGACGGATGGGCAAGAAGGCGTGGATTTGTTGGAGCGTGGATCATGATGGAAGCGGTGCAGATACGTCATCGTCACCTGTTGGATCTGGAGGATTGGTCAGCCTCGGAGATCGAGTCGTTGTGGCGAACCACGGACGCGATGGTGGAGGTGATGCAGCGAAAAGTAAAGAAAGTGCCTGCGTTGCAGGGATTGACGATCGTGACGTTGTTTTTTGAAAACAGCACAAGGACGCGGTTGAGTTTTGAGCGTGCGGCCAAAGCGCAAAGTGCAGAGGTGTTGAACTTTGCGGCGGGTGGTTCGAGCCTATCGAAAGGCGAATCTTTGAAGGACACGCTCAAGGCGATCGATGCGATGCAAGCGGATCTGTATGTGGTGCGTCATGGCGTTGCAGGGACGCCGCATCAATTGAGTCGTTGGACGGACGCTGCGATCGTGAATGCAGGAGATGGGCGTCGGGCTCATCCGACGCAAGCGCTGTTGGATGGATATACTTTTCGCCAAGGTTTTCGGGGATTTGATGGTTTTCGAGGAAAGCGCTTGGTGATCGTTGGAGACGTGATGCACTCGCGGGTGGCGCGGTCGAATATCGGCTTGTGGACGAAGCTTGGGGCGGAAGTGGTGTTGTGTGGTCCGCGTACGCTCTTGCCGACAGAACTGGGGCATTGGCCGGGGGTTCAGCGCTGTTTTCGCTTGGAAGAAGCGGTCGAAGGAGCGCACGCCGTGATGGCGTTGCGGATGCAGCGAGAGCGAATGCAGAGTGGATTGTTTCCTTCGTTGTCAGAGTACCAAGCGCGGTATCAGTTGACCGCAAAGGTAATGGAACACGCTCATCCCGATGCTTTGGTGATGCACCCGGGGCCGATGAATCGGGATGTGGAGATCGAAGGGGTGTTGGCGGATAGCCCGCGCAGTGTGATCGAGCAGCAAGTGGCGAATGGTGTTCCTGTGCGGATGGCGGTGTTGTACAGTTTGTTGGTGGGGAGAGCGCGATGAGACAAGTGATCAAGGATGCACGAATTGCAGGATGGACCGAGGGGACGGAGGTTGCAGATCTGTATTGGCGCGAGGGTGTGATCGAGGGCGTAGGCGTGGGTGGCGAGGTGGATCGGGTGTGGGAGGCGAAAGGGGCGTTGTTGGCTCCTGCGTTGATTGACCTACAGGCACACTTTTGTGATCCCGGCCAAGAGGTGCGCGAGGGTCTGGCTGCTGGGATGAAAGCGGCGGCAGCAGGGGGATTTGGGACGGTGGTGGTGATGCCCGATACGGAGCCTGTGTTGGATGATGCTGCGCAAGTGGCGCATCTACAGGCGCGTGCGGAGACTTTGGGGGGAGTGCGCGTGCGCGTTGCGGGTGCGTTGAGTTGCGGTCTGAATGGAGAGCAGATCGCGGATCTTGCAGCGTTGCAACAGGCAGGCGTGGTGTTGGCGACGGACGGTGTGATGGCGGTGCGGGACGGTCATCTTTTCCGTCGTGCGTGTGAATATGCTGAAGAGTTGGGCCTTTTGGTACAAGGAGGCGGGCTTGATCGCAACCTCTGCCAAGCAGGAGTCATGCACGAGGGGCGTGTAAGCGAGCGGCTTGGTTTGCCGGGTCAGCCAGCGATCGCTGAGCGGCTGGCCTTGTACCGAGACGCCGATATCGCTCGGATGACGGGTGCGAGAGTCCATTTTGGACACGTGACAACCAGCGAAAGCGTTGAATTGTTGGCGTGGTTGCGGGCACAAGGTGCGCCGATCTCAGTCGGAACAACCCCGCATCATTTGTTGCTGTCGGAAGAGTCGATGGCTTCGTTTGATCCGCGCTACAAAGTCTTTCCGCCGTTGCGCCCACCGAGCGACGCAAAGGCCCTGCGGCAGGCTTTGATCGACGGAAAGATCGATTGCATCACGACGGATCATCTGCCTTGGACGCTGGCGGAAAAAGAACAAGACCTCGTGCAAGCACCCGCAGGGATCGCAGGATTGGAGACCGCTTGGGCCGTTCTTTACACGGCCTTGGTTGTGCCGCGTTTGCTGACGATCGAGCGGTTGTTGGGGCTATGGACAAGCGGACCTGCCCGTATCATGGGATGGAAAGAGCCGCGCCTGCTTGCAGGTGAGGCCGCCGATATGGTGTTGTTCGATCTGGATACGCCTCGTCCTGTCGAGCCGATGGGCTTCTTTTCCAAGTCGCGGATCAGCCCGTGGGATGGGCAAAACTTGTGCGGTTGGCCGATCGCGACCTTTGTTCGCGGTCAGTGTTGTTTTACCCGCGAAGGTTTTGGCGAAGCCTCGGGGACATCGGCGCATCGTGTCGGACCTTTGTGAGATCATGAGTGCATACGTGGCTGCGAAACGTGCGCATAATCGGGGGCGTCGGTGTATCGTATGGGGTCTTTGTGAGAGGAGGGGGGAAAATGGACGAGGCGGAGGGTGGGAAAGCGGGTGAGGCTTGTTGTGTTTGGGTCGGAACAGAAGTAGCCTAGCGGGGTTTGTGTTGGTTGGGTGTGGTTGGAGTGTGATCGATGAGCTTGCAAGAAGCGATTCTGACGTTGGCAAGGCAGCCGGGATCGGTGAAGTCGCGGTTGCTGTTGTCGAACGAGTTGGCGGCGTTGGGATACAAGGTCTGGGCGGAAGAAGTCGCTTGTGCGGCGGTCGATGCAGCGGCCTCGCGGGGTGAGTTTTTTAGTGCGCTTGCGTTGTGTCGCTTGCATCTTCCTGAACATCTGCACGAAGAGATGTTGTCTTTTTTGGCGCGTCGTTTTGCGGTGGATCAACGGGTCGCAGGGTTTGTGCCACCACCGCCGCAGCCTTCGCCGCGAGTGATCGCGCTGCCGTTGGAGTTGGAAGAACAGGTGCGTTTTGCGCGAAAGATCGGGA
This sequence comes from Myxococcota bacterium, assembly GCA_023150835.1. Lineage (GTDB taxonomy): Bacteria > Myxococcota_C > UBA6777 > UBA6777 > UBA6777 > JAKLKB01. Next base: position 25,969 of record JAKLKB010000041.1, on the reverse strand, counting down.
CGGATCTCGCAGGTATCGGTTATCCAGAAGGTACACCGATGCCCTATGTTCCGCTGTTTGGCGATCTGACGTATAGCGAATTTATCCAGATGGCGTTGTCCTTGGTTCCGCGCAAGTTGTCTGCGGGAGAGTTGTTGCTGCGCCAAGGAGAGAAAGAGCAGCAATTTTATCTGCTGTCGCATGGGGTGGTGGAAGTGCGACAAGAGCGGAGTAACGGGCAAAGCTTTGTCCTTGCGTTGGTGGAAGCACCGTCGTACGTCGGAGAGATGGGGCTTTTGACGACCGTTTCGCATCGGGCTTCGGTGTTTGCGCGCAGCCACGTGATCGCGTGGTCGATCAGCGCGGAGCAGTTGGCTTTGTTGGGGCGAAGGCATCCTGAGATCCTTGAGCAGATCCGTGTGATCGTTCGGCAACGGCAGATCGAGAACTTGATGCGCTTGAGTCCTGTATTCTCGGCGATTTCTTTCAAAGAGCGGTTGTTGCGGGCTTTTCGCGTGCGGGTGATCGAAGTCGACGAACAAGTGTTTGCCCAAGGTTCACCTCCACCCGGCTTGTTTGTGGTCCTACACGGAGAAGCTGTGGTCTTGATGCAAACGCCCGATGGTCGGCGTGTTCATCTGGCGACATTGGGGGAGGGCGATACTTTCGGGGAGTTTTCGTTGCTCAACAACGAGCCGACCAATGCGGGGATCTGGATGCCTGATGGGGGCATTGTGTTGCACTTGCCGGTCGATGCGTACCGTCAGTTGCGCAATGAGGAGCCTTCTTTGGAAAGCACATTGCGCGAGTTGATGACGTTGCGCACGCAGGCCCTGCGCGACATCGTGAACCCGATCCCGCTGAGCTATGAGCATCTTGATGCGTCTTGGTTGATTCCTGCCGAAGATACCGATGCCTTGCCTTCCGAACGGTGGGAAGTCGATGCGGATACTCCCGTGGGAGCAGGTAAGCGGCCACCCAAATTGGAGGGTCGATCTTGAGACGGAGAGTTTTTGAGAGGGCAGGGCGTGCGGATATCGTGTGCGCGAAAAGTTCTGATGTAAGGGGCATTGCGTTGATAGTGCGAGCTTTTGATGGGCAGGGGGGCGGATGAACTTGCGCGAGACACTGTTGGGGGTTTTGAAAGATCCCACGTCCATCCAATCGCGTTTTGCGTTGGCGCGTGCGTTGATCGCGGATGGTTGGTTGCGTGCTGCGCAAGATATGATCCTTGCGTCTGTACGGGCCTCTGCGCGGGTGGGAGATTTTTTTAGCGGCTTGGCGATGGCGCGTCTTTATTTGCAAGGCAAAGCCCAAGACGAAGCCCTCGAACGATTGGCCGCACGTTTTTGTCGCAAAGCAGATCGTGAACAAGAACCCGTTCTTTTTCCCGTCATGCCAGTGCGTCGCCGAGCTTTGGTTCAAGATCTCGAAGCGCGCTTGCCAAGCGAGCGTTATGCGCTGGTTCGGATGGCCTATGCAACAGGCGTCGATATCTCGATGGTTCCGCGTCTTCCTGAACATGAACTTCCGAATGTTCCGATCTTCCACGAACTCCAATTTGCGGACTTTGTGACCTTTGCAAAGCATATCGAACCATTGAGCCTCCATGCAGGGACGGAATTGATCCGACAAGGCCAACGCGAGCGAGCTTTTTACTTGTTGTCACACGGAACGGCTGTCGTTGAACAAGAGCGCTCGGACAGTCAGTTTGTTGAGTTGGCTACGGTCGAAGCGCCCACCTATGTTGGAGAGATGTCCTTGTTGACGGATATCCCGCACCGTGCCACCGTGTACGTCACTTGCGAAAGTATGGCTTGGCGTATCGCCTCCGAAGATCTCTTGTTTTTGGCGGAGAAACAGCCCGCGATCTTAGAGCAACTCCAAGAGATCATCCGAAAGCGTTATCTCGAAAACTTGTTAAAAGTCGGGCTTTCTGCATTTCAGATCGATGAGCATGACACGTTTCATCACTTGTTCCGACTTCGCGTTGCACAACCCGCAGAGATCTTGTTTCGCGAAGGCGATCCATCCCCGGGGTTGTTTGTGATCTTGCATGGCGAAGCACACGCTCGCAGCACCCAAGAGGGTTATCGTGGGGTGGATACCTTGGGGGAAGGAGATATCGTGGGGGAGTATTCTCTGTTGATGGGCTTGCCTGCGCAAGTGACGGTCTCGATGCCTTTGGGGGGACTGTTGCTGCACCTTCCTGTCGAAGATTACACTTCTTTGCGTCAGCAGATCCCGGATCTCGAACGTGCCTTGCAAAGTTTGTTGGCGCAACGTCTCGGCCATTTTCCCGAATTAATTGATCCGTTGGATGATTTTTCCAGCCAACGAGACAGCCGCTGGATCTTGCCCAACACACAGTCCGACGCACAACGCACAGCACAGTCCGACACACAACGCACAGGAAAAAGCCGTTCGTAAGGCCGCAAAACAATGTGGAAACGAGTCTCTCAACAGATCTTGCATGAGAATCCGTATTGGTCTTCGATCGAAGAAGAGTACGAGACACCAACAGGGCGAAGGGGGCGTTACTATTATGCGCGGACGCCGGGATCAGTGTTGGTGGTTCCACAGCGCAGCGATGGTCGTTTTGTGTTGGTGCGCCAGTACCGCTATTTGTGGGGCGGTTGGGGGTTGGAGTTTCCGGGGGGAGCGTGCGATGCGACGGCTTCGCCCGAAGAAAGAGCAATGTTGGAGTTGCGCGAAGAAACAGGCTATTGCGCGCAGGAGTGGATCGCGTTAGGAAGCGTCTCCCCTTGCGTGGGGTTGTTGGACGAGCGGAGTCTGGTGTATTGGGCGCGTGAGGCCACACAGGTTGCCGCGCCATCGCCCGAAGAAGGCGAAGAGATCGAAAGCGTGGTTTGCAGCGCGCAAGAGATCGACCAAGCGATCGTCTCGGGAGCCATGTGGAGCGGGATGAGTTTGAGTGCATGGATGTTGTTTCGGGCGTTTTCGGGTGCGTTGTCGGAACCCTCTGTGTCGAGATAAAGTCGAGCGGCGGAGCGAGGAACGCTCTTGGAAAGCATGGGAGGTTTGAATGCGGCAACGTGTGTGGATGGTGGGTGTTTGTTTGGTGCTGTTGTTTTCGATGGGATTGGCGGCTTGCGAGTGCGACAACACAGGGACGGGGACGTATGCCGAACTGGAGGTACAACCCGAAAACGTGATCTTTCCGGCTCTTCCGATCGGGCAAAGCAGCGATCGTGAAGTGTTGTTACGCAATATCGGGCAGGTGGCTTTGTCTTTGAGCAGCCTAACCTTAAAACCGCTCGAACAAGGAGAGGCTTTTTCTCTTGTGGGGGTCGAAGCTTTGGGGCTACCGCGTGCGTTAGAACCCCAACAGAGCCTGCGTGTCAAGATCCGTTATACGCCCAAAGTTGCGGGAGTAGCGAGTGGCTATTTGAGCATCGTCCACACGGGCCGAAACGTCGCAGACACGGGGGATACACGTGTACCGATCCGTTCGAGTCTCGTCAGCGGTGTGTTGCAAGCCAGTCCAAATCCGCTTGACTTTGGCAAATTCGCCCCAAACACCAGCAAGACCCTGACCTTGACCCTGACCAACCAAGGACAAGCCGACGTTCAGGTGCGTTCGGGGGCATGGGAAGGCAACGCCGAAGCCGCTTTTGCGATCGTCAAGGCTCTGACGTATCCTGCATTGCTTAAACCCGGTGAGTCCGCCAAGATCGATGTCTCTTATACTCCAAAAGGCCACCAATCCGAAGCTGCCCTGTCTTTTGTTCACGACGCAAGCACACAGCCTCTTGTGGTGCGGGTGGTCGGAGAACGCGATGCGCCGCGCATTTTGCTTGAGCCTGTGCGTTTGCTCTTTGATGATGTCCCCGCAGGAAGCCAAGGAAAACGCACCTTTGTGATCCGAAACGCAGGAGCTCAGCCCTTGTTGGTCTCGGCGATCAAGCTTTCGGCAAGCACCCCCAAAGAGTTTGGCCTAGACAGCCTACCGACGCTGCCTTTGACGCTTGCCCCCGCCAACACACAAGAGATCACCGTCACTTACAACGCCGTTGAACCCAAGCCCGCAGGGGGGGCCGTGGAAGTCGAAAGCAACGACCCCGACACACCCAAGGCCATCGTCGCGCTCGAAGTTCAACCCTCGGGGTGTATCCTTAGTGCCTTGCCAACGCAGCTTCTTTTTCTACGCAGCGAAGAAAAGACCCTCACCCTGAGCAACCAAGGCAACAAAGACTGCACGCTCAAAAAAGCCTCGTTTTCGGCCACCACCAGCCGCGAGTTCGACTTTGTGGAACCTCCCTCTACTCCCGCCACCCTCGCGCCAAGCAAGATCTTGACCCTCAAGATCCGCTTCACCAAAGCCGACGATAACGCCGATCAAGGAAAGCTGTTGCTTGAGACCGATGATCCGCTGCGGCCTGTGATGGAGATCCCCTTGCTTTCGCGCAATGCGTCAAGCAGCCCTTGTGAGCTTCGCGCCATCCCTTCGACCTTAAACTTTGGTTTCGTCCCAACAGGCGCTTCTCGCGCAGGCAAGGTCCAAATCGAAAACATCGGCTACGAAGATTGCACGTTGTTTCAAGCCAACCTCACCGTCAATCCGTCGCAAGTCTTTTCGATCCAAACCACACTCAACCCCCAAGGCGAAGTGATCCCACCCGCACAACGGCTGGTTCTGGATCTTTCGTACACGCCTCGCGGGGCCGCACAAAGCCAAGGCACCTTGGCCTTGCTCTCTAGCGACAAAGTCAACCCCCAATTGAACGTCAACTTGCTCGGTGCAAGTGGCAAAGCTTGCATCGAAGTCTTGCCTTCCCCCTTGGATATGGGCGCGACACAACAAGGCTGCCGAGGCTTGGATTACGCTCTGGAGATCCTCAATACCTGCCAAGATCCTCTCACCGTCTCGGCGCTCCAAATCGACGGAAAGACCAACGATACAGAGTTCCGTTTGCGCCAAGCCCCCAACCTTCCGCTGACGTTGTTGTACGGGCAAAGCGCCACCGTGAAACTGGCCTATGTTCCGAGCGCTTTGGGCCCCGATCAACGGACTCTTGAAGTGATCAACTCCGCCCCCGGGCAGTCCCCTTATATCGTGCCGCTCAGCGCACGCGGGGTTGATACCGACGAACAGACCGATACCTTCAAGCAGATCGGCACTCCCAAAGTCGATATCCTTTTTGTGATCGACGACTCCAACTCGATGCTCGACAACCAAAACAACCTCTCCGCCAACCTTTCCTCTTTCTTCCAATGGGCCTCACGTCTCCAAGTCGACTATCACATCGCCGTCACCACAACCGATGCAGATTGTGGCGTCCCCGGTAGCAAGTACAAACTCGGAAGCGACGGGCTTTGCAAACGCGACAGCCGCCCTGCCATCCCTGCCACAGGTTGTTTTCGCGGAACACCGACCGTTGTCACTCCACAAACCCCCAACGGACCGCAAAAATTTGCAGATAACGTCAAAGTCGGTCTGCAAGGTTCAGGGACCGAACAAGGCTTGACCGCCTCGTATTATGCGCTTCAACCCGACCGACTCGGCGGATGCAACAAGGGTTTTTATCGCAGCGAAGCCGCTCTGTCGATCATCTATGTGTCCGATGAGACAGACTCTTCGCCCGAAGCGGTCCAGTTCTATGTTAATTTTTTCCGATCCCTCAAAGGAATTCGTGGAGACGATGTGCGCGCCTCGTCGGTCGTTGGGCAGATGCCCGATGGCTGTACTCCCCCCTCGGGAACCAAAGTCAAGGCCGCTCCGCGTTATTGGGAGATCGCCTCTTTGATGAAGGGGGTGCAAGCCTCGATCTGTGACCAAAACTGGGCCAATACCCTCAACCAACTCGGGGCTGTCACCTTTGGTCTGCGCAGCGAATTTTTCTTGTCACGTCCCGCTGATCCTGCCACCCTCCAAGTCAAGGTGGATGGCCAAACCGTTGCACAAGGCGCGTCAGGATGGACCTTCAACGCCAACGCCAACAGCATCTCTTTCTCTATCTCTTCGACCCCCCAAGTCGGCTCCACCATCACCGTGACCTACAAAGCCCGCTGCCTCGCCCCCTAATCCTCTTCGGCTTCTTTCTTGATCCGACTTCGGATCGGCACTTCTTGTTTTGTGGGGTGTCACCCCACGCTCCACTGCCTTCGTGCGGCTCCCTTGACCCGTATGGACGGTGTGAGCCGACGTTGCTCAAACCAATGGCGACTCCGCTTGAAGTGCCGCGAACATGGGGGGTTTTGCCTACTGCGTAAGCCCTTTCCGAGCGAGAGATGACCCATATCGGTAGGTTTTGTTTGCGCACAGCGTTCTTGATGCTCGTTCCCAGATCGGCTAGGCTAGGCGGCGATAAAGTTTTCGAGGCGGTACAACTTGGCAAAAGGCACGAAGGAGCGAGAGCGATGCAAGTCCTATCCTTGGGCAAAAGCGATGTGGGTTTGGTGCGAGAACACAACGAAGATTATTACATCGTCGATGAAGATTTGGGCTTGTATCTTGTGTGCGATGGGATGGGAGGACACGCCGCTGGCGAAGTGGCTTCGCAGATGGCAGCTGAAACAGTACAACAAGTGTTGCGTGAGTCAAAAGCGTTCTTGAAGGGATTTACGGGAAGTCCCGCAGATCGGGAACAATTGACGGTTTTGGTGCGCAATGCGGTGGCGAAGGCTTGTCAGGTGGTGTTCGATCACGGCCAAGCCCATCCTGCTTGTGCGCGGATGGGGACGACGTTGACCTTTATGGTCGTGGCCGATAACGTCGCAGCCGTCGGACACGTCGGCGATAGTCGCCTGTATGTTCGTCGCCAAGATCGCGTGTTTAAGCTGACCAACGATCACACTTTGGTTGCAGAGCTTGTCTTTTCGGGGGTTCTCAGTCCAGAAAAAGCCATGACCGATCCGCGCTCCAATATCCTCACACGCGCCATCGGCTTGCAACGCGAAGTGCGCGTGGATGGTTTGATCTTTGATCTGATGCCGGGTGATACGTACTTGCTTTGCTCGGATGGTCTAAGCGGATCGGTGTTTGAACCAAATGAACTGAACGATCTGATGAGTCGTGCTACCCTCGAAGGGATCGCGGGTGAGATGATCCATCTGGCCCGTTTGCGCGATGGTTCGGACAATATCACAACGGTGCTTTTGCGCGTCGCGGAGCAAGTCAGCGGAGAAGCCCAAGCATGGGGCGAAGAAGTGACACTTCGCCTCCAGATCATCAAACAAGTTCCTCTGTTCCAAGATCTTGATCTTTCCGAGCGTATGAAAGTGATGAGCCTCGCACGCATCGAACATTGCGAGGCGGGGGATCTTTTGATCGAACAAGGCAGCGATAGCGACTGCATGTACATCACCCTCGAAGGGCAACTGGTGGTGACACGCGGAGAAGTCGAGATCGCGATCTTGAACCAAGGCGATCACGTCGGAGAGATGGCGCTTTTGAGCAAAAAGCCCCGCTCCGCAAGTGTGCGTGCCGTCGAAGCCTCGCGCCTTGTGGTGATCGATCGCGAACCCTTCTTGAAGCTGCTTCACGAAGAACCCTCACTCGGGATCAAGCTGTTGTTGCGCATCACCCAAACGCTCAGCGACCGCATCGACGAGATCAACGAACAGATCCAAGTCTTTGTACTCTAATCCACTCAAATCCATCTACCTTTTCACGCGAGGCTTTTGATGAAGATCCCACAGCACGCTCGTTCGCAAGAAGAATTATTCGCCCAGTTAGAGTCTTTTCGTCAACACGATCTCAAGTGGCGAGAAGGCCGCGCATGGGGCTATGTGTATGATGCTGGCCGCGAAGTCGAAGAGGTCGCCAAAAAAGCCTTTATGATGTACCTGTCCGAAAATGGCCTTGATCCGACTTCTTTTCCGAGCCTTGCGATCTTGGAAAATCAGATCATCTCGATGGCGCGGGACCATCTACACGGCGACCAAGAGGTGGTGGGCAACTTTACGAGCGGAGGAACAGAAAGCATCCTGTTGGCGCTCAAGACCGCCCGTGACCGCTTTTTCGATCTGCACCCCGAGGTCGGACAGCCCGAGATGATCTTGCCGATCTCGGCCCACGCGGCTTTTTACAAAGCTGCCCATTATCTCGGTGTCAAGATCGTCCAAACCCCGATCGATCGAGACACCAAGCGCGCAGAGGTGGAGGCCATCCGCGCTGCGATCACGCCACGTACTGCGTTGATCGTGGCTTCGGCCACTTGCTACGCATGGGGAGTCGTCGATCCCATCGAAGAGATCGCCAAGATCGCACAAGAACACGATCTGTTGTTTCATGTCGACGGCTGTATCGGTGGCTTCTTGTTGCAGTATTATCGGCGTCTTGGCGAAGAGATCCCGTTGTTTGACTTCCGTATCCCCGGTGTGACGTCGATATCGATGGATCTGCACAAATATGCTTTTGCTCCCAAAGGCGCATCCGTGGTCTTGCACCGCAACAAATCTTTGCGCAAGTATCAGATCTTTGCGTGCGCTTCGTGGACGGGCTACACCATCGTCAATACGGCGGTGCAAAGCTCCAAGTCTGGGGGACCGATGGCGGCAGCATGGGCTGTGATGAACTTTATCGGTGACGATGGTTATATGCGTTATGCTCGGGAGATCTTGGAGGAACAGAAAAAACTGGTGCAAGGGATCCAAGCGATCCCGGATCTTTGTCTGCCCGTGATCCCGCAGATGCCGTTGATCGCGGTTGACTCGCGCACCGTCAATATCTTCCATGTCATCGACGAGATGAAGTTCAAAGGCTGGTACGTGCAGCCCCAGCTCGGTTATCAAGGCCACCGCGCTTGTTTGCATCTCTTGGTGAGTCCTTCGCATCGGGGGCAAGCCGACGGCTTCCTTGTGGATCTCGCCGCAGCCGTAGAGCTTGCCAAACAGCAACCCGAAAGCGAACTTGTGGCCCAAGTCAAAGAGATGTTCGGTCAGATCACACCCGATCAGATCACCGAAGAAGTCTTACAAGGGATGCTTGGGATGGCGGGCATTCAAAAAGCCGGACTCCCCGAACGTCTGGCCGAAGTGAACGAAGTGCTCGACGCCATGCCTTCCGCCTTGACGGAGCGCCTGTTGACGGCGTTTATGAACGACCTTTTTACGCCAACCAAGTAGCCACAGAACGGATCCAACAAAGGCACGCGCCCGATACACAAGAGAGGCGCGTTTTGAGAGAGAGGAGTAGGCGATGGCGGATAGTAAGATGATGACGACGTTGGTCGGTGGGATCTCGGTGCTGGTGGTTGGTGTGGGCGGTTATTTTACGATGGTGTTTTCTCCGAAAAAGCCCACACATCCGCAGCAGATGTCCTCTGTTTCAGATCGCCGATCTCCCGCGCTCGACGTTCGCCAAGATCAGACCGCATCGACTGGATCGTCAGGAGCCTCAAAGCAAGGTGGGACGGGCGCTTCGGTGGCATCGCCCCAAGGCGGGACAAGCGCAAAAGCGGCAACTCCCACGCCTCCTGTGGTGCGTGTACGCCTTCGCTACGAAGTGCTGTTGCGCAGCCGTTCGATCCACAAAGTGTCCGCGCAAGGGCAGATCGAAACAGAAACATTGACGGTGGCGCAGTTGGTGGAGGCGGGAGAAAAGGCGCAGCGCGAAGATCGCGATCTGGTGTTGCGCGTTCAGGGCGATGCCAAGGCCCAATGGGTACAGGATGTCAAACGAGCGCTCTCCCAAAAAAACATTCCGTTTAGTGTCGCCAACGAATTTTAAGGCGTTCGATAGGTGGTGCTTGGGGAATGGGCGAGGTGCGAGCAATAGAAAGGGCGCGTTCGGATGTGGGTCGAAGACTTTGTCACCGTCGTGTTGAGTGTGTTTTGGTTGCTGTGGATCGGCTTCTTGTTTTTGAAGGCTCGGGGTATCCGACGCGAACTGCGAGAACAAGAAGAGATCTTGCGTCGCAGTTATCAAAAAGCGCCCGAAGAAGCGTATCTTGAGCCCTTGGCCTATCTGCAAGCAAGCGGTTGGAAGGCCAGTGATGCGCTCTCTCGTCACGATATGATCTCGCGTTGGCGTGCAAGTGCGCAATCCGCCCGACAACGGGTGGCTGCGTATATCGAGATGATGCCGCAGATCGGTCTGCTCGGAACAGTCGTCAGTTTGCTGCTGGCCGCGCTATTTTTTGACTTCGATACACGAACGCTGGGGTTTGCGCTGAACACCACGATTATGGGCTTGATCGGAGCGTTGTTCGGTCGTTGGTGGATCGAAAACCCCGCCGAAGAATCGTTTTATAACGTCTTGGAACTCCTTCAAAATCGTGAGGTGGTGTCGCGGTTGGTTCATGTGATCACACGACCCCATGCTACCGACGAAGACGCTGATCCTGTTCCTTTGATATCTGCTGTATCGCCGAAGCCACCGAGCAAAGTCACGTCCGCTGTATCGCCGAAGCCATCGGTCGAAACGACGCCTGCTGTATCGCCGAAGCCATCGAGCGAAACGACGTCCTCTGTATCGTCGAAGCCATCGAGCGAAACGACGTCCTCTGTATCGTCGAAGCCATCGAGCGAAACGACGCCTGCTGTATCGCCCGATGCATCGAGCGGATCGAGAGGATAACCATGCGTCGATCCAGACTCGATTTGTTGCCGTTGGTGGATATCATCTTGATCTTGCTGTTTGCTTTTTCGATCAACTTGCGAAAAAAAGACGACGCGGCCCAAAAGGCGCACCAGCGGCAGATATCGAGCGCGCAACAACAGATCCGTGCTTTGCGCCAACAGCGCGATCAACAACATCAAAAAGCCAGTCGCCTCACCAAAGATCGAACACAGATCGATGCGGATATGCGGAGCTTACAAGTGTTGGTGTCGCGCCTACAGCAGACGATGGAGCGTTTGCGATCGCAACAAGCCGAGATGCAACGTTTGCGAGAAGCTACGCAAAGCAAGATCGACGCGATGGAGCGGGACTTACAGGTGACGCAAAAGCAGCGCGATGCGTTGGGGCAGGACAAGCAACGCCTCGAACGTCTGCGCGCTCGGTTGGAGCGGGAACTCCGTCAAACCAAACAACAGCTTGCGCGTCTGCAAGAACAGCATCGCGTTCTTGAAGAGATGCACCGCAAGGAACGCGAAGAAGCGAGAGCACTCGCCGCAAAACTCTCGCGTGCCGATGAAGAACGCAAACGCCTTGAAGATCAGCTTCGTGCCGCTGACGCACGCTTTCGCATCGCGACCATGGAAGCCCGAGAGATGGCTGTTCAAGTGGCGCGTTTGAAGGAGCAGTTGGCAAGCAAAGAAGCGGCGCTACAAGTCGCACAAAGCGAACTCCAAGCGCTACGCACCCAACAAGCCAAAGAACAAGATCGTCAACGCAAGATGGCCCTTGCGCAGGGCGTATTGGAACAAGAAAACGTGCGTTTGCGAGCGCAGATCAAAGCGCTTGAAGCGCGCCTTGCCAAGTCGATCTTGCTCGAAGATCGGCTGTCTCAGCACGACAAATCACAACAAGCCTCGATGCGGGCGCTGCAACGTTTGCAACAAGAGCTTGCGGCTTTGCGTGAGCAGGTGGCTGTGCTTCAGCGTCAGAATGAATCGCTTCGCACACAGGTCTCTGTCGCGCAGCGTGAAGAAGAAAAGCAACAACAGCAACAAAAGACCTTGCAAAGCCGCTTTGAAGAAACGCAACGCGCTCGTTTTCAAGCAGAAGCCCTTGCCGCACAACGCAACAAAGAGATCGCTGCGCTGCGAGAAGATCAAAAGCGCCTGCGTCTTTTGGTCGAACGCTACGAGATCCACAAAGTCCGCAGCGACGCTCAAGCTACGCAACTCAAACAACAGCTTCAAACAGGCGAGGCGCAACGCACCCAACTGCTCACCGAACGCAAGCGGCTCGAAGATCGCCAAAAAGAGATGCAAGCGGCGTTGTCGACCTACAAGATCTTCGGTCATCACGAAGCTCGCGAACAGATCGGCATCGTCAAAGGGATGCAGATCTTTTTCCCTGTGATCTTTGTGTACATCAAAAATGATCGAGTTGTCGGCTACAAACGCTTGCATGCGTTGAGGATGACGCCGTTTGGCGAGCCGATCGAGCTTTCACGACGTGCGCCGAAGACCGACCGCTTGGTGTATCGCGGAAAATTAGAACCCGGTTTTCGGGCTTTTGCTCGTCTTGAAAAACGCCTGCCCACCGAAGTTTCAAGCAGCACAGAAGTGATCTATGTGATCGTCTTTGATGCGCAGTGTTCGTTGGCTGTGACCCAAGGACTCGAAGATGAACATCAACGGTATTACAGCGAGATGCGGGTGATCTGGCAGCTTTAGCGGAGAGGGCGATGGATATCTTGTTTGTCGATGTATCGAGGATCTTGGGGGAGAGCCTTGCAGCGCGCCTTGCTTCGGAGGCTTTGGAGAAGCGCTGGAAAAAACACAAAGAAGCTGCCGAGCAACGACGCCAAGAGATCGCAACCCTCCAAGGCACCCTCTACACCGCCGCTTTGGAAGAGATCGAAGCGGCTTTGCGTCTCGTCATGCAAGAACTCGAAGAACAGCGCCAACTGCTCCGTCACGAAGTCCTCGAAAAAGCCGCTTTCTTTGCTTCAACGATCGCGATCCAGCGCGGTGCAAAGGCTGTGTTGCACAAAGATCGTACGTTGTATCTCGATCCCGCCTTGGATATCACCGAAGATATCCTTGAGCTACTGGATCGAGCCGCCAAGCGCAAAGACAAGGCCGAGTAGGACACCCGCCGTTGTATCTCGATCCCGCCTTGGATATCACCGAAGATATCCTTGAGCTACTGGATCGAGCCGCCAAGCGCAAAGACAAGGCCGAGTAGGACACCCGCTAAGCCGTTGTTCGATCAATAGGTGCATCCGAGATTGACGCAGCGCTGGGGTGGTGGGCAGGTGGTGGTGGTGTACCAGTAGCGGCATCCGCTTGAGTTGGTTCTGCATTCTTGGATGTAGGCGGGTATCGAACCTGCGCATTGTTTTTGCCCGTTGTATGAGCAAGCGTGATTGCAACTCGACACACAGTTTCCGCCCGAACAGGTGTAACCTGTTCCGCACGCCGTAAGGTTGGCCCAATAACGACAGCCGTTGCCGTCGGTGCGGCATTCTTGGGGAGTGTTTCCGCTGCACTGCTTTGTACCGCTGCTGCATTGATGGTTGCAGCTATAGACGCAGTTTCCGCCCGAACAGGTATAGGGGGGCGTGCAGTAGGTACCGTTGACCCAAGAGCGGCAGCCGTTGCCGTCGGTGCGGCATTCTTGGGTTTGGTTGGTGCTGCATTGTTTGGCTCCAGCGGGAGAACAGGTATGGTTGCAGCTATAGACGCAGTTTCCGCCCGAACAGGTATAGGGGGGCGTGCAGTAGGTACCGTTGGCCCAATAACGGCAGCCATCGCCATCCGTTTTACATTCTTGGGTTTGGTTGGTGCTGCACTGTTTGGCTCCAGCGCTAGAGCATCCGTGACTACACTCACAATAAGCCACGCCTGTGGTGGGGCTTTTGCAGGTTTGACGGGAGCCGCAGGTGTCTTTGGTGACCACGCGGCGGCAGCCATTGCTGTCGGCCTCGCATTGGACGACGTTGTTGTTCGAGCAGTATACAGGGCCGGCATTGCAAGTGTGGTTGCAGTTGTAGACGCAGTTTCCGCCTGAGCAGATATTGGGAGGGGTGCAGTAGGTCGTATTGGCCCAATAGCGGCAGCCATCGCCGTCCGTTTTGCATTCTTGGGCTTGATTGGTGCTGCACTGTTTGGCTCCAGCGCTAGAGCATCCGTGACTACACTCGCAATAAGCCACGCCTGTGGTGGGGCTTTTGCAGGTTTGACGGGAGCCACAGGTGTCTTTGGTGACCATGCGACGGCAGCCGTTGCTGTCGGCCTCGCATTGGACGACGTTGTTGTTCGAGCATTGTATGGGGCCAAGGCTGCAAGTGTGGTTGCAGTTGTAGACGCATACGCCGCCTGAACAAGTATTGGGAGGGGTGCAGTATGTGCCATTGACCCATTCACGGCAGCCGTCGGCGTTTTTGCGACATTCTTGGGTTTGGTTGGTGCTGCATTGTTTTTCGCCTTCGGTCGGGCATTTGTGACTGCACTCGCAATAAGCCACGCCTGTGGTGGGGCTTTTGCAGACTTTTCCACCCGAACAAGTTTGTTTCGTCACGACGCGGCGGCAGCCGTTGCTGTCGGCCTCGCATTGGACAACGTTTCCGTTCGAGCAATACACAGGGCCGAGTTCGCAGGTGTGGGTGCAGTTGTAGACGCAAGCGCCTTTGGAGCAAGTATTGGGGGGGGTGCAGTACGTACCGTTGACCCATTCACGGCAGCCTTCGGCGTTTTTGCGGCACTCTTGGGTTTGGTTGGTGCTGCATTGTTTTTCGCCTTCGGTGGTGCATTTGTGGCTGCACTCACAATAAGCGACGCCTGTGGTGGGGCTTTTGCAGACTTTTCCACCGACGCAGGCTTGTTTCGTCACGACGCGGCGACAGCCGTTGGTATCGGCTTCACATTGGGAGACGTTGTTGTTGGAGCAGTAGATCGGCCCGAGTTCGCAAGTGTGGCTACATCCGTAGATACAGGCCCCTTTGGAGCAGGTGTAGGGCGGGACGCAATAGTTGAGGTTGACCCATTCGCGGCAGCCCGAGGCATTTTTACGACATTCTTGGGGCATGTTGGTATTGCATTGTTTTTCGCCTTCGGTGGTGCATTTGTGGCTGCACTCGCAATAAGCCACGCCTGTGGTGGGATTTTTACAGATCTTTCCGCCTGAACAGGTTTGTTTGGTGGTGAGCTTGCGGCAGCCGTTGGAGTCGGTTTCGCATTGGACGACGTTGTTGTTCGAGCAGTAGGGCGCACCGAGGCTGCAAGGAGAAGTGCCGCAGTCGTAGATACATTTTCCATCGGAACACGTTTGCGGGGGGGCGCAATAGTTGGTGGTTTTCCAGACACGGCAACCACTTGTATCATTTTGGCATTCTTGCACGGTGCGAACGTCGCAGCGTGTGGCTTCAAGGGTGGGGCAGCTATGGTTGGTGCAAGCAGAGGTTTTGCAGGTCGTTGCGCCAGATTCGCAGTATTCGTTGGTTTTGCAGCCAAGTGTGGTGGTCCACACGAGACAGCCTTGGCTACTACGGGAGCAGGTTTGGATGGCGTATCCGCCGTTACAGCGCTTTTGTCCTTCGGTGGTGCAATCGCTTGTGCAGATATCGACGCAGGCCAAGTTGCCAGAAGTGGTTTTTTTGCAGGTCTGGGTGCTTGAGCAATTTTGTTCGGTTGTCCAACCGGTGCAGTCTGCGTTGCAGACTTGGATCTGTGCGCCGTTGCAGCGGCGATCTTCGTTGGCGATACAAGAGCAACAGCGGTTGTTGTTGCAAAAGTTGCCGCTTGGACAGCCGCAGTCCGTACAGCAGTTTTGGGCATTTTCGCTGGCTTCACAACGACCGTTGCCACATCGGGCGGTTTGTGCGGGCTGGCAAGCGTTGTTTTCGCACTTGTATCCGCTTGGGCAGCCACAATCGGAACAACAAGAAGCGGAAGACTCGGATTTGTCGCACTTTTGGTCACCGCAGCGCACGGTGTTGGTTTGATCGATCTTGCAGACGCCGGCTTTACAGGACTGATCGGCAGGACAAGCGCAGTCTTTGGGGCAGGTATCGCAGTTTTCGCCTTGTTGTGCGGAGCATTGGCCATCTCCGCAAGGGTTGGTGGGAGCGCAGGCGTTGTTGATGCAGCGTTGTCCGAGAGGACAGGCACAATCGAAGGGGCAGTTGCTGCAATCTTCGGATTCGTTGGGTTCGCAGGAGCCGTTGCCACAGCTTGGAAAGGCGGCGCAGATCTGTTGGTTACGATCACAGCGCTGACCTGCGGGGCAGGCGCAATCGATGGGGCAAGTGGCGCAAGTTTCTTTTTCGTTGGGATCGCAGGTTCCATCGCCGCAGTTGGCGGAGGTCAGGCAAGCGGAGGTGGTGGTGTCGCACAGTTCACCGCTTGGACAAGCACAATCGAAGGGGCAGTTGAGGCAGTGTTCTTGCGTCGGATCGCAGATCCCGTCGCCGCAACCGACAGGGACTTGTAAGCACTTGCCATCGAGGCAGCCTTGGAGACCGCAATCGGCCTGACGATCGCCCACAAATTCGCAACCGTCGATGGTGTGGACGTGACCGTTGACGCAGGCTTGACGGGCGGGTTTGTTGGCACAGGTGTCTCCGCCAAGGCACTTTCCGCGCCGCAAGAAACAGGTCTTGTCGGTTGGACAATCGGCGCTGCTGGTACATTCTTTCTGACAGCTTCCTGCGCTGGCATTGCAAAAGGAGCCTTCTCCGCATTCTTCGTCGGTGAGGCAGGTCATGACAGATGTTCCGCAGCCTTCGCCGAAGACAAGCAGACTGCCAAGCAGAAACAGACCGATAAGCGGCCAACGGAAAACAAGATATCGCATGGTGTGGTTTCCTCATGGTCAGTGAAGAGCGAGGCCTCACGAGACAGACCTTGACAAGGTATCACAGGACGCGAAAAAAAATCGAGTGTTGGCATCCATTTGTGACAAGTGTGTCGCGTTGTTAGGGGCGAGCGTAACGAAGTGTTGCGAGTATGCTTTTGCGGAGACTCTGCTTGTGGTGTGCGAGCGTGGATGCTACACACAGAAGAGCGGTGGGGGCTTTGTGGTGCGTGGAAAGGTTCGTCTTGCGAAGGGCTAATTGGGCGTATTTGCAAGCCGATGAGGGCTGCTTGGGCGTGTTTGCAAGTGATGTTGGGTGAGCCGATGGTGTTGAGAATGCGGGTATCTGGGCAAAGATCAGAAAAGGCGACGTATCGAGGGGTAGGGCATTCGAGGAGCTTGTGGTACGCGCTGTGTGGAGGCTTGTTGGGTTTGTTGTGGTGGTCGGGGTTGTCTTGCACAGGGCGCGTGCGTTTGGAGTGCAAAGAAGAATCGGATTGCTCGAAGGATCGGCCTTTTTGCGTGGGTGCGTTGTGTCGGCAGTGCGCACGCGATGCGGATTGTCAGAGTGGTCGGGTGTGTCGATCAGGGACGTGCGTTGTGGGGACGCAAGAAGGGGATTTGGAGATTATCGCATCGACCGAAGAACAGGCCGATGCAGGGGAATCATTGCCCGAAGCGGAGCCTGTACCCGAAGCGGAGCCGATGCCCGAGTTTGATCCAACCGAAGAGGCTTGCGATGCGGGAAGCACGCGGTCTTGTTATAGCGGGCCATCGACGTTGAAGGGGGTGGGAGCCTGCGTCGAAGGGACACAAAACTGCCATGAGACGGGGCGTTGGCTGGTATGCCAAGGAGATCAGCGGCCCACAGCGGAGCGTTGTGATGACAACGTGGACAGCAATTGCAATGGTCGTACGGATGAACCTTGTTGTTTGCCGGGTGGCGAAGGAAACTTAAAGAGTATCGAGGCCGCACATCGGGGATTTTTGGTGTTGCAGATGCTTTTTTCTTTCAAAGGCGTGCTGTATTCGTCGAGTACGGACGGTGTCGTTGCGTGGGGTGCATCTTTGGAGGCAAAGCCGTTGTTTGTGATGAATCCCGCGAGAGGTGGATCCCAGCAACAACCGATCGCTGCGTTGGCTTTACATCGAGATCAAAAGATCCTTGCAACGGGAGATTACAACGCACGTGTCAAGTTGTGGGAGGCCGAAACGGGCAAAGAGATCCGCGAACTGATCGATCCGAGCACGCCGAACAAGACTGCGCATGAAGGCAACGTACAGGTTGCGATTTTTGGACAAGAAGATACGCTTTTTACAGGCGGCGACGACGAAGTGATCCGTGCATGGGGTGTGTACAACGGAGGCTATCTCGGTTCATTGAAGGGACATTTGAGCCGAGTCTACTCGCTGGTGTATCATTCCACGCGCAAAGAACTGTACTCGGGATCGGATAGCGGGGCAGTCTTCCGTTGGCCGATCGGAGGCGATATCAACACGATCAAGCACACGTTGGTGAAGGACAAGATGGGGATCGTGTGGGGGCTGGATATCCACCCGCAAGGGCGGTGGTTGGCGATGGGTGCAGACAAGTTGGTGGTGAAAGATCTGGACAATGTCGAGACGGATCGCACGTTGATGTTGGAGGGTGTGGGGACGGTGCGTCGTGTGGCGTTTAGTCCGAATGGTGCTTGGTTGGCGGCTTCGACGACAAGCAACCGCGTGTTTGTGTGGGACACAAAAACATGGGCACGCCAAAACATCGTATTTAGCGGGATATCGGGGACAGCATCCGAAAACGTGCTTGGGTTGGCTTGGTCAGCAGACAGCTTGCGTTTGGCCGCTGCTGCGGCTCAGGCGATTCGTGTGTGGTCGTGTCCAGTCTTTTGAGATGTTTGGTTTCTTATTTTTGGGAGGCGATGATCAGTCCAGTGATCCCGAGTCCAAGAGCGGCAGCGGCGACACCAAAGGAAGCGATTGCGCCGATCTCCATGCTTTGGGCGGTGGAGAGGTCGTTGTGGAGTTGCAGTGTGGAAACGCCGGGCTGTCCGAGCTTTTGTTCGATACTGGTCACTTGGCCGTTGACGACGACCAACAACGAAGTCGCGGTGATGACGGCGGCGGCTCCGATGCCGATGCCGACCCATCCGACGATGCCCCATGCGTTGCGGGTGGGCGGGGGAGGTTGTGTGGGCGGGGTGGTTTTTTTGAGGAGGGGCAGAAGGCGGATCGAGACGCGCTGATCGGCGTTGGGGTCGAGATCGAGGGTGCGTTTTTCGGGGGTGAAGCCTTTTTTTTGGAGGGTAATCTTGTGTTTTCCGGGTAGGAGTTGAAAGGTCGTGGGGGTTTGGCGGGTGTAGGTGTTTCCGCGTGGATCGGTGAGTTGAAGCGAGACCCGAGAGGGGATACTTTCGATGCGAAGGGTGGCTTGAACGCGGGGGGTGAGTGCGTGGAGAGCGCGTTGTGCAGCTTGTGCGGCGGTGCTGTTGGGATCTTGTTGGATGCAACGGCTGTAATACTCGACAGCATCGCGCAGATTGCCGTCGAGTTCATGGACGCGACCGATAAAATACAGGAAACTGATTCGGCTTTTTTTGATCTTGGCGGTCTGTTCGTCGGTACGAGCTTCTGCCTCCATATCGCGCAGGAGCCGAAAGGCCGCTTTGAGTTTGACGAGACTGCGCTTGTAATCGCGTTTTGCGGCGAGTTCTTTGCCTTGTTGGAAGAGTTTTTGGACTTCCTCACGATAAGCGTCATAGCGTTGCTGGGCGCGGAGCGTTCCGAAGGGGAGTAGAAGGATCGCGCTGAGTGCGATGGAGCGGAGGATTTGGGAAAAACAAGAGGACATGGACATCTCCGTGATTCCGTGAGGGCCAGCGGTCGTAGAGTACGGGGTAGGATGCCCGAGGCAAAGCGCAAGCGCAAGTCTTTGCTAAAAGTGTCCGAGGGTGTGTGCCTTGTGTGGGCGGCCCGTTGGCTTGACAGGGAGCGCGGAAGAGACGGTCGTTTTTGCAGTCATCGCGTTTCGAGCGAGCGGATGGCTTGACAGGGAGCGCGGAAGAGACGGTCGTTTTTGCAGTCATCGCGTTTCGAGCGAGCGGTTGGCTTGACAGGGATTGCCGACAAGACTACTCTCGCGTTTATGTGTGCGCTTTTTCGGACGAAAAGCGCGGTTTGGTGGTGGATGGCTCAAGGTCGCAGCGATGGGGCTGGATGGGCTGATCCGCAAAACGCTCCACAACGAAAGGAGAGGCAGTCTGGTTGATGCCGCAAAAGGCGGCGTGGCTGCCGGAATAGAACATGAGTCACCATTCTCACGGAGCAGACTGGCGGTCATCGTTTGGTGGGGCGTCTTCCTCGTATGGTGGTGGGGCGAGCGGTCCTTCGGCGATGGTGGCTCCTTCGCAGGCTTGGGGGCCAGCCCCCCCGCAAGGTCTGCCGCAAGCGCAAGATCCGCTGCTTGGGCAGATGATCCAGCGTTTGCAGCTTGTGCAAAAGATCGGTCAGGGTGGTTTCGGGGCGGTGTATCGGGCGGTACATCTCGATACGCAACATTCTTTGGCCGTCAAGGTGATGAATCTGAATCTCCAAGGTCACGAAGAAGCGGTCGAGCGTTTTCGTCGAGAAGCCCGCGCAATGGGCCAGTTGAACCACCCCAACGTCGTTCGTGTCCAAGAGTTCGGCTTCTTGGAAGGCTACAATTTTTATTATCTTGTGATGGAATATCTGGAGGGGCGCACGCTGCAACGTGTGATCAAGAAGCATGAGCCGATCACAGGGGAGTGGGTGATGTCGGCGATGTATCAGTTGTGTTCGTCGCTCGATTATATCCACAGCAAGGGCATCATCCACCGTGACCTCAAGCCGGGCAACGTCTTTTTGATGCCGGGCCCTCAAGGCGATATCGTCAAGCTGCTGGACTTTGGGATCGCTGCGATGGCCGAAGATGGCTCTCTTACGCAATCAGGTGCCTGTATGGGGTCGCCGACCTATATGTCCCCCGAACAAGCCGAAGGCAACACGCGCCACGTCGATGCACGCGCTGATATCTACTCGTTGGGCGTCCTTGCCTACGAGCTTTTGACGGGCCGACCACCTTTTCGAGGCGACTCTTTCGCCGCGCTATTGCGCCAACACCTGCTCGATCCGCCCCCTCCTCTCGCCCAATCCTGCCCGCATCAATCGTGGGTTCCGCAGATGGAAGCTGTCTTCCAAAAAGTGCTCGAAAAAACCCCTGCAGATCGTTACGCCCATATCTCGGCTTTTTGGGCAGATTTTGAGGTGGCTTTTCGCACCCAGTTGGAACGTTATGGCTATCAACAGCCCACCCCCGATATGACCGTGGCAGAAAACTTGCGGGATAGCCTACCTTCGGGACTTCCAAGCGGCCAATCGCTTCACGATAGCTACGCACAAAGCGCAAGCGGGCGCTCGTCTCTTCCTGTGACAGCAGCCCTCAAAGCCTCTCCTGTCGGGACGTTGGCGCTGCCCGGGCACAAACAAAACGCCACACCTCCAACGCATCGCTCGCCGTTCTTGTGGGGACTTGTGGTGGCGTTGGGCGTGGGGATGGTGATCTTGGCGGGCGTTGTGATGTCGGGCCTTTGGAAAGAAGATCCCAAGCTGTTGTTGCCTCCCCCCGTCACCACAGGCTCCAGCGAGAACAGCAACGATGCGCGTGTCTTGATCAAATCCGATCCCGTCGCAGTCGAAGTGTGGGAGCGTCGAAACTACCTGTGTTTGACGCCTTGTCCGCTACAAAGAAAACCCGGGGAGCAGCTTTTGTTGACGCTCAAACGCAAAGGCTACCACACCAAAAGGATCGAAGTGCTTTTTCCGATGAACAGCACCAACGTCGAGCGCACATTCGCGCTTGAAAAACTTTCCGTGATCGTGCGTGGAAACGTGGCTCCATCGCTTCGTGTACCTGTTTTGCGGACGCGCCCACAGGCCCCGTCCATCCGCCGAAAGAAAGCGTGGAAGCGAAAAGCCCCTCCCGTTCGGCGTGTCACTCCAACGCGCAAGGCCCCTCCTGTCGTGCGCCCATCCAAGCCCTTTTCCGAAGATGTGAAGATCGATCTGTAAGTTCGGTGAGTAGGTTGTAGGCATCGCGAAGATGGCAAAAGAACAAGATCCCAAATCCCCCGCAAAAAAGAAAGAGCGCGCCCAAGTTCCGCTTGAAGAGATGCAAGACAAGATGTCGATGTCGTACATCCGTCATGCCAAGGCGGTCTTGCATGGTGTGGTCGAGGAAAAGCCGAACGACGCAAAACCCTCGAACTCACCGCCTTCTGTCGCGCTCAACAACCCAGAAAACCAAGCCAAGCTACAACAGGCCGCTGCGGCATCTGTGGGCGGACGGCCTGTTGTGCCTTCCGCTGCACCGAGTTCCTCGGTGGCTGTGCTAAACGAAGCCGCACTCCATGCCGAGAAACAGCGATTGGCCGAAGAAGCACAAAAACAACAGGCTCACCCAAGCGCAGACCCTCCAAGCTTTTTTTCGCGTGTAGGTTCTCGTTTCGCGAAATGGTGGCAAAAAACCGCTGTGGGACTTCGTTTGAAAAAAAAGCCCGAAGAGGCCCCTGCTGCGCCCGTTGTCGAAGGCGTAGCAGGGGATGTTTTTGAAGGGCCGAAAAAGCCGAGGCTTCGTGCGCCGAATCAACCCAAGCCGCGTGTCACCCCCTTGAATCGGGACGGTGAAGGCAACATCTCACCACAAGAATTATTCGATCCCGAAAGCACGATGGCTGCGATGGTCGGCAAAGGAGGTTGGCAACATCACCAACCCAACGCGCTCAACAGCTTGGGCCGTTCGGAGCTTGCCCAAGATCTCCAATTCGACTCCGAATCCACCCGAGATGCCGTGGTCGGACGCGCAGGAGCCAAGGGCAGTTGGCATCATCAACAGCGCAATCAGTTCAATAGCCTCGGCCAAGTCGAGCTGGAGGGCGTGCAGTTGGAGATCGAGTCGACGGTGGACGTGGTGCTTGGAAGTGCCGGAGCCAAGGGCAGTTGGCATCACCAACAACGCAATCAGTTTAATAGCCTCGGTCAGGTCGAGCTAGACGGAGTGCAGTTGGAGATCGAGTCGACGGTGGATGTGGTGGTCGGAAGTGCCGGAGCCAAGGGCAGTTGGCATCATCAACAACGCAATCAGTTCAACACCCTTGAACGGGCAGAGAGCGGAATCCAGTTGGAAGGCGAGTCGACGGTGGATGTGGTGGTCGGAAGTGCCGGAGCCAAGGGCAGTTGGCATCATCAGCAACGCAACCAGTTCAATAGTCTCGGTCAAGCCGAGCTAGAGGGCGTGCAGCTTGATGCGGATTCAACGATGGCGGGGGTTGTTGGAAAGCAGGCTGGACAAGCCAATTGGTTTCATCACCAGCGCAACGCGCTCAACAACATCGGCCAAGCCGAGCTTGACAACGTGGACCTCGATCCAGACCAAACGGTTCACGGTGCGGTGGGACGGGCAGGATGGGCCGCACAAGCCGCTCCCAGCGAGTCTTACCAGTATGTTCGACAACACTCCAACTCACCTTTTCACGATGCGCCCCTGCCTGTGATGCGTCACGCAGGACGCGAGGCCATGCCTCCCCCAGCATGGGAAACTGAAGACGGCGAACCCACCGCTGCGGGCGGACGCATGCACATCGTTCGACAAGGCGAGACGTTAGAGATGATCGCTTATATGCGCGGGGTGTCCGTTCAGGCGATCTTAAAGACCAATCCGCAGCTTGTGGCACGCGACGGTTCGTATCCTGCTTATCCGCCCGTTGGGTCGGCTTTGTTGGTGCCGTAGCGCCCGCCGAAGCGAAGGAATACGCGGATACTCTAGGGGCGTTGCAGGCGGGTGAGGGAATAGAGGGTGGTGGTGAAAAGTTCTTCGATCTCGGTGGCGATCTCTTCGGGGGTGAGGGCGAGGGTGTGGCGTTCTTGTTGGAGCAGGCGGAAGTCTTCTTCGAGGCGTTCGAGAAGGAAGAGGTATTGCTGTTGTTGAGCGAGGCTGTCTGCGTCGATGGCAAGTCCAGAGGAAAGGTTGTGCAGGGTGCTTCCGAGGGAGAGTTTGGAGGCGTGATGTTCGTGGCGGGTCGGATGGATGGGGTGATCGGTGTATTGTTCGAGGATGGCGTGGAGTTGGGGAGAGTCGTTGACGACGCGGGTGAGTACGGTGAGACCGAGGCTTGCGCTTGCGGCGAGCCAGAGGTTGGCAAGGGGAGGGGGCATCTCTTTTTGGGGAGACGGTGGGTGGGTGGCGGTGGTGGCCTCAAGCAGCTTTCCCACAAATTGAGGGAAGTCGTGGAGGAAGTCTTCGGGCGGTGTTGGTTGGCTCAAGTTTCGCGTCTCCTCACGAAGTCACCGCACATTTAGGATGCGCTGGGTTTGCGGTTAGAAGGGGTCGGACGCACGGATCTTCGGAGGGTGTGGTAGATGGTGGTGCGATGGATTTTGAGGCGTCGTGCGGTTTCGTTTTGGTTGCCTTGGTAGTGTTGGAGGGCGTGTTGGAGATACCATTCTTTGACTTGGTCCATTGTCCATTCGGCGAGCAAGATCTCTTTGGGGTAGGGAGGGGCTGTGGAGGAGGCGGAAGTGGGGGAGCTTGTGCTAGAGAAGAGTGGGGATGGAGAGGTACTTGGCGGGGCGTGGAGGGGGGTATCGCTGCGTCCAAGCAAAAGCTGTGCGATGGCGCGTTTGAGTTCGCGGACATTGCCGGGCCAAGGATGTTTTCGGATCTCGTCGCTTTCGAGCCATTGGGTGATCAAGTGGCGTGGGTCTTCGAGGTAGATGCTGGCTTGGGTACGAAGTCCCCATTCATCGAGGAAACCAAGCGCGATCGGCAAGATATCTTCGCGTCGTTGGCGTAGGGGTGGAACGCGGATGATCGAACCAGCAAGCCGAAAATACAGATCACGTCGAAAGTGTGGAGCGCGTTGGATATCGTCGAGTTCGTTGTGCGTTGCGGTGATCACGCGGGCATCGGCGTATTCGGTGGATTCGGCTCCGAGAGGGCGGATTCTTCGGGTTTCAAGAGCGCGCAATAAAACGACTTGGCCTTCTTCGGGGAGTTCGCCGATCTCGTCGAGAAAAACAGCCCCTTGGTGGCAACGAGCCATGACACCGCGAAAGTCTTGGTTGGCTCCTGTAAACGCGCCGCGCTTGTAGCCGACGATCTGTGCCGCCATCAGGTCGCGTGGAAACTCCGCAAGGTTGAGGGCTTCTGTGCGGTGTGAGTGCCAACACAACTGTCCGCGTTTGCGCTCGTCCCATTCGCCGCCCACCGCAGCGAGCAGGACTTGGGCGATCAATTCTTTTCCTGCGCCGGTCGGGCCGAGGATCAGGACGTTGAGTTCTTGGAGCAGGCGTTCGTACACCAACAGGCGGATCAGATCTTCACCAAAGCAAGCGCCCCATGCTTGGCGCTTGAGTTGGGTGAGTTCGTTGCTTGCACCACGGATGCGATTGAGCGCCGTTTTGGTTAAGCGCGCACGTTCGGCGATCGACAGCAGTTTTCGGCATTCGTGGACATCAAAGATCTGTCCGAGGTGATCGAGTTGGTGCCAAAGTGTCCCTGTGTCGGAGGGGATGTATTGGGGAGTGCGGGCATCCGCATCAAGGACGAAACGCAACAAGCAAAGATAAAAGCGCTGCCAAAGTGTCGGATACAGCCGTCCTTGCGTCGCATAGCGTTCGAGCCACCGCCGCATCATCCGCAGCCGATCGTCGACGGTCGCTGAAACGACCTCTCCTTGGATCGCTTGAAGTTGGCGCTCGATCTTGCGGCGCTCGCGTTCGTACGTCGGGTGGCTATAGGGATTGTGCCGATAGATGGGGGCAAGATGGTGTTCCCATTCGATCAGGTCTTCTGCTGGCATGCTTGATCCGCACTAAGGGTTCGTGCCGTGTGGCGTGGAGGCGATCATCTTGGGCGATTGTACGCATCTTGCGGCAGATAGGCAACTTCTTTGGAAAATGGTTGGCTTGGTTGTGCTTTGACGATATCTGAGCGGCGCGTATGGGGTTTCACCCCACAGGCGTTAGGTGAAGCTATGGTTGCCCCCCCACCCCTAACACTCCTACACATCGTATGTGCTGCCGGAAAGACAACACGTTTGCGTGTAAAAAGGCAAACAAAACGCAAAAAGAAGCGGATGTTCCTTGCTCGGACAACCCATCCTACGAAATGCTGTTGTTGTGTGATGATGTTCAGTCGATGCTCCATGTCCCGATAGACGGGCGGTTCGCGAACCGCCCGCGCCCGAACATTGGCCTTGTTCGTATCGATATGGCATCTCAGTCTCTTTTCTTCACCCGATGCCTATCGGGTGATACGAAATCTGCCCATGTCGGATCCCCCCGCTACATAGGCTTTACAGACGATGTGTAGGAGTGTTAGCCCCCCACCCCAACCCTCCCCCGTGAACCTTACAGGGGTACAAAACGCTAAGATGTCCGATCTAAGCCAACCTTTACAAGTCTAAGTAAGTATCACTAAGTTTCTTCAACTTTCGCGCCCGAAGAACGGGTTCGTTCAAAAAAGATGGCGATGAAGAGGTCACCGACGCAACAGAGATCGGGCAGGCACGGGGGCCTGCCCCTACGAAACACCGTGTGATT